>NZ_JBFAHY010000002.1:0-896583 GCF_040654395.1 Nocardia sp. NPDC050697
CCCCGGGATATAGTGTTGCGGGGGCTTCTCCGGGGATGGCGACGGGGGGGGATCCGCCGCCCACTCCCCTAACTACAACCCCGCGCGGGCGGGGCTCTGGGGCGGCGCCCCCCGCTGAGCGGGTGCCGCGCGCCTCAGGCCGAGAGCCGGCGGACGGCGCCGAGCGGATCGGCGTAGAGCACGCTCAGCGAGGTCACCACCGCGGCGAATTCCTGCACCTTGCCGCCGAATCCGCTGATCCGGATGTCGGTGGGCGGCAGCTGGCTGCCCTGCTGGAAGGCCTTGGCCACGTGCGTCACGGCGGGCCGGTAGGCGGTGAAGGCCTGGCCGCCGAGGACCACCCGGTCGGGGTTCAGCATGTCGCGGACCAGGGCGACGGTGTGGCCGAGGATGGTCGCGCGCTCGGCGAGCAGCTCGCGGGCCGGCTCCGACCCCGCCTCGGCGGCCCGGTACAGGTCGGCGATGGTGGTGCCGCCGGTTCCGTTGTGCGCCGGGATGATCCCGCGCCCGACGGCGCGCGCGTGCACCGAGCGATCACCGACGGTGACCTCCAGGCAGCCGGTCCGGCCGCAGGTGCAGCGCACGTCCGAGCCGGTGGGCAGGTGCGCGATGGAGCCGGGGCCGTTGCTCGGGGTGTGCACCCGGCCGTCCAGGGTGACGGCGATGCCCGCGGTTTCGCGGACGTAGAAGTAGAGGCTGCTACCGGTGCCCGGCGCGGTGCTCGCGGACTTGCGCCCCGGCTTCTCCCCGACGCGGGCCGAATCCGGAACGGGGAGCAGCAGTTCGGAGGCGGCCATGGCCTCGACGTGCGGCGCCACCGAGACCGGGAGCTCCAGCACCTCGCCGAGCACCGAGCCGACGGCGGCGCCGTGCCAGTCCAGCTTGGGGTGGTCGACCACGCCGGTCAGCGGATCGACCCGGCCGCCGATGGCGACGCCGGCCCAGAGCGGTTTGCGCCGGTGCCAGCGCTGCAGGAAGGCGCGGGCGCTGCGGGCCACGGTGTTCACCGCGAACTGCTGCCCGGTCTGCGGGGTGGCGATGGCGAGGCCGCCGAGGATCCGGCCGCGCAGGTCGGCGGCGACGATCTTGGTGGCCGCGGCGCCGATGTGAATGCCGAGCGTCAGGTACTTCTCGTGGTCCACCTCGAAGGGGACCCGGGGGCGGCCGACGGCGCCCGCGGCGGTGAGATCCGGCCGCTCGCGCAGCAGCCCGGCCGCCAGTAGCGCGGAGACCTGCCGGTTCACGGTGGCGATGCTGGAGCCGGTGCTCCTGGCCGCATCGTCACGGGACACCGGGCCGGTGGTCGCCGCGCGGAGCACCGCGGCGGCGGGGTTGTCGGCGACCCGGAGCTCGGGGGTCACGACGGGGCGCTGGGTACGCGTGCGGGCAGTCGACGCGGACCGCGAAGTTCGTTCGGCGGTACGGGTGGACATCGTGGAAGACGACATCGGAATTCCTTATGCAATGTCCCGATCGGGACGGATAACCTACGGGGTGCGGCAACGAGGCAGCACGAGCCAGGGGTGGAGGCTCAGCCGCGGCGGCGGGAACAACACAGTTCCCGGGTCAGCGGCAGCCGGAGGCCGAGCGCGAAGGTCACGTACGTGACCTTCGGGGCGGCGGTTCGGCTGGCAGGCATAACTAGACGGTAACACCGGGGGGTGGGGCGCACCAAGCTTTCGGCGGTGAAAAACTGGGTAATACCTTCCGATCGGATTCATTCCGGTGCCGAATCACCCCTGGTAAGAATAGTTTTCGTCAGCGGGGTGGGATGGCGCACGTTCTCCGGACAGCACGAAGCCCCGCTCGGTGGGTGAGGCACCGGGCGGGGCTTCGCGGTGGGTTGCGCGACCGCGCCGGACCGAAGTTCCGGCCCGGCCGCGCGCGGCGGGCGGCTGCCTACTTGGCGGGCGCGGGAGCCGGGGCGTTGATCGTCTGGAAGTACTGCACGGCCGCGAGAACGGCGACCGGCGCGGTGACCAGCAACTGACCCGCAAGCGTGCCGAGCGCGCCGATGGCGATGATGCCGCCGAAGCAGCCGATGACCGCCGCCGGGACGAACGGGCCGAAGAGGCCGACGATGGTGGCCGAGGCGACGGTGGCGCCGGCGATACCGCCGAGCACGCAGCCCGCGGCGCCGCCGACCAGGCCGCCGACCAGGGTGCCGATGGTGGCGCCCGCGCTGATGGTGCTGGTCAGCCTGGTCCAGGCCGCGACCTCACGGTCGTACTCGTTCTTCCACGGCGCCTTGTCCTCGTAGGGCAGCGCGACCGGCTTGTACTGCGCGTGCGCCAGGTCGAGCAGCGGCGTCAGGGTGGCGGAATTCCCGGCGATATTCGCGGCGATCGGGAACTCGAACTCGTCGATCCGGAAATTCAGCGCGGTGCCGGCCACCACGGTGCCATCCGGCGCCTTGATACGGAACTCGTTGTCCTCGACCACCAGCGAGCCCTGGTCGATCGCGATGATCGACTGGGTATCGGTGGCGTGCGCGGTGAAATTGACGCCGCCGGACTCGGCGGGGGCCTGCGGTGCTGCCCCCGCGGTGCCGGATACGACGCCCGTCACCGCGGTGACCAGGGCCGCGACCACGGCCAGCTTCCTCATCCTCATGGAGCTTCCCTCATCTCGTAGAGCTTTCGCCGGAAAGCATGTGTTACGGGAGGGTCACACGACGAGGGAAAAAAGCAGGGCGATTCCAAAGGGCAGGCTTTTTGCCGCGGGCAGGTTATTCGGCCGCGGTCCGCTTGGCGGCCCGCCCCGTCGCGGCCTTCTTCGCGGCAGTCTTCTTCGCGGTGGCCTTCGTCGCGGCGGGCTTCTTAGCGGGGGCCTTCTTTACCGGCGTCTTCGCGGAGACCTTCTTCACCGGCGCCGCCTCGGCGGCATCCTTGGCCGCCGCCTTGGCCTCCT
The DNA here is from genome assembly GCF_040654395.1 of Nocardia sp. NPDC050697. Lineage (NCBI taxonomy): Bacteria > Bacillati > Actinomycetota > Actinomycetes > Mycobacteriales > Nocardiaceae > Nocardia > Nocardia sp. NPDC050697. The sequence continues at coordinate 2,911 of NZ_JBFAHY010000002.1, forward strand.
TCTTGAACGCCCGCACCTGCGCCAGCGACTCCCCGTCGGTCACATCCGCCACCGACCGCCGCGACCCCTCGTCGCCGTACGCCCCCGCCGCCTCCCGCCACCCGGCGGGCCGCACCCCGCGCTGCTTGCCGAGCAGCGCGAGGAAGATCTTCGCCTTCTGCTCCCCGTATCCGGGCAGCTCGCGCAGCCGGCGCAGCACCTCGGCGCCGTCCGGGTCACCGGCGGTCCAGAGCTGCTCGGGGCGCCCGTCGTAGTGCTCGATGAGGTAGCGGGCCAGCTCCTGGGCCCGCCGCGCCATGGACCGGCCGTACCGGTGAATGGCGGGCGGCGTGGCGCAGAGCTCCTCGAACGCGGCCGGATCGGCCTCGGCGATGCGGTGGATGTCGAACCCGCCCATGCGGTCGGCGATCTTCTTCGGCCCCCGGAAGGCGTGCTCCATCGGGTACTGCTGATCCAGCAGCATGCCCAGCAGGGTGGCGAAGTGATCGGCACCGAGCAGTTCGTCGGCCCCCGGCTCCTGGGCCAGGCAGAGCGTGCGGCTCATCGGTACTCCTCGGTCGGGCGGGCGCTCCCATCATCGCACTCCGCGCACCGGCGAATCGCGGGTGACCCACCTCACAAACCGGCCGCGCGCGATCATCACGCCCCACGTAGGCTCGCCCCATGCCTCAGACGACGCCCCTGCCACAGCCGACGGCGCCACAGACGGACGGAAAGCACACCATGAATACCGACGGGTTGCGACCGGATCGATTCGACCGCGAAGGGCACGACCAGCTGGTCGACGTCCGCGACCTGCAAGCCGCGCTACCCGGCATCCACCGGCTGCGCACCTGGGCGCAGGAGGCGCTCGCGCTGGCGCCGGGCGAGCGCGCGGTCGACATCGGCTCCGGCACCGGCTCGGAGGTCTTCGCCTTCGCCGACGCGGTCGGCCCCACCGGCTCCGCTATCGGCGTCGAGCCGGATCAGAACCTGCTCGCCTCGGCGCAGCGCCGCGCCACCGAACTCGGCGCGCACGCGGAGTTCCACCCCGGCGACGCCTACGGCGTGCCGTTCCGCGCCAACTCCTTCGACGCGGTGCTCTGCGAGCGGGTCTTCCAGCACCTGACCACCCCGCTGCGCGCGGCGAGGGAGATCGAGCGGGTGCTGCGGCCGGGCGGCCGCGCGGTGGTGATGGACGTGGACTGGGGCACCGCGATCCTGCACCCCGGGGCCAGGGACATCACCCGCGAGGTGATCGAGACGCTGCTCGCCAGCACCACCAACCCGCTCTCCGGGCGCCGGCTCCCCGGGCTGCTCACCAAGGCGGGGCTGGAGATCGACGACATCGGCTCGCACGCGCTGGTGCAGGAGCGGGCGGCCGGGGCGGGCTCGCTGGTCACCAAGATCTCGGCCATGGCGGTGGCCCGCGGCCGGATCACCGAGGCGCAGCGCGGCGAGCTGCTCGCCGAGCTCGCCCGCGGCGCGGAGACCGGCGACATCCACCTCTCGGTGACGATGTTCGCGGTGCTCGCGCACAAGCCGGAAGCCGGGTAGCGGGCGCGCGGGCGGCGGAGGCGCTCCGCCGCCCGCCGCGGCTCACTCGCCCAGGTACTTCTCGGTGGCGGCCAGCAGCACGCAGGTGGCCAGCCCCTCCATGGCCTGCTCCAGCTCGGGCAGCCCGGGGAAGCTCGGGGCGATCCGGATGTTCCGGTCCTCCGGGTCGTTCTTGTACGGGAAGGCCGAACCGGCTGCGGTGAGCGCGATCCCGGCCTCCTTCGCCAGCGCGATCACCCGGGCCGCGGTGCCCTCCAGCACGTCGAGGCTGATGAAGTAGCCGCCCTTCGGCTCGGTCCAGGACGCCACCTTCGAGGCGCCGAGCCGGTCCTCCAGGATGCGCAGCACCAGCGCGAACTTGGGCTCCAGGATCTCCCGGTGCTTCTGCATGTGCGCCCGCACGCCAGCGGCGTCGCCGAAGAAGCGCAGGTGCCGCAGCTGATTGATCTTGTCCGGGCCGATGCTCTTCTTCCCGGCGTGCTTCAGGTACCACTCCAGGTTCGGCGCCGCCGCCCCGAAGAAGCTGACCCCGGCCCCGGCGAAGGTGATCTTGGAGGTGGAGGCGAAGACCAGCGGGCGGTTCGGGTTCCCCGCCGCCGCGGCCAGCCCGAGCACGTCGAGCACCGGCGCCGCGGTGTCGGTGAGCGGGTGCACCGCGTAGGCGTTGTCCCAGAGCAGCCGGAAGTCCGGCGCCGCCGTCGGCATCGAGACCAGTTCGCGCGCAACCTCTTCGGAGAAGACCACGCCGCTCGGGTTGGAGTAGTTGGGCACCGCCCAGAGCCCCTTGACGGCCGGGTCGGCCGCGACCAGCTCGGCGATCCGGTGGGTGTCCGGCCCGTCCGGGCCGATCGGCACCGGGATCATCTCGACGCCGAGGCTCTCGGTGATGGCGAAGTGCCGGTCGTAACCGGGGCTGGGACAGAGGAACTTCACCACCGGCTCGGCCGCCCAGCGCCGCTCGGAATCCGGGGTGCCGTGGAGCATGGCAAAGACCAGCACGTCGTGCATGATCTCCAGGCTCGCGTTGTTGCCCGCGATCAGGTTCGCGACCGGAATGCCGAGCAGCTCACCGAAGATGGCGCGCAGCTCGGGCAGGCCGTGCTGGCCGCCGTAGTTGCGGCAGTCGGTGCCGGAGCCGTCCCGGTAGTCGCCCTCGCCGGGCAGCGTGAGCAACCGCGCGGAGAGGTCGAGCTGCTCCGGCGCGGGCTTGCCGCGGGTGAGGTCCAGCGTGAGCTTCTCGGTCTGGAGCTTCGCGTAGTTCGCGGCCTGGGTCTCGTGCTCGGACACCAGTTCCTCGTGGCTCATCAAACCGATCTGCGTTTGCCGGGACATCCTGAGCAGCCTTTCAAGCGGCGTGGGGGTGGGAGCGCCGCCCAGGTTACTCGAGACCGGCGCCGAGTGGGGTGCCGTTGGCACGGCCGGGAAGTGGAGATTGGGGGGCCATGACGCCACCCCGGGAGAGGTTGTAGGGGACCCCGCGCACCCGGCAGAGCCCGTTGACCCTTGCTGCCTTCCGGCCCTGGGGGAGTTCACAGGATGCGCGCCGCGCGGGATCCGTCGGCCAGTGTAGCGGCCTCTGCCCGCCGCGGCCCAATTCGGGGCGGTTTGGGTCGTCGGCGCCCGGTTCGCTATGCTGCTGCACGGAGGATTCGCCTAGTGGCCTATGGCGCTCGCCTGGAACGCGGGTTGGGTTAACGCCCTCAGGGGTTCAAATCCCCTATCCTCCGCAGCGGCCCCGGCCGGGAACATCGGTTCCCGGCCGGGGCCTTTTCCGTGTCACCGCCCGGTCACCTAAGTGACCACGAATTCCCGTTCGATTCGGGCTTCCACTGCGCTCTCAACCTGATAAGTTAATGGCAATTCTTCCAGCAGAGGAGCGCATCGATGCGTACAAGCCTTCGTCTCACCGCCGCCTCGGTCGCGGCGGCCGCCCTGGTCGCCACCGCCTCCGGCGCGCTGGCCCAGCCGCTCGAGCCGGCCCCGGCGCCGGTCGCCGAGAGCTACAGCACCGGCTCGTCGGGGGCGGACCACGCGGGCGACGCGCTGCGCACCGGGCAGTACCTCGTGCAGCAGGGCAATGTGATCGGCGTCCTGGTGCTGCTGGTCACCACCCCGTTCAAGATCTTCACCAGCGGGGTCTGCGATCTGGCCGCTGGCTCCAGCCTGCCGAACCCGTGCGTGCCGAACGTCTGGTGAATTCGCTTGCGGCACCGGCGCCGGGTCGGCCACGCTGGCCCGCGTGCCGGATATCGCGCTGCGCCCGCTGACCGAGGAGAACCTTCCCGCGCTGCTCGCGGCCGCGATCGCCGGCGCCGACCCGCTCGAGGTCATGGCGCCGGTGCCGGGGCCGGGCGGGTGGACGGCGGAGCGGCGCGCCGCCTTCCTCGCCTTCCACCGGGCGCGCGGGCTCGCTGCCGAGCCGGTGGAGCGGACCTTCGTCGTCCTGCTGCGGGCGGCGGTGGTCGGCGCGGCCCGGTTGCAGCCGACCGGCGCGGGTGAACTCGAGACCGGCATCTGGCTGAGCCGCGACGCGCGCGGCCGGGGCGTCGGCCGCGCCGTGGTCGCGCTGCTGCGCGCCGAGGCGGTGCGCGCCGGGGCGCACCGCATGATCGCGACGACCACCCCGGAGAACGCCGCCGCCCGCGGGCTCATGGCCGGCGCGCGGGTCCGGATCGACGGCGCCGACGTCCACGGCACCTGGCAACTGCGCTGATCAACCCCGGTGCGCGGCGCCGACTTCGTTCACCGCGGCGGCAAGCAGCTCCAGGTACCGGTCCGGGTCGGGCAGCACCGCGGGGTCGGCGTGCACCGAGAGCGCCACGGTCTCGCCGAGGCCGGTGACGCCGTGCGTCACGTGCATGACGCTGCCGAGCGCGGGAAAACCGCCGCTCCAATACACCGCTCCCCCGCCGAAGGCGAGATCCGCCGGCCCCCGGTGCACGCTGGAGACCACGGTGTGCCCGGCGATCTCGTCCGGCACCGCGGCCACCGGGTACCGCTCCAGATCCCGGCGCAGCACCGCGGCGGGCAGCACCGCGGTCACCCGGTCCTGCGCCCGGAGCAGCGGGTGCGCCGCGCGGGTGCGCCGCGCGGCCAGCTCGGCGGCGATCAGCCCCGAACGCTCCCGCAGCTCCGGCACCCCGATGTGCAGCTCGACGCCGACGCTCCGGTAGTTGTTCCGCCCGCCCGCCCCCGCCGGTATCGCCACCGGCACCTGCGCGCCGAGCCGCCGCACCGGCTGCCCGCGCTCGGCGAGGTACCGCGCGAGCGCCACCGAGACGACGGTCAGCGCCAGCGCGGTGACGGTGCGGTCCGGCGCGCGCAGCCGCTCGGCGGGCAGCACCAGCACCCGCGCGACGTGTCCGGCGGGCAGCGCGGCGGGGTTCAGCGGCCCCGGCGCGAACCCGGGCCCCGGCGGCGGGATCTCCCCGGCCTCGGTGCGCGCCGCCAGCTCGCGGGCCGCCCGCGCCGCAGCGACCCCGCGCAGCACCGTCGCCCCCATCCGCCAGGGGAAGAGCGCCGCCCCGGCGACTGCGCGCAGCATCCCTCCCGCACGCACATCGGCACGTGCACCGGAAACCGGCTCCCCCGGCCCGAAGAGCGCCCGTGCGAGCCCCGCCGCGGCCCGCCCGTCGGCCAGCGCGTGCGACACCTGCAGCACCGCGACGAGCGCAGGCGCATCGGTGACACCCGTTCCAGGGACACCCCGTACCCCACGGAAGACGTGCAGCCGCCACGGAAACTCCGCGGCCTCGACCCGGCTACCGAGCAGCACCCCGAGCGCCCGCGACACCCCGTGCCAATCGGAATCGGGAATCTCATGTTGCCGGAATTGTTCTGAATGGAATTGTGAGGGCGTCCAGAAGGGCTGGTTCAGGTCGCCGGGGGTCCGGCGCAGGCGAACCGACAGTTCCGGGATGCGCGCGCTGCGGCGGGCGATGAATTCGCGCAGTTCCGCGCCGGGGCGTCCGGTATCGGCGAAACAGTAGAGCAGGAAGAGATCGGTGGGGCCGCGCGCCGAGAGCCAGTACATCGTCGCGTCCTGCGCCGCCAGCGATTCCATCGCGAAGAGGCTACCGGTGCCGGTACGGAGTGCCAGCGCGGGCTATCGGCGCCGGACGCGCGAAGGCCCCGAGCCCGCCGGCTCGGGGCCAACCATTCCGCTCGCGAATCCTTCCGGATCAGCTGCGGCGGAATTCCGCACCGGATAGCCCAAGTAGGAACGTGTTCCATTCGCCCCGGGCGAAGGCCAGTACCGGGCCGCGCCCATCGGCCTTGCTGTCCCGGACCGCTACGTTTCCGTCGACCAGGAATGCGACTTCCACACAGTTCCCGTCGGGCCCACTGTAACTACTCTTCCGCCACACAGCGCCGGTTGTATCAACCTCCACGGCACTAGCTCCTTTGCTGCGTCGAGAACGACAATTCAGAGTTCGTTCACGGCACCGGGCTTCGCGCAGGCGAAAACCCAGGTACGTCAATTAGTTGATGGTGTAGAACATCCCCAGTGCGTCGCGAGCGCACTGTTCGCCTAGGTGAGAACCACCTCGATCGGGGCCGGCCCCGTGCTAGACAGTAGCAGGTCCGCCGAAAAATTGCTCACTGCTTACCTATTCGACTCCGTTCCTGCGCCGAGCGGTGGAGTTCGGGATGTTGCGCGACCATTGCCGGGCACCTCGGACCATTCCCCAGCAACACTTGAAGTCTACATTCGAACCCGGCGTGATTTGTTCGTGATCGTTCATTTTTAATCCCGTCGGGTGGCCGAACCGGGCAACACGGCGCCCCGTGGATGATGGACGGATGCACGACCGCGAACGAGATGCCGAGGGCAGGGCACGCAGCGCCAGGCCGAGGGACAGCTTCGGGCGGCCGCTGCCGCCGGGCAGCGTCGGGGTGCCGCGGATCCCGGACGACCTGGAGCTCCCGCCGGACCGCACCCTCGGCTACGCGCAGGAGCTGCTCGACGACGGCCTCGCCTTCAACGCGCACGAGGTGCTCGAGGCGGCCTGGAAGAACGGCCCCTTCGCCGAGCGGCAGCTCTGGCAGGGGCTGGCCCAGCTCGCGGTGGGGCTGACGCACATCCAGCGCGGCAATGCCAAGGGCGCGCGCACGCTGCTGCTGCGCGCCGCCGAGCGGCTGGAGCGGTACGAGCCCGAACCCGGCGGTGACCACGGTGTCGACCGGCCTCGGTTGATCGAGTACGCCCGCGCGCTGGTGGCCCGGTTGGAGCCGGACGCCGAGATCGCCCCCGGCGAACTGCGCCCCGCCCTCCGCGGCCGATGAGCAAGCCGAAACCCGGCCCGACCCGGCCCACTCGCACGCCCGCCGCCGCGCACCCGACCGGCACACCCGAACCCGGCGCCGCGCACCCGACCGGCACACCCGAACCCGGCGCCGCGCACCCGACCGGCGTACCGGACCCCGGCGCCGGGCGCTACGCCCCCAGCCCCTCCGGCGACCTGCACCTCGGCAACCTCCGCACCGCCGTCCTGGCCTGGCTCTTCGCCCGCTCCACCGGCCGCCGCTTCCTGCTGCGGATGGAGGATCTGGACCGGGTGCGGGCCGGCGCCGCCGAGCGCCAGCTCGCGGATCTGCGCGCCATCGGCCTGGACTGGGATGGCGCGGTGGTCCGGCAGTCGGAGCGGCTGCCGCGGTACCGCGCCGCCGTCGAGCGGCTCACCGCCGCCGGGCGCACCTACGAATGCTTCTGCACCCGCAGGGAGATCCAGCAGGCGGCGACCGCGCCGCACGCCCCGCAGGGCGCCTACCCCGGCACCTGCCGCGCGCTCACCGCCGCCCAGCGCGCCGAGTTCCTGGCCGCGGGGCGCCCCGCCGCGGTCCGGCTGCGCGCCGAGGTCACCGACTTCGAGATCGTGGACGAGCTGCACGGCCGCTATCGCGGGGTGGTGGACGACGTGGTGCTGCTGCGCGGCGACGGCGTGCCCGCCTACAACCTCGCGGTGGTGCTCGACGACGGCGCACAGGGAATCGACCAGGTGGTGCGCGGCGACGACCTGCTCTCCTCCGCGCCGCGACAGGCGTATCTCGCCACCCTGCTCGGGCTTCCGGTGCCGCGCTACGCCCACGTTCCGCTGGTGCTCAACCCGGCGGGGCAGCGGCTGGCCAAGCGGGACGGGGCGGTGACGCTCGCCGACCGCCGTGCGCTCGGCGATTCGGCGGAGCGGGTTTTCGCGGTGCTGGCCGGTTCGCTCGGGCTCACCGGGCGCACTCCGGCCGCTGTGCTGGCCGGATTCGATCCCGCGCGGTTGCCGCACGATCCCTGGACACTGGACCCGAATAGGTTGTCGCCAGCGAAGGAATGTCCGTAAGTTAGCACCCGACCCGATCGACTGATCACGGACGAGGACATACATATGACGAGCGGTGGGTACGACCCCAACCAGTATCCGCAGGGCGGGCAGCAGTACCCGCAGGGCGGCGGCCAGCAATACCCCCAGCAGGGCGGCGGCCAGCAGTACGGCCAGCAGCAGCCGCAGTACGGGCAGGACCCGTACGGTCAGCAGCAGCAGCCGCAGTACGGCCAGCAGCCCCAGTACGGGCAGCAGCCGCAGTACGGCCAGGACCCGTACGGCCAGCAGCAGCAGCCGTACCCGCAGACCGGCCAGCAGTACGGCCAGCAGCCGGGTTACACCGGCCCCGGCCAGCCGGGTGATCTCGGCATCCGCATCGTGGCCCGGATCATCGACAACCTGATCGTCGGCATCCCGGTCGCCATCGTCGCCGCGCTCATCGGCTACGACAACTTCGTCGGGCAGTTCATCGCCGGGCTGCTGATCTCGCTCGCGGGCATCGCCTACTTCGTGGCGCTGGAGACCTCGCAGGGCGCGACGCTCGGCAAGAAGATCTTCGGCCTCAAGGTGCTCGCCCCCGGCGGCGCCGCCAAGATCGACCCGCAGACCTCGGTCAAGCGCAACCTGTTCATGCTCGCCAACGTGATCCCCTGCGTCGGCGGCCTGATCTCGCTCGGCCTGATCATCTACATCATGGTCACCATCTCGAACGACCCGAACCGGCAGGGCTGGCACGACAAGTTCGCCGGCGGCACCCAGGTCGTCAAGACCGGGCAGTAGCCCACAGCCGAACGAACGAGGGGCGCCCCCACCGCGGGGGGGGCGCCCCTCGCGCGTTTCCTCGGGTCAGGCCGACCCGACGAGCACGATCACGAAGTACACGATGGTCAGCACGATGCCGCCGGCGCCGATCCAGATGCCCGCCAGCGCCATATTGCGGCCCTCCTGGCCGCCGCGCTCCTTGATCTGGTTCAGCGCCATGATGCCGAGCACGATGCCGACGATCGAGCCGAGGCAGGTGCAGAGCCCGACCAGCGAGACGATCAGCGAGGCGATGGCGAGGCCGTTGGTGCCCTGGTTCTGCTGGTAGCCGTAGGGCTGGTAGGCACCGCCCGCGTAGCCCTGGTTGCCGTAGTTCGGCTGCGGCTGGCCGTACGGCTGCGCGGCCGGTTGCTGCGGGTAGCTGGGGTACGACGGCTGGCCGTACTGCGGCTGGCTCTGCGGCTGCCCGTACTGCTGCTGCTGGCCGTACTGCTGCTCGGGTTGCTGCGGCGCCGACGGGTATCCGGGCTGGTCGGGGGTCGGGTACTGCGGCGTCGAGCCCGGCGCGCCGGAATCCGGCGACACGCCCTGGCCGCCGTACTGCTTCCACCACTCGTCGGAATCGCCGGGATTCGTCATGGCTACAGCGTATTCCACGACCTGGTTTGATGAGGCGCGTGACCGATTCCACCAAGCTCGACGACCACGACGGGTCTGGACGCCCCGTGCCCGCCCACGCGGCTTTCGCCCAGGCGGCACGGGGCTACTACACCCCGATCGTGGCGCTCTTCACCACCACCCTGATCATCTCCAACGTCTGCGCCACCAAGGGCGTCGAGTTCTTCGCCGGCTCGTCGCTGACGCTCGGACCGGTGCAGATCCTGCCGATCGCGACCGACGGCGCCTTCTTCCTCTTCCCGCTCGCCTACATCCTCGGCGACGTGCTCAGCGAGGTGTACGGCTTCCGCGCCACCCGGCGCGCGGTGCTCTACGGCTTCACCGCGCTGCTGCTCACCGTGGCCTGCTTCGCCATCGCCATCCGGCTGCCGGCCGCCGGGTTCTACGAGAACCAGGAGGCGTTCCGCACCGTCATCGGCACCACGCCGCGGCTGGTGCTCGCCGGACTGGCCGGGTACCTGGTCGGGCAGCTGCTGAACTCCGTCACGCTGGTGCTGATCAAGGAGCGCACCAAGGAGCGGTTCCTGTGGGCCCGGCTGATCGGCTCCACCGTGGTCGGCGAGTTCGCCGACACCCTGCTCTTCTGCGCCATCGCGGCCGGTGCCATCGGCATCGACACCTGGCAGCAGTTCGTGAACTACCTGGTGGTCGGCTTCCTCTGGAAGACGCTGTGCGAGGTGCTGGTGCTGCCGATCACCTACCGGGTGATCGCCTGGCTGAAGAAGCACGAGGACTACGAGCCGCGTTCGCGCCCCGCCGTCGAGGAGTGAGCCGCGCGAGGGCGGCTCAGTTCGTGGCCGCCCTCCCGGTGCCCCACCGGCCCAGCGTCTCCGCGCGGAAGGCGTCGAAGCTGCCGTCGACGATGCTCGCCCGGATCCGGTCGAGCAGCCGCACGGTGAAACGCTCGTTGTGCACCGTGCAGAGCGTGGCGGCCAGCATCTCCTTGGCCTTGAAGAGGTGGTGCAGGTACGCCCTGGTGTAGTGCGCGCAGGTGTAGCAGTCGCACTCGTCGTCGATGGGGGTGAAGTCGCGGCGGAAGCGGCTGGTGTTGATGTTGTAGCGGCCGTCCGGGTGGTAGACGGCGGCATTGCGCGCCACCCGCGACGGGTTCACGCAGTCGAAGGTGTCGGCGCCGTTCGCCACCGCCGCGAAGAGATCCTCCGGCTCGCTGATCCCGAGCATGTGCCGCGGCCGCTCCTCGGGCAGCTCGTCGCAGCACCAGCCGACGATGGCGCCGAGCCTCGCCTTCTCCAGCGCGCCGCCGATGCCGTACCCGTCGAACCCCGACCCCTCCGCGCCGCGCAGCGCGGCCAGCTCGCGGCACGCCTTGCGCCGCAGGTCCTCGTACTGCGCGCCCTGGATCACGCCGAAGAGCGCCTGGTAGGGCCGGTGCGCGCGCTGCGCGGTGAGCTTCTCGTGCTCGTCCAGGCAGCGCTGCGCCCAGCGGTGCGTGCGGGCCAGCGCCTCCTCCTGGTAGCGCCGGGTGTTGAGCAGCGTGGTCAGCTCGTCGAAGGCGAACATGATGTCGGCGCCGAGCTGGTGCTGGATCCCGATGGAGACCTCGGGGGTGAAGCGGTGCGCCGAGCCGTCCAGGTGCGAGCGGAAGGTGACGCCCTCCTCGTCCACGGTGGCGAGCCGCTCCTTGCCCGGCGCGATCACGTCGTCGCTCTGCACGGTGACCGCCTCCATGGCGAGCACCTTCTTGAACCCGGCGCCCAGCGACATCACCTGGAACCCGCCGCTGTCGGTGAAGGTGGGGCCGGGCCAGTTCATGAAGGCGCCGAGCCCGCCCGCCTCGTCCACGATGTCGGGGCCGGGTTGCAGGTAGAGGTGGTACGCATTGGCCAGCAGCGCCTGCGACCCCAGCTCGGCCATGGTCTCCGGCAGCACCGCCTTGACCGTCGCCTTGGTGCCGACCGGGACGAAGGCGGGGGTGGCGATCGCACCGTGCGGGGTCGAGATCACCCCGGCGCGCCCGTGCCGCCCCGGCAGCCGGGCGTCGATGCGGAACGAGAAGTCGGCAGCCACGCCGCCCATCCTCGCAGGCGCCCCGGTCACGCCTGCGCGGTGGCCGCCGCGAACTGGGCGTTGTAGAGCCGGTAGTAGGCGCCGCGGCGCTCCAGCAGCTCGTGGTGCGCGCCCTGCTCCACGATGGTGCCCTGCTCCATCACCACGATCAGGTCGGCGTCCCTGATGGTGGAGAGCCGGTGCGCGATCACGAAGCTGGTGCGGTCCCGGCGCAGCGCCGCGGTGGCCTGCTGCACCAGCAGCTCGGTGCGGGTGTCGACCGAGCTGGTCGCCTCGTCCAGGATCAGGATCGACGGCTTGGCGAGGAAGGCCCGCGCGATGGTGATGAGCTGCTTCTCGCCCGCGCTCACCCCCGACCCCTCCTCGTCGATGACGGTGTCGTACCCCTCCGGCAGCGCGTGCACGAAGCGGTCCACGTAGGCGGCGCGGGCGGCCGCGAGGATCTCCTCCTCGGTGGCGTGCTCGTTGCCGTAGGCGATGTTCTCCCGGATGGTGCCGAAGAACAGCCAGGTGTCCTGGAGCACCATGCCCATCCGGTCGCGCAGCGCGTCGCGGCTCATGGCGGTGATGTCGGTGCCGTCGATCCGGATGGCGCCGGAATCCAGCTCGTAGAACCGCATGAGCAGGTTGACCAGCGTGGTCTTGCCCGCGCCGGTCGGGCCGACGATGGCGACCACGTGGCCCGGCTCGGCGACCAGCGAGAGCTCCTCCAGCACCGGCGTCGCCGGGTCGTACCCGAACGACACCCGATCGAACTCCACGCGGCCCCTGCCCGCGCCCTGCTCGGCGAAATCCACCGGGTCCTTGCCCTGCTCCTCGGCGTCCAGGATCTCGAAGATCCGCTCCGCCGAGGCGACCCCGGACTGCAGCAGGTTCGCCATGGCGCCGATCTGCGTGAGCGGCTGGCTGAACTGCCGCGAGTACTGGATGAAGGCCTGCACGTCGCCGAGCGACAGGTTGCCTGTCGCCACCCGCAACCCGCCCACCAGCGCGACCAGCACGAAGTTGATGTTCCCGAGGAACATGATCGCCGGCATGATCAGCCCGGAGATGAACTGCGCCTTGAAGCTGGACTGGTAGAGCTGCTCGTTGCGCTTGTCGAACTCCGCGCCCACCTCGGCCACCCGGCCGAAGGCGGTGACGATCTCGTGGCCGGTGTACGCCTCCTCGACCTGGGCGTTCACCATGCCGGTGTACTTCCACTGGTCCACGAAGTGCGGCTTGGAGCGCTTGGCAATCTGGGCCGTCACCGCGACCGCGGCCGGCACCGTGAGCAGCGCGATCACCGCGAGCAGCGGCGAGATCCAGAACATCATGACCAGGATGCCGAGCACCGAGAAGACCGAGGTGAGCAGCTGGCTCATGGTCTGCTGCAGGCTCTGCGAGACATTGTCGACGTCATTGGTGACCCGGCTCAGCACGTCGCCGCGCGGCGCCGAGTCGAAGTAGCGCAGCGGGAGCCGGTGGATCTTGTCCTCCACGTCGGCGCGGAGCTGCTTGACGGTCCGGTTGATCACCAGGTTCAGCAGGAATGCCTGCAGCCAGCCGAAGATCGCCGCGCCGATGTAGAGCGCGAGCACCAGCAACAGGACGCGGCCGACGGCGTCGAAGTCCACGCCGACGCCGGGCACCGCGTTCATCCCGCCGAGCAGGTCGGCGAAGGTGCCCTGGCCGCTCGCCCGCACCTGCGCGATCGCCTCGTCCCGCGTGGTGCCGGGCGGGAAGGGCAGGTTCTTGCCGACCACGCCGTCGAAGATCAGGTTGGTCGCCCGGCCCAGGATGTACGGGCCGAGGGTGTTCAGCACCACGGAGACGATCACCAGCGTCACGATGGTGCCGACCAGCACGCGGTGCGGCCCGAGCCGCCCGAGCAGCCGCTTCAGCGACGGCTTGAACGATTTCGCCTTGGTCTCCGGCGCCCCCGGCACCGCCATCGGCCTGGTCACAGCGCCTCCTGGGCGGAGAGCTGGCTCTCCACGATCTCCCGGTACTCCGCGCAGTCCCGGAGCAGCTCCTCGTGGGTGCCGATCCCGGCCATCGCGCCGTCCTCCAGCACCACGATCTGATCGGCGTCGCGGATCGTCGTCACCCGCTGGGCCACGATGATCACCGCGGCGTCGGCGGTCTCCGGGCGCAGCGCACCGCGCAGCCTGGCGTCGGTGGCGACGTCGAGCGCGGAGAACGAGTCGTCGAAGAGGTACACCTTCGGCTCGCGCACCAGCGCCCGCGCGATGGCGAGCCGCTGCCGCTGCCCGCCGGAGACGGTGGTGCCGCCCTGCGCGATCGGCGTCGCCAGCCCCTGCGGCATCTCGCGCACGAAGTCGGCGGCCTGGGCCACCTCGAGGGCGTGCCAGAGCTCGTCCTCGGTGGCGTCCGGCTTGCCGTAGCGCAGGTTCTCCGCGACCGTGCCGGAGAAGAGGTACGCCTTCTGCGGCACCAGCCCGATCCGCTCGCGCAGCTCGGTGAGCGCCAGCTCCCTGACGTCGACGCCGCCCACCAGCACCGCCCCCGCGGTGACATCGATGAGCCGCGGAATCAGGTTGACCAGCGTGGTCTTGCCCGAGCCGGTGGAGCCGACGACGGCGGTGGTGCTGCCCGGCGCCACCCGGAACCGGACCCCGCACAGCACCGGCTTCTCCGCGCCGGGGAAGGCGAACTCGGCATCGCGGAACTCGATCGTGGCCGGGCTCTCCCGGAACGACACCGCCGCCTCCGGCTCCCGCACCGACGACTCGGTGCCGAGCACCGCCCCGATGCGATCCGCCGAGACCGCGGCGCGCGGCGCCATCATGGCCAGGAACGAGGCCATCATGACCGCCATCAGGATCTGCATGATGTAGGAGAGCAGCGCGGTCAGCGAGCCGATCTGCATGGCGCCGGAATCCACCGCGTGCCCGCCGAACCAGATCACCCCGACCGCGGTCAGATTGCTGATCAGCATGACCGTCGGGAACATCAGCGCCATCAGCCGCCCGACCCGCAGCGAGGCCGCGGTGAGCAGGTCGTTGGCCACCTCGAAGCGCGCGGTCTCCCGCCGCTCCCTGACGAAGGCGCGCACCACCCTGATGCCGGTGATCTGCTCGCGCAGCACCCGGTTCACCTGGTCGATGCGCTCCTGCATCTGCCGGAACCCGGGCACCATGAAGGCCACGATCACGCCCATCGAGATGCCGAGCGCCGGCACCGCGACGAGCAGCAGCCAGGAGAGCCCGAGATCCTCGCGCAGCGCCATGATGATGCCGCCGACGCACATGATCGGCGCCATCACCAGGATGGTCGCCGACATCACCACCAGCAGCTGAACCTGCTGCACGTCATTGGTGTTCCTGGTGATCAGCGAGGGCGCGCCGAACTGCCCGACCTCGCGCGCGCTGAAGGTGCCGACCCGGTGCAGCAGCGCGCCGCGCATATCCCGGCCCGCGCCCATCGCCGCCTGCGCGGCGAAGTACACCGAGGTCGCGGAGGCCAGGATCTGCACGCCGGAGACGGCGAGCATCCACAGCCCGGTGGTCCAGATGTAGCCGATGTCGCCCTTGGTGACGCCGTTGTCGATCAGCTCCGCGTTCAGGCTCGGCAGGTAGAGCATGGCGATGACCGAGATCAGCTGGAGCACCACCACCGCGGCGAGCTGCCTGCGGTAGGGGTGGAGACGGGTGCGAAGCAGTCCGATCAACATGATGTGTGGAGGCTACCGGGTGCCGGGTACGCCGTCGCCGGCTTTTCGGCGCCGCGCCCAGGCGCCGGGATCAGCTGTCAGCGAAACCACGAAGCCGGGCAGCTCGTCGGCGGCGATATCGGAGATGGAGACGTTCTCCAGCACCGCTCTGATGTTGACGCGCAAGGCGATCCAGACCTTTTGCAGCGGCTCGGCCGCGCCCCCGTACCGCACGTCCTCCGGCCGCTGCCCGCGCACCGAGGCGAGCGGGCTCTCCACCGCGCGGATGACGTCGGCCACCGTGATCTCCGCCGCCGGGCGGGCCAGCCGGTACCCGCCGTCCGGGCCGCGCCTGCTGGTCACCAGGTCGCCGCGGCGCAGCTCGCCGAGCACCGTCTCCAGCACCTTCGGCGGAATCTGCTGCGCGGTGGCGATGGCATCCGCCTTCACCGACCCCGCCGCCTGGCCGCGCGCGATCTCGAGCAGCGTTCGTACCGCGTAGTCGACCCTCGCGGTGATGTGCACGGCTAAGCTCCTGGACTCGGCGATCGGAAGACTCCCGGTATCACGGTGGACACCGGAGAATCTACGCGCCGCACGGACCGAATCCGCCCGCGCCGGAACGTCTCACCGATCGGCGAGGCCACCGAGCACCGTCACGGCGCAGTCCAGCAGCAGGTGCTCCACCAGCTCCTCCGAGGCGCCGGGCACGTACTCCGAGCTCACCAGC
The DNA here is from genome assembly GCF_040654395.1 of Nocardia sp. NPDC050697. Lineage (NCBI taxonomy): Bacteria > Bacillati > Actinomycetota > Actinomycetes > Mycobacteriales > Nocardiaceae > Nocardia > Nocardia sp. NPDC050697. Next base: position 18,614 of record NZ_JBFAHY010000002.1, read on the forward strand.
GCCACCGTGATCACCTCCAGCGCGGCGGCGGCGCGCAGCGTCGACTCGTCGGTGGGCGCGGGCCCGGCCAGCCACTCCCGGATCCGATTGCTGCTGGCGATCCAGTCCGGGTAGCGGTCGTTGAGGGCGTTGATGATGGCCACCGCGTCGCGCAGCAGCAGTACCCCCGCGTGCCGGTGCCGGACGATGCCGCGCAGGTAGTCGCGCAGCACGGTGCGCACGCTCGCCCCGGACCAGACCACGGTCTCGATCTCGGTGGCCATCGCGCGCATGTGCTCGATGATCGGATCGATGATCGCTCCTAGCAGATCCTGCTTGGAGGCGTAGTGATAGTAGAGGGACGCCTTGGTGATTCCCACCACATCGGCGACCTCGCGGAGGCTCGTCTGCTCGAAGCCCTTGGCCGCGAAGAGGTCGAGCGCGGCATCGCGAATCGCGTCTTTGGTGCTGCCACCAGCGGATACGGCGGCAGCCGGGCTGCGGCTCGGCATGTGTTCGGTCCTTTCCTGCCTGGGTACACGGTGCAGGTACCCCGCGGCGACGGTGTTGTCCCAGCCGTCGACCGGCGGTTAGTCTACCTACCGCACGGTAGGCAGAGAGCGTTTTGTGGAGGCGGGGCCGCGCACGGCCCCGCGGGTGCTGTCTACACCGGTGCTGTTCCCACCGCTCGACTCAGCGCGCCCAGTCATCGTCAGGAGATACCTCGTGTCCGTACTTCTCTACCGGTGGGGAAAGTTCGCTTTCCGCCGTAAATGGATAGTGCTTCCGGTCTGGCTCATCCTGCTCGTCCTGCTCGCCGGGGTCGGCAACGCGCTGAGCAAACCGATGACCGACGACTTCAGCCTGCCCGGCCTGCCCTCGGAGCGGGCCACCGAGATTCTGGACAAGCACTTCCCCGGCGCCTCGGCCGCCTTCGACTTCGACGCCGTCACCGGCACCTACGTGATCGGCGCGCCGGAGGGGCAGAAGCTCACCGACCCGGCGAACCGGGCCGCGGTGGAGGCGTTCATCGCCAAGCTGAACGAACTCCCGATCGTCGACCACGCCAAGCCGCTGGTCGACCCGATCGAGGCCGCCGAGCAGCTGGGCTGCCTCACCGACCGGGATCCCTCGAAGTGCAGCTCGGCGCCGCTGAACGTGCTCAACGCGGCGAACCCGGACTCGGTCGCCATCCTGAGCGTGCCCTTCGGCATCGCCAAGTTCGCCGATGTCACCGCCGACGATCGCACCGCCGCCTACGACGTCGCCAACGAGGCGCGCAATGCCGGGCTGGCGGTCGAGCTGAGCGGCTCCATCGCGCAGGAACCGGAGATGCCGAGCGGCAAGTCCGAGCTGATCGGCATGGCGGTGGCACTGGTGGTGATGATCGTGGCCTTCGGCGCGATCGTGGCGGCCTTCGTGCCGATCCTCACCGCGCTGGTCGGGCTGGGCGCCGCGACCTCGCTGATCATGGTCGGCACCAACTTCATCGCCATGCCGACCTTCACCGTCTTCCTGGCCTCGATGATCGGCATCGCGCTCTCCATCGACTACGCGCTCTTCATCGTGTCCCGCTACAAACACGAGATCGGCGCGCAGGATTCGCCGGAGGACGCGGCCGGGACCGCGCTCGGCACCGCCGGCTCCGCCGTGGTCTTCGCCGGGCTCACCGTGATCATCGCGCTGGCCGGGCTGAGCATCGTCGGCGTCCGCTTCCTGACCTTCATGGGGCTCGGCGGCGCCATCGCCGCGGCCTTCGCCGTGCTCACCGCCATCACCCTGATGCCAGCGCTGCTCGGCGCCTTCGGCCGCTTCCTCTTCAAGCCGAAGCTGCCGTTCGTGGCCAAGCACGACACCGACGACGAGTCGGTGGTCACCGTCGGCACCAGGATCGCCCGGGTGATCGCGAAGGCGCCCGCGGTGACGCTGCTGCTCAGCGTGGTGCTGCTCGGCGCGCTCGCCGCCCCCGCGGCCGGGCTCCAGCTCGGGCTGCCCGGCGAGGACAGCATGCCGCGCGACACCACCGTGCGGAAGGCGTACGAGCTGCGCACCGAGGGCTTCGGCGAGGGCAGCAACGGCATCCTCAATGTCGCCGTCGACCTGGAGAACGTCCCGGCCGAGCGCCGCGACGCCGCGCTGACCGCGCTGCAGGAGCGGCTCGGCTCCTACGCGGGCATGGACTACGTGACCGCGCCGCAGCGCAGCCAGGACGGCCTCGGCGCGCTCATCGACGGTGTGCCGAAGGCGGGCCCGAACGACCAGGGCACCAAGGATCTGGTCGCCGAGGCCAGGGACGCCGAGGCCGAGCTGAAGAGCGAGTACGGCATGGAGTACGGCATCACCGGCTCCACCGCCATCTACGCCGATATCGACCACGTGCTGCTCAGCAAGATCGCGCCGTACCTGGCGATCGTGGCCGGCGCCGCGTTCGTGCTGCTGATCCTGGTGTTCCGCTCGATCCTGGTGCCGCTCACCGCGGCGCTCGGCTTCCTGCTCTCCATGGCGGCCACCTTCGGCGCGACGGTGCTGATCTTCCAGGAGGGCGCGCTCGGGCTGATCGAGGATCCGGGGCCGATCGTCAGCTTCCTGCCGATCATGCTCATCGGCCTGGTCTTCGGCCTGGCCATGGACTACCAGGTCTTCCTGGTCACCCGGATGCGCGAGGAGTACGTGCACGGCAAGTCGCCGGTCGACGCCATGATCAGCGGCTACCACCACGGCGCGCGGGTGGTCACCGCCGCGGCGATCATCATGATCTCGGTCTTCGGCTCCTTCATGCTGGAGTCGAACGCGGTGGTGAAGTCCATGGGCTTCGCGCTGGCCGCGGGCGTGCTGTTCGACGCCTTCGTGGTGCGGATGATCGTGATCCCGTCGCTGCTCGCGCTGCTCGGCAAGTGGGCCTGGTGGATGCCTGCCTGGCTGGATCGGATCCTGCCGGATATCGATGTCGAGGGCGCCAAGCTCGCCGCGCTGCGCGAGCAGCACACCGAGGCGGAGCAGAAGGAGCCCGCCACGGTCTCCTGACCCGCACAGCGCGCAGCGGCCCCGCACCCGGTCCCGGGTGCGGGGCCGCTGTCCTTTCGATCGCGGCGCCCCGCGCACATGACAGCGCCCGGCCGGTGGATGCCGAAGGAGCTCTCCACCTGCCGGGCGCTGTCTTCCCCGAGAACCCGGATGCCGCCACACCCGGGCCCCGATTCGCGGCTACCCGATGGGTAGCGCCGGCCCGCTACGGGCTCGGCTGCGGCACATTGCAGTCATCGATCTTCGGGTTCACACCCAGGTAGTTCAGCGGGCCGGCGATCACGGTGACCGCGATCGTGCCGAACCCGGCGCAGTTCACCGGGCCGCTGTCGAAGTAATCGCGCTGAGCGGCGGCGATGATGCCGATGATCAGCCAGACCAGGACAATGACACTTCCGATTCTCATGTTTCTCTCGCGCATCGTTCAGTGCGGATCGTCGTGCGGCGCATCATGCTTCGCGTTCCTTCCCGCAAGATCTATCCGCGCGAATACCCACTGTCCGGCGTTCTATCCAGCGGCGGGGGCAATGTCCGGTGCTGTCAGCGTAAGGGGGATGGACGGAAGAACCCACTGCGCCGCGCCCGGAACACGAAAAAGCCCTCCACCTGGATGTATCAGGTGAAGGGCTGTGGCGGTGGCGGAGGGATTTGAACCCTCGGAGGGGGGTTACCCCTCACACGCTTTCGAGGCGTGCTCCTTAGGCCGCTCGGACACGCCACCGCCGACAACCATACACGGATGGCCTCGGATCGCCGAAACGGCTGGTCAGCGGTGTTCGCGGAAGAATCGGTCGAGGAGCGCGGCGCAGTCGGCTTCCAGGACGCCGCCGCGCACCTCGGGGCGGTGGTTCAGGCGGCGGTCGCGGACGACGTCCCAGAGCGAGCCGACGGCGCCGGTCTTCGGCTCCCAGGCGCCGAAGACGACGCGGGCCACCCGGGCCAGGACGAGCGCGCCCGCGCACATGGTGCAGGGCTCGACGGTGACGACGAGCGTGGCGCCGCCGAGCCGCCAGCCGTCGCCGTGCGCCGCGGCGGCCCGGCGCAGGGCGAGGATCTCGGCGTGCGCGGTGGGGTCGCCGAGCTCCTCCCGGGCATTGGCGGCGCGGGCCAGCTCGCGGCCGTCGGCGGCGAAGACGACGGCGCCGATCGGGACGTCGCGCGGCCCGGCCGCGCCCGCCGCGGCCAGCGCCGCCCGCATGAGCTCGGCGTCGGCCCGCACCTCAGTGCGGCAGTTTGTCGAGCACCGCGGCGAACTCGTCGGCGAAGCCGAGCCGCTGCGCGATCATGCCGAGCTGCTCGTCCGGGTAGAGGTCGGTCTCGGCCAGGATGACGCTGAGCACCGGCTCGGGCAGGCCGAGGTCGGCGAGCACGCCGAGATCGCCCTCCTCCCACGGCTCCACGTCGTCGAGGTCGTCCGGGTCGATGTCGGGGACCTCGAGGTTGAGCGCCTCCAGCACGTCGGCGGCGATGTCGTAGTCGATGGCGGCGGTGGCGTCGGAGACCAGCAGCCGGGTGCCGCTCGGCGCGGGGCGCACCACGACGAAGAATTCGTCGTCCACGTCCAGTAGCCCGAACACCGCGCCCGAGCTGCGCAGCGCCTTCAACTCGGTCTCGGCAGCGACGAGATCGCCGAGCGCGGCGTTGCTCAGCGGGCTACACCGCCATTTACCCTCTTCACGTACAACTGCCACGGCGAACCCTTCGACGTCGTCGTAATCGTCCGACGCCGCTCCGTTCGTGCCCGAGCGCTGTGCTGCCATGGCCGCCACGGTAGTCTGCCCGAGCTCAATTGTTGAAGTCGTAGGAGAACTCCGAACCGATGACAGCCAGCCGCCCCGCGCCCCTGTGTGTGCTCGGCACCGGGCTGATCGGTGGTTCCCTGCTCCGGGCGGCGGCCGCGGCCGGGTGGGAAGCTTTCGGCTACAACCGCTCCGAGATCTCCGCGCACGCGGACGGATTCGAAGTCGGCACCGACCTTCCCGCCGCGCTGCGCCGGGCGGCCGCGGCCGATGCGCTGGTGGTGCTCGCGGTGCCGATGCCCGCGCTGGACGCGGTGCTCGCGCAGGTGGCGGCGCATGCCCCCGGCTGCGCGCTGACCGATGTGGTGAGTGTGAAGGCGCCGGTGGCGGCGGCGGTGCGGGCGCACGGGCTGGCGGCGCGGTTCGTCGGCGGGCACCCCATGGCGGGGACGGCGGAGTCCGGGTGGGCGGCGGGTGGCGCCGACCTGTTCCGCGGCGCGGCGTGGGCGGTCACCGTGGACGACGGCACCGACCCCGCGGTGTGGCGGCGGGTGGCGCGGCTCGCGCTCGACTGCGGCTCCCGGGTGGTGCCGGTGACCGCCGCCGAGCACGATGCCGCCGTCGCGCGGATCTCGCACCTGCCGCACGTGCTGGCCGAGGCGCTGGCGCGGGCCGGGGCCGAGGGCGGGGCGCTCGCGCTGGGGCTGGCGGCGGGGTCGTTCCGGGACGGAACGCGGGTGGCCGGGACCGCACCGGACCTGGTCCGCGCCATCTGCGAGCCGAATGCCGAGGCGCTGCGCGCGGTGCTGGACGAGACGCTGGCGGTCCTCACCGCGGCCCGCCGCGCCCTGGACGACGGCTCACTGGCCGCGCTCGCCGAAGCCGGGCACGCCGCCCGGCGCCGCTACGAGGAGCAGCGCCCGGAGACCATCGCGGGTGTCGTGCCCGGCGCACCGGGCTGGCTGGAAACGCTCCGCGAGGCGGGCCGCCGCGGCGCGGTCCTCATCGCCCTCGACTGAGGTGGAACCGCGCGCGGGCAGCAACCGGACCGACCGGCCGCCGAGCTGAGGGCAGGCCGAGCACACGACGTCACGGCGCGGGCGGAACTCAGACCCGCCGCGCCAGCCCCGGGTAGTCGAGCAGGAACCCGTCCTCGTCCACCGTGACGGTGGCACTCGACACCGGCGAGAGCACGCTGATCCCGTCGGCGGCGCTGCTGTAGACCAGGTTCGCCTCCTGCACCAGCAGATCGGGCAGCCGGACGTACACGACCGGCACCTGCACATCCTCCACCGCGTGCTGCAGACCGAAACGGCGAATCGGCAGCGTATTGAAGAACGGGCTGAGCACCACGTCCACGTCGAGCGCGCCGGCGAAGGTGGCGCGCACGTGGCTGCCGCCCGCGTCGACGAGCCAGTAGTTCTCGTTGTCCCGCGCGATCGAGGCGTGCCGCTCCCCGACGCCGGTCGTGGTGCGCAGCGAGAGCCGCTTGGTGGCGCCGTTCTCATCGGTGACCAGGTCGTACGAGGCGCTGAAGGCCGGGTGGTCGGCGCAGGCGCCGCCGATCATGCGGCCGGTGGCACGGATGCGGTTCCCATTGAGCGTCACGCGCACGGACTCCATGCGCATCCCGTTGTGGGCACGCCACGTGAGAATCGCCGGCCACCGGGATTCCTCCGGTTGGCTTTCGGGTCCTGGGGCTGGGTTCGTCACCCTTCTACGGTAAGCGACGCGGGGCAGTCGGCCGCATCACACCAGCGTCTCCCGCCATGCCGCGTGCAGCCCGGCGAACCGCCCGGCGCCGGCGACCAGCTCCGCCGGGGCGCCGTCCTCGACGATCCGGCCCGCCTCCAGCACCAGCACCCGGTCGGCGATCGAGACCGTGGAGAGCCGGTGCGCGATGATCACCGCGGTGCGGTCGCGCAGCACCCGCTCGAGCGCCTCCTGCACCAGCCGCTCGCTCGGGATGTCCAGGTTGGAGGTGGCCTCGTCCAGCACGATGACGGCGGGATCGGCCAGGAACACCCGGGCGAAGGCGACCAGCTGCCGCTGCCCGGCGGAGAGCCGGCCGCCGCGCTTGCGCACGTCGGTGCCGAGCCCGTCCGGCAGCGTGGCGAGAAAGGGGTCGAGCCCCACCGCCGCGGCGGCCGCCGCGACCTCGGCATCGGTGGCCTCCGGCCGGCCGAGCCGGATATTGTCCGCGATCGACCCGGCGAAGAGGTACGCCTCCTGGGTGACCATGACCACGGCCCGGCGCAGCTCGGCATCGGCGATCCGGCGCAGGTCGATGCCGTCCAGCCGGACCGTGCCGCCGCTCGGGTCGTAGAACCGGGTGAGCAGCTTCACCAGCGTCGACTTCCCCGCCCCGGTGGCGCCGACCAGCGCGATCACCTGCCCGGCCGGGATCTCCAGGTCGAACTCGGGCAGCACCGGCGCGCCACCCTGCTTCCCGGCGTAGTCGAACCACACCGCCTCCATGCGGAGCGCGCCCGCCGGGTGCCGCAGCGGCACCGGGTCGCGCGGCTCCGGCACCGAGGGCTCCTCCTCCAGCACGCCGGAGATCTTCTCCAGCGCGGCCGCGGCGGACTGGTAGGCGTTGAATACCTGCGCCAGCTCGTCCAGCGGGCCGTAGAACTCGTTGAGGTAGAGCAGGTAGGCGGCGAGCACGCCGACCGCGAGGTTGCCCTCGATCACCTGCCAGGCGCCGACCGAGAGCACGATCACCGTGGTCAGGTTGCCGAGCAGCCTGGTCAGGCCGGTGTAGTCGCTCATGCCGAAGGCGGCCGCGACATTGGCCTCCCGGAACTCGCTGTCCTCGGCCGCGAGCACCGCGTGGTTGCGCCCCTCCCGGCGGAAGGCCTGCACCGCGCGGATCCCGCCCATGGTCTCCACGAAGTGCACCACCACCCGGGCGATCGCCACCCTGGTGCGCCGGTACCCGGCCCGCTGCCTGCGCTGCGCCCACCGGGTGACCAGCGCCAGCGGCACGAAGCCCACCAGCACGATCACCGCGAGCCCGGCGTCCAGGTAGATGAGCAGCGCGGCGATGGTGACCACCGAGAGCATGGCGCCGAGCGCCTGGTTCAGCGCCCCCTCCAGCAGCTCCTGCAGCGTCTCGATATCGCCGGTGAGCCGGGAGATGACCTTGCCCGAGGTGTACTTCTCGTGGAACTCCACGCTCAGCCGCTGCACGTGCGCGAAGAGCCGCCCGCGCAGGTCGAAGAGCACGCTCTGGCTGAGCGTGCCGGAGATCCGCAGGAAGACCAGCGTGGTCAGCATGCTGAGCAGGGTCACCGCGGCGAACCCGGCCACGGTCAGCGTGAGCGGCAGCCAGTCCCCGCGCCCGGCCGCGGCCAGCCCGCTGTCCAGGCCGTAGGCGATGAAGAGCGGCCCGGAGACCTTCAGCGCGTTGTCTCCCACGATGAGCGCGAGCACGACCGCGGCCCTGGCCCGGTACGGCCGCACCAGGTCGAGCAGCAGCCGGCGGGAGCGGGCGGCGAGCACCAGGTTGCCGGTCTGGGTGACCTCGCCGTCCTCGTTGGCGATGCCGCGCCAGTCGGCGGGGTCGGTGTCCTTCCGGTCATCGGTGGTCGTCTCCATCACGCGCCTCCCATGAGCTCGCGGTAGCTGGTGCTGGTGCGCAGCAACCGGTCGTGTGTGCCCTCGGCGACGATCCGGCCGTCCGCGAGCAGCGCGACCCGGTCGGCCAGCGCCGCGGTGGAGGGCCGGTGCGCGACCAGCAGGGTGGTGGCCCCGGCCAGCACGCTGCGCAGCCGGGCCTGCACCCGCTCCTCGGTCGCCACGTCGAGCGCGGAGAGCGGGTCGTCTAGCACGAGCACCCGGCCCGCGCTGCCCCCGGCGCGGGCACCGAGCACCGCCCTGGCCAGCGCCAGCCGCTGCCGCTGGCCGCCGGAGAGGCTGAGCCCCTGCTCGCCGATCCTGGTGTCCAGCCCCCACGGCAGCCGCTCCACGAACTCGGTGGCCTGGGCGATCTCCAGCGCGGCGCGCACGTCGGCGTCGGTGGCCTCCGGCTCGCCGAGCGCGACGTTCTCCCTGACGCTCGCGGAGAAGAGCACCGGCTCCTCGAAGGCGGCGGTGACCACGGTGCGCAGGTCGGCCAGGCGCAGCCGGGAGACCTCGACGCCGTCGACGGTCAGGGATCCGCCGGTGATGTCGTAGAGCCGCGGGATGAGGTTGAGCAGCGCGGTCTTGCCGCTGCCGATGGCGCCGACCAGCGCGACCGTCTCTCCGGGGCGCACGTGCAGCGTGACGTCGCGCAGCACCTCGGTGCCCGCGCCGGGGAAGGCGAAGCGCACGTGCTCCAGCCGCAGCTCGCCGCGGACCGCGGTGGGCAGCGGGTCGGGGTCGGGCGGGTCGGTGATGTCCAGCGGGATGTCCTGGATCTCCCAGTACCGGTCGGACGCGGTGCTGGCGTCGTTGAGCTCGGAGAGCAGGAAGCCGGTCCAGATGATCGGCCACTGCAGGAAGGTGGCGAGCGTGATGCCGGCGACCAGCGTGCCGAGCGACATCTGGCCGTGCACCACCGCGTAGCCGCCGTAGCCGAGCGCGAAGACGATGGCGAGCTGTGGCAGCCCGATCATGGTCGACCACAGCGTGGCGTCCAGCCGTACCTTGACCAGCTCGGTGCCGCGCAGCTCCCGCGCCTGCCGCACGAACCGGGCAGCCAGGAACGGCCCGCGCCCGAACGCCTTGAGCACCCGGATGCCCTGCGCCGACTCCTCCGCGATGGTGGCCAGGTCGCCGCTCTGATCCTGCGAGCGCCGCGACGCCACCTCGTAGCGCTGCACGAAGCGGTAGCAGACGGCGACCACCGGGACGGCGAGCACGGTGAAGGCGGCGCCGAGCGGCGGAATCAGGAACCACAGCACCAGCAGCCCCACCGGCACGATCACCGCGTGCAGCACCAGGAACGGCCCGGCGAAGCCGACGAAGCGGCGCAGCGTGCCGAGGTCGTCCACCGCGCGGGAGAGCAGCTGGCCGGACTCCCAGGCGTCGTGGTTGCCGATGGCGAGCCGCTGCAGCTTGCCGAAGATCTTCGCGCGCATGGCGACCTCGAACTCGGCGGCGGGCCGCGCCACCATCCGGCGCCTGCCCCAGGTGCCGAGCGCCTGCAGCACCCCCAGCAGCAGCACCACCCCGATCAGCGGGATCGCCGAGCCGTAGTCGCCGCCCGCGATCGGCCCGTCGATGATCCGGGCGATCAGCAGCGGGATCACGATCTCGGTCAGCATGGCGAGGATGGCGAGCGCCGTCGCCGCCGCGATCCGATCGCGGTGCGGGCGCAGGTACGGCAGGAACCGGCGCAGCGCACCGGTCCGGCCCCCCGGTTTCGCCGGGACCGGCGGCGCGGGTATTCGCTCGGCGGCGGGATCGAGCACGACGGACAAGGTTCCCCCTCGATGTTCGGGGCCGTCCGCACCACGGCAGCCGCCGACGCGGCGGGGTGAGCGGGTGAAAGGACGGGCACAGGCTCCGGCCTTCCAGAGTGGCACCGGACGCCTCCCCCGCCAACCGAATTTCCGCCACACCACCCCTGCCCCACCACGCCCCTGTTCGGCGCCCGCGGCCAGCCGGGCAATATATATGTCCATGCGGATGGTGGGGCTCTTCGCCGGTATCGGCGGACTCGAGCTCGGCTTGTCCGCGAGTGGCTGGCAAACGGAACTGCTCTGCGAGATCGATGCGGGTGCGCGCGCGGTGCTGGAAGCCCGCTTCCCCGGCATCCCCGTCCACCCCGACGTCACCCGCCTGCGCTCCCTCCCGCCGGGAACCGAGCTGGTGGCGGCCGGTTTCCCCTGCCAGGATCTCTCCCAGGCAGGCCGCACGGCCGGTATCTCCGGCTCCCGCTCCGGCCTGGTGGACGAGATCTTCCGCCTGGTCCGCCGCCGCCGCGGCCCGCGCTGGCTGCTGCTGGAGAACGTCCCGTTCATGCTGCAGCTGGGCCGCGGCGCCGCCATGCGGCACATCACCGGTGCACTGGACGAGCTCGGCTACTCCTGGGCCTACCGGGTGGTCGACGCCCGAGCCTTCGGCCTGCCGCAGCGCAGGCAGCGGGTGCTGCTGCTGGCCTCGCGCACCGAGGACCCGCGCCGGGTCCTGCTCGCCGAGGACGCCGGGCCGCTGGAGCAGGGCGACCCCGCGCACGACCCGTGCGGCTTCTACTGGACCGAGGGCGTCCGCGGCCTCGGCTGGGCGGTGAACGCGGTCCCGACGCTCAAGGGCGGCTCGGCGCTCGGCATCGCCAGCCCGCCCGCCGTCCGGCTGCCAGCGGGCGAGATCGTCACGCCGGGCATCGAAGACGGCGAACGCCTGCAGGGCTTCTCCGCCGGCTGGACCGAGCCCGCGCTGACCGTGCCCGGCTTCCGCCAGGGCCACCGCTGGAAACTCGTCGGCAACGCGGTGAGCGTCCGCATGGCCGAGTGGGTCGGCAGCCGCCTCGACAGCACCGCCGAGCCGCTCCCCGACGGCCCCGAACTGGCCACCGGCCAGCCCTGGCCCAGCGCCGCGTGGGGCCGGGCGGGCCGCGCCTACCGCGCCCCCGTCTCCACCTGGCCGGTGCACGAGCCCTACGAGGGCCTCGCCGGCCACCTGACCGGCTCGCGGCTGCTCTCCGCCCGCGCCACCGCCGGCTTCCTGCGCCGCACCGGCATGGGCTCGCTCCGCTTCCCGCCCGGCTTCCTGGACGACGTCGAGACGCACCTGGACCGCATGGGCGGCTGGGCCGCGTGACCCGCCCCGGCACCGATGCCGCGACCAGCGCGCGGATGTCCCGCCAGCGCCGCGCGCACACCGAGCCGGAGCTGGCGCTGCGCCGCGAGCTGCACCGCCGCGGCCTGCGCTACTTCGTCGACCGGGCCCCGCTGCGCGGCCAGCGCCGCCGCGCCGACGTGGTCTTCCCGCGCCGCCGCGTCGCCGTCTACGTGGACGGCTGCTTCTGGCACCGCTGCCCGCAGCACGCCACCGCCCCGAAGAACAATGCCGAGTGGTGGGCGGCCAAGCTCGCGGGCAATGTCGCCCGCGACCGCGCCACCGACGCCCAGCTCGAAGCCGCGGGCTGGCAGGTCGTGCGGATCTGGGAGCACGAGGACCCGGCGGCCGCCGCCGACCGCGTCCAGGCCGCCGTGCGTTAGCGCCGGGCCCTGACCACCGTATTCGGCACCTGCTGCGCCAGATAGCCGGACACGGCCATGGCCGTCATCACCGCGCAGCCCGCCACCGCGGTCGCGATTGCGATCATCGCTTCACCTCCTCGTCTCGGCCTCCACCCTGCGCGCCGAACCTGACACCAGCCTGTGCGCACCCTCCGGAATCGGTGTGCACCGCTCCCCGGGGCGGGAACCACCTCGGACCGGGGGCACCAGCCACAATGCAAACCATGCTCACTTCCGCGCGCGGCCCAGCCACCTGGTTCGTCGCGATCGCCCTCGCGGTGGCCGGGCTGAGCTACTCGGCCTGGGTGCTGCAGTTCGCGCTGCCGCTGCACGCCGACCCGGTGCACACCTTCCTCAGCGAACTGGACGCCGACGGCAAGCCCTACCGCTGGGTCTTCTCCACCGCCGACACCGTGGCGGGCGTTTTCGCCGCGCTGGCCGCAGCGGTGGCGCTGGCCCGCTTCCCGCGCCGCCCGCTCACGGTGACCGGCTGGATCGCGCTGCTCTGCTTCGGCGCGGCGACGGTGGCCGATGCCAGGGTGCCGCTGCGCGACTGCGCCGACTGCGGGGACAGCGGCCTCTTCCCGCAGCTGCACCAGCCGCACGCGCTCACCAGCACGCTCGCCGCCACCGGGATCGCCGTCGCCGCCTTCGCCTGCACCCTGGCCGCCTTCCGCTACCACTACGGCCCGGCGCTGCGCGAGTTCGGCGCGGCCGCGCTGGCCGTCGGCTCGGCGGCGACGGTGTGGATGCTGGTGGCGGACAACCTCTCCGGCGACTACGCGCTCGGCGTCGCGCAGCGCATCCAGGTGACCGCCATGTCGCTGTGGCTGCTCGCGCTCGCGCTCGAAGTCGCCAGGGCGGTGCCGCCGCGGCGGTAGGGTCGGCAGGGTGACCGACGCCGCCGCTCCCCCGCCGGTACCCGCCGATCTGGCCGCCGTCGCGGCCGCCACCGAGCGCTTCCTGGCCAGCGCGCGCCGCACTACCGACGCCGACCTGGCCGGGCTCTCGCTGCTCCCCGGCTGGACCCGCGGCCACCTACTGACCCACGTGGCCCGCAATGCCGACAGCCTGGTCAACCTGCTGACCTGGGCACGCACCGGCATCGAGACCCCGCAGTACCCGAGCCCCACCGCCCGCGACGCCGATATCGCCGCGGGCGCGGCACGCCCGATCGCCGAGCAGTACCCGGACAACGAATCCGCCGCCGCGCGCTTGGCCGCGGCGGCCGCCGAGCTCCCGCCCTCGGCGTGGAGCACGCCGGTGCGCAACCGGCAGGGCCGGGAGTTCGCCGCCACCGCCATCGGCTGGATGCGGTTGCAGGAGGTCGAGATCCACCACGTCGACCTGGCCGCCGGGTACACCTCCGCGGACTGGCCCGCCGATTTCGTCGCCCGGCTGCTGCCCGAGGTGGTCGCCGCGCACGGCATGAACGCGGGCGATCGGCTCGCCTTCGAGGTGCGCTCGGACGACACCGGTTTCGGCGCGACCATCGGCGCGGGCGCGCCGGGCACCGTCGTCACCGGCCCCGCCCACGCCCTGCTCGCCTGGCTCATCGGCCGCGGATCCGACGGCCTCACCGGCGAACTCCCGGACCTACCGGCCTGGCGCTGAGCGCCCACGCGCAGGCCCGGCGCGAGGCGACGTCCTTCGCCTCACCCGGCCGGAAGCCCGGCGTGGTCGTACTCCGTGCGCCGCACCTCCGCCCCCGCCCGCACCAGGATCGATGCGAGCGTCGGCCGGCCCGGCGGCAGGATCCGGATTCGCACCGACCCGTCGGCGGTCCCGTCCAGCGCCGCGACCACCGCCTCCCGCACCCGCTCCCGGACCTCCGGCGCCGAATCCACCATCCCCCTGTCATCGATCAGCACCACCTCGACCCCGCGGCTGCGCGCCGCCCGCACCCGCGCGGTGGTGTGCTCGTCGCTGAGCCCCGGCGCGCGCAGGCTGTCGCGCAGGTGCGCCTCCAGCAGCTCGCAGTCCAGCCGCTCCCGCTCGGTGAGCGGGGTGCCCGCGGCGATCCGGGTGAGCAGCGGCCTGGTCAGCCGATCCAGCCTGGTCACCTGGTGATCGCGCTCCTGCAGGGTGGCCGCGGCCGCGGACTCCTGCGCGTACCGGTCGCGCGCCGCGTCCCGCAGCTCGAAGGTGAGCTGGGCATCCGGCCGCAGCGTGTAGGAGAGCACGGTCGCCATGCCGAGCGGCCCGATCTCGATCGCCACCAGCCCGAACCCGGCCACCACGCCCTGCCCGGTGAGCCCGGTCCACGCCATGTACACCAGCGCCACCGCGAGGATGCCGAGCCACGCGAACCAGGCCCGCCCGCGCACGCACATGAAGCAGTAGACGGTGGCCGCCCCGCCGTGCGTCCACGCCTGCAGCGGCGTCACCATCGGTACCGGAACCACGGCCAGCGTCACCGCGCAGGCGACCGGCCCGGCCAGCGTCATGGCCGCGGTCGCCAGCGGCGGCAGCGGGTCGCCGGGCACCGCGATCAGCGCGACGGTGGCGACGGCCAGCACGACCAGGCTGAGCACCGTCGGCCAGACCGTGCGCAGCCCCGGCCAGGTCGCGACGGTGACCACCGAGATGAGCAGCACGTACGCGCCGACCATCACCCGCGCGCCGGTGGTGTGCATGCCGAGCAGGTCCCGAATGTCCTTGGCGTCGCTCATGCGGTCCGGTTCCAGGAGAGGTGCACCCTGGTGCCCGCGCCGGGCGCGGTCTCGATGGCGGCGGTGCCGCCGGGCAGCTCGTTCATCTGCCTGACGATGCTCACCGCGATCCCGAGCCGGTTGGCGGGCACCGCCGCCAGCTCGAAGCCGCAGCCGGTGTCGCCGACCGTGGTGCGGAAGCCGTCCGCCGCGACGTGCAGCACCACCCAGCGCTCGGCGTCCGGCCCGGCGTGCCGGTAGCTGTTGCGCAGCGCCTCGGCCATGCCCGCGGCCACCGTCCTGGCCGCGGCCGCCGGGAAGCGGGCGGCCCCGGCATCGCCCGCGACCACCGACTCCACCCCGACCCGGTCGTTCACCTCGTTCACCGCCACCCGGATGTGCGAGACCAGCGCGGGCACCTCGAATTCGGTGGCCGGGTCGCCGCCGGCGCGGAAGGTGTCCAGCTTGGCCATGGTGCCCGCGGCCTGGGTGCTGAGCAGCCGGTTCATCGGCTGGCGCGCCGCGGAGAGCAGCGTCGACATCACGCCGTCGTGGGTGAGCGCGTCGAACCGGGCCCGCTCCACCGTCCGCGCCTTCGCGGCGGCGGCGCCCGCGGCGGCCGCGTAGGTCTCGGCCCTCGTCTCGTCGAGGATGCGGCCGGTGCGCACCGCCATGATCCCCGCCGAGACCGGGAGCAGGCAGAACCCGATGCTCCAGGCGATCTCCGGCAGCAGGTCGCTCTGCCCCGCCCGCGCCAGGTGGTTGATCGTCTGCACGATCACCGCACCGGCCACGAGGTGCGCCACCGCCCACCGCGGCCGCCATGCCGCCGCCGCCGCGAGGCTGGCCAAGCCGTTGAACTGCGAGAACCACATCCCGCGCAGCTCAGCCAGCTGCCCGCCGGTCCAGGCGGGCCACCAGAGCAGCACCGCGAGCAGGTACCCGGCCGCCGCCGCGCTCGCCAGCAGCCGCAGCCGCCGCGCGCTGCCGCCGAAGCTCGCGATCCCGAGCGCGAACCCGGTGCCGTACACCGCGATCAGCGCGATCGGCGTCCACCACCACGCGGTGACCTGCGTGCCGCGCGCGATATCCGGCAGCAGCAGCCCCAGGTAGAACACGTACCCCGCCGCCACGAAGCGGGCGAAGATGCGCAGTACCCGCTCGGCGGCGGAGTCGGTCTCGGTGCGCAGCGCCGCGCTCATCGACGGCGCCCCCAGAACCGGCGCGGATAGGGCACGATGCCCTCCTCCAGCGCCCGCTGGTACAGCTCGACCTTGGTATTGGCGTTCAGCCCCGCCTGGGCGTACTGCACCTTGATGTTCTGCACGTACTTGTTCACCGTGTTCAGCGCGAGCCCCATCGCGCTGGCCACCCGCTGCGCCGACTCGCCCATGGCGTAGAGCCGCAGCACCTCCTGCTCGCGCGGGCTGAGCTTGACCGCGACGAACTCCTCGTCCAGGTCGATGGCGGCGGCCCAGTCCATGGTCGTCCACTGCTCGCCGCGCGCGGCCGAGCGGATCGCCGCCACCAGCTCGTCGGCCTTCGCCGACTTGCGCAGCACGCCGAGCACCCCGGCCCGCGCCGCCGACTGCACCAGGTACGGCTCCTCCGCCGCGCTCACCACCAGGCACTCGACGCCCGCCGCGCGCAGCCGCGCCACATTGTCCTCCGGCATCGAGCCGTCGCCGAGCCGCAGGTCGAGCACGACCAGGTCGAGTTCGGCGGCGCAGCCGAGCAATTCGGCGACCGTCGCGCCCTGCGCGGCCAGCCGCAGATCGTCGGTCTCCGCGAGAATCGCCTTCAGCCCGAAGATCTGGCTCTCGTGGTCCTCCACCACACCGATCCGCCACACGGTGAACCCCCTCTCCCCGAGCGGCCATTGTCGCCGAGCGCGGGCGGCCGCGCACGGTTTCCGCGCGCGCTCCGCGACACGCTCAGCGTGTCGGGCGCGGACACGGCGTAAAGCGCGCCCGAACGGACATATCCTTGTCCTCGCAATCGCCGTCGCAATTCCGGCGGAAGTTAATCCGGAAGCGCATGCGGATCACGCCCCGAGCGAACCCCGGTACGCACCGGTAAGGTGAGGCTCAGCAATTCCCCGTCATTCACTCCGAGAGTGCCCATTCAAAACCGACAGGTCGGTAAAAACATTTCTACCTGCGGTTTTGCTGGTAGTTGAAAGTGGTACCAAGGTTTACGGGCAAATTGCACCGGAGTGGCGGAACAGGTTTCATTCAGACTTCTAACGGTGGTACCAGTTCTGGTATCTCGCGCCGAGTCTTTCGTCCTGCGACACTGAGTAACGTCGGAAAGTCGGGGTCCGACTACTTCTCAGATGAGCACGCGCACTCTCAAAAGGAACGACGTCATGTATGCAGCCACCGCGCCGCTGGGCGCTCTGTCCGGTATCCATCTCGGCCGCCACCCCGGCACCGCCGTCCTGCCGCAGCGGCTCAAGCCCAAGCTGAGCCCGCGCGAGATCGAGGTGATGCTGCACTGGTTCGCCAACGACTCCAAGACGGCGACCTGCAGGGAGCTCTACATCACCATGGGAACGGTGAACACCCACCTGAACCGGATCAGGGACAAGTACCAGGCCATCGGCCGCCCCGCTCAGACCAAGGCCGCGCTGCTCGCTCGCGCCCTGCAGGACGGGCTGATCAAGCTGGAAGATCTGTAATCGGCGTATGCGCACCGTTTCTCGCAGCCCCCGGGAGTTCGCCTCCGGGGGCTGCGGCGCATCCGGTCCCGGAAGCAGTTCGGGCAGCGCCGGCGAACCGCGGACTAGCCGCGAGCGGCCACTGCGTGCTTGGCCGCCTCGACCAGGTGCTCCGCAGCGCGATTCATCTTCTTCAACTCCGCAGGGGTCAAATCCTGATGCGTGTAGGCAACCTTGTTCTTGAAGTTGAGCAAAGTGCTCAGATGCCGTTCGGATCTGCTGTCCGCCTGCTTGAGCAAGGCAACGGCCTCGCCGTGGTGGCCGGTGTTGGAGTGCACGCCGAGCCGCACGCAGCAGAGGACGTCCGA
Organism: Nocardia sp. NPDC050697; assembly: GCF_040654395.1. Lineage (NCBI taxonomy): Bacteria > Bacillati > Actinomycetota > Actinomycetes > Mycobacteriales > Nocardiaceae > Nocardia > Nocardia sp. NPDC050697. The sequence goes on from NZ_JBFAHY010000002.1 coordinate 36,206, forward strand.
CGCGGCGATACCCGCATCTACGTACAGGTCCCCGGCGGCATTGGGCATCTCCGCACCGAGATATTGCGCGGCGTCGAAGAACTCGTTCGCCTTGGACAACCGCCCCGCGGTGACCACGGAGTCACAGTCACGTCGTCCTGCCATCAGAACCCCCTCCCGTGCGCAGCTGCGCGTTGAACCAGGCCCGTGTGCCCGCGACAGTCAGTCCCTGCTTCGACACGTCATCGAACAGGGGCTCACCCGCAGCGGCCGCGGCGCGGAACTCGTCCTCGGCGTACTCGACGATGCGGCCGTCGTTTCCGGTCCACGCGGTGACCAGTCGTGCGAGTTCGGTTACCCGCTGCTCCCACACGTCGTCGTCGGAATCGGTGCCGCGCACGAGGAACAAGTCGATGTCGCTGCCCAGCCTCATGCGTCCCGTCGCCGCCGACCCGAACACCGCAGCGTAGCGCAGCGTCGTCCCCCACTCGTCCAGGTGCTGTTCGAGGCGGCTGAGGAACGTGGAGTTCAGCCGCGCCAGCGCAATGATGGGCTCGGCCGCGAGGTGCTCGATATTGAGTTGGTAGGTGTGGGTTCGGCCCACCTTGTCGTGCAGCAACACGCCCTGCGCAATGAGCCGGTTGAGGACTTTGCGGATGCCCTCCCCCGACGCCGTGGTGAGGATGCGTTGAATCCCACTGATCGTGAACGTGGCTTCTGCACTTGCCAAGACGGCGAGGACGTCGCCATCCAGGGTCGGTGTCACCGTGGCGAACGGCTTGTTCAGCAGCACGATCCCACCCTCCTCTCTAACTAAAGTTAGATTAACACAACTATAGTTGGAGATGGCTGGGAGCTTACACGAAAAGTCCCCCATTCGGATAAACCGAATGGGGGACTTGATGTGCGCCCGAAGGGACTCGAACCCCTAACCTCTTGATCCGTAGTCAAGTGCTCTATCCATTGAGCTACGGGCGCATAGCCTGTTCAGTTGTACACCCGGTTACCCGGGCTTGGCGGAGGCGAGAGGATTTGAACCTCCGGTCCCCGTGAAGGGACAACTCATTAGCAGTGAGTCCCATTCGGCCGCTCTGGCACGCCTCCTGGAGCCTTCTCTTCGAGGGCACCGGCCCTTTCGGACCACCGAGCAGAAAGATTACAGCAGGCTACCTGCGGGCACCAAAACGGCTGGTCAGCGCAGATTACTGTCGAACCAGTCGAAGATTCTGGTCTGTGCGTCGACGCGGCCGGACTCGTCGTCCTCGTCCTCGGCGGGGTGGTCGGCGCGGTGCTGGGCGCCGGGGTAGGTGACCACGAGGGTGGCGACGGCGGCCGCGGCGCCCGCGTCGCGGAGCTTCTCGACGTCGTCGGCCGGGTCGCCGGCGCCGAAGAGGCCGAGCCAGGGGGCCTGCAGGCGTGGCGCGGCCTGGACGAGCGCCTCGGCCTCGTCGGTGAGCGGTTCGGTGAGCCCGCTGGCGCCGACGCTCACCGCGGCGCCGATGCGCCGGTTGGTGGCGACCAGGAAGGCGGCGGTGCCCGCGGTGTCGAAGCCGAGCACGCCGACGCAGTCCGGGAAGACCCCGTGCGCGGTGAGCCAGTCGAAGCAGGCGTCGAAGTCGTCGAAGAGCTCGTCGCCGAAGACCTCGTGCTCCGGCTCGCCGGTGACCCGGTGGAAGAGGTCGGGGGCGACGACGGTCCAGCCCTCGGCGGCGAGCGCGGTCATGAGGTCGCGCAGCCCGCCGCCGCGCTCGCGCGATTCGTGCAGCAGCACGATGCCGCCCCTGGCATTGCCCTCGGGTTCGAGCACGGTGATGGGCACGCGGTCGGTATGCGAGGGGCTGCCGCCCGCTGTCGTCTGGTCGCCCTCCGCCTCGTCGCCACGGCGTAGCGGGGCGATGTCGTCATAGATGCCCGGCATGAAACCAGGGTAGGCGTACCCGTCGGTATCCGTGAGAATTTGCACGTGGGAGCGGTCGACGCGCCGGATTTTTCCGGTTGCTCGGCGTTTCGGCCGTCGGTCGCGTGCGGGATGTCGGCGGGCGGTAGACGCCGCCTAGGCTGGGAGGGTGACCGCGCACATCCGCCCCGACCTCGCCACCATCCCCGCCTACGTCCCCGGCCGGGATCACCCGGGCGCGACCAAGCTGGCCAGCAACGAGACCACGCTCGGTCCGCTGCCCGCCGCGGCGAAGGCGATCGCCGAGGCGGCCGAGCTGGCGAACCGCTACCCGGACAACCACGCCGTCGAGCTGCGCACCGCGCTGGCCGCGTTTCTCGGGGTGCCGGCGGAGCGGGTGGCGGCGGGCTGCGGCAGCGTCGCGCTCTGCCAGGAGCTGGTGCAGATCACCTGCGGCTCCCCGGCCGACGAGGTGATCTTCGCGTGGCGCTCGTTCGAGGCGTACCCGATCGTCACCCAGGTGGGCAATGCGACCGCGGTGCCGGTGCCGCTCACCCCCGAGCTCACGCACGACCTGGACGCCATGGCGGCGGCGGTCACCGAGCACACCCGCTTGATCTTCGTCTGCAACCCGAACAACCCCACCGGCACCGCGCACGGCAGGGCCGCGCTGGAGCGCTTCCTGGACGCGGTGCCCGCGCACGTGCTCGTGGTGCTGGACGAGGCGTACTTCGAGTACCTGCGGCTGACCCCGGGGGACCACCCGGACGGCGTCGAGATCGCCCGCGACCGGCCGAACGTGGTGGTGCTGCGCACCTTCTCGAAGGCGTACGGCCTGGCCGGGCTGCGCGTCGGCTACGCCGTCGGCGACCCGGCGGTGATCACCGCGCTGATGAAGGTGCACATCCCGTTCAGCGTGAACCGGGTGGCGCAGGCCGCTGCCATCGCCTCGCTGGAGGCCCGCCCCGAGCTGCTCGACCGCACCGGCGCGCTGATCGCCGAGCGCGACCGGGTGCGCGACGCCCTGCTCGCCGCCGGGTACCCGGTGCCGCCGAGCGAGGCGAACTTCGTCTGGCTGGCGCTCGGCGAGCACAATGCGGCGTTCGCCGAGGCGGCGGCCGCGGCCGGGGTGCTGGTGCGGCCGTACGGCGCCGACGGGGTCCGGGTGACCACCGGCGACCCGCACGAGAACGATCAGTTCCTGACCTTCGCGACCGGCGCCGCGGTGCGCGCCCGCTTCGCCGGTTAGAGCCCGATCCCGGCCGCGACGGTCGGCCAGGAGACCGCGAGCTCGTCGGCCCAGTACGGCCAGGAGTGCGTCCCGGTGGCGCGGAAGTGCGTGGTCACGCCGATGCCGAGCTCCTGCAGGCGGGCGGTGAGCCTGCGGGTGCAGTTGCCGGTGCCCGCCTCCAGCGGGCCGCCGAGGCCGATATTGCCCGGGTAGTCGGGGTTGTCCGGGCCGTCGTAGACGCCGGGGATGCCGCTGCCCGCGGAGAGGTAGATGGTCTTGCCGCGCAGCGCCTCCGCGTGCAGCACCACGTCGTGCTGGAGCCAGTCGGGGTGGTCGGACGGGCCGAACATATTGTCCGGGTCGCCGCCGTAGGTCGCGATCACCGCGCGCGCCTCGGCCTGCCCGAGATCGGTGCCCATGCTGAAGCAGCCGCTGTACCCGGCCACCGAGCGGTACAGCCCGGGGTGCCGGATCGCGAGCATCATGGCCGCCTCGGCGCCCATGGAGACGCCGGCGACCGCGTTCCAGCCGTTCCCGTCGAACCCGGCGTCGATGGCGGGCGGCAGCTCCGCGGTGAGGAAGGTCTCCCAGCGGTTCAGCCCGAGGACCGGGTCCGGCTGCTGCCAGTCGGTGTAGAAGCTGGCCGGGCCGCCGACGGTGAACACCACGTTCACCGGCTTGTCCTCGTAGAACGCCGCGGCGCCGCCCTTCTCCAGCCAGTTGTTGGTGTCCGGCTCGGCGCTGCGGCCGTCCAGCATGTAGACGGTGGGGCGGGGCTGCGAGCGGTCGCGCGGGAGCAGCACGATCACCTCGACCTCGCGCTGCATGGCGGGCGAGTCGACGAAGACGCGGACCCTGCGGTCGTCCACCGGCTCGATCCGGCGGATCGCCGGGGTGGTCGGCGGGGCTGTGGCCGAGGACTGCTCGGCGGGTGCCGGTGCCGCGGCGGAGCCGGAGTCCGGTGCGGCCTGTGCCGCGGCCGCGCCGGTCGCGAACGCGAGGGTGACGACGGCGCCGGCGCAACATCGCCGCAGAACAGAACCACGCATAACGGCCATCCTGCCAGAGCCACGGAGACCGACCGGTCACTCATAGCGTGTCTACATCGTTAGGGGTACGGACAGACCGGTATCATCCCGCCAACCCGCGCGACCCCGCTTATGGTGGTGGCTCCCTGTGCTCGATCTCGGTCAGTTCCCACCGCCGGAGACAACTGTGAGTTCAGCGTTACCCCTGTCGCCACCCGAACCGCCGGTCGTCTCCGACCTGCCGCGCCGGCTGCGCGAGTGCCTCGACTTCTTCCGCCTGCCCGAGCTGGCGCACCTCACCTCGGAGCGCGGCGTCGGCGCCGCCCTCGAGCTGCGCTTCAACGGCAGTTACACGCAGACCCCGGAGGAAGTGCTGATCGGCGCCCGCCTCGCCTGGCGCAACCACGCCCGCTGTGTCGGCCGGAAGCATTGGCGCTCACTCAAACTCATCGACGCCAGGCAGGCGCGCACCGCCCGCGAACTGGCCGACGCCTGCTTCCGGCACCTGCACGAGGCCACCAACAACGGCGCCATCCAGTCCACCATCACCGTCGGCCCGCCGTGCCGCCGCGACGGCGGCGCGTACCGGATCCTGAACTCCCAGCTCATCCGCTACGCCGGGTACCGCAACCCGGACGGCACCGTCACCGGCGACCCCGCGAGCGTCGAGATCACCGACCTGGCGCTGCGCACCGGCTGGCGCGGAGCGGGCACCCGATTCGACGTCCTCCCCTTGCTCATCAGCACCCCCGACGAGCCGCTCGCCCGCTTCGACATCCCCGCCGACCTGGTCCGCGAGGTGCGCATCGAGCACCCCGAGCACGCCTGGTTCGCCGACCTCGACCTGAAGTGGCACGCCCTCCCCGCCGTCGCCAATATGGACCTGGAGATCGGCGGCGTCACCTACCCCTTCGCCCCCTTCAACGGCTGGTACGTCGGATACGAGATCGGTGCCCGCAACCTCGCCGACCCGGAGCGGTACGACATGCTCCCGGCCGTCGCCGCGCACCTCGGGCTCGATACCTCGCACCCGCGCACGATGTGGCGGGATCGGGCGCTCATCGAGCTCAATCGGGCCGTGCTGCACAGTTTCCGGGTCGCGCGGGTGGCGATGGTGGATCACCACACGGTGGCGAAGCAGTTCTGCGAGCACGTCGAGAAGGAGGCGGCTGCCGGGCGGCGGTGCCCCACCGACTGGTCCTGGATCAATCCGCCGCTGTCGTCGGGGCTGGTGCCGACGTTCCACCGGTACTTCGATGAGCCCGAGCCGGAGTTACGGCCGAATTTCGTGTTGCGGAGGTAATTGAAGTCAGCCACTGGTCCTCGCGGTTTGTGCCCGACCTGCTCGAGAAGAAAAGCCAACGACCCGTACACGTTCGCCGTCTCGCCGTCGAACGCGAGCGGGTTGAACGACCTCGCCACCCACTGGAACCGGAGTTGGCGCTGGGCATGCTTCGCCGGAGCTTTGGTGGAGTGAAGTCCGGCAGCGAGCTCGGCAAGACTTATCGCACTGATGGCGGCCTATGCCTCATCGGGCAGGGCCGAGTGCACCCCGGAGTAGTCGATGAGAACAGACGTGTCGAGTAGCACGTGCCGAGAGACGGCGGGTTCACTCACCGTCGGCACGCCACTCGTCGTAGGCGATGCGTGGCAAGCGGGCGCTGGTGCGGGCGCGTTCTGCCACCGGCACGAAGGTTCGCCGTGTCAGGGGCTCGAGCTCGGCGACCGGTTTGCCATTACGAGTGATGGTGAAGCTCTCGCCGGCTTCGACCGCAGCGAGGACCTGGCCGCTGTCGTTGCGGAGGTCGCGTTGCTGGATCGTCTTCATGCTCCTCCGTTACCCGAACTGCTACACGGTGTACAGAAAGCTACGAGGTCGGACGCGAATCCCGGATTCGAGTAGCTCGCCCTTGGCGGAGACGGAGGGATTTGAACCCCCGGTCGCTCTCGCGACTCTCGCTTTCAAGGCGAGTGCATTAGGCCGCTCTGCCACGTCTCCAGTGCTGTCGATGGTAACGGACGGCCCGCTCAGCGGACGATGGAGAGCAGCGAGCGGTCGAGCCCGGTGACGGCGGCGACGCCGGAAAGGCCGAGGGCGGAGTCGAAGTCGGCCAGGAGCACGCGCAGCGCGTGGCGGACGCCGTCGCGGCCGGCCAGGCCGAGGCCGTAGGCCCAGGGGCGGCCGTAGAGGACGGCCTTGGCGCCGAGCGCCAGCGCGATGAGCGCGTCGGAGCCGGTGCGGATGCCGGAGTCGAAGAGCACGTCGGCGCGGTCGCCGACGGTGGCGACGACGGCGGGGAGCGCGTCGAGCGCGGCGATGGCGCCGTCCACCTGGCGGCCGCCGTGGTTGCTGACGATCACCGCGTCGGCGCCCGCGTCGACCGCCTGGCGGGCGTCGTCGGGGTGCAGCAGCCCCTTGACGGCGATCGGGAGGTCGGTCCACTCGCGGAGTTCGGCGAGGTCGGCGGGGCGCAGGGCGTGGTTGCCGAAGAGCCCGATCCAGGTGAGGATGGCCATCCGCAGCGCGTCCTCGCTCTCCTCGGGCGGGGTGCCGAGCTTGGCGCGGAAAACGGGGTCGGAGAGGTAGTTGGCGATGCCCTTGCCGAGCAGGAAGGGCAGGTGCGCGTGCTCGAGGTCGCGCGGGCGCCAGCCGAGCGCGGGGGTGTCGGCGGTGACGATGATGGCCTTGGCCCCGGCGGCTTCGGCGCGGGTGACGAAGGAGCGGGCGAGTTCGTCGTCGGCGGGCCAGTAGAGCTGGTACCACCAGTCGCCCGCGGCGGCGCCGACCTCCTCGATGGTGCAGGACGACGCGGTGGAGAGCACCATGCCGAGCCCGAGTTCCTTCGTGGCCTCGGCGACCAGCACCTCGCCGCGTTCGTGCAGCAACTCCAGGACGCCGACGGGGGCGGTGAGCACCGGCGCGGCCAGCCGGGTGCCGAGCACCTCGACGGAGAGGTCGCGGGCGCCGGGGGCGGTGGTGCCGCGCAGCATCCGGGGCAGGATCCGGTAGTGGTCGAAGGCGGACTCGTTGGCAGCGGCGGTGCGCTCGGCGGAGGCGCTGCCCGCCACGTAGGCGTACGCCTCCGGCGGCAGCTCGCGCCGTGCCCGCTCGGCCAGCCCGGCCGCCGTCATCGGCAGATCCGGGCGCAACCCGCCGAGTCCGCCCAGGTAGATCTCGTTCTGGAAGTCGACGAAGCTGCTCACGCGGGGAACGCTAGTCCGTCGGCGTGGTTCGCGCAGCCCCCCGCGCGGAGCGGCGAACGCGGGTCTGCGGCATGATCCGGCGCAGACCGGGCAGGATGGAACCGTGCGCGCTGTGCGAGTGAACGGATTCGGTGGCCCGGAGGTACTGACGTGGGGCGAGGCGCCCGATGTCACCCCCGGCCACGGCGAGGTGCTGATCGAGGTGGCCGCGGCCGGGGTGAACCGGGCCGATCTGCTGCAACGGCAGGGCAACTATCCGCCGCCGCCGGGGGCGAGCGAGACGCTCGGGCTGGAGTGCTCGGGGGTGATCGCCGAGCTGGGGGACGGCGTGACCGGCTGGTCGGTGGGCGACCGGGTCTGCGCGCTGCTCTCCGGCGGTGGCTACGCCGAGCGGGTCGCGGTGCCGGCGGGTCAGCTGCTCCCGGTGCCGGAGGGGCTGGACCTGGCCGCCGCGGCCGGGCTGCCCGAGGTCGCGGCCACGGTGTACTCGAACCTGGTGAGCACCGCGGGGCTGCGCGCGGGGCAGCTGCTGCTCGTGCACGGCGGCGGCAGCGGGATCGGCACGCACGCCATCCAGCTGGCGAAGGCGCTCGGGGCGCGGGTCGCGGTCACCGCGGGCTCGGCCGGGAAGCTCGCGCGCTGCGTCGAGCTCGGCGCCGATATCGCGATCGACTACAAGAACCAGGACTTCGTGGAGGTGCTGCGGGAGCACGGCGGCGCCGACGTGATCCTGGACAATATGGGCGCCGCCTACCTGCCCCGCAATGTGGAGGCGCTGGCCCCGCACGGCCACCTGGTGGTGATCGGCATGCAGGGCGGCGTCAATGCAGAGCTGAATCTCGGTGCGCTGCTGCGCAAGTGGGGCACGATCCACGCGACGAACCTGCGCGGCAGACCCGCCACCGGGCCGGGCAGCAAGGCCGAGGTGATCGCGGGGGTGCGCGAGCGGGTCTGGCCGCTGGTGGCGGCGGGCGCGATCGTCCCGGTGATCCACGCCGAGGTGAGCGACCCGGCCGAGGCGCACCGGCTGCTCGACGGCGCGGACACCGTCGGCAAGGTGCTGCTCACGCTCGGCTAGTTCACTCCAGCGCGGTCAGGGCCCGGCCGAGCTGGTCGATCTCGAACCTGGTGGTGTACGGGGCGAGCCCGACGGTCACCGCGCCGCCCTCGTCGTTCACCCCGAGCGCGTCGAGCAGCCTGCTGCCGCCGTGGATTCCGCTGACGGTGCCGATCCTGGCGTCGGCCAGCTTGGCCGCGACCTTCTCCGCCTGCATTCCGGCGACGGTGAAGCTCACCGTGGGGATGCGGGTGGAGGCGCGGCCGATCACGGTGAGCCCGGCGATCCGGTCCAGCACCTCCATCAGGTGCTCGAAGAGCTGGTCGTGGTAGTCCTGCAGCGAGGTGATGGAGAGCTCCAGCCGCTCGCGGCGGGTGCCGCGGGCGCGCTCGTCCAGCCCGGCGAGGAAGTCGATCGAGGTGGTCAGCCCGGAGAGCAGCGCGTATTGGTGGCCCCCGACCTCGAGCCGCTCGGAGCCCTTGGCGTAGGGGTTGAGCGACATGGAGGGGATCCGGTCCAGGAAGGCCGGGTCGCGGAAGACCAGCGCGCCGACCTGCGGCCCGCCCCAGGACGGCGCGCTCAGCGCGACCACGTCGGCGTTCAGCTCCTCGATATCGATGAGCGCGTAGGGCGCGGCGCCGAAGGCATCGGCGACAAGCAGCCCGCCCACCTCGTGCACCCGGTCGGCGGCGACCCGCACCGAGGGCGCCGAGCCGACGATCGGCGAGGCGGCGGTGAGCGCGACCAGCCGCGCGGTCGGGCCGATCAGCTCCTCGAACTGCCAGGCGGGCATCTCGCAGGTCTCGATCTCCACCTCGGCCCAGCGCACGTGCGCGCCGTACCGGTTGGCGATGCGCAGCCAGGGCGCGACATTCGCCTCGTCGTCCAGCCGGGAGAGCACGATGCCGGTGCCGAGCCCGAGCCGGGAGCTGAGCGATTCGGCCAGCCAGGCGAGCAGCGCCGCGCGGTCGGGGCCGAGTACCACGCCCGCCGGGTCGCCGCCGACCAGATCGGCCACCGCGACCTTGGCCGCCTCCAGAATTCCGGCGCTGCGCGCGGCCGCCGGATGCCTGCCGGTATGGGAGAAGGACGACGTACGAAATCCGGTCGAGACCGCGCGCGAGACCGAGTCCGGCACCAGCATCCCGATCTGCGGATCGAGGTGAATCCAGCCGTCGCCCAGGGACGGAATGAGGCCCCGCACCCTCGCGACGTCGTAAGTCATGTCGGCCACTCTAAGGGCAGCGACCGAGGCTGGGTAACCACGTTGCCCCGCTTCCGTACCGCGGAGTAGGGCGACCTGGGAATCAGCATGGCAATCGACTCGGCATGACAATCGGCTTTCCGCAGGAATGGCGTTTGCTCGCGACCCGAACAGGATAGAACGCCGGGCCGTAACCGGAGGTGGGTACAGGTCAGGTGGTCACGCCGCCGGGCACACGACATGATGGAGAACATGACGCCATCGGACGAGACCCCGAATTCCGTCGTCGTGATCGGTCCGGACGGCCGGCCGCTGAGCATTCCCGTCGAGGCGGGCGCCGCCGACGCCCCGGAATCCGACGACCAGGAGCAGAAGGAAGAAGCGGGCGAGTCACTCGCGGACATGGTCGAGCAGCCCGCGAAGGTGATGCGGATCGGCACCATGATCAAGCAGTTGCTAGAGGAGGTGCGCGCCGCCCCGCTCGACGATGCCAGCCGCAATCGGCTCAAGGAGATCCACAAGTCCTCGGTGCGCGAGCTGGAGCAGGGGCTCGCCCCCGAGCTGCGGGACGAGCTGGAGCGGCTGACGCTGCCCTTCACCGACGACACCGTGCCCACCGACGCCGAGCTGCGGATCGCGCAGGCGCAGCTGGTCGGCTGGCTGGAGGGGCTCTTCCACGGCATCCAGACCGCGCTCTTCGCCCAGCAGATGGCGGCGCGGGCGCAGCTGGAGCAGATGCGCCAGGGCGCGCTGCCGCCCGGCCTCACGGCCGCCGACTTGCGCGGCGCCGGGCCGCATACCCAGGCCACCGGGGGTGCTGGGCAGTATCTCTGAGAAACAGACCGATCAGTGCCGCACGGGAGCGGCCGCCGATGCACCCGGCGGCATCCCGGCGGGCGGGCGCGCCGGGGTAAGGTCTGGCACCGTGCCCGCAGCTGCTGCTCGCCCCGACTCGGACCGGGAGAATACCGCCCCGGCGGTGGATACCTCCGCGCCAGCGGAGGAGGACGCCGCCGCGCCGGCGGACAGGGACACCGCCGCCCCCGCGGCGAACGACCTGCTCTCCGCGCCGCCGATGAAATCCGACTCCCAGACCTTCGCGCGCGCCTTCGGCGATTTCGCCACCGGCTTCTCGCAGCGCGAGCTCTGGCTCTCGCTGGGCTGGCAGGACATCAAGCAGCGGTACCGCCGCTCGGTGCTCGGCCCGTTCTGGATCACCATCGCCACCGGGCTGCAGGCCACGGCCATGGGCATCCTCTACTCGATGCTGCTCGACCAGCCGCTGCGCGAGTTCCTGCCGTACGTGACGGTCGGGCTCATCGTCTGGAACGTGATCAATGCCAGCATCCTGGAGGGCGCCGACGTCTTCATCGCCAACGAGGGGCTGATCAAACAGCTGCCGTCGGCGCTGAGCGTGCACATCTACCGGATGGTCTGGCGGCAGCTGCTCTTCTTCGCCCACAATATGGTGATCTACCTGGTGATGCTGGTGGCCTTCGGGGTCTGGGAGGACGTCAGCTGGGCCAGCCTGCTCGCCATCCCGGCGATTCTGCTGCTCTTCCTGAACTGCATGTGGGTGTCGATCTTCTTCGGCATCTTCAGCACCCGCTACCGGGATATCGCGCCGATCCTGGGCAGCACCACGCTCATGCTCTTCGTGCTGACCCCGGTCATGTGGACCACCTCCACCCTGGAGAACCAGATGGGGGCGGGCAGCGAGCGGGCCCGGCTGGTGGAGCTGGTGCCCACCTTCCACTACCTGGAGATCGTGCGCGCGCCGCTGCTCGGCGAGCCGCAGGCGCTCCGGCACTGGGTGATCGTCGGGGTGATCACGCTGGTCGGCTGGGTGGTGGCGATCCTGGCGATGAAGCAGTTCCGTTCGCGCGTCCCGTACTGGGTATAGGAGCCCGATGACCGACCGTGTGAGTATCGAGACCCACCAGGCGTGGGTCGAGTTCCCGATCTTCGACGCCAAGTCGCGGTCGCTGAAGAAGGCGTTCCTCGGCAAGGCGGGCGGCGCTATCGGGCGCAACCAATCCGACGTCGTCGTGGTCGAGGCGCTGCGCGACATCACGCTCTCGCTCCGGGAGGGCGACCGGATCGGGCTGGTCGGGCACAACGGCGCGGGCAAGTCCACGCTGCTGCGGCTGCTCTCCGGGATCTACGAGCCGTCCCGCGGCAGCGCGCGGATCCGCGGCCGGGTGGCCCCGGTCTTCGACCTCGGCGTCGGCATGGACCCGGAGATCTCCGGCTTCGAGAACATCGTCATCCGCGGCCTCTTCCTCGGCCAGACGCGCAAGCAGATGATGGCCAAGATCGACGAGATCGCCGATTTCACCGAGCTCGGCGAATATCTCTCGATGCCGCTGCGCACCTATTCCACCGGTATGCGGGTGCGGCTCGCCATGGGCGTGGTGACCTCCATCGACCCGGAGATCCTGCTGCTCGACGAGGGCATCGGAGCGGTCGACGCGGAATTCATGAAGAAGGCGCGCAAGCGGTTGCAGGAATTGGTGTCGCGCTCCGGAATTCTGGTGTTCGCCAGCCATTCCAACGAATTCCTCGCGCAGCTGTGCGATTCCGCGCTCTGGATCGATCACGGCCGCATCCGGCAGCACGGGGGAATCGAGGACGTGGTGCGCGCCTACGAGGGGCCGGAGGCGGGGAATCACGTGGCGCAGGTACTGCGCGAGCTGGCCGATGGCGGCAGAGAACTGGAGCCGAACCAGGCATGAGTGAGTTACCCGAAGGCGTCGAGGAGTTCGAGGAGTTCGTGCCGCCGGGCACGGGGCCGGACGTGCGGATCATCGCCGTTGTCGTCACGCACAAGCGGCGGGAGCTGCTGGCGGAGTCGCTGAAGGCGGTCGGCTCGCAGTCCCGGCCGGTCGACCACCTGATCGTGGTGGACAACGGCAACGAGGACGAGGTCGCCGAGCTGGTGGCGCAGCAGCCGCTGGAGGCGACCTACCTGGGGTCGCGGCACAACCTCGGCGGCGCGGGCGGCTTCGCGCTCGGCATCCTGCACGCGCTCACGCTCGGCGCGGACTGGGTGTGGCTGGCCGACGACGACGGCAGGCCGGAGGGGCCCGAGGTGCTCTCCACCCTGCTGACCTGCGCGGGCAAGCACGGCCTCGCCGAGGTCTCGCCGGTGGTCTGCGATATCGACGACCCCGACCAGCTGGCCTTCCCGCTGCGCCGCGGCGTGGTCTGGCGGCGGCTGCGCTCGGAGCTCGGCGACGACGACTTCCTGCCCGGCATCGCCTCGCTCTTCAACGGCGCGCTCGTCTCGGCCCAGGCGGTCGACCTGATCGGCGTGCCCGACCTGCGGCTCTTCGTGCGCGGCGACGAGGTGGAGGTGCACCGCAGGCTGGTCCGCTCCGGGCTGCCCTTCGGCACCTGCCTGCAGACCGCGTACCTGCACCCGAACGGGGCCGAGGAGTTCAAGCCGATCCTGGGCGGGCGGATGCACACCCAGTACCCGGACGACCCGGTGAAGCGGTACTTCACCTACCGCAACCGCGGCTACCTCATGTCCCAGCCCGGCATGCGGAAGCTGCTGCCGCAGGAGTGGATCCGGTTCTCCTGGTTCTTCCTGGTGACGCGGCGAGATCCGGCGGGGCTCAAGGAGTGGTTCCGGCTGCGCTCGCTCGGGCGCAACGAGCAGTTCGGCAAGCCGGATTAATTCGGTTGCGCCCGCGACGGCGGGCTGCGAGGGTGGGTGGCACCAGAACTAGCGAGGAATGGAGGTGTGCGCTGTGACTACGGCCTTTGTCGCCGTGGCCGGGCTCGGCCGCGCGTGCACCTCACTCATTCTTCGCTGAGTCCGGGTCGGGCTCGGCGCCCACTCGAAGGACTTCCCCCTCATGGTCGATTACGACCTGTTGATTCCCTATGGCTGGAACACCACCTCGTACACCGTGCCGGAAGGCGCCGTACCCGGCCGGGTGATCCGGACCGATCGTGGCGAGTGCGATGTCGCCACCCCCTCCGGGCCGGCCAGGGCTTCGCTGCCCCGGGCCGATACCGGTTTCTGCACCGGTGACTGGGTGCTGCTCGAACCCGCCACCGGGCTGCTGCCGCTCGCGGTGACCGCGTTGCTGCCCCGGCGCGGGGCGATCAGCCGCTCGTCGGTGTCGGGGCGCTCCGCGGGGCAGGTGCTCGCGGCCAATGTGGATACCGTGCTGATCTGCGTGCCCGCGGACGGCGATGTGGATCTCGGGCGGATCGAGCGGTTGCTCGCGCTGGCCTGGGAGAGCGGTGCGCAACCGGTGGTGGTGCTCACCAAAGTGGATGCGGCGGAATCCGTTCCGCTGGATGCCGTGCGCGCGGTCGCGCCGGGGGCGACGGTGCTCGGGGTGAGCGCGAGCAGCGGGGACGGGCTGGAGGTGCTCACCGCGGTGCTCGACGGCACCGTGGTGCTGCTCGGGCCGTCCGGGGCGGGCAAGTCCACGCTGGCCAACGCGCTGCTCGGCGAGGAGGCGTTCGCGACCGGGGCGGTGCGGGCCAGCGACGGCAAGGGCAGGCACACGACCGTGCAGCGGGAGCTGCGGCCGCTGCCGCACGGGGGGACGCTGATCGACACCCCCGGGTTGCGCGGGATCGGGTTGTTCGATGCCGCCGACGGGCTGGAGAAGACCTTCAGCGATGTCGAGAACCTCGCGGGTGCCTGCCGGTTCAACGACTGCGGGCACGAGACCGAGCCGGGGTGCGCGGTGCGGGCGGCGCTGGAATCGGGTGAGCTGACCGAGCGCAGGCTGGCGAGCTACCGGAAGCTGCTGCGGGAGAACGCCTACATGGCGGCGCGGACGGACAAGCGGCTGGCGGCCGAGCGGGAGCGGGCGTGGCGGGAGGTGCACCGGCAGCAGCGGCGGATGTATCGGGAGCGAGGCTCCGGAAAGTAAGGCTCGGTTCGCCGTTGTAGGGTCGGCTCGCACATTCGGTCTATCAGGAGGCTCATATGGCTCAGCCCGGGGGGTACCCACCATCCGGTTCCGTTCCGCCACCGTTCGGTTCGCCGGGGGTTGGTTACGCCGCCGGGCAGCAGAGTTCGCCTGGAGTTCCGCAGGTCGGGTGGGCCCCGGCGGGGCCGCAGAGCGCGCCCGCGTACCCGCAGCAGAGCTCGCCGGGGTATCCGCAGCAGGGTGGATATGCGGCGGGGCAGCAGAGTTCGCCGGGTTATCCCCAGCAGGGCGGGGCGGGGTACGCCCAGCCGGGCGGATACCCGGCCAGCGCGCCGGGGTACCCGCAGCCGGGCGGGTATCAGGGCGGACAGCCGGGATACCCCGCTACGCAGGCACTTCCGCAGCAATCGCTCCCGCAACCGGATCCCCCCGGCCTCACGGTCGACGCCTCGTACTCGGCGTTCGCCTTCCTCCTCGCCATCACCAAGCCCAAGATCCAGATCAACGGGCAGCAGGTGCCGGTCACCAGGTGGGGCCCGAACCACATCCCGGTCGGCCCGGGCCAGCACCACGTGCGGGTGAGCACCCCGTGGCTCTTCGACATGGGCCCGGCGACGGCGACCGTGCCGGTGCAGCCGGGCCAGGGCACGCGGGTGTACTACAAGGCCCCGGTGGTGATCCTGCTGAATGGCGCGATCGGCCCGGTGCCGCAGAAGGCCCCCGGGTTGCTCTTCCTCTACATCACGTGGGGGTTCGTCGCGCTCATCTTCCTGCTGAACCTGATCGTTCTGGTCGGAGTCGCGAGCTCCTGAGGGCGTGACCAGGGCGTCCGCCACGGGCGGGCGCCCTTTCTCCGCACCCCCTATGCAACTGATTGCATAACCGCGCTACCCTGGTGCAGGCACATCCCGCCCACGACAGGAGCAGTCGATGACGGATCAGGCTTCCAAGCCCCTCGCGAACAGGACGGTCATCATGTCCGGCGGCAGCCGCGGCATCGGGCTGGAGATCGCGAAGCGGGCCGCCGCCGACGGCGCGAACATCACCCTCATCGCCAAGACCGACAAGCCGCACCCCAAGCTGCCCGGCACCATCCACACCGCGGCCGCGGAGCTGGCGGAGGCGGGCGGCACGGTGCTCCCGTTCGTCGGCGATGTCCGCGAGGACGAGCAGGTCGCCGAGGCCGTGCGGCAGACCGTCGAACGCTTCGGCGGCATCGACATCGTGGTCAACAACGCCTCCGCCATCGACCTCTCGCCCACCGAGGCGATCTCGATGAAGAAGTACGACCTCATGCAGGACATCAACTGCCGCGGCAGCTTCCTGCTCTCGAAGCTGAGCATCGCCGCGCTGCGCGAATCCGCGGCGGCCGGGCGCAACCCGCACATCCTGACGCTCTCGCCCCCGCTGAACCTGGACCCGAAGTGGGCGGGCGGCTCGCTCGGCTACACCATCGCCAAGTACGGCATGTCGCTCACCACGCTCGGGCTGGCCGAGGAGCTGAAGGACGCGGGCATCGCGGTGAACTCGCTGTGGCCGCGCACCACCATCGCCACCGCGGCGGTGCGCAACCTGCTCGGCGGCGAGGAGATGGTCGCCACCTCGCGCACCCCCGACATCTACGCCGACGCCGCGTACCTGGTGCTGACCTCGCCGGCCACGGAGACCACCGGCAATTTCTTCCTGGACGACGAGGTGCTCGCCGCGCACGGCATCACCGATCTGGAGAAGTACCGGGTGGTGCCCGGCGACGGCCCGCTCACCACCGACCTCTTCCTCTGACCGCTCAGAGGTGGGTCTTGGCCTCGTCGTACCCGCCCGCGCGGGCTTCGCCGCCGGGGCCGTAGACCAGGTGCAGCACGCCGGTATCGAAGGCGGTGGAGGAGAGCAGGCGCAGCGGCTGCGTGCTCTCCTCGTCGCCGAAGAGCCGCTGCCCCTTGCGCACGGCGATCGGGTGCACGAGCAGGTGCAGCTCGTCGATGAGCCCGGCGTCGAGCAGCTGCCGCACCACCGAGGGCGAGCCGCTGATGGCGATATCGCCGCCCGGCTCGGCCTTGAGCGCGCGGGCGCCGGCGGCCAGGTCGCCGCGCAGCTGCTCGGAGTTGCGCCAGGTGAACTCGAGCTCGCTGTGGGATACGACGACCTTGCGCATATCGCCGAGGATCTTCGCGAAGACCGCGTCCTCGCCGCCGTCACTCTCCCGCTGCGGCCACGCACCCGCGAAGCTGTCGTAGGTGACGCGGCCGATGAGCAGCGTGTCCGCCGTCTCCATCTGCTTGCCGACGGCGGCGCCCATGGCGTCGTCGAAGTAGGGGAAGTGCCAGTCCTGCGGGTCCTCGACGACGCCGTCCAGGGAGATGAAGAAACTCGCGATGATCTTGCGCATGGGGTGCTCCTCGGAAATCCGTAGTGGTTACCGGAGCAGACGGAGCACCCCCGCGGAAATCATCGGCGAATGCCGTAGAGCCGCTCCCAGTTCTCCCGGCTGGTCAGCTCCGGCGCCGCGGCCCGGTACCGCTCCTGCAGCGCGGGCAGCTCGCGGCGCAGCCTGCGCAGCACCGTGAGCGTGCGGCGCAGCAGCGCGCGGGCACGGGCCTTGTCCCGCTGCCGGATCCGCACCCCGGACTGCGAGGCATCGGTCACCACCACGTGGTCGAAGAGCGAGACGTGCCACCAGTACGCGTCCTCGCGGGTGATGCCGACCAGGCCGGGGCGGGTGCGCCCGGTCCACTGGCCGATGGCCCGCTTGATCAGCACCAGCAGCGCCCGGCTCGGCTCGCCGGAGGCGCGCTGGATGGCGATCTGCGCGGCGGGCACCGGCGGGGTCGCGGCCGGGTGCTTGATCGTCTCGGGGTAGTCGGCGCGCTGGCCGCGGGCCTGCGCGAGCGCCTCGATTCCGCCGTCCCGCAGGATCTCCGGGCCGCGCAGGAAGTCCTCGATGCCCTGCAGCGTCGTGTGCACCAGGCCGTACTGCATGGCCACCAGTTGCTCGGCGATATTGCGGAAGAGTTGCTTGGTGATCTTCTTCCCGTCCAGGTCGGTGTGCAGCGCGCCGACGATGAGCGAGTTGCGGGTGCTGAAGTAGCGCGCCCAGTCGTCGTAGTCCTTCCAGTAGAAGTCGGCGTGCCAGACGGCGGCGTTCGGCAGGGTCACGGTGACGAAACCGTGCTCTCGCGCGCGCACGCCGTACTCCACGTCGTCCCACTGGAAGAAGACCGGCAGCGGCAGCCCGATCTTCGCGACCACCTCGGCCGGGATCAAACAGGTCCACCAGGCGTTGTACCCGGCGTCGACCCGGCGCTCCTGGTTCTTCTTCAGCATGCTGGTGTTGCGCAGCGCCTTGGCGACCTTCTGCCCGTGCATGAGCCGGTCCAGGTGCACCTCCTCGGCCCCGACGTTCAGGTAGTCCGGGTTGAGCAGGAAGAGCATCTGCGCGCCGACCAGCGTCGGCTCCACGGTCAGGTTGGCGAAGGCATTGAGCCGCAGCACCGTCTCCGGCTCGCAGAGGATGTCGTCGTCCATCAGGATGACGTCGGCGTGCTCGTTCACCGCCGAGACCTCGTAGAGGCCGCGGGTGAAGCCGCCCGCGCCGCCCAGGTTGGGCTGGCGGATGTAGCGCAGCTTCTCGCCGAGCACCGGCAGCACCTCGCGGAACCGCGGCCGCTCCTCGACCAGGTCGGTGCCCTGGTCCACCACGTAGACCGCGTCGATGGCGGCGAGCACCGCCGGGTCGGAGGCGAGCGCGGCGACCGTCTCGGCGCAGTCCGCGGCGCGGTTGAACGTGCAGATGGCGATGGCCACCGGGCGCATGCGCTCCGGGGCATCGGCAGACCAGGTGAGCTCGGTGATGCCGAGCGCGCCGCCGACCGCGTCCGCCTCGACCCAGAGCGCGCCGCCGTCGACGTACTGGTCCAGCTTGGCGCCGAGGTTGACCGGGCCGCTCGCGGAGACCTCGATGGAGTCCACGATCCGGCGGTGCCCGGCGATATCCGAGGCCACCAGCCGCAGCCGGGCGGCCGCCGCGACGTCGAGCACCAGGTTGACCTGCACCTCGGTGACGGTGGTCCAGCGCTGCCAGTAGGCCGCCGCGAACCGGCCGAAGTAGGTGTTGGTGTGCACCGTGGCGCCCTTGTCCAGGTGCAGCGCGAGCCGGTCGCGCTGGGCGCGCCCCTTCGTGACGACGGCGTAGAGCTCGTCGTTGATCTTCGCCGACGGGCCGGTGAAGATTCCCCGCTGCAGCACCAGGCGGTCCGGAGCCCGGTGATCGGAGCGCAGCGCGGTGGGCGCCGCCTCGGCGACAGCTCGGTCGTTCGTTTCGGTAACGGCCTGCGTAGCCGACTGATCCATGAAGTCCTCGAAATTCAGTGTCGTGCCGTCGGGACGGGCTGTGCCACCGTCGTCCCTGGATACCTTCGCGGCGGGCCCGAGGATATCAACGCGGCGAACCGGGCGCTTGCCCAGCACGGTCGCCGAGCGCGTCGTCGATCTCGTGCTCCACCGCGGCCCGGGAACCGGTGAAGACGAAGGTGTCGTAGGCCCAGTAGCGGAAGAGCACCGCGACGATCTGGCCGATCAGGGTGCCCGAGATATTGTCCGCGAGCGGCGAGGAGAGATCCAGCACATAGCGGGAGAAGGCCAGGCAGCCGAGCTGCAGCCCGATCGCGATCACATTGAAGAGCGCGTAGAGCAGGTACTCCCGTGCGGCGCTCCCGCCCTGCTTGTGCGCGAACGTCCACCACTTGTTGCCGAAGTAGGTGACCACCGTCGCCACCCCGATCGCGATGATCTTCGCGGGCAGCGGCGCGTGGTACAGGACGCCCTCGCCGCCCCAGAACACCAGCAGGTTGTACGTCCCGGCGTCCACCGCGAAGCCGATCAGCCCGACCACCAGGAAGGCGCTGCCCTGCCGCAGCGCGGTCAGCAGGCGGCGGCTCAGGGGTGCGGGAGCGGTTTCGGCGGACTCGCGGGACGACACGCTCGCCGACGGTACACCGGGCACGCGGTGGGCGCGCCCGGCCTGTACCCTCCCCGTGTTCCCTGTTCGACCCACCGAGATCGAGGATTGACCCGGGTGGACTCCTCCGAGCTTCGCATTGCCGCCGTGGTCCCGTGCCACAACGAAGAGGCTTCGGTCGCCAAGGTCGTCGCCGACCTGCAGGCCGCCGTGCCCGGGATCGTGGTCTACGTCTACGACAACCTGAGTACCGACGCGACCTCCGAGCGGGCGCGGGAGGCGGGCGCGATCGTGCGCCGGGAGAACGTCAAGGGCAAGGGCAATGTGGTGCGCCGCGCCTTCGCCGATATCGAGGCCGACGTCTACCTCATGATCGACGGCGACGACACCTACGACGCCTCGGCCGCGCCACTCATGATCAAGACGCTGCTGGACGGGCCGTACGACCACGTGCTCGGGGTGCGCCGCCAGGACGAGTCGGGCACCGCGTACCGGGCCGGGCACGAAACCGGCAACAAGGTACTGAACGGGGTCGTCGGCAAGGTGTTCGGCGAGAACGTCGAGGACATGCTGAGCGGGTACCGGGTCTTCTCCCGGCGCTTCGTGAAGAGCTTTCCCGCGGTCTCCCGCGAGTTCGAGATCGAGACCGAGCTGACGGTGCACTCGCTGCACCTGCGGGTGCCGCGGACCGCGGTGCCGGTCGGGTTCCGGGATCGCCCCGCGGGCAGCGAGTCCAAGCTGCGCACCTACCACGACGGATTCAAGATCCTGAAGCTGATCGCCGGGCTGGCGCGGCACGAGCGGCCGGTCGCCTTCTACGGGCTCTTCGGCACCCTGGCCTGGTTGATCGCGCTGGTGCTCGCCATCCCGATCGCGATCACCTACTACGACATCGGCCAGGTGCCGCGCTTCCCCACCCTCTTCCTCGCCTTCACCCTGCTGCTGCTCGGCAGCCTGGCCTGGACCGCCGGGCTCATCCTGGACGGCATCCGCCGCTCCCGCCACGAGGCCGCGCGCCTCGTCTACCTGCGCTACAGCGCGCCCACCGACGACGGACCCCGCCGGTGACGGTCGCGGAACCCGCCGCCTCGAAGGCCGAGCCCAGCACTACGCGGGACTCCCCTGCGGACAAACCGGTCGAGCGGCCGGAGGCCGGGCGAGATACCGGCAGGCAGGGCCGGGCGGGCCGGTTCGTTCAGAAGCTGGGCCCGGCGACGACGGCGTTCCTGATCCTGGCCGGACTGTTCGGCGCGGTCTTCGCCGTCATCACCCCACCCTTCTGGGGCCACGACGAGATCACCCAGTTCGGCCGCGCGTACCAGGTGGCGCACGGCGGCCTCCTGCCCCAGGAGATCGAGGACACCAGGGGCGTCGCCTACGGCGGCGACGTCCCGAAGAGCATCACCGACCTCATGGGCTACGCCCTCACCGACTACACCACCAATGGCGACGAGCAGAACCCCATGGCCGCCGACCCGTCGGCCTACGACCGCTACAAGTCCGCCCCGGTCTCCGAAGAGCTGGACCAGGTCTGGTTCACCAACACCGCCGCCTACTCCCCCGTCCCGTACATTCCGAACGCCGTCGCCCTGCGCGCGGCCGAGGCGCTCGACCTGAATGTCGGCGCGACCACCCTGGTGACCAGGCTCGCGGGGCTGGCCGCCTACCTGGCGATCACCGGCTTCGCGCTGTGGACCCTGCGCGCCCACCGCATCCAGTGGCTGGCCTTCGCCGTCGCGGTGCTGCCGATCGCGGTCTTCC
The DNA here is from genome assembly GCF_040654395.1 of Nocardia sp. NPDC050697. Taxonomy (NCBI): domain Bacteria; kingdom Bacillati; phylum Actinomycetota; class Actinomycetes; order Mycobacteriales; family Nocardiaceae; genus Nocardia; species Nocardia sp. NPDC050697. Next base: position 57,422 of record NZ_JBFAHY010000002.1, read on the forward strand.
AGGCGGGCACCGTCACCGCCGACACCCTGACCAACGCGCTCGCCTTCCTGATCTCCGCGCTGCTGGTGAAGGCGCTCTTCCTCGGCGACGGCCTGCGCCGCGCGGAGACCGCCGCGCTGCTCGCGGCCACGCTCACGCTCCCGCTGAGCAAGCCCGCCTACATCCTGCTCGCCCTGCTGGTCGTGGTGATCCCGGGCGAGCGCCTCGGCTTCCGCGGCGCCTGGCGCTACACGCACTGGGTCTTCGCGGCGGCGGGCGGCCTGCTCTTCGCCGCCTGGATGAAGGTGGCCGCGCCGACCGGCGAGGGCATGAGCCTCATGCGCCCGGAGCACCAGTGGGGCACCGTCCGCCCGGACGACCAGCTGCGCGGCATCCTCACCGACCCGATCGGCTTCGTCTCGGTGTTCGGCGAGAGCATCTCGCGCCGGGACCAGCGCTGGTTCACCCAGTTCTTCGGCGAGCTCGGCTTCGCCTACATCGACGTGCCCGCGCTCTCCATCCTGGCCTGCCTGCTCGCCTTCGTGATCGGCATCGGCATCGGCGACCGGCTGCGCCCGGAGGCGGCCACCTTCCGCCGCACCCTGATCGTGGCGCTGGTGCTGCTCGCGAACGTGGCCATGATCTACGTGACGCTCTACATGTCGTTCACGCCGGTGGACTACTTCATCATCGACGGCGTGCAGGGCAGGTACTTCGTGCCGCTCGCGGTGCTCACCTTCGCGGTGCTGCTGCGCTGGCTGCCCTGGCGGCTGGCGCTGCCGGACGGCGCCGCACCGGGCCGGGGCGCCGCGCTGACCATCGTCGGCGCCACCGCGGTCGCGCTGGTCGCGGCCGCGGTCAAGTACCACGTGCTGGTCTGGGGCTGAGCTACAGCGGCAGCACCTGCTCGCCCGCCTTCCGGTAGGCGGCCTCGGTGTGCTCCTTGTACGGCCGCCACCAGGCTTCGTTCTCCCGGTACCAGCGCACGGTCGCGGCCAGCCCGTCCCGGAAATTCCGGTACCGCGGGGTCCAGCCGAGTTCGGTGCGCAGCCGGGTCGCGTCGATGGCGTAGCGCTGGTCGTGGCCGGGGCGGTCGGTGACGTGGTCGAAATCGCCGGGATCGCGGCCGAATTCCGCGAGCAGCATTCGGATGACGGTCAGGTTGTCGGTTTCACCGTCGGCGCCGATCAGATAGGTCCGGCCCGCCTCGCCGCGTTCCAGGACGGCCCAGACGGCGCGGTTGTGGTCGTCGACGTGAATCCAATCCCGGATCTGGTGCCCGGCGCCGTACAAACGCGGCCGCTGCCCGTCGATGAGATTCGTGATCTGCCGCGGGATGAACTTCTCCACGTGCTGATAGGGGCCGTAGTTGTTACTGCAGTTCGAGAGCGTCGCGCGGACGCCGAAAGAGCGTGCCCAGGCCCGGACCAGCAGATCGCTCGATGCCTTCGTCGCGGAGTAGGGGCTGGAGGGGTTGTACGGCGTCAGCTCGGAGAAGGGCGGATCGTCCGAGGTCAGGTCGCCGAATACCTCGTCGGTGGAGACGTGGTGGAAGCGCACGCCGTGCCTGCGCACCGCCTGCAGCAGCGCGAATGTTCCCACGATGTTCGTCTGCACGAACGGCCACGGGTCGGCCAGTGAATTGTCGTTGTGTGATTCCGCGGCGAAGTGCACGACCGCGTCCGTTTCCGCGGTCAGCTCGTCGACGAGCGCGGTATCGGCGATATCGCCCTTCACGAATTCGATTCGGTCGGCAACCGAATCCAGGGATTCCCGGTTCCCGGCGTAGGTGAGCGCGTCGAGCACCGTTACCCGGACGTCGGGGCGATCGGCCACGGTCTGCCGGACGAAGTTCGCACCGATGAACCCGGCTCCGCCGGTGACGAGCAAGCGCATTCCGCGACTCTACCGCCGGGGCGCGGGCGGTCCGAAAACCGCGGCCCCGGTGCGAAAGTCCGATTTGCCCGGCCACCGATTCTCCGGCGTCAGTGATGTGCATCACAATCCGACCGGAAAGAACGGTGTCGGACGGTTTAAATCACGCCGAAAGACCTGATCAGAACCCTGATTTCGAAGACCCCACGGACCACCAGGTCTGCTCGGTGAACGGAATTTGAACACCCGGTCACAGCGCATTCACCACGCGTTAGCTGACCTGGCCTTCGATCAGCAGGTCCCCCTCCATCCGACCGCTCGATGAGGTTCACTACACATGTTCATCAAGAAATTCGCCGCGACGTCGGCTCTGCTGATCGCGGCGCTGGGCGTCACCGCGGGCACCGTGAACGCGGCGCCGGCGGAAGCCCCGGCCGACGCGGTGAACTTCACCGCGCACGCCACCGAGACCGCCACCTTCATCTCCACCGACTCCGGCAAGCTGGTCGCCGAGGACGGCGTCTTCAAGGTCGTCGCCGCCGACGGCACCGTGCTGGCCGGCACCCCGCTGAGCTTCCGCCTCGACGAGTTCGAGTTCCCGATCGCCGCCGAGATCTCCGGCAACGACGCGACCCTGACCCCGCAGCTGGACCTGGAGAAGGCCGTCTACAAGCCGGTCGCGCTGCCCTACGAGGACAAGGCGCCCTGGAAGAACGAGTACGACCGTGAGCTCGCGGCGTTCAACCGGCTGAAGGACACCATCTCCGTCGGCGCCACCGTCGGCACCCTGGTCGGCGGCCTCTCCGGCGGCGCGCTGGGCTGCGTGCTCGGCGGCATCGCCGGCGCCACCGTCGCCTCGGCCACCATCGTCGGCCTGTTCGGCCCCTTCATCCCGGCGGCCGCCATCGGCTGCATCGGTGGCATCCTCGCCATCGGCGCGCTCGGCACCCTGGCCGGCCAGATCCTGATCACCGCCCCGGTGGCGATCGGTGCGGCCATCCAGTACTGGAGCACCCTGAACCAGCCGTTCGTGGCCCCGGCCAAGTAATTCGGCACCTGCGAAACCCCGCCCCGGAGCTGCTCCGGGGCGGGGTTTCGGCGTTCCGGGTGAACCTTGCCCCGCACCGGGTGCGGGGCAAGGTTCAGAACTCGTCCGGCCGATCTACGTCAGGCCGTCCGAGCTCGCTCCTGGTGCTCGACCCGGTCCCGCACGAAGCGGGCGACCCGGCCGAGCGCGGCCCTGCCCTCGGGCAGGCTCGGGAAGATGCTCATGAAGGCGTGCACCTGGCCGCGCCACAGCTCCAGGCTGTGCGGCACGCCCGCCGCGGCCAGCCTGGCCGCCATCAGCTCGCTGTCGTAGCGCAGCACCTCGTCCTCCGCGGCGACCAGCAGCACCGGCGGCAGATCCGCCAGGTTGCCGTTGACCGGCGAGAGGATCGGGTCGAGCACGCCGTCGATCTCGGCGCCCAGCCGCACCACCGCGGCCAGCGCGGAGAGCGGGATGTAGGCGTCCCGGGAGACATTGACGTAGCCGCGCTTGGCCACGTGGTCCAGGTCGAGCAGCGGGCTCAGCCCGATCAGCCCGGCGGGCGCGGGCAGCCCCTCCTCCAGCGCCTTCAGCGCGGTGGCGAAGGTCAGGTAGCCGCCGGCCGAATCGCCCGCGATCACCACCCGGGAGGGGTCGGCGCCGTGCCCGAGCAGCCAGCGGTACGCGGTCAGGCAGTCCTCCACCGACTGCAGGATGGACCTGCCGGGCAGCTGCCGGTAGTCGACGTTCACCACCGGCAGCCCGGTGCGCCGGGCCAGGCTGGCGGCGATCGGCCGGTGCGTGCGCAGCCCGCACACCGCGAAACCGCCGCCGTGCAGGTAGAGCACCGCGCCGTGGCGCAGCGCGCGGGAGCCGCCGGCCGGGCGCAGGATCTCCAGCCCGAAGCCGCGCAGCCTTACCTGCTCGCGCTCCACCCCGCGCGGCTCGCGGCGCAGCCGGGAGAGGCCGTCCACCGCGGCGGCGGCGACCGGGATGGTGTGCCGGTTGATCGGGAGCTGCCTGAGCACCGGGCGGAGCACACCGGAGCAGGTGGCGAGCAGCAGGCGGGCGGCCGGGCTCGGGCCGTGCGGGTTCATCACCCGGCCCGTGAGTACGTCATCGATCGCGGTCATGGCGGTACCTACCTCACCCACGGGCGGGACATCCTCGCTGACGTCCCACTCCAGAAGATCACGACAAGTGTGATCCGTGCAACAACCATGCCCCGCCCGGCCTGTTCGGCAAACCCGTCGTGACCATTTCGCGGTCGGGCTGGAACCTCCCCGTCTCCGGCCCCGTGGCGAGCTGGCAGACTCTCAGGCCATGCGCGGAATCATCCTGGCGGGCGGCACCGGCTCGCGCCTGCACCCGATCACGCGCGGGGTGAGCAAGCAGCTCGTCCCGGTCTACGACAAGCCGATGATCTACTACCCGCTCTCCACGCTGATGCTCGCCGGAATCACCGACATCCTGGTGATCACCACCCCGGAGGAGGCGGGCGCCTTCCGCAGGCTGCTCGGCGACGGCAGCGCCTTCGGCATCGCCATCGACTACGTGGTCCAACCCGAACCCGACGGCCTGGCCAGGGCTTTCGTCCTCGGCGCCGACCACATCGGCACCGATTGCGCGGCGCTCGTGCTCGGCGACAATATCTTCCACGGCCCCGGGCTCGGCACCGGCCTGAACCGCTTCCACGGGCTGGACGGCGGCGCCGTCTTCGCCTACTGGGTCTCCGACCCGACCGCCTACGGCGTGGTGGAGTTCACCGAGGGCAGGGCGGTCTCCATCGAGGAGAAGCCGAAGGCGCCGCGCTCCAACTACGCCATCCCGGGGCTCTACTTCTACGACAACGACGTGGTGGAGATCGCCCGCTCGCTGCGGCCCTCCGCGCGCGGCGAGTACGAGATCTCCGATATCAACCGCGCCTACCTGGAGCAGGGCCGGCTGCGGGTGGATGTGCTCGCCCGCGGCACCGCCTGGCTGGACACCGGCACCTTCGACTCGCTGCTGGACGCGGCGAACTACGTGCGCACCATCGAGGAGCGGCAGGGCTTGAAGATCGGCGTGCCCGAGGAGGTGGCGTGGCGAATGGGGTATATCGATGACGACCAGCTGCGCGCCGCGGCGGAGCGACTGGTCAAGTCGGGGTACGGCGGCTACCTGCTCGACCTGCTCGAGCGCGGACGGGACTGGTGAGCATGGAGATCAGGGAGCTGGAGGTCCCCGGCGCCTGGGTGCTGACGCCGCGGCAGTTCCGCGACGAGCGCGGCGTCTTCCTGGAGCAGTTCAAGGCCTCGGAGTTCGAGAAGGCCACCGGGCGGCCGCTGGAGCTGAAGCAGGTGAACTGCTCGGTCTCCGCGGCCGGGGTGCTGCGCGGCATCCACTACACCGAGGACCCGCCGGGCCAGGCCAAGTACGTCACCTGCGTGCGCGGCGCCTTCCTGGACGTGGTGGTCGACCTGCGGCCCGGCTCGCCGACCTACGGCCGCTGGGACAGCGTGCTGCTCGACGATGTCGACCGGCGCTCGGTCTTCCTCTCCGAGGGGCTGGGCCACGCCATCCTCTCGCTCGCCGACGAGTCGACGGTGACCTACCTCTGCTCGCTGGAGTACAGCCCGGAGTTCGACCACGAGATCGACGCGCTCGACCCCGCGCTCGGCATCGACTGGCCGAGCGTCGGCCGGGACGGGCAGCCGCTCACCGTGGTCCGCTCGCCCAAGGACGAGGCGGCGCCGCCCTTCACGCCCCGCTGACCGGGCGCCACCCCAGCGGAGTGGCACCCGGTCGGGTAGCGGGGGTCAGCCCGCGGGTTCCAGGGCGGGCTCCACCGGCTTCCGGCGCCGCCGCACCAGCGCGGCCAGCGCGATCACCGCGCCGACGGCGGTGACCGCGGCGGCGAACTGCAGCCCGGGCCGGTAGGCGTCGAGCATGGCGGCGGGGGTGTCGTCGTGCGCCCCGCCCGCGATGAGCGCGGTCGTCACGGCGAGCACGATGGCCGCGCCGACCTGCATGGAGGTCTGCAGCACCCCGGCCGCGAGCCCCTGCTCGTCGTCGTCGATCCCGGCGGTGGCCTGGATATTGATGGCCGGGAAGCCGATCCAGCCGACGCCGATGAGCAGCACGGCGGGCAGCAGCACGGTGAGGTAGCTCGGCGCCGTGTCGATGCGCAGGAAGAGCAGGTAGCCGATGGTCATCACGGTGAGCGTCACCGCGATCACCGGCGCGGTGCCGACCCGGTCCACCAGCCGGTCGGAGAAGACCGCGGAGAGCGTCACCATGAGCCCCACCGGGAGCAGCGCCAGCGCCAGCGTGAGCGGCGACCAGCCCAGCCCGTCCTGCAGGTACAGCGTGACGATGAACTGCCAGCTGAAATACGAACCGGCGAGCGCGATCACGGCCAGGCTGGCCCGGACCAGGGTGCGCTTGCGCAGGATGCCGAGCCGCACCAGCGGGTGCCGCACCCGCCGCTCGACCGCGACGAAGGCCGCGAAGAGCACCGCCACCGCGACGAACGAGCCGAGCGTGCGCGGGGTCGCCCAGCCCACCTCGGGCGCGGTGACCACGGTGTAGACCAGCAGCAGCATGGCCGAGGTGGAGAAGAGCGCGCCGAGCAGGTCGTGGCCGCCCTCGCCGGCCGGGCGGTCCTTCGGCACCAGCACCCAGGCGGCGGCGAGCGCGGCCAGCGCCACCGGGACCGGGAGCAGGAAGGTCCAGCGCCAGCCGATGCCGGTCATCAGCCCGCCGAAGAGCAGGCCGCAGGAGTAGCCGCCCGCGCCGAAGACGGTGTAGATGGAGAGAGCGCGGTTGCGAGCGGGCCCCTCCGGGAAGTTGGTCGTGATGATGGAGAGCCCGGTCGGCGCGGTGAAGGCCGCCGCCAGCCCCTTCACGAAGCGGGTCAGGATGAGCAGCGGGCCGGAGCTCACCAGCCCGCCCGCCAGCGAGGCCACCGCGAAGACCGCGAGCGCGATCAGGAAGACCCGGCGCCTGCCGAGCAGGTCGGCGGTGCGCCCGCCGAGCAGCAGCAGCCCGCCGTAGCCGAGCACATAGCCGCTGACCAGCCACTGCAGCGTGGCCGTCGAGAGATCGAGTTCGGCGCCGATGGACGGGAGCGCGACGCCGATCATGGAGACATCGAGACCGTCCAGGAACAGCACGATGCAGAGGGTGATCAGCATGGCCCAGAGCCGTGCCGACCATCGGGCCGGATCGGTCGCCGCCGAGACGGCGCGATGCGTTGCCGGGGAAGTCATGAGCCGGAACATTACATGCACACGCATTAGATTCCAACACATTAAATGTCATTGCATGAGGTTGCCGTGGACACTAAGATGGGGCCATGTCGAACCTGCTCGGTGAGTGGCGGCGGCTCCTCGATCGCCACGCCACGGTGAGCTGCGCGCTGGAGAAGGCGCTGCAGCCGCACGACATCGGGCTCAGCGAGTTCGAGACGCTGGACCGGCTGGTCGACGCCGCCTGCGGCGACTACCGGATGAGCGAGCTCGCCGAGGACAGCCACCTGAGCCAGAGCGCGCTCTCCCGCACCGTCGCCCGGCTGGAGCGCGATGGCCTGGTCTCCCGCAGCATGTGCGCCGACGATCGCCGCGCCGTCACGGTCTGCCTCACCGAGAAGGGCCGCGCGGTGTACGACGCGGCCAAGCCCGCGCACCGCGCCGTACTCGCGGAAATGCTGTTCTAGCAGCAGGTCTCAGAGCGCGGTGCGCGCGTCCTCGATACCGCGGCGGGCGTCGACCGCCACCGCCTCGATCCCGGCGAAGGCGGCGCGGTACCGCGCGACCTCCTGCTCCTTGTCCACGAAGAGCGGGCCGGTGAAGGCCTCCACGTAGACCACCGGCGGCTCCGGGTAGGCGGCGGTGGCGCCCGGATCGAACTCCAGCACCACGAAGCGGCCGGACTCCATGCCGGGGTGGTAGCCGGAATCGGCCGGTACCACGCGGATTCGGATATTGGGCAGGTCGGCCAGCTCGCGCAGCCGGTCCAGCTGCGCGCCGGCCACCTCGCTGCCGCCGAGGCGGCGCCACAGCATGGGTTCGGCGATCAGCACATCCAGCCGCAGCGGCGCCGCGGAGCGGGTGAGCTGCTCCTGCCGCACCGCGCGCAGCCGCAGCCTGCGCTCGGTCTGTTCGGCGGTGAGCCCGGGGCGCGCGCCCGCGAGCAGCGCGCGGGTGTACGCCTCGGTCTGCAGCAGCCCGGGCACGGTGTCCACCTCGTAGCTGCGCAGCGCCGAGGCCGCCTCCTCCAGGCCGAGGAAGACCTCGAACCCCTCCGGGATGGCATCGCTGTACCCGGCCCACCAGCCGCGTGCCTTGGTCTGCCTGGCCAGCACGGTGAGCGGCTCGACCAGCTCGTCCGGCGCCGCGTAGACCTTGCACATGGCCTCGACGTCGAGCCCGCGCAGCGAGGTCTGGCCGGTCTCGATCCGCCAGATCTTCGCCTCCGACCACTCGAGGTGCCTGGCGGCGGCCCTGGTCGTCATCCCCGCGCGATTGCGCAGGTCACGCAGCTGGCGGCCGAGCTGGCGGCGCGGCAGCGTGGAACCGGTCACACCCCCGCCACCGCCCGGCTGCCCGGCCCCGGCGCTCACCCGGCGTGCGTTCATCGTCACGTCCCCCCTGTGTATAACGCTGCCCGTCGCGTCCGCGGGCGGCCGGCCACACCCCTCTGGCCGACGACCGCGCCGGATACGCGGGTTGATCGATCACGAACGCCCCGTTACGAATCTGGGCACTCGGACGGCATTGTTTCACAGTAAGTCGGGCAATGACGATCACTTGGAACAGCCGACCCGGTTCTGTCCATCGATCGACGGACATCGGTGTACTCATTTCCGTGAGCCGCGCCGGAAGCGCCAGAACTGCACCGCGCGAACATCTTCGGAGAGCTGGTTCACCGGCTCCGCGACATCGGAGAGCACCTGGAATAGGTCGTCGGCGAGATCGCTGATGTGCTCCACCCGCCCCGCCAGCCGAGCGGCGTTCACCAGGAACTCGAGGACCAACCGGACCGCCGCCGCGATGGTCAGCCCGAGCGGCACCGCCACCAGCGCGGCCAGCACCCCGAGCACCGCCGAGAACTGCCAGAGCGAGACGGTCAGCGCGATCGGCACCGCACAGGCGAAGACCAGGCCGAGCAGGTAGGCCAGCGGCAACAGGGTGAGCGTTGCCTCGCGGCGGAACCGGATGTCGAGCAGCCCGCGCACCGCGTCGGCCACCCACTCGCGCAGCGCCGCCCCGCTCTCGAAGGGGTCGCGGCGCTGCAGCGCGGCGCGCGGCTGCTCGCCCGCGGCCGAGCGGGCGAAGCGCCGGGCCGCCGCCTCCCGCCAGAGCGCCCAGCGCGAGCCCGCGTCCGGATCCTCGGGGTCCACGTCGGCGGCGGGCCGCGGCTCGCCCGGCGGCGGAACCGCGTCCGCGCTGTCCGCGCCCGCGCTGAGCGGGGGTTCGCCGGACGGCACCGGCGTGCTGTCGGAGTCGTTGCTCATGCTCGAATCCTCCCCGTATATCATCGCTCGGGCCACCGCACCGGACGGCGCCGAGCGCACTACCAGAGATCGGCTGTCCGGGTCGGAAATGAGACGAACATGACAGTTCGTAATTTTTCGGCGAACCGCGTAACGCCGAGGACACCGCGCACCGATACCTCTCGTGAATGCAGGACCTGACTCTGACCGGGGAATGGAGAAAGACAGTGCGTACCACGTTTCCGACTTCCGTCTCGGCGGCCGCGATGACCGCCGCCGCGCAGGACTACACCCAGCGTGGATGGACGGTCGCCGAAACGGCCAACGGCCTCTGCCTGATCGCCGATGAGGCGGTCGCGGGCATCGAGGTCGCCGGCGAGCTCGCCGCCGAAGTCCGTCGCTTCCTCCGCGCCAACAACCTCACCGGCCCGGTGATCGAGATCCCCGGCGCCGAGCGTCGTGAGATCCACCTGGTCACGGGTGTGGCCAAGGCCGAGATGGCGCTCGAGGCGCTGCGCGAGGCGGGTGCGGTCGTGCACACCGACGGCGCGGGCATCCCGCTGCCGCCCACCCAGCTCTCCGCCGGCTCCGCCTCCTGGGGCGTCGCGCCGGGCGAGGCCCGCTGGGTCCCGCCGGTGGTCGCCATCGGCGCCGCCGTCCGCGCCGCGCTGACCAACCGGCGCGCGCAGCTCACCAGCGTCGCCTGCTGAGCCGATCGGGGTAGACACCCCCACCGACCACGACCGGTGTCCGCACCGCCGAGGAACTCCCCACCCCGGCACCGCGGGCACCGGTCGTTCGCGTCTGCATCGAGAGTTTTTCCTGTCGTTCCTCTCACAATGGACGATGATGGGGGTATGGCCGCGAGCTCGAACACCAGGAACCTGCTGCGCACCTGCCCGCTCTGCGAGGCGGTGTGCGGGTTGCAGATCACCGTCGATTCCGACGACCACGTGGTCGCGGTCCGCGGTGACCGGGAGGATCCGTTCAGCCGGGGCTTCATCTGCCCGAAGGGCGCCAGCCTCGGGCAGCTCGACGAACACCCCGACCGGGTCACCGAGCCGCTGATCCTGGACCGCGCGACCGGAGTCCGGCGCACCGCGACCTGGGACGAGGCCCTCGCGCTGATCGCGGAGCGCATCCCGGCCATCCGGGCCGCGCACGGCGGCCAGGCCGTCGGGGTCTACCTCGGCAACCCGAACGCGCACACCGTCGCGGGCGCGCTCTACGTCCCCGCGCTGGTCCGGGCACTCGGCACCAAGAACCTCTTCTCCGCGAGCACCGCCGACCAGATGCCGAAGCAGCTGGCCAGCGGGTTGCTCTTCGGCGACCCGCTCGCGGTCGCGGTGCCCGACCTGGATCGCACCGGCTACCTGCTGATGCTCGGCGCCAACCCGCTGGAGTCGAACGGCTCCGTCTGCACCGCACCGGATTTCCCCGGCAGGCTGAAGGCGCTGCGGGAGCGCGGCGGCAGGCTGGTCGTGGTCGACCCGCGGCGCACCAGGACCGCGGAGATCGCCGACGAGCACCTCTTCATCCGCCCCGGCAGCGATGCCTACCTGCTCTTCGGCATCGTGCACACGCTCTTCGCCGAGCAGCTCGTGCGGGTCACGGTGCCGGTCAACGGGCTGGACGAGGTGCGCGCGGCGGCCGCCGACTTCACCCCGGCGGCCGTGCAGCGCCGCACCGGCATTCCGGCCGCGACCGTCGAGCGGCTGGCCAGGGAGCTCGCCGGGGCGCCGAACGCGGTGGTGTACGCGCGGATCGGCACCTGCACCGCCGAGTTCGGCACGCTCACCCAGTGGCTGGTGGACGTGATCAACGTGCTCACCGGCAACCTCGACACCCCCGGCGGCGCCATGTTCGCCACCGGCGCCGCGCTCGGCATCGTGCGCAGCAAACCGTTCCGCCCCGGCCGCTGGCGCAGCCGGGTGCGCCAGCTGCCCGAGGCCATGGGCGAGATCCCGGTGGCCACGCTGGCCGACGAGATCGGCACCCCGGGCGAGGGGCAGATCCGGGCGCTGGTGACGGTCGCGGGCAACCCGGTGCTCTCCGCGCCGAGCGGGCCGCGGCTGGACGCCGCCTTCGCCGGGCTGGAGTTCATGGTGAGCGTCGACCGCTACGTGAACGAGACCACCCGCCACGCCGACGTCATCCTGCCGCCGCCGCGCACCCTGCAGTCGCCGCACTACGACTTCGCGCTGCTGCAGTTCGCGGTGCGCAACTACACCAGGTACTCGCGGCCGCTGGTGCCGCTCGGCGACCGGCCGTCGGAGTCCGAGGTGGTGGCCCGGCTGGCGGCGGCGGTCTCCGGGCAGCCGCACGGCCCCGAGGCGCTGGCCGCGCTGGACGAGTTCGTGATCGCGGGGATGCTGCACCAGGCCGGGCTGGACGAGCGGCGGCCCGAGCTGCAGGGGCTGACCAGCACCGAGCAGCGGATCGACCTCATGCTGCGACTCGGCCCGTACGGGGCATGGAACGGCGGGACGCTGGAGCTGAACTCGCTGCTCGAGCAGCCACACGGCATCGACCTCGGGCCGCTGCAGCCGCGGCTGCCCGGCAACCTGCGCACCGCGTCGAAGCGGGTGGAGCTGGCGCCGCCGGAGCTGCTCACCGACACCGAGCGGCTGCGCGCCGCGCTCACCGCCGCCCCGCCGGACGTGGTGCTGATCGGCCGCAGGCACCTGCGCTCCAACAACAGCTGGATGCACAACCTGCCCCGGCTGGTGAGCGGCAGCAACCGCTGCACCCTGCACATCCACCCGGACGACGTGGCCCGGCTCGGGCTCGGCGAGCACGCGGTGGTGAAGTCGGCGGCGGGCGCGGTGACGGTGCCGCTCGAGCCGACCGAGGCGATCATGCCGGGAGTGGTGAGCCTGCCGCACGGCTGGGGCCACGGCGGCAGCGGCCAGGAGGTGGCGCGCGAGCACGCCGGGGTGAACGCCAATATCCTCACCGACGACTCGGTGCTGGACGTGCCGTCCGGGAACGCCGTCTTCAACGGGGTCCCGGTATCGCTCGCCCCCGCCTGAGCCCCCGCGCATACCAACCGGTTCACCAGTAGGTAGCGACTATTCCTGCGCGGTGTCCGCAAATTCTCGGAAAACCCTTGCGCACGAGCATTTTCGCCGAGACATAGTTCGCATTCCGGTGAATGCCGGAGGGGCGCCTCCCTAAACTGGTCGACGTTTTCGTTCGACGACCGGAGGGGGCGCCATGCCTGGTTCTCGACACGGCAGCGACGGGGAGCGCGACCTCCAGGAGCAGTACGGCAGTACCGCCAGGGCCGAGCGCTTCTACGACGAGCAGGTGCTCGACCACCTGAACCCGGCCATGATCGGATTCATCGCCAGGATGGATATGGCGTTCATCGCGACCGCCGACCGGAGGGGCGAGTGCGATTCCAGTTTCCGGGCCGGGGTACCCGGATTCCTGCACGTGGTGGACGAGCGCACCGTCGCCTATCCCGAATATCGCGGCAACGGCGTCATGGCGAGCCTCGGCAATATCCTGGAGAATCCGCACGTCGGCATCATGCTGATCGATTTCGTGCACGATCTGATCGGGCTGCACATCAATGGCAGCGCGCACATCGTGGAGGACGACGTGCTGCGGCCGCGGGTGCCGGGGCTGCCCGCCCAGCACAAGGGCCGGGTGGCCGAGCGCTGGGTGGTGGTCGATATCGAGGAGGCCTACATCCACTGCCGCAAGCACATCCCGCACCTGGTTCCGGCGGACCGTGAGCTGCGCGACTGGGGCACCGACAATGTGCGGGCCAAGGGCGGCGACTACTTCGGCGCCAAGGCGAGCCGGAGCGCGCTCAGCGGATCTTGAAGATGACCGCGCGCTGGACCACGAAGTTGATCACCGTCGCGGTGCCCTGGGCGACGACGAAGGCCAGCACCAGGGTGATCAGGTTGTCGTCGAGCCAGCGGTTGATCAGCGAGTTGATCCCCACCTGCACCGCGAAGGTGACGGCGTAGAGCAGCACCACCGCGAGGAAGCGGAGCCGGCTCGGCGGGGCCTGGAAGGTCCAGCGCCGGTTGATCAGGTAGGCGGTGGTGGTGCCGGCGATGAAGCCGATCGCCTTGGCGGCGTCCAGCGGCAGCCCGGCCGCCTTGTAGAGCAGGATGTACAGCCCGAAGTCGACCACCGCCGAGAGCGCGCCGGTGAGCACGAACCGGATGATCTGCGTCTTCAGGTCCACATCGGTGCCGCCCGGCTCGTCGACCAGGGGCAGCTCGGCGGGCAGCGGGAGGTGCGGTTCGGCTGACACGGGGAGAGCCTAACCTCCCGTACCGGGGAGTACGACAGACGCGGATCGACCCCGGAGCGCTACCTGTAGCCTCTATGCCGATGTCCACGAAAGCTCCGACCGCCACCACACCGTCCACCGGTACCGGCAGCGCCGGTGACGCCGTCGAACTGCCGACGCGCACCCGCTCGCTGACCGGGTGGGGTCGCACCGCACCCACCTCCTCCGAAGTGCTCTCCACGGGTGATCCCGAGGTGATCGCCAAGGCCGTGGCCCTGGTCGCCGAGGACAACGACGGCAAGCCCGCACACCTGCGCCGCGGCGTCATCGCGCGCGGCCTCGGCCGCTCCTACGGTGACAACGCGCAGAACGCGGGCGGGCTCGTCGTCGACATGACCGCGCTGAACACCATCCACCGGATCGACCGCGACACCCGGCTGGTCGACGTCGACGCCGGCGTGAACCTGGACCAGCTGATGAAGGCCGCGCTGCCGTTCGGCCTCTGGGTCCCGGTGCTGCCCGGCACCAGGCAGGTGACGATCGGCGGCGCCATCGGCTCCGATATCCACGGCAAGAACCACCACAGCGCGGGCAGCTTCGGCAACCACGTGCGCTCGATGGAGCTGCTCACCGCCGACGGCACGGTGCAGACCATCACGCCGGAGAAGAACCCCCAGCTCTTCTGGGCCACCATCGGCGGCTGCGGGCTCACCGGCATCATCCTGCGCGCGAGCATCGAGATGACGCCGACCGAGACGGCGTACTTCATCGCCGACGGTGATGTGACCCCGACGCTGGACGCGACCATCGCCTTCCACAGCGACGGCTCGGAGGATCAGTACGAGTACAGCTCGGCCTGGTTCGACGCGATCAGCCCGGAGCCCAAGCTCGGCCGCGCCGCGATCTCCCGCGGCAACCTGGCCAAGCTGGACCAGCTGCCCAAGAAGCTGCAGAAGGACCCGCTGAAGTTCAACGGCAAGACCTTCCTCACGCTGCCCGACGTCTTCCCGAACGGGCTGGCGAACAAGTACACCTTCACCCCGATCGGGGAGCTCTGGTACCGCAAGTCGGGCACCTACCGGGGCAAGGTGCAGAACCTGACGCAGTTCTATCACCCGCTCGACATGCTCGGCGAGTGGAACCGCGGCTACGGCTCGAACGGCTTCCTGCAGTACCAGTTCGTGGTGCCGCCGGAGTCGGTGGACGAGTTCAAGCGGATCATCGTCGATATCCAGCGGTCCGGCTTCTACTCGTTCCTGAACGTGTTCAAGCTCTTCGGCCCGGGCAACCAGGCGCCGCTCAGCTTCCCGATGCCGGGCTGGAATATCTGCGTCGACTTCCCGATCTCGGCCGGGCTCAACGAGTTCGTCACCGAACTGGACCGCCGCGTCCTGGAGTTCGGCGGCCGGCTCTACACCGGAAAGGACTCGCGGACCTCCGCCGAGACCTTCCATCGGATGTACCCCCGGATCGACGAGTGGATCAAGGTCCGCCGCAGCGTCGATCCCACAGGCGTTTTCATGTCGGACATGGCGAGAAGGCTGGAGCTCCAGTGATCAATGCCGTTGGCAACCCGCAGACCATCCTGCTGCTCGGCGGAACCTCCGAGATCGGGCTCGCGATCTGCGCGGAGTACCTGAAGAAGGGGCCCGCGCGGATCGTGCTGGCCGCGCTGCCGAACGACCCGCTGCGCGACTCCGCGGTGGCCCAGCTGAAGACCGCGGGCGCGAGCCGGGTCGACGTGGTCGACTTCGACGCCCTCGACACCGACAGCCACCCCAAGGTCATCGACGCGGCATGGGACGGCGGCGACGTGGATGTGGCCATCGTGGCGTTCGGGCTGCTCGGCAATGCCGAGGAGCTGTGGCAGAACCAGCGCAAGGCGGTGCAGATCGCCGGCATCAACTACACCGCCGCGGTCTCGGTCGGCGTGCTGCTCGGCGAGAAGATGAAGGCGCAGGGGTTCGGGCGGATCATCGCCATGTCCTCGGCCGCCGGTGAGCGGGTGCGCCGCTCGAACTTCGTCTACGGCTCGACCAAGGCCGGGCTGGACGGCTTCTACCTCGGCCTCGGCGAGGCGCTGCGGCCGCACGGCCCGCGCGTGCTCGTCATCCGGCCCGGACAGGTGCGCACCACGACCACCGTGAACCACTGGGCGGAGACCGGGGCCAAGGAGGCGCCGTTCACCGTGGACAAGGAGGAGGTGGCCGCGCTCGCGGTGGCCGCCTCGGAGAAGGGCAAGGAGCTCATCTGGGCGCCGGGCACCTTCCGCTACGTGATGTCGGTGCTGCGCCACATTCCGCGGCCGATCTTCCGCAAGCTGCCCATCTAGCCCGGTATCCGGCCGCGCGGTCGAGCGCGGCGAGCCTTCCGGCCGCACCGTCGCTTCGTGGCGGTGCGGCCGAGTCGTAGGCACCGGCCCCGTCGATCGGAGCGCACCGTTGACCAGCAGCCCCCTGGCGATCCTCGCCCGCCGCGCCGCATCGGGCGCGGGCAACGCGCTGCTCGCCGCGGTGCTGGCCGCTGTCGTCGCGGCGGTGCAGCTGGTG
Organism: Nocardia sp. NPDC050697; assembly: GCF_040654395.1. Classification (NCBI taxonomy): domain Bacteria; kingdom Bacillati; phylum Actinomycetota; class Actinomycetes; order Mycobacteriales; family Nocardiaceae; genus Nocardia; species Nocardia sp. NPDC050697. The sequence goes on from NZ_JBFAHY010000002.1 coordinate 73,582, forward strand.
GCGTTCTCGCTGGTGGAGTGGCCCGCGTTCAATTCGTCGAATGTGACGCGGGCGCTCACCACGGTGGGGCAGGTCGGGGCGGCGGTGCTGCTCGTCGCCTCGGTGCTGCTGCTGCGGCGGCATCGGCTGCCGTGGCTGGCGCGGGTGCTCTCCTGGGCGGGGATCTCGACCTTCGTCACGGTCACGCTGGGGATGCCGCTGGCCGCGACGAAGCTGTACCTCTTCGGAATCTCGGTGGATCAGGAGTTCCGCACCGAGTACCTGACCCGGCTCACCGACAGCGCGGCGCTGCGCGACATGACCTATGCCGACCTGCCGCCGTTCTACCCGGCCGGGTGGTTCTGGCTGGGCGGGCGGGTCGCGAACCTGCTCGGCATGGACGGGTGGGAGGTCTTCAAGCCGTACGCCATCGTGGCGCTCGCGGTGGCGTCGGTGCTGGCGCTGGTGCTGTGGAGTGAGCTGGTCCGGGCCGATCTGGCGGTGGCGGTGACGGCGGCGACGGTCGCGCTCACGCTCGCGTATGCCGCGCCGGAGGCGTACAGCGCCGTGCTCGTGGTGCTGATCGCGCCCGCGCTGGTGCTGGCCTGGGGTGCGCTGCACCGGCCGGGGCCGAGGGGTTCGTCCGCCGGTGGGTGGGGTGCGGTGCTCGGCACCGGGCTGTTCCTGGGGCTGTGCGCGACGTTCTACACGCTGTACGCGGCGGTCGCGGCGTTCGCGGTCGGGCTCATGGGGTTGAGCGCGGCGTGGCTCGCGGTGCGGGCGCGCCGGGTGGCGCGCAAGGGGCTACGCGCCACGAGCACCGTGGCGCACACGCTCCCCCAGGGGGGCGCTTGGCGGGCGGCGCTGCCGCCGCTCGTCCGGCTGGCGGTGATCGCGGGGATCTCCGCGCTGGTTGCGCTGCTGGTGTGGACTCCCTACCTGCTGGAGGCCGCGACCGGGAAGGTCGCGCTCGGCGGCGGCGCCTTCCACTACCTCCCGGAGGCCGGGGCCGAACTGCCCCTGCCCATGGCCGAGTTCTCGCTGCGCGGCGCGCTCTGCCTGCTCGGGCTGGTCTGGCTGGTGCTCCGGATCGGCTCCTCGCGCCGGGCGCAGGCGCTGGGGATCGGCGTCGCCGCCGTGTACCTGTGGACCCTGCTCTCCATGCTGGCGACCGCGGCGGGCACCACCCTGCTCTCCTTCCGGCTGGAGCCGATCCTGCTCGTGCTGCTCGCGGCGGCCGGAACCTTCGGCTTCGTGGAGGGCGCGCGCGCGATCTACCAGGCGCTGAACGAGCCGGCGCGGTTCCGCGCGGTCGCCGTCGCGGTGGGGCTCGCGGGTGCGCTCGCCTTCGCGCAGCAGATCCCGCACGTGCTCGCCGCGGAGATCACCACCGCGTACACCGACACCGACGGCGACGGCAACCGCGCGGACAAGCGCAACCCCTCCGCGGTCTCGCACTACCGGCAGATCGACGAGGCGCTGCGCTCGCAGACCGGCCGCGCCCCCGCCGACACCGTGCTGCTCACCGCCGACACCAGCTTCCTCGCCTACTACCCGTACTTCGGCTTCCAGGGGCTGACCTCGCACTACGCCAACCCGCTCGCCGATTTCGCCGGTCGCGCCGCCGCCATCGAGCGCTGGAGCGAGCTGGAGACCCCCGCCGAGCTGCTGGAAGCACTGGACACCGCGCCCTGGCGCGCGCCGGACGCCTTCCTCTTCCGGCGCGGCGGCGACGGCTACACCCTGCGGCTGGCCGCCGACGTCTACCCGAACGACCCGAACGTGCGCCGCTACACGGTGAGCTTCCCCACCGAGCTCTTCGCCGACCCGGCCTTCACGATCACCGACATTGGGCCGTTCACGCTGGTCACCGTGAAGCGCTGAGGTATACGCCCGAATCCCGCCGACTGGGTCCACTCAGCGGGAGCCGGTACGGTGGGCGGCCGTAACCGGCGAGCGTGAGGAGTGATTCCCGAGTGCGACAGGCGCAGGACGTCGCGGCGGAGACCATCGGCGGAGCGCCCGCCCCGCGGACTCGGCGCTTCCCGCGGCGGCACCGGGCGAATCTCGCGGTGGACGCCGGGTACCTGGCGCTCGCCTGCACCGTGCTCTCCGGGCAGTGGCGCGACACCGGCAGCGGCTACCTGGTGAAGAGCGGCCAGGACCAGACCATGTGGGAGTGGTTCTTCGCGGTCACCGCGCACTCGGTGGCGCACCTGGAGAATCCGCTCGGCACCGACCTGCAGAACTTCCCGGCCGGGGTGAACCTCATGGCCAATACCGCCATGTTCGGCGTCGGGGTGCCGCTCACGCCGGTCACGCTGCTCTTCGGGCCGACGGTCACCTTCGTGCTGGTCCTCACCGCCGGGCTGGCCGGGACCGCGTACGCCTGGTACCGGCTCTTCGCCGCCGAGCTCACCGAGTCCAGGGGCGCCGCGATTCTCGGCGGGCTGTGCTGCGGCTTCGCGCCCGCCATGATCTCGCACGCCAACGCGCACCCCAACTTCGTGGTGCTGCCGCTGCTCCCGGTGCTCGCCGGGCTGCTCATCCGGCTCGGGCGCGGGCGGGCAGGCGGTGTCCGGTGGCGGGCCGCCGGTGTGCTCGGGCTGCTCGTCACCGCGCAGATCGCGCTCGGCGAGGAGCCGCTGCTGGTCTTCGCGCTCGCCTTCGGGCTGTTCGGGCTGGTGTACCACCTGCACGACCGGCGGGGCGGGCTGCGGGCGCTGCGCGCGCTCACCCCGACCGTGCTCGCCGCGGCCGCGCTGACGCTGCTGCTCTGCGCGGTGCCGCTGTGGTGGCAGTTCTTCGGGCCGCAGAGCTACCGCTCCATCGACCACGGGCCGATGGGCAACGACCTGAAGGCGCTCACCCAGTTCCCGTCCGAGTCGCTGGGCGGGGTGCTCTCCCCCGGGCAGAGCGTCGCGATCAACCCGACCGAGCAGAACGCCTACTTCGGCTGGCCGCTGCTGCTCTTCGCCGCGGTGGCGGCGGCGCTGCTGTGGCGGGAACGGGCGGTGCGCGGCGCGGTGGCGGTGATCGCGGTGTTCGGGGTGCTCTCGCTGGGGTCGGAGGTCATGCTCGGCAAGCAGCCGACCGGGATCACCGGGCCGTGGCGCTGGGCCGAGGAGGTGCCGCTGCTGAGCACCGTGCTGGAGAGCCGGCTCACCATGGCCGCGGTCCCCGCCATCGCGGTGATCCTGGTGCGCGCCTGCACCCGGATGGGCGCCCGCGCGCGGGCGGACAGCAGCGACCCGCGGCCCGCCTTCTTCCTGCTCGGGCTGGTCGCGGCGCTGCTTCCGCTCATCCCGACGGTGCTTCCCGTCGTGCACCGGGAGCCGACGCCGCGGATCTTCGCCGAGCACCTCATCGACCCGTACCTGCACGGCGGCTCGGTGGTGGTGATCCCGCCGCCGCGCCCGGCGGATGCGAGGGCGCTGCGCTGGCAGGCCGACGCCGGGTTCGGATTCCCGCTGGCGGACGGCTATTTCGTCGGGCCGACCGGCGCCGACCGGAAGGGCAGCTACGGCCCGCCCGCGCGGCCGACGGCGGCGCTGCTGATCGAGGCGCAGCGAACCGGGCGGGTGCCGGCGGTCGACGCCGCGACACGCGAGCGGGCGCTGGCGGATCTGCGGTACTGGCGCGCCGACGTTCTGGTGCTGCCGGTGGGCGGCACCGGTACCGATGTCCTGCGCGGCACCACCGCGCTGCTCGTCGGCGCGGAGCCGGTGCGCGTGGCCGACGCGTGGGTCTGGGACGTGCGCGCGGTCGGTGCCGCCGCGGGCGGTCTATAGCATCAACGACCGTGCGACCGGACCGACCCACCGCTGCGTTCACCCGATACCGCCTGATCGCCCTCGTCTCCGGGCTGCTCGGGTTCGTACTCGCCCTGCTCACGCCGCTGCTTCCGGTGCGCCAGGACGCGGCGGCGCTGGACTGGCCGCAGGCCGGGGCGGCCTCGGTGGAGGCGCCGCTCGTCTCGTACGTCCCGCTGCGCCTGGACGCCACGCTGCCGTGCACGCTGCTCGGCGCGGTGCCGGAAGCCCCCGGCGGGGAGGCCGCGCCGGATCAGGGCACGACGCTGCTCGCCACGATTCCCCCCGCCTCCCCGGACGCGAGCGCCAAGGGGCTCACCGTCACCGTGCGCGACGGCACCCTCTCGGTCCTGCTGCGCGACGTCCCCATGCTCGCGGCCCCGGTGGCCGAGATCCAGGGCTGCACCGCCATCACCGTAGGGGTGAACGACAAGGCCGCCACCGTGGAGTTCACCGGCGCGACGCGGGCGGACGGGACCGCGTTCCGCAATACCGTCACCCGCGATATCCGCCCGCAGCTGGTCGGCGTCTTCACCGACCTGGGCGAGCAGCAGCTCACCGGCGCGACCCTGCACGCCGAGCTGGATTCGCGCTTCACCTCCAGCCCCGCCCCGCTCAAGCTGACGGTCATGGCGCTGGCCCTGCTGGCCACCCTGATTTCGCTGGTGGCGCTGCACTTCCTGGACACCGCCGACGGCCGGAGGGCCCGCCGCGTGCTCCCGGCGCACTGGTGGCGCTTCACCCTCGCCGACGTGGCGGTGCTCGGCACCCTGGCGCTCTGGCACGTGATCGGCGCCAATACCTCCGACGACGGCTACATCCTGAATATGGCCCGCGCCTCGGAGCGGTCCGGGTACCTGGCGAACTACTACCGCTGGTTCGGGGTGCCGGAGGCGCCGTTCGGCTGGTCTTACGAGGTGCTGGCCTGGATGGCGAAGATCTCCACCTCCAGCCCGTGGATGCGGCTGCCCGCGCTGCTGGCCGGCATCGTCTGCTGGCTGGTGATCAGCCGCGAGGTGCTGCCCCGGCTCGGGGCGCGGGTGCGGCGCGACCGCACCGCGCTGTGGACCGCCGGGCTGGTCTTCCTCGCCTTCTGGCTGCCCTACGACAACGGTCTGCGCCCGGAGCCGCTGATCGCCGCCGGAGCGCTGCTCACCTGGTGCTCGATCGAGCGCGCCATCGCCACCGGCAGGTTGCTCCCGGCCGCGCTCGGCGTGCTGATCGCCGCCTTCTCGCTGGCCGCCGGGCCCACCGGGCTGATCTGCCTGGCCGCGCTGCTGGCCGGGTCGCGCCCCGCGCTGGTGGTGCTGGTGCGCAAGGTGCGCGGCTCGCATCCGGCCGGCCGGGCCGGCACCGCGCTGCGCTACCTCGCCTACGGCGCGCCGATCCTGGCCGCGGGCACCGCGGTGCTGGTGGTGGTCTTCGCCGACCAGACGCTGGCGACGGTGCGCGAGGCCACCCGGGTGCGCACCGAGGTCGGGCCGAACGTGGCCTGGTTCGATGAGCGCACCCGCTGGGACTCGCTGCTCATGCTGGCCCCCGACGGCTCGCTCGCGCGCCGCTTCGGGGTGCTGCTCATGCTGCTCTGCCTGCTGGTCTGCGTGCTGCAGGTGCTGCGCAAGAACGGCATCCCCGGCACCTCGCGCGGGCCCTCGGTGCGGATTCTCGGCATCGTCTTCGGCTCGCTGCTGCTCATGATGTTCACCCCGACCAAGTGGACGCACCACTTCGGCGTCTACGCCGGGCTGGCCGCCTCGCTGGCCGCGCTCGCCGCCGTCGCGGTCGGCGTGCGTGGCATCGGGCAGACGCGCAATCGCGCGCTCTTCGCGGCGGCGGTGCTCTTCGTGCTCGCCATCACCTTCACCGGCTCGAACGGCTGGTGGTACGTCTCCAGCTACGGCGTGCCGTGGTGGGACAAGGCGCCGCTGGTGGCGGGCAAGGGGCTCTCGACGCTGTTCCTCGGGCTGGCCGGGGTCGCGCTGCTGGTCGCGGCCTGGGCGCACTATCGCGCGCCGTTCCGCGCGGGCGGCAGGCCGGGCCGCTTCGACCGGCTGGCCTCGGCGCCGCTCACCGTCGCGGCGACGCTGGTCGTGCTCTTCGAGGTGGCCTCGCTGCTCAAGGGCGCGGCCGGGCAGGCCCCCGCCTACAGCATCGCGCTCTCCAATGCCCGCGCGCTGGCCGGGCAGCCCTGCGCGCTCGCCGACGAGGTGCTGGTGGAGACGGACACCCCCGGGTCGGTGCTGGCCCCGATCACCGGCTCCGCCGCCGACGGCCTCGCCGCGAAGAACACCGGCTTCACCCCGGACGGCGTCGCGGCCGACCTCACCGCCGACGCCGAGGAGACCGCGAGCGGCGGCGCCAACTCGGTGGACGGCGGCGCCGAGAACAAGACCACCAACACCACGGGGGCAGGCACCGGCGGCGGCGTCTCCGCCGAGACCGGGATCAACGGCAGCACGGTCGCGCTGCCCTTCGGCCTCGACCCCGCCCGCACCCCGGTGCTCGGCTCGTACCAGGCGGGGGTGCAGCAGCAGGCGTCGCTGACCACCGAGTGGTACGGCCTGAACCTGGGCGACAGCATGCGCCACGACCCCGCCTACCGGACGCTGGTGATCACCGCCGCGGGCCGGATCCGCTCGATCGACGCCGACGGCGTCGCAACCTACGGCTCCGATCTGAAGCTGGAGTACGGGGTGCGCGACGGCGCGTCGGTGCGGCCGCTCGGCTCGGTGCTGCCGCTGGATATCGGGCCGTCGCCGTCCTGGCGGAACCTGCGGGTGCCGCTGGACGAGATCCCGCTGGAGGCGAACGCGGTGCGGCTGGTCGCGGTGGACAACGACATCACGCCGCGGCAGTGGCTCGCCGTCACCCCGCCCCGGCTGCCGCGGCTGGCGACGCTGAGCAGCGTGGTCGGCACCACCGATCCGGTGCTGCTGGACTGGCACGTCGGGCTGGCGTTCCCGTGCCAGCGGCCGTTCGACCACGCGCACGGCGTCGCGGAGGTGCCGCGCTGGCGCATCCTGCCGGACCGGGTCGGCTCGGACGCCTCGAACGCCTGGCAGGACGATATCGGCGGCGGCCCGCTCGGCTGGACCGGGCTGCTGCTCGACGCGCAGACCGTGCCGACCTACCTGGACGACGACTGGGGCCGGGATTGGGGCGCGCTGGAGCAGTTCACCCCCCTCGACCCGGCCGCGGTGCCGGCGTCGGTCTCGGTCACCGAGGTGACCCGCTCCGGGCTGGAGCCGGCGCCGCCGATCCGGGTGAAGTAGCGGGCAAAACCGTTGCCGGAGCGAACGTTCCACACAGGGTGCGAAGGCTCCGGTCACCCTCCCGCTACCGTCGTGGCAGGTCGCCGGGCGGGGTTTCGCATCTTCGCAGCCACCCGCCGGATTGCCCGGCGAACTTCCGAATGGATACGTACCCTGACCCGTATGACCACGGAATTCGATGACATGGAGCTGCGCGACCTCGTCGGATTGCTGAACGAGGAGGAGCAGCGGGAACTGCGCCCGGCCGTACTGCGGATGCTGTCGAAGCTTCCTCCCCAGGAGGTACTCCGGCGGGAATTGGGGCGGCGGTTGACCAAGGTCTAGACACTTTTCGCCCGGTTACCCGGGCGCACGGACGAACCGACGAAGGCCGTCGGGGAGGCGCTGAACCAGCGTCGCCCGACGGCCTTCGTCGCGTTTCGGTACCTGCCCCGCCCGCGGCCGCGCGCCGCGGCCGCGGGCGGGGCGGGCTACTGCTCGAACACCCGCAGCGGGCCCGGCGTCCACAGCCCGGACCGGCTCACGGTGCCGGTCTGCAACTGCGCCGGAACCGCCGAGCGGTACTGGTCGTAGCGCTCCAGCGAACCCCAGTCGCGGGCCCAGTCGTTCTCCAGGTACGTGGGCACCGTGGTGGAGCGGGCCAGCATCTGCGAGAAGCCGAGCGGGCCGCCGAACTCCTGCGCCTGCCAGGTATTGGTCGAGCTGATCGCCAGCGGCCGGTCCGGCAGGATGCGGTAGTTCGGCACCTCGGCCACGCCGTACTCGTGATCGAACGGGCGCTGGCAGGGGAACTGCAGCCCGACCGCCCAGTCCAGCAGGATCGGCTGCTCGCTGCCCAGGTAGCCGTTGAGCGAGCGCAGCTCCGGCATGCGCGGCGGGGTGAAAGCCAGCCACTGGTCGCCGATCAGGATCGGGTCGTTGGCCACCACGCGCACCGCGTCGGCCTCCGGCGCGATCTCGTCCAGCGGGACCCGCAGGTTGCGCCAGGACGGGAACGGGCCGATATCGCGCGGCAGGTAGGTGCCGAGCTGCTGCACGGTGCCGTCCGGCTGCCGCTTGCCGTAGTCGACGGTGAGCGACTGGCCGTACTTCATGGCGCCGGTGTCGTCGAAGGAGAGGATGCGGCCGGCCGCGGTGAGCACCACCAGCGGGCGCTCCGCCGAGCGCGGCGCCAGCTGGTACCAGCTGGAGGTCAGGTTGGCGGGCTGCTGCACGCCCTCCTGGTAGCTGCCGAGCACCGGGGTGGTCGCCGGGTCGAGGCCGTAGGGCAGCGCGACGGTGCTGCCGTTGACGCCGAGCGCGCCCTGGCCGCCGCCGGTGCCCGCGCTCTCGCCCTCGGCGAAGGCGGCGCCGACCGACTGCGTCGAGGTATTGCCGGTGCCCGGCTTGACCTCGACGCTGTCCGCGGAGAGATCGTCCGGCACGCCGTTCGGGTCGAAGCCGACCGGGTTCGCCCCGGCCAGCGGGTCGGCGGCCGGGTTCGCCGGGTCGGCGATCGGCTCCAGCCTGCCGCCGTTCGGCTCCGGCTCGACCAGCACGTCGTTGGCCAGGCCGCAGGTCTCGCCGCGCAGCGCGTCGATATTGCCGCGGGCCAGCGAGTACCCGGGGTACTGCGAGACCGCGCCCTTGGCCAGCGAGGCCACCTCGAGCAGCACCATGAGCGCGGCCACCACGGTGAGCGGGATGGCGGCGAACCGGCGCACCCGCTGCCCGCGCGCAGAGCGCGGCGAGCTCGGCGGCTTGGCGTACCCCTCGCGCAGCGAGAGCCAGGCCACCAGTGCCAGCGCGGCGCCGAAGAGCACCAGCATGAGGGTGTTGGACTGGAAGCCGGAGAGCGAGATCCGCTTGTCGAACCACGGGACGCCGAAGCTGGAGACGTACCAGTAGCCGTTGATCCCGGAGAACGAGATCGCCAGCACGAAGAGCAGCCCGGCCAGGAAGATGGCGCGGTTCTTGCGCGCCCGCAGCGCCGAGGCCGAGACCGCGACCGCGGTGACCGCCGCCAGCGAGCCCGCGATCCCCGCGTACGCGCCGAAGTGGTGCGTCCACTTGGTCGGGTTGAACATCATGAAGAAGATCGTCCCGAAGACGATGCCCATGAGCCGCCAGGTCGGCGCGGCCGCGATGCCGGGCACCCGGCGCCTGCGCAGCAGCACCAGCATGGTGGTGAAGAGGCAGAGCAGCATCACCAGGAAGGCGAAGCGGCGGGCCAGCGAGCCGTCCACCGTCTCCACGAAGAGGTAGTAGTAGCGCAGGTAGTCCTCGTACCAGGCCAGGTTGGGGCCGGTGGCCTGGCGCACCCGGTTCGCTTCCTGGATGCCGGCGAAGGTCTGGTCGCTGTAGACCACGGTGAGCACGAGCAGCCCGGACGCCGCTATCGGCGCCAGCAGCGCGGCGGTGGCGGCCAGGCTGCCGCCGAGCCTGCGCCTGGTGCGCACCGCGATCCGCACCATGGGGCGGATACCGGCGAGCAGCGCGGCCACGCACATGAGCCCGGTCGGCGCGGCGGCCAGGGTGAAGGCGGCGATCAGAATCGCGATGGCGGCGGGCAGCAACCGGCCGGTGGCCACCGCGCGCTCGATCGAGACCCAGGTGAGCAGCGCGCCGAGCGCCACGATCGGCTCCGAGCGCAGGCCGTTGTCGAAGGGCAGCCAGAAGGCGAGGAAGACCAGGCCGCCGGTCCACAGCGCGACCCGGCTGGTGCGCACGCCGCGGCCGAGCCGGGGCACCACCTCGCGGCTGATCACCATCCAGCAGAGGATCGCGCAGAGCAGCGCGGGCACCCGGACCCACGGGCTGGCCGTGGAGATCTCGGAGAAGACCTGGATGACGTAGTAGTACCAGCCGAACGGCGCCTCCGGGACGCCGAACCAGCGGAAGTAGTTGGCCATGTACCCGGCGTGCGGGGCCACCCGCACCATGCTCAGGATGTAGCCGTCGTCGGAGGTGTTGGCGCCGATGAAGTGCCAGACCACCAGGGTGCCGATCACCGCGCCGTCGGCGAAGGTCGGCTTCAGCCAGTTGCGCGGCAGGAAGCGGCGGTGGCCGCGGCCGTCGCTGCCGTCCAGCCGGGCCAGCGCGCCGAGCGCGAGCAGCGTGAGCAGCACCGCGCCGATCATCGCGCTCAGCTTGATCCAGGTGGGGCTGGTGCTGAACCTGGTGTCGACGTCCATGTCGAAGGAGAGCCCGGCCGGCACCTCGCCGCGCAGGTCGGTGAAGACGCCGACCACCTGCGGGCGCAGGTCGCCGGCGAGCGTGCCCGCCACCGGCTTGCCGTCCGAGGTGAGCAGCCCGTCGAACACCGCCGTGGTGGCGTCGATATCCGAGCCGATCACGATGGTGCCGCACTCCGCCATCCGCGACCGCTCCGCCGTCGCGACCACCGCGTTGCGGTCGATCACGTCCACCGCGGTCTCCGACACCCGGACGAAGAGCGACTCCAGCGCCGCCCCCGTGCCCTGCGGCGGCGCGGTGGCCAGCAGCATCCCGCCCTGCGGCGGCAGCTGCTCCACCGCCGAGCACGGAATCGTGGCCCGCAGCTCCAGCGGCACCTGCGACATCAGCGGCGCCTGCACGTTCTGCACCGACCCACCCTGCGGCCACTGCAGCGCCGCCGTCGTCTGCGTCACCGGCAGGAACGGCGTCGCCAGCGCGAGCAGCGCGCCGAGCACACCGGCGATCAGCGCGATCAGGCGCGCGATCCGGTAATCCTGCGGCGCGACCTGAGGCGCGGCGGGGGGCTTCGTCAAGACAGCGGTAGCGGCGTCGGGCACGGTTGGCAATGCTAACCGCCCGCGTGTCGGCGCGGGCGCGCGCTCGCCCCCAATATGCCGGGGTTGTCCACAGGGGGTGCGGGCTGGGGATGAATCAGCACCCGTACTTGTCCGCGAGGGCGGGGAGGTGGTGCGAGGCTTCGGCCATGTCCGCGGCGTAGTCGCGGAAGTCCGCGCGGGCGGTCGCGATCGTCCGGCCGAGCGCCGCCTCCACGAACGCGCGGTCGCCGGCCACCAGCACGTACTCGTCCGCCGATAGCCGCACCGCGTGCTCCCTGTTCTCGTCCACCAGGATCGCGTCGAACTGGCCGACCGCACGCCGCCAGCCCGCCACCTCGTCCAGCGCACACCGCGCCGCCTGCTCCGGATACCCGGCGCCGAGTTCCTCGGCGGTGAAACACAGCAGCTCGCCGATCCCCCGGTGGCGGAGTGCCCGGAGGAAGCGGGCCGCGAACGGCCCGCTCATATCGAACGGGATCTCCTCAGCGGGAACAACGATCCGATCGGCCGCGCCGAGCCACCGCGGATTGAACTCCTCACCCGCACCGAGTAGCTCCGCACGCAGCACCGCCGAGGTGCCGTCGGCAAGGTATTCCAACTCGCGCTCCCTCATGGGTTGTACCTGTATTTCCGATCGGAACCGGTGGGCGGCTGGATGGAGACGGTTACCCGCCCGTCGGACGACGGCCGGAGCGTGACATTACTTCCGTCCTCCAGGGTCACCGACCTGGCGCCGTTGTCGTAGGTCCGGACGTCGTAGCCCTGCGAGACGATGGCGAAGTCGTACTCGGCTCGGGCTGCCCCGCCGTCCTTGCTGTAGATGATGGAGCTGCTCTTCTTGATGCGGACTGCGTCCCGGCCGAGAACCTCTTCCGCGCCTGCCCGGTCCCGCACCGTGCGTGCGGCCGGGTCCGGTGTAGTCGAGCCGCCGACGGGATCCGGCACCTCGGCGATCGGACGCGAGTTGATGTCGTCGGTGATGCGGCGCGGCTCGCCGAGATCCTCGGCGGCAAAGCGCTCGACATCGGGAAGGCGAAGGGCTTTCCAGTCGTTCAGGTCGGCGAGGACCAGGCGGGTGAAGGCGGTGAGCGAGGCGGAAGGAATGCCCGCCCGGAATCGAACTTCGAGTGCACGGCTGTGCGGAGTCACCTCGACCCCGCCGAGCGCGGCCGCGTTGGCCAGGATCAAGCGGGGCAGTCTGGTCTCGCGGAGCGCGACGACTTCCCGCGAATGATCCGCCGTGAAGGCCGCGAGTTCGGCGAAGCGGCGTCGGCAGCTCCCGATCACTGCGATGAGATCGTTCAGATCGTCGGCGGAGGCGCGGGCATCGTCCGCGTCCACCTCGCGTACCAGGGAGAGGGCGGCGAAGAGATCGTCCGTGAACTCCGTCTCGCCGGCATTGCGCCAGGCTGTGGCGAGATCGGCCACCTCCTCCTTGTCCGCGTCGGTGACCAGGGGACCGACCATGTCAGCGAAGCCGACGCCATTGTCGACTACGCCGTGCCCGGTACCCATGCCGGTGGTGATCGGCGCGGGCGGCACCAGCCCCCGCTCCGCGGGCAGCTCCGGTCGCACCGGTGCCGCGGATTCGGGCGAGTGCGTCGCCCGGTGATCCGCGAGCGCGTGGTTGTAACCCGCCACGGTGAGGAGCGCCGCATAGCGGTCCAGTGCGGGAATTGCCGACCTGTGCAGGAAGTCGAGAAGTTCATCAGCGGCCGCATCGTGCCGCCCTCCCCACTCCCGCCCTACCCCGTCGGTACCTGCCGCGCCGGTCGACGCCGTGACGATCGCCTTCAGCTTCTCGAAACACCCCGCCAGCTGATCAGCGGTGCGGAGACACCGGCGGCTGCACTCGTAGAAGACTTCCGGATCGCCGTCCATTCCCCCCTCGTCTCACCGATTGCGCCCCACCATCTTCAGGTTCGTGGCCACCGCGGTGGTGTAGCTGTCGGCCGCGCGTGCGGCCGTCCGCTCCAGGGCGGTCAGACCGTCGCGAATATCGTCCAACGCAGTCGCCCAATCGCTGTGCGCCTCCGCGTACGCATCGGCGGCGACACCGGACCTATTCGGTGGATCCGGAGCAGCTCCGGAATCTCACCGCAAAACTGCACGACTATCAGGACTTCCTCGCGGGGCACATCAGGGAGCTGGAACAGCGTGTGCGGGGCCTCTCATCCAGCACCCGAGTGCATGTCTCCCCAGCCGTCCGCATAGGACTGCGCCGCCGCGCCGCGCCAGGAATTCATCAGCGCCGAGACCTCGCCGTCCAGCGAATTCGCGCCGTCGCGGAGTTCGATTGCGATGCGGTAGGCGAAGCGGCCCAACGCGGCCACATCCTCCGGCACCGCCGCGAAACCATCCTGGTCCACCACAGTTCCCCCATCCGCTACCCCCGAGCCGATGCTACCGCGCGACACCGGGGCGATGACGGCCCCTGATACACGTCTCCGGCCCGATGGATGGAAAGCTGGGGGTATGACCAAGGTGAATCTCGAGACCAACCACGGGCCCATCGTGCTGGAGCTGGACGAGGCGAAGGCGCCGGAGAGCGTGCGCAACTTCGTCGAGTACGTGCAGGCCGGGCACTACGACGGCACCATTTTCCACCGCGTCATCCCGGGCTTCATGATCCAGGGCGGCGGGTTCGAGCCGGGTCTGCAGCAGAAGCCGACCAATGCCCCGATCCAGAACGAGGCGGGCAACGGGCTGAAGAACCTCAAGTACACCGTCGCCATGGCGCGGACCAACGATCCGCACTCGGCCACCGCGCAGTTCTTCGTGAACGTGTCGGACAACGACTTCCTGAACCACTCCGCGCCGGCCGGTCAGGGCTGGGGCTACGCGGTGTTCGGCAAGGTCGTCGAGGGCACCGAGGTGGTCGACAAGATCGCGGGCGTGCAGACCGGCAGCGCGGGGCCGCACCAGGATGTGCCGAAGACCGACGTGGTCATCGAGAAGGCCACGCTCGCCTGATCGAGCAGCTCGAATCGGCCCGCCCCGGAACTCCGGTGGCGGGCCGATCGCGTCAGAGCGGGAGCAGGTGGTGCTTGCGCGGGCTCGGCGCGACCTTCTTGTCCGCCAGCAGTTTCAGCGCCTTGCGCAGCTCCAGCCGGGTGGCCGAGGGCTCGATCACGGCGTCGACGTAGCCGCGCTCGGCGGCCACCCACGGCGTCGCCATGGTGGCGTTGTAGAAGTCGATCATCTGCTGCCTGATGGCGGCGCGCTGCTCCTCGGGGGCGGCGGCGATCTGCTTGCCGCCGATCAGGCTCACCGCGCTCTCCGCGCCCATGACCGCGATCCGCGCGGTCGGCCAGGCCAGGTTGACGTCGGCGCCGAGCTGCTTGCAGCCCATCACGGCGTACCCGCCGCCGTACGCCTTGCGGATCACCACGGTCACCTTGGGCACGCTGGCCTCGACGAAGGAGAAGAGGAAGCGCCCGCCGCGCTTGATCACGCCGATCTTCTCCTGCTCGACGCCGGGCAGGAAGCCGGGGGTGTCGACGACGAAGACCAGCGGCAGGCCGTAGGCGTCGCAGATCCGGACGAAGTGCGCGGCCTTGTCCGAGGCGCGGGCGTCGAGCGCGCCGGCGTAGACCATGGGCTGGTTCGCCACCACGCCGACGCTGCGGCCGTCCACCCGGGCGAAACCGGTGATCACATTGCGCCCGGCGGAGGCGCCGAACTCGTGGAAATCGCCGTCGTCGAAGATGCGGAGCAGGATGTCGTACATGTCGTAGCCGGCATTGTCGGAGTCCGGCATGATCGCGTCCAGCTCCAGGTCGCTGGGGGTGACCTCGGGCTCCATGCCGGGGTTCACCACCGGCGGCCGCTCGGTGCAGCTGGTGGGCAGGAAGCCGAGGTAGCGGCGCACCCACTCGAAGGCGGCCTGCTCGTCCTTCGCGACGTGATGGATATTGCCGTACTCGGCCTGGCTGTGCGCCCCGCCGAGCTCCTCCAGGCTGACGTCCTCGCCGGTGACCTCGCGGATCACCTTGGGCCCGGTGACGAACATGTACGCCTCTTCGGTGGCGACCACGACGTCGGTGTTGATCGGCGCGTACACCGCGCCGCCCGCGCACTTGCCGAGAATCATGGAGACCTGCGGCACCAGCCCGGAGAGCGGCTCCTGCCTGCGGCCCAGCTCGGCGTACCAGGCCAGCGAGGTCACCGCCTCCTGCACCCTGGCGCCGCCGGAGTCGTTGATCCCGACGACCGGGCAGCCGACCCTGGCCGCGTACTCCATGAGGTGGGTGACCTTGCGGCCGAACATCTCGCCCACCGACCCGCCGTACACCGTCTGGTCGTGCGAGAAGACCGCGACCGGCCTGCCGTCGACCAGGCCGTGCCCGGTGACGACGCCGTCGCCGTAGAGCGCCGCCGGATCGCCCGGCTTGCGCACCAGCGCACCGATTTCCACGAAGGTGCCCGGATCGACCAGCATGCTGATTCGATCGCGCGCGCTCGGAATCCCCTTCTTCGCGCGCTTGGCCACACCCGCTTCACCCGCCGGCTCCTGCGCCAGCTCCAGTCGCTTGCGCAGGTCGGCGAGTTTCTCGGCGGTGTTGGTCACTAGTCCCCTTTCGACTTTTCGATGACGTCGAGCCGGGCGCTGAGGTCGGCTCCGATCCGGCCGACCCGCGGCTCGTCGATGATCTGCAGGTGGTCGCCGGGGATCTCGATGACGTCGAGGTTCGAGAGGTACTCGCCCCACCCGCCGTTCGGCTTGCGCTCGGCGTAGCGCGGCTCCAGCTCGATCATGCCGTCGTGGTAGCGGTCGGCGAGGTAGAGCACGACATCGCCGTCGTACCGGATCGGCTGCATGCCGGCCAGGTGCCTGCCCTCGATCCAGGAGGTGCGCTGGTGCTCGAGCACGCCGCCGGGGATCTTGGCGCCGCTCAGCTTGATCAGCTGGCTGACGATCGTGTACTGCTCGTCGTCCGAGGCATTGGCGAGCTCGCGCAGCTGCTCCTCCGGCAGGTCGCCCTCGACGCCGTAGGTCTTGCGGGCGAACTCCTGGTAGCGCTGGATACGGCGCAGCCGCTCGTCCGGGCTGTTGTCCTCGGGCTCGGCCGGGATGGCGAGGTCGATCAGCCCGACCAGCCGGACGTCGGCGCCCTCGTCCCGCAGCAGCCGCGCCACCTGCAGCGCGAAGACCGCGCCGAGCGACCAGCCGTACAGCACGTAGGGGCCGTCGCCCTGGATCTTGCGCAGCTCGGGCAGGTACTGCCGCGCCCGCTCCTCGATATTGCCCTCGACCCGCTCGAAGCCGTACATCGGCGTCTCCGCGGGCAGCCGCTTGAGCAGCGGCTCGTAGACCAGGGTGTTGCCGCCGGACGGGTGGAAGACGAAGACCGGCACGGCGTCGTCGGTCTTGGCGCGTAGCGGGCGGATGAAGCCGTCCACGTCGGCGCCGGTGTCCTGCAGGTTGCGGACCACGTCGGCGAGCTGCTCGATGCTCTCGCAGTCCAGCACATCATCCAGCGTGACCTCGGCCTTGACCCGCTCGGTGAGCCGGGCGGCGAGCTTCTCGGCGGTGTCCTCGTCCAGGATCGGCAGGGTGTCGAAGATGCCGCCGGGAGACTTGCCGGTGACCAGGGCCCAGGTGGCGTAGGTGAGCCGCTCGGCGCCGTCACGTGGCGGTACGCCCTCCTCGTCGGAGGAGGAGCCGGACTTCGGCGCCGGGGCGGGATCGGCGGCCGCGCTCGGCCGGTCCGCCGGGCTCGGCGTGGCGCCGGTCGCGGCGGAAGTGGCGGTGTCCGCAGCGGTGGTGCCGCCACCGGTGGTCGCGGCCCGGTCGGCCGCATCGGCGGCGCGGGCCGCCGTGTCGTCGGCGGAGGCCGTCACCGGGGGCATCTCGGTGGGCGCGGTCTGCGCGGCCGGGGCCACCGGCTCCTCCCCCGCCTCCAGCGCGGCGCGCGCGGCGGCGACGAAGTCACCGCCGACCTCGAGCTCACCCTCGCCCGCGGCCTGCCGGTCGGCGATCGCCTGCACCTCTTCGCGGTGGTCGATGGCGTAGTGCAGCACCTTGCCGACCTCGCGCAGGCTGGCATCGCGCACCGCGGCGATCTGCAGCTGCGGGATGTCGAACTCGTACTCCACCCGGTTCTTGATCCGCATGGCCATGAGCGAGTCCAGCCCCAGCTCCATGAGCGGGATCTCCATGGGCAGGTCCTCGACCGCGTACCCCATGGACTCCGCCACGATGGTGGCGAGCCGGTCCTCGAGCGGCTGCGTGCCGTTCGGATCCCAGCGGTCGCCGAAGCTCTCGACCACCTCGATATCGGGTTCGCCGGTCGGCGCGGCGGCGGCCGGAGCGGGCGCGAGCGCGTTCGCGGGCAGCGGGGCGCCGGAGACCACGACGGCGTCCAGCACCAGCCGGAACCCGCTCTCCTCCTTCGCGTGCACCTGC
The DNA here is from genome assembly GCF_040654395.1 of Nocardia sp. NPDC050697. NCBI lineage: Bacteria > Bacillati > Actinomycetota > Actinomycetes > Mycobacteriales > Nocardiaceae > Nocardia > Nocardia sp. NPDC050697. The sequence continues at coordinate 90,827 of NZ_JBFAHY010000002.1, forward strand.
ACAGAGGCGCCGCCGGGGTGCGGGGTGAGCGTGGTGGTGAGCGACCCCGAGCCGGGCAGCGCGCCGTGCGGCTGGGACGCGCCGAGCGCCGGATCGGCAAGCACCTGCGCGGCCGCGGCGGTGACCAGCGCGGCGGCATCGGTGACGGCGCCGGCCGGCACCTCCCAGACGTGCCTGCCGTCCGGCAGCGCGACGTGCGCGCCGGGCACCCCGGCCGGGCCGGAGACCCGGATGGCGGCCTTGGGCCAGTACTGCTTGCGCAGGAACGAGGTGCGCGGGATGTCGCCGAAGCCGCCCGCGGGCAGCAGCGTCGAGAGGTTGACCCGGTGCCCGTGCACGTAGAGCTGGGCGAAGGCGCCGAGCACGCCGGCCGACTCGTCCTCCTTGCGCTTGAGCGTCGGGATCAGCTGGGCATCGTGCAGCCCGGCCGCGAAGGTGGTGCCGAGCACCTGCATGAGCGCGACCGAGTTCGGCGCCAGCTCCAGGAAGGTGCTGTGCCCGGCGTCGACCGCGAGCTTGACGGCATTGGTGAAGTACACGCTGTGCCGCATGTTCTTCACCCAGTAGTCCTCGTCGTGCACCGGCTCGTGCCCGGCCTTGAAGAACTGCTCCTTGTGCACGGTGGAGTAGAGCCCGGCGCGCAGCGGCGTGGGCTCCAGCCCGGCCAGTTCGGCGGCGAGCTCGCCGAGCAGCGGGTCCATCTGCGAGGTGTGGCCCGCGCCGCGGGTGGGCAGCACCCGGGCGAACTTGCCCGCCTCCTCGACCTTGGCCACGATCGCGGCGACCTGCGCCTGCGGCCCGCCGACCACGGTGTTCGTCGGCGCGGCGTACACCGCGACCTCGACGTCCGGGTAGTCCCGCAGCAGCTCGGCGACATCGGCGGCGCTGAGCTCGACGAGCGCCATATTGCGCACGTCGTCGTCGGTGATCATGGCCTCGCCCTCGCCCATCAGGCGGGAGCGGGCGCAGATCACCCGCACGGCGTCCTCCAGCGCCAGGCCACCGGCGATGTAGGCACCCGCCACCTCGCCCATGGAGTGGCCGACCACCGCGGCGGGCTCGGCGCCGTGCGCGCGCAGCAGCGCGGCGAGCCCGATCTGGATGGTGAAGATGCCGACCTGCGAGGTGCCGACGTCGTAGTCCTGGCCGTCGTCGAGCAGCATCTCCCGGATCGAGTACCCGGCCTCGTCCTGCACCAGCTCGTCGACCTCGTCGACGGCGCGGCGGAAGACGGCGTTCTCGGCGTAGAGCTGCTTGCCCATCTTGCGGTGCTGGGCGCCGAAGCCGGAGAGCACCCAGATGGCGCCCTGCGCGGCGGGGGCGTCGGCGCTGAACACGCCGGGGCCCGGCTTGTTCGCGGCCAGCTGCCGCAGCCCGGCGATCGCCTCCTCGTGCGTCTTGGCCAGCACGACGCCGCGCGAGCGCCAGTGGCTGCGCTTGGCGAGTGCCCGCGCCACGTCGGCGAGCGGGGTGGCCTGCCCGGCCTCGGTCTCCAGCCAGTCGGCGAGCTCGGTGGCGGCGCGGCGGCGGCGGGAGGGGAGGTAGGCGGAGACCGGGAGGATCACCGGGAGCGGCTCCTCGCGCTCGCCGGTCCACTCGGCGGGCTCCGCGGACTCGACCAGAATCTCGGTCGCGGCGGCGATGACGTCGTCGCCGGTCGCGGCGGTGACATCGGCGCCGGGCTCCCCGGCGGCGGCATCGGTGCCCGGCGGCACGGCGGCGGCATCGCCACCGGGACCGGCGGCGCCGTTCCCGGACGGCACCGGCACACCGGCACCCGACGGCGCCGCGGCGTCGTCGGCCGCGGCATCGCCGGTCGCATCGGCGGTCACGTCGTCCGCCGCGGCGGCGCCGCCGACCGCGACGAGCGGCTGCGCGGCGACCGCGCCGGAATCCGCGGCCTCGGCCGGGGCCGAGGTCCCGGCGGCGGGCACGCCCTCCGGACCCCGGTACTCCTGCAGCACGACGTGCGCATTGGTGCCGCCGAAGCCGAAGCCGGAGATACCGACCGTGGCCACTCCGCTGTAGCGCGGGAACGGCGTCGGCTCGTCCACGACCTTCAGGTGCGCCTGCTCGAACGGGATGTACGGGTTGGGCCCGGCGTACCCGATATTCGGCGGCAGCACGTCGTGCTGGAAGGCCATGAGCACCTTGGCCAGGCTGGCCGCGCCCGCCCCCGACTCCAGGTGCCCGAAGTTGGTCTTGGCCGAGCCGAGCAGCGCGGGCTTGTCGTCGTCCCGGCCGCGGCCGACCACCCGGCCGAGTGCATCGGCCTCGATGGGATCGCCGAGCAGGGTTCCGGTGCCGTGCGCCTCGATGTAGTCCACCGAGGAGGGCACGATGCCGGCGTCCCGGTAGGCCCGGCGCAGCACCTCGGCCTGGGCATCCGGGTTCGGCGCGAGCAGGCCGTTGGAGCGGCCGTCATTGTTGGTGGCCGAGCCCTTGACCACGGCGAGGATGCGGTCGCCGTCACGCTCGGCGTCGGCGAGCCGCTTGAGCACGACCAGGCCGCCGCCCTCGGAGCGGACCATGCCGTCGGCATCCGAGGAGAACGCCTTGATGTGGCCGTCCTTGGCCACCGCGCCGTTCTTGTCGAAGCCCAGGTTGGCGAAGGGCGCGAGGATCATGTTCACGCCGCCGGCCAGCGCCAGGTCGGCATCGCCCTCGCGCAGCGCGCGCACCGCCTGGTGCACCGCGACCAGGGTGGACGAGCAGGCGGTGTCGATGGCCACCGAGGGGCCGGTGAAGTCGAAGAAGTACGAAACCCGGTTCGGGATGATGCTGCTGACGCTGCCCATGATGGCGTAGGCATCGGCCGAGGCCGGGACGCTCGGGTCCTTCTCGCCGCCGAGCCCGAGCGCGGCGATGAGCTGGAAGTCGTTGCTGGAGGAGCCGACGAAGACGCCGACCGGGGTGCCGCGCAGCTCGCTGGCCGGGATCCGCGCGTGCTCCAGCGCCTCCCAGGTGAGCTCCATCATGAGCCGCTGCTGCGGATCGACCCGCTCGACCTCGATCGGCGACATGGCGAAGAACTCCGCGTCGAAGCCCTTCACCACCTCCTGGTCGAGGTAGCCGCCGAGGCTGTTGCTCGCCGCGACGGCCTGCGCCACCTCGGGCTCGCCGAGGAACTCGGACCAGCGACCCTCGGGCAGCTCGCGGATGCCGTCGCCGCGGTTGATGAGGAAGTCCCAGGTGGACTCGGGGGTGTCGCCGGCACCGGGGAGCCGGGTGGCGAGCCCGACGATGGCGATGTCGTGCGCCGCGCCGGGGCGGTACGAGGTGTAGAAGGCGTCGTCGGTGGTCTCGGCGGGTGCCTCCGGCTCGCCGTTCACGATCCGCTCGGCCAGCGAGGCGATGGTCGGGTGCTGGTAGACCACGGTGGCGGTGAGCATGACGCCGGTCAGCTCTTCGATATCGCCGCCGAGCGCGATGGCGTCGCGCGAGGCGAGGCCGAACTCCTCCATCGGGCGGTCGACCGTGATCTGGTCGGCCTGCTGGCCGGTGGCGTCGGCGACCCAGTTGCGCAACCATTCCCGCAGCTCGGCGACGGAGATGTCGGGTCGCTCGGCGCCGCCGGACGGCGAAGTGGGGTTGCCCTCGTTGTCAGCCATCAATTCCTCAAGCTACTCGGGTGCGTGCGTCGCACCGGGCGAACGCCGGAATCGAGCGGTGCACCGAGGCTCCGGCATACGGGGACGATTCCCGGCGCCGCTCGGGCGCCGGGAATCCGTGCTCACTCTTCGTCGGGTGCGTCGGGGAAGGCCTGCTGGGTGTAGCCACCCCGCAGCGTCCCCTCCAGGTAGGCGGCCTTGCAGGCGCGCCGGGCGATCTTGCCGCTCGAGGTGCGCGGGATCGACCCGGCCGGCACCAGCAGCACGTCGCGCACGGTGACGCCGTGCCGCTGCGAGATCGCCGCCCGCACCGCGTCGGCGATCGGCTGCGGATCGGCCTTGCCCGCGCCCGGCCCGCGCTCGCCGACGATCACCAGCTGCTCGGAGCCGTCGTCGGCGTCGAACTTGAGCCCGGAGGAGTTCTGCTCGAAGACCACGGCGGGGAGCTGGTTCGCGGGCACCGAGAAGGCGGCGACGAAGCCGGGACGCAGCTGGGTGCTCGCCTCCTGCGCCGAGTGCTCCAGATCCTGCGGGTAGTGGTTGCGGCCGTCCACGATCACCAGGTCCTTGACCCGGCCGGTGATGTAGAGCTCGCCGTCGAAGTACACGCCGTAGTCGCCGGTGCGCATCCAGTCGGCGTCCTTCTCGGTGCCCTCGGCGCGGCTGTCGCCGGGCTGCCGCTCGCCGACCCGGTTCTTGAAGGTCTTGGTGGTCTCCTCTTCGCGACCCCAGTACCCGATGCCCATGTTCTCGCCGTGCAGCCAGATCTCGCCGACCCGGCCGTCCGGCAGCTCGGTGCCGACGCCGCTCTCCACGGTGTCCGGGTCCACGATCACGGCCCACTGCGAGCGCGCGACGTAGCCGCAGCTCACCTGGGCGATGGCGTTCTCGTGGGTGGGGTCGACCCGGACCATGCGGCCCGCGTTCAGCTCGTTGCGGTCGACGTAGTTGACCTTGGCCTCGTCCTCGTGCTTGGTCGCCGAGACGAAGAGCGTGGCCTCGGCCATGCCGTAGCAGGGCTTGATCGCCGTCTTGGGCAGGCCGTAGGGGGCGAAGGCCTCGTTGAACTTCTTCATCGAGGAGGTGGTCACCGGCTCGCTGCCGTTGATCAGCCCGATCACATTGGAGAGGTCCAGCGACTCGCCGTTCTTGGGCAGGCCGCGGGCGGCGGCGTGCTCGAAGGCGAAGTTCGGGGCGGCGGCGAAGGTGCCTGCGCCGTCCGAGACCGCGGCCAGCTCCTTGATCCACCGGTACGGCCGCCGCACGAAGGCGCTCGGCGACATGATCGTGATGAACTTGCCGCCCACCGCGGGCAGGATCACCGTCAGCAGCCCCATGTCGTGGAAGAGCGGCAGCCAGGTGACGCCGCGCGAGCTCATGTCGAGCTTCAGCGCGTCCACCATCTGCAGCACATTGGTGCCGACCGCGCGGTGCGTGATCTCCACGCCCGCCGGGGTCCGGGTGGAGCCGGAGGTGTACTGCAGGTACGCGATGTCGTCGATATCGAGCTCCGGCCGCACCCAGCTGTCGCCGACGCTGTCCGGGATCGCGTCGACCGCGATGATCCGGGGCCGCTGGGCGGCCGGCAGCGAGCGGAAGAACTGGCGCACGCCCGCGGCCGACGAGCTCGCGGTGAGGATCGCCGACGGCTTGCAGTCGCCGAGCACCGCGTGCAGCCGGTCGGTGTGACCGGGCTCGTCCGGGTCGAAGAGCGGCACCGAGATGTTCCCGGCGAAGATGGCGGCGAAGAAGGAGATCACGTAGTCCAGCCCCTGCGGAGCCAGGATCGCGACCCGGTCGCCCGGGTTGGTCACCTGCTGGAGTCGGCCGGCCACCGCGCGCAACCGGACGCCGAACTCACGCCACGTCAGCTCGAGTGCCTCACCGTCTCGCTCGCGCGAGTAATCGATGTAGCGGTACGCGAGCGTGTTCGCGTCGTTCCGCGTGTGCTTCTCGACGTGGTCGACCAGGGTGTGATCCAGGGGAATACGGATGTTCCCGGTCTCGTCCAGGTACTCGTCGAAAGTCGTTTCCATTCCTTCTTCTCCTCCGAGGCACGAACAGCCCGACGGCGAGATGCCGTTGATACCTGTGAGGCCCCGACTCGCTTTCGCCGGGCGGGCACTCCGTGTCCGAGCACCGGCGCGGCAGATTTCGTCGCGGTCTGCGCGGTGACCGCTAAAGGCTAGATGTACTCAAACCAGAGTCATGTTACAGAGAAGACCGGATCACTCTTCCCGCAGCAGCGGAATCACCGGTGCGAAGGCATCCATCTGGGTGGGGAAGATGCCCACGTACGACAGGGCGGTGAGCTTCCTTACCCGGCGAATCTGCTCCGCGATCTCCTCGAACGTGCCGATGGCGACGTACGGGGAGTTCAGGATGTCCTCCACCGAGAGCTTGGTGTCCACCTCCAGGTCGGGGTGCAGCCCGCGCTCGATGGCGGAGAGCGCCATCTCGGCGGTCTTCTCCCGATCGTCGGTGATCACGATGGCGGTGATGGCCCAGTTCAGCTCGATGTCGCCGAACCGGTCACCGGCCGCCTCCCGGATGAGCTCGACCTTCTCGATGGTCTTCTCCAGGGTGATCCCGGAGAGCAGACCCTTGCCGTTCTTGGTGGTGACCGGAACGACCGAGACGATGTCGGCGTGCTTGGCGGCGAGGCGGAGCATCTTCGGCCCGCCGCCGCCGGTGCAGATCGGCGGGCGGGGCCCCTGCCGCGGTCGCGGCGTGCCCTTGATGCCCTCGACCTGGTAATACTTGCCCTCGAAGGTGCACTCCCTTCCGCGCAGCAGCACGTCGAGGATGGTGAGCGCCTCGTCGAGCTTGGCCAGCCGCACGCCGGGGGAATCGTACTCGAGCCCGGCGGCGAGGAATTCGTCCTGCTTCCAGCCCGCCCCGAGCCCGACCTCCAGCCGGCCCTTGGAGAGCACGTCGATGGTGGCCAGGTCCTTGGCCAGCACCACGGGGTGGCGGAAGCCGTTCGCCAGGACCGAGGTGCCGAGCCGGATCCGCTCGGTGGCCTGGCTCAGCGCGCCGAGCGCGGCGATCGGGCCGATCTGGTCGCCGAGGTGGTCGGGTACGACGAAGGTGTCGTAGCCGTACTCCTCGGCCTGCTGCGCGGTCTGCACGAACTTCCGCGCGCCGCCCTCCTGCTTGTTGCCCTCGCCCGCGGCCGCGAACCGGAATCTGCGCAGCGGCGTGCCCAGCGCGGTCAGCTCGGCTGCCGCGGCGCGTGGCTCGGCGGTGGCCGGTGCTCCGGCTTGTGTCATGAACTCATGCTCCTCTGGGGCCAGGTGCGATCACCAGCGCACTTTACAGCGTCCCGCAAGCCCCGAGAACGGTTGCGGCCGCACCGCTGGCGAGCACGCGAACGGGCGCGCCGCGCTGCTGTGAGACCTCACGAATGGGGCGGGCGCGGAGCCCCTTCGATGAGCCCCGCCGCCCAGTCCACGGTCCACCCGGTGGCGGTGGTCCCGGCACCGTCGACGACGTACCCGTTGTAGAGGCTGTGTACCGGATTGCCGACGGCCCTGGTCAGCGTGAGCACGCTGCCCATGATGTTCGCCGGGCTCAGCGCGTCGCGCGGGGCGTCGCAGATGAGGTCGCCGGGCGCGCACATGGTGTAGACGCGCCCCGCGAGTTCGCCGAATCCGCCTTCTCGCGGGCCGGTCATGGTGATTCCGGGCACGTTCAGCCCCTTCAACGCCACCTCGGCGCCGACGCCGGGCGGCGCGGCGCCGATCGTGATGGCCGCGTTCTCGGTGTCGGGGGCCCGCCTGCCGTCCGCGATGAGCGTGACGCCGAGCACCAGCTTCGCCGGGACCGGCCCGTCGCCCGCACCGATCTGCGCGGCGATGTCACCCGCGATCACCGCGCCCTGAGAGAACCCGGCGATGACGTAGGAGGTGAGCGGGCAGCGCTCGTGCACTTGGGTGAGCAGCTCGACGGCGCGCGTGGTGCCCTCGGAGCGGCTGTTGTTGTAGGACTGCTGGCCGTCCGGCGGGATGGCGATGGGGTTCGAGAACTGCGCCACGTACGGGACGGTGTAGACGTCGACCCGCTCGGCCGGGAACCGCTCGGCGATCGGGGCGGAGACATTGATCATGAGCGACACCGGGTTCGCCACCGGGTTGTGCGGGTCGTCGTTGCTGTTCGACTCCCAGGTGCCCGGGATCGAGAGGAACTGCACGTCCGGGCAGTCCGCGGGCTGCGAGGCGGGCGGCTCCGGCGGCGTCGGGCCGGGGCCCGGCACCTTCAGCCGTCCGGCGAGCAGGTACCAGAGCAGCAGCGCCGCGATCACGATCAGCGCGACGACCAGCAGGAACACCAGGCACCCCGCCGGCCGGGACCGGCGGGGCGACGAACCGCGGCGTGCGCTCACGAGCAGTAGGTCTGCTTGGCGGTGTCGAGGTAGATCTTCCCGGCCTGCTCGACCGGCATCTTGGCCGGATCGAAGGACGGGTCGGAGCCTGCCATCGCGGAGACGAAGGTCATCAGGTCCTGATCCGAGGCGCCGGCGGCGCTGCCCTGGCAGACGTAGGCGCCGATGCTGAGCGCGATGTCCGGGGTGGACGGGGTGATGCCCTTGGTGGCCAGCGCGTCCAGGAACTTCTTGTCCTTGTCGCCGAGCGTCGAGGTGTTCGCGGGCGGGACGGCATCGGTCGGCACCGGCTCGGGGCGCTCCGGCGACTCCGCGGCGGGCGGGGCGGAGACCTCGGCCGACGGGGTGGCGCCCTGGTCCGGCGCCGGTGCGGCGGAGGTGGGCGCCTGGCTCGCCGGCGCGGCGGTGGTGCTCAGCGACGGGGTGCTCGACGCCGTCGAGTCGTTGTCACCGCAGGCCGCGAGCAGGCCGGTGGCGGCGAGCGCCACGGCGACGCCCATCACCTTTCCACGGGTCCGATGCATGAATTCTTGTCCTCGCTTGTCGGCGTTCGGGGGTCGGTCGCCCACCAGGCTAGCGGGCCGTTCCCGGATGCCGTTCAGATGCCGTGGATCTCCGGCCTCCCGTCGCGCACCGTGACGAAGCCGGCCTGGAAGTTCTGCTGCACCCCGCCGGGCACCGCGAATTCGTCGCTGATCGGGTAGCCGAGCTTGCCGTTCTCGTACCCGGCGTCCCGCCAGGCGTCCATGATCGGGCCGGTGCGCACCGCCCAGGCGCCGGAGAGCGGGCTCCAGTACAGCGTGCCGCCCTCGAACCGGGCGTACCGGCCGAGATCCCTGGCCGGCTGCTCCTCGTCGACCGGCAGCCCGACCGGGCTCTTCTCGAAGCCGAGCTGCGCGTACTTGCCCAGGATCAGCCCCTGCACCCGGTGCGCCCCGGTGGCCGGGCTGTAGTAGAAGGCGCCGTTCTCGAAGCTCTGCACCATTCCGTCGCGATCGGGCAATCGGAGCTCCGGGCCCGCGGGGTAGCCCGCAGGCCCGCGCTCGAAGCCCTGCGCGCCCCAGGCCCCGAGCACGGCGCCGCGCACCACCTGGGCGCCGGTCTCCTGGGTCCAGTACAGCGAGCCGTCCCGGAAGCCCTGGAACCGGCCGCGGCCGTCCGGCAGCAGCACCTCGTCACCGGTGGGCAGCCCGAGCGGCGCCGGGCCGGCCGCCGCCGCCATGTACCCGCCCGCCAGCGCGCCCGCCACCGGGTGCGCCCCGGACTCGGCGGCGAAGAGCACCCGGCCGGAGCGGAAGTCCTGCGCCACGCCGCCTGGCACCGGGTACTCGCCGGTCAGGCAGTCGCCGAGCCAGGGGTTCACCGCGGTCACCGGCTGGATGGCCCCGCCGACCGCGCAAGCGGGCTTGTCGGCCTCGACCCCGAGCGCGGCGGCCACCTGCGGCCAGGACTGCCGCATCTCGAAGTCCCAGTACGGCCAGGAGTGCGTGCCCGAGGCCCGGTAGTTGGCCTGCACCGGGATGTTCAGCTCGCCCAGCTTGCCGACGAAGTTCTGCGTGGTGAGCCGGGAGAGGATCTCCAGCCCGGTGCCGGCGTAGTTGGTGCTGATGCCGGGGATGGTGGAGGCCAGGTCGTGCGGGCCGGTGGCGCCGCTGCCGCTGGAGACGTACAGGCTGACGCCGCGCAGCCGGTCGGCGAGCAGGTACGGGTCGTGCTCCGGCCAGCCCGGGTCGGTCGGCGGGCCCCACATGGCGTTGGAGTCGAAGCCGCCCGCGTCCCGCATGGCGAACTGGATGGCCTGCGGCATGCCGAGCGTGGTGGTGGTCAGGAAGCCGGAGTAGGAGGCGGCGAACTTCGCGAAGCCGGGGTTGCGGGCGGTGAGGAACATGGCCGCGGTGCCGCCCATGGAGAGCCCGGCGATGGCGCGCGCGTTCGTCGCCCGCCACTGCTGCTCGAGCAGCGGCGGCAGCTCCCTGGTGAGAAAGGTCTCCCACTGGTAGTTGTGGCCGTTGTCCGGGCGCACCCAGTCGGCGTAGAAGCTGGACTGGCCGCCGACCGGCAGCACGACGGTGACGTTCTTGTCGGCGTAGAAGCTCTCCGCGCCCGCGTCCTTGGTCCAGCCGGACTCGCTGTCGGTGGCGCGCAGCCCGTCCAACATGAAGAGCACCGGGAAGGTGGCCTCGGGGCGGGCGTTCCAGTCCCTGGCCAGCAGCAGCTGCACCTGGGTCGGCGCGCCCATGGACGGCGAGTCGATCCAGAGCGAGACCCGCCGGTCGTCCAGCCAGACCACCTTGCTCACCGTGGCGCCGCCGACCGCGGCGGCGGGCTGGGCCGAGCTCACCGGGGTGGCGGCGGGCAGCAGCGCCATGGCCGCCGCGGCGGCGACCGCCAGCATTCGGCTACCACGCGGTCGCGCGCCGGTTGCCGAAGCGCCAGCGCGCATCCATTTCCGCCCCCTGCCGCCCCCGGCTTTCCCTGCCACCCATCGTTTGTACCCCGCATACAGGGCTTTTCCTGGCGCGACGCGCCAACCGCAGACCGATGCTCAAGATTTGCCCGAATTATGCGGGGAGGTAGCCGGTGCGCAAACGGCAGCGGCGCCGCCGCTTCCGGGAGGAAGCTGACGGCGCCGCGGCGTCGAACGGGGGTGGGGTCACCAACCGCCGGTGGCGTCGAGGATGCCCTGGCGGGAGTTGAAGAGCTCGCCCTCCCAGTACTTCCACGAGTGGGTGCCCGCGGCCGGGAAGTTGAAGGCGGCCGGGATCTTGAGCGAGTTCAGCCGGACCTGGAACGCGCGGGTGTTCACCAGCGAGAGCGCCTCGAGCGCCATCGCGTTACCGGTGTTGAAGACGCCGACCGCCGAGTTCGGGCGATCGAACTGCCCCGGCAGGCCGCTGGCGGCCGAGATGTACATCGGCAGCCCCTTCAGCTGCGGCGCGAAGACGAAGGGGTCCATGCGCAGCCACTGCGGGCTCCACGGGGCCGCCATCGAGTCGACGTTGAAGCGGCCCGCGTCCAGCATGGCGACGCGGATGGCCTCGCGCATGCCCGGCGCGGAGATGTTCAGGTAGCCGGAGTAGGACGCGGCGTACTTGAACTGATCCCGGTGGTAGGCGGCGAGCGCGAGGGCGGCGCTGCCACCCATCGAGAGGCCGGCGACCGCGTTGTTGGTCTTGGAGACGCCGTAGCCCGCCAGGAAGTCCGGCAGCTCCTTGGTCAGGAAGGTCTCCCACTTGTAGGTGGACTTCTGACCGTTGGTGTTGCTGGGGGCGTACCAGTCGGTGTAGAAGCTCGACTGCCCGCCGACCGGCATGATCAGGCTGATGTTGTCGTTCTTGAACTGCTCGAGCGCATTGGTCTCGAACGACCAGGCATTGCGGTCGTCCCGCGCCCGGAGGCCGTCGAGCAGGTAGAGCGCCGCGTTACCGCCGCGAGCCGCCCACTGCACCTGAACCTTGATCGGGCCCATCCCGGACGGGACCATGAGGTCCTCGACCCCGCCCGCCGGCGCCCGAAGCGCCGGGGCGGGAGCCGCCACGGCGGCGGTCGGGGCCGCGATACCGGCGGCGATCGGCAGCGCTAGCGCAGCAGCACCGACGGCCAGAATTCGGCCACGCCATCCCGTTTTCGTCTTCTTCGGCGCGGCCGCCCTGCCGAAACGCATGAATTTTGCTCTCTTCCTGCTGTCGTGGCACGGCTCCCCACCCCGGCGGGGGCCGCACCAGTGTTGCCTACGAGACGCGCGGCCCCGCCGGACCGGATCCCGACCACCGGCCCTGCGGAGCGCACTACAACGATCTGGTCACACTCGCGCTCGCTGGACGATATTCGACCCCGTAATCCTTCGCAAGACGGAGCGGTCGTTTACCCACCGGGTGGCGCTGTGATCGTGCGGAGACCATATCGCGTTCTCCGGTTGATGTCGTCGCTTGGTTCCGATTCGTTTCCGTTATCCACAGATGCGGCCACGCGACAGCGGAATTCGCGGTTATGAGGGGGCGGATACGGGGGTTTCACTGTGACGAATCCCGCATCCTTCCCATTTCCGGGACGGCGGAAAAAGACGGACCGCCCGGCACCTCGAGGGTGCCGGGCGGTCCGGGAGAGCGGGTGTCAGCCGATATTCGCGGAGAGGTCGGGCAGCATTCGCTTCGCCTCTTCCGTCCAGTTCACCCAGTTGTGCACGCCGAACGCGGGGAACGAGTAGGTCGTGTTCCCGCCGCCCAGCGTCGCCATCCGCACCTGGAAGGCCCTGGTGTTGGCGAGCGCGAGCGCCTCCAGCCCCATGGCGTTCAGGGTGTTGAAGCTGGGGCCGTCGACCGCGGTCGGCAGGCCGCTACCGGCGGCGATGTAGAGCCGGGTGCCATTGCGGACCAGCTGCGGCGCAAAAACGAAGGGATCCATGCGGAGCCACTGCGGGCCCCACGGCGGCGCCATGGCGTCGACGTTGTAGCCGCCGGCGTCCAGCATGGCGACCCGGATGGCCTCGCGCATGCCCGGCGCCGAGATGTTCAGGTAGCCGGAGTACGAACCGGCGAAGCTGAACTGGTCGGGGTGGTAGGCCGCCAGCGTCAGCGCGGCGCTGCCGCCCATGGAGAGCCCGAAGACGCCGTTGCGGGTCGAGCGGAAACCGAGCCGGTCACGCAACGCATTGCGCAGGTCGTTGGTGAGGAAGGTTTCCCACTGGTAGCGGTAGCTCTTGCCCGGTCCGGCGGCGAAGGCGTTCAGCGCGCCGGAGCCGGAGCTGGAACCGGTACCGGCCGGAATACCGACAAAGGTGCTCGGCGCATTCCAGTCGGCGTAGAAGCTGGACATGCCGCCGACCGGCATCACGACGTTGATGTTCGCGCCGGCCAGCATCTCGGCGACGGGGGTCTCGATTTCCCAGCCGTTCAGGTTCTCCGGCGCGCGCATTCCGTCGAGCAGGTAGACGACGCGGTTGGTGTTGCCGTCGGCCGCGCGCAGCACCCGCGACTTGATCGGCCCCATCCCGGAGTCGACCCAGAAGTCGAAGGCCGCGGGGTTGAACGCCGCCTCGGCCGGCGCCGCCGGCCCGGTGACCGCGATCCCCATCGGGGCGAGCAGCGCCAGTGCCAGCGCCATACTCCACCGCCCGAGCCGGGAGCCGGGTGCTCCCACACCGGCTCCGCGTTTCCAGCGCGCACTTCGCATTCGTCGAAACCTTTCGCTCTGGCGACCGGTTGGCAAATCACAAGCTATCGAAACCGGCCCCTCTTCGGGCACCAGGACACGTCATTGCCTCGCAAAACGGACATGTGCGACCTCGGCGCATGCTTCCCGCTGTATCCATCGGAAGCGCATGCCTCCATGTTGCTGGATAGTGATCCGAGCCACAACCGACGCACCCTAGCGCTACCGATTCGTTGCCGACCGTCCCGCGGACGCCCACCGGGCGCCTGAGCCGACCGTACCCGGCCGGGCGGGGCCGTGCCCACCCGGCCCGATCTGCGGCTCCGCGCGCTCAGCCGATCGAGGCGGAGAGGTCGGGCAGCATCCGGCCGACCTCGGACTCCCAGTTGCGCCAGGTATGCACCCCGACGTTCGCGAAGTCGTAGGTGACATTGGCGACCCCGAGCGCGTCCAGCCGGGCCCGGAACGACCTGGTGTTGGCGGAGGCCAGGTTCTCCAGCACGATGGCGTTCAGGGTATCGAAATCGGCGCCGTCGGCGGGGACCGGGCGGCCGTCGGCGGCCGCGATCCAGAGCCGGGTCCCATTGTCCCGCAACAGCGGAGCGAACGAGAACGGATCCAGCCGGCGCCACAGCTCGCTGGCCGCGGGCGCCATGGAATCGATGTTGTACCCGCCCGCGTCGACCATGGCGAGCCGGATGGCCTCGCGCATGCCGGGGGCATTGACATCGAGCATGCCGCTGTAGGCGGCGGCGTAGGAGTAGCGCTCCGGGTGGAACGCGGCGAGCGCGAGCGCGGCGCTCGCCCCCATGGAGAGCCCGATGACCCCGTTGCGCGCGGTGGCGAAGCCGTAGCGGTCGCGCAGCGCGGCGGGCAGCGCGCCGGTGAGGAAGGTCTCCCACTGGTAGCGGTAGCTCTTCCCCGGCCCGGGATCCAGCGCCTGGAGCCCGCCGGAGCCGGTAGAGGAGCCCGCCGAGCCGGTGGCGGGCGGCAGCCCGGCCATCGAACTCGGGGCCGCCCAGTCGGCGTAGAAACTGGACTGGCCGCCGATCGGCAGCACCACGTTGATATTCGCCGCGGCCAGCTGCCTCGGCACCTCGGTGTGCAGCTCCCAGCCGCTCAGGTCCTCCCTGGCGCGCATGCCGTCCAGGGCGTAGACCACGCGATCGGTATTGCCGTCGGCGGCGCGGAAGATCCGCGACTTGATCGGCCCCATCGGGGAGTCGACCCAGACGTCGATCCCGGCCGGGTCGAACGCCGCCGAGGCCGGGGCGGCCGCGCCGAGCGCGGTGCCGACCGGAAGCAGCGCCGCCAGCGCGAGCAGTGCGGTCCGGCGGAGCCGGGAACCCGCTCGTCTTCGGATGTTCACACCTCGCATCAAGGGGCCTTCCTGCGTGCCTGGTCCGGAAATCGCACCGAGCCTAGCGGCGGAACGGAGGCAGCCCGTTATCGAAATGTAATAGAGATTCGGCGCCCGGCTTGTGCCCGGTCACGACCGGTCCGGCGCGCCACAGCCCGGCGGGCCGAAACGAGCCTCGCCGCCCGGGCGGACCGGGCGGCGAGGCGTCGGAAAAGATCAAGGATCAGCGCGGGGGCTGCGGGAAGGGGTCGACGAGCCCGCAGCGCTCGATCTCGTACTTCGGCACCCGCTCGATCCGGTAGGACGCGAAGTTCAGCGCGTTGCGCAGGTTGTGCTTGAACCGGTCCAGGGTGAGCGGGTCGCGGTGCGAGAGCATGAGCGCGTAGGTGTCCGGGCAGGACATGGCGACCCGGGCCTGGCTCACCCACTTCTCGTCCAGGTACCAGGGCATCCACGGCTTCTTGTCCACCATGCCCGCGTCCACGATCACCCAGTCCGGGTAGAGGCTCTTGTCGTGGCCGATGCGGCCGTCGGCCAGCCGGTCGGTGTGCGCGGCGAGCGGGTAGGCGAGCCCCATCGGGTCGACGACCTTGACATCCAGCGGGACGTTCATGCTGGTCATGCCGAGGTTGAGGAAGAAGACGGTGTGCCCGGCGCCGCCCTCGGGGATGGGCTGCGGCGGCGGCGCGATGTACCAGAACATGAAGGACGGGGAGTTCAGCAGCAGCCCGCCGTCCGGGGTGTTGGCGATGCCGTCGACCATGGCCCGCATGCGCGGGTAGTCCAGGTAGTCCTCGGCCCGGATCGGGTGGTCGTGCCCGGTGTTCAGCACGTAGTACACCCGCTCGTCCACGATGCCGGTCGAGCTGATCTTGGTGCCGGTGGTGATGGCGGTGGTGCCCGCGGCGAAGAAGGCCCAGCCGACGACGGCCAGCCAGAGCGCGGGGATCAGCAGGTAGCGCACGTCGCGCAGGGAGAACGGCCGGAAGGCGCCGCGCGGCACCCGGACCGGAAGCACCGCGATCGGCAGCAGGAAGAGGAAGAGCTGCGGCAGCAGCATGCGGCCGTGCATGAAGTCGCCGCCGACCCGCAGCGCGTAGACGGTGAGCAGCAGCGCGCCGCCGAGCACCAGCGTGACGACGGCGCTCGGCGAGCGCAGCCAGCGCCGGAACCGGGTGACGGGGGGCACGCGCTCGGCCCGCTCGCGGTCGCCGCGCGCGGTGGACTCGCTCGCCAGCCGCAGCGCGCCGAGCCCGGCGAGCAGCAGCAGGAGCAGCGGCAGCCAGAGCCAGTACGGCCCGACCAGGTTCCAGAGGTAGGTGAAGCCCTGGCTCCACTTGGCGCCGCCCGCGTCCTTGGCGACCGCGGTGTTCGGGTAGGGCAGGCCGTAGTACCCCATCCGCCAGATCTGGTAGCCGAGCGGGAGCAGCCCGGCCACCGCGACGATCAGCAGCCGGAGCAGCACCGGGCGGTCGCCGGGGAGCGGCGCGAGGAAGATCATGCCGAGCGCGGCGGCGCCGAGCACCGCCATCTCGGGGCGGATCAGCGGGGCCAGCCCGGCCAGGAAGACCAGCCCGAGCAGCGCGGGCAGCCGGACCCGCTCGGCCTTCGCCCAGCGGATCATGGCCCACCAGAGCAGCCCGAGCCAGAAGATGACCAGCCCGCTCTCCAGGCCGGAGGTCACGTAGTCGCGGGCCGGGGGCACCGCGATGTAGACCAGCACGCCCGCGGGCAGCAGGAAGGCGGCGCGCGGGCCGCCCCAGAGCCGGGCGGTGCCGAGCATCGCGAAGACGACGGCGCCGAGCGAGAGCGCCAGCGCCAGGGCCAGCGCCACGTACTCCAGCCGCGCGCCGGTGATCCAGCTGAAGAACCAGACCAGGTAGGTCCAGGCGGTGCTGGTGTTGGCCTCGACCCGCTCGCCCGCGTTGAAGACCGGGCCGTTGCCCGCGAGCAGGTTGCGGACGGTGCGCAGCACGATCAGGCCGTCGTCGGCGATCCAGCGGCGCTGCCAGCCGCCGATGGCGAAGAGCGCGACGGTCACCGCGATCCCGCCGACGAAGAGGGCGCGGGAGAACCGGGTGTACCGCGGCGCGGAGCGGACCGATTCACCGGCCCGCTCGCGCTCGTCTTCGGTTGTCCCGGCCCCCTCGGCCACTCTCTCGTCAGGCGAGATAGACAGCGACACCTACCGCTCCGATCCAGGCGATGGCGAGGAACTGCAACACACGGTCCCCCAGCGCGATCTCTTCGGGTTCACCGGCCTCGCCACCGTCGACGTCGACCGCGTAACGCAGGATTGCGATGGTAAACGGAATCATGGAGATCGCGAACCAGTTCGTGTCTTTCGCGTCGCCCTGCTCGAAGGCCCAGAGGCCGTAGAACACCACCACCGCCGTCGCCGCCAGGGTCCAGATGAACCGCAGGTAGGTCGGCGTGTAGTACTCCAGCGACTTGCGGATCTTGGCGCCGGTGCCGAGCGCGATCTGCAGCTCCGCGTACCGCTTGCCGGCCGCCATGAAGAGCGAGCCGAAGGCCATGATCAGCAGGAACCACTGGGAGAGCGGGATGTTCGCCGCCGCGCCGCCCGCCACCGCGCGCAGCAGGAAGCCGGAGGAGACGATGCAGATGTCCAGCACCGCCTGGTGCTTGAGCCCGAAGCAGTAGGCCAGCTGGATGCCGATGTAGACCGCCATCACCACGGCCAGCTGCCAGGCGGCGACGAAGGAGATGCCGATCGAGGCGATGAGCAGCACGACCGAGAGCGCGTAGGCCAGGTTCACCGGGACCACGCCGGCGGCGATCGGCCGGAACCGCTTGGTCGGGTGCGCCCGGTCGGCCTCGACGTCCATCGCGTCGTTCACCAGGTAGATCCCGGAGGCCGCGAGACAGAACACCGCGAAGGCGATGGCGACGTGGATCAGCACGTCGATGTCGGTCGCCGACCCCGCCGCCAGCGGCGCGGCCAGGACCAGGACGTTCTTCACCCACTGGCGCGGGCGCATGGTCTTGATCAGCCCACCGGCCAGCGTCTTGGGCGGGCCCTTGGTCACGCCTTCCGCGAGGTCGGTGCCTGTCGGCTCTTCGCTCATGTCAACCAAGGCTCTTTCTCGTGCGGTCACTCTCGAGTCTCTTTTCGACGGCGAGCAGGGCGGCGGCGGACGCGGCGCCCAGCGCGGACCCGGCGAGCACGTCGGAGGGGTAGTGCACCCCGAGGACGACTCGCGAGAGCACCATCGGGGGGACGAGCACCGCAGGCAAGGGTAGCCCGGTCAGTTTTCCGAGCAACACCGCAGCCGCCGCGGTGGAGGTCGCGTGCGAGGAGGGGAAACTCAGCTTGCTCGGCGTGCTCACATTGATCCGCACCGCCGGGTCGTGCGGGCGGGGCCTGCGCACCACCCGCTTGATCACGATCGAGGCGGCGTGCGCGCCGACCGCGCCGACCGCGACCCCGGCCCACTGCCTGCGCCGCGGCTTGTCCACCAGCCAGCCCGCGGCGGCGATGCCGACCCAGCCGAGCGCGTGCTCGCCGAAGTGCGAGAGGCCGCGCGCGGCGGAGATCACCGCGGGGGTGCCGCCGATCGCCGACTGCACGGCGGTGATGATCGCCACCTCCGGCGGGCTCGGCTTGCCCGCCGCTGGCGCCGGGTCGAGGGGCAGGGCGGTGGGCTCGGCGTTCAGCGCACTCACTTCGCCTCGCTGGTCTCGACGGTGGGCACGGTGCTCGGCGCATCGCCGATCCCGAAGATCTGCTCCCAGGCGGCGGTGCTGGTGAGCCGCGGGTGCGCGGCCCGGTAGCGCTGCCGCATCTCCGGGAAGCGGGCGAGCAGCTCCTTCCGCAGCCGCATCGCCTCCTTGAAGAGCGCGAGCGCCTGGCGTGGGTCGCGCTTGCGGTAGACGACGCCGCGCCCGTCGGCGGTGGTGACGGTGACGCCGTCCACCTGCGAGAGCAGGAACCAGCGCGCGTCCAGCGTCGGGACATTGAGCTGCGGGGTCTCGTGGTGCTCGGTGTGCGCCGGGCGGGCGCTGTGCACCAGCCCCTTCGCCAGCCGGACCACCTTCGCCAACGGGTTGCCCGGTTCGCCGACCGCGCCGACGCCGGCGTGGCTGGCCAGCGGCAGCGCCGTCGAGGAGGGCAGCACCACGGCGTCCGGGTAGCTCTTGCGCATGGCGTGCACCGCGCCGAGCGCGCTCGGCAGCAGCTCGAAGAGCTTGTCCGGGCCGGCCAGGAAGTCGCGGATGGCCTGGTTCTGGATGGCGACGGTCGAGTACTCCAGGCAGAGCAGGTGCTTGAGCGTCGCCTTGACCGTGTTCACCACCATGGCGCGCGGGTTGCCCGGCAGGTGCAGCGAGGCGACGACCAGGCGGTTGCGCAGGTGGAAGTAGGCCTGCCAGTCGATGGCGTCGTCCTTGTCGCTCCACGCCATGTGCCAGACCGCCGCGCCGGGCAGCGTGACCGTGGGGTAGCCGGCGGCGCGGGCGCGCAGCCCGTACTCGGCGTCGTCCCACTTCAGGAAGAGCGGCAGCGGCTGGCCGATCTCCTCGGCCACCTGCCGCGGGATGACGCAGGTCCACCAGCCGTTGAAGTCGACGTCGATGCGGCGGTGCAGCAGCTTGGAGTTGTCCCGGTCGCGCAGCGGGTACTTGGCGAAGTCGTGGTCGTACTCGACGTTCTGCGCCGCGGTCCACATGAAGACGCCGCGGTCGATGACCTCGCCCATGACGTGCAGGTGCGAGCGCTCCTGCAGGTTCAGCATGTGCCCGCCGGTGAGCACCGGCGACTTGGCGAAGCGGCTGAAGGCCAGCGCGCGCAGGATGGAGTCGGGCTCGATCTCGATGTCGTCGTCCATGTAGACGATGAACTCGGCGTCGGTGGTCTTGAGCGCCTCGTACATGACCCGGCTGTAGCCGCCGGAGCCGCCCAGGTTGGGCTGGTCGTGGATGGCGAGCCGGTCACCGAGCACGGCGGCGGCCGCGGCGAAGCCGGGCTCGTCGACGACCTTGCGGGTGCCCTGGTCGGGGATGATCACCGCGCGGGTGCGCTCCAGCACCAGCGGGTCGGAGCCGAGCGCCTCCAGCGTCTTCACCGCGTCGGTGGGGCGGTTGAAGGTGGGCATGCCGATGGCGATGGTGCCCTGGCCGGGCGCCTCCATCGGCGCGTACCAGCCGCCCGCGTGCAGCTCGGCCGCGGTGTCGGTGGTGATGTCGAACCAGAGCCAGCCGCCGTCCTCGAACGGGCCCAGGTCGGCCTCGAAGGTGACCGCGACCGGCTCACTGCCGGAGAACTCCTCGCCGTGCACGTGAATGCGCGAGCCGTCGGCCTTGGAGCGGTAGAGATCCACCCGGCCGTGCCCGGTGAGCTCCAGCTTGAGCAGCACCGAGTCCAGCACGCTCCAGCGCCGCCAGTAGCTGGCCGGGAGCGCGTTGAAGTAGGTGCAGAAGGAGACCTCGGACTCGGCGCCGACCGCGAGCGAGGTGCGGGTGGTGGCGTGCGCGCGGCGTGCGTTGGTGGCCGATTCCTCCAGGTAGAGGGTGCGGACGTCGAGCGGCTCGCCCGGCCGCGGCAGGATGACGCGCGCCAGCAGCGCGTGCGAATCGTTGTGCAGCAAACTCATTCAGGACTCCTGGTCGTCGGCGAGCGGCGCGCCGTTCTCCAGGTGCGGGCGCAGCACGTTGTCGAACTTGCTCAGCGCGCTGCCGATCGCCATGTGCATATCGAGGTACTGGTAGGTGCCGAGCCGGCCGCCGAAGATCACCTTCGCCTCGGCGGTCTCCCGCTTCGCCCGGTCCCGGTAGGCCTTGACCTTGGCCCGGTCCTCCGGGGTGTTGATCGGGTAGTACGGCTCGTCGCCGGTCTGCGCGAAGCGGGAGTACTCGCGCATGATCACGGTCTTGTCGGTGGGGTAATCGCGCTCGGGGTGGAAGTGCCTCGGCTCGATGATCCGGGTGTAGGAGACGTCGCCGTCGTTGTAGTTCATCACCGAGGTGCCCTGGAAATCGCCGGTCTCCAGCACCTCGGTCTCGAAATCGATGGTGCGCCAGCCCAGCTCACCCTCGGCGAAGTCGAAGTAGCGGTCGAGCGGGCCGGTGTAGACGACCGGGGCGTCCGGGCTCTGCGCGCGCAGCTCGTCGCGCACGTCGAACCAGTCGGTGTCCAGCCGGACCTCGATGAGCTCGGAGGCGGCCATGTTCTCCAGCCACTTCGTGTACCCCTGCTGGGGGAGGCCCTCGTAGGTGTCGTTGAAGTAGCGGTTGTCGAAGGTGTAGCGCACCGGCAGCCGGGTGATGTTGCCCGCGGGCAGTTCCTTGGGGTCGGTCTGCCACTGCTTGGCGGTGTAATCGCGGATGAACGCCTCGTAGAGCGGGCGCCCGATCAGCGAGATCGCCTTCTCCTCGAGGTTCTGCGCGTCGCCGGTCTCGATCTCCGCGGACTGCTCGGAGATCAGCTTGCGGGCCTCCTCCGGCGTGAAGTAGCGGCCGAAGAACTGCGAGATCAGCCCGAGCCCCATCGGGAACTGGTAGGCCTGCCCCTTGTGCAGCGCGAAGACGCGGTGCTGGTAGCCGGTGAACTCGGTGAACTGCGTGACGTAATCCCACACCCGCTTGTTGGAGGTGTGGAAGAGGTGCGCACCGTACTTGTGGATCTCGATCCCGGTTTCCGGTTCCGGTTCCGAATAGGCGTTGCCGCCGATGTGCGGGCGGCGATCGAGCACGAGCACGCGCTTACCGAGCAGGTTCGCGGTGCGTTCGGCGATGGTCAGCCCGAAGAAACCGGAGCCGACGACGATGAGATCGAAGGGGGCAGATGCGTTACCGGGGGACGATGCGACGGTCACGGTGGCCCAGCGTATCGGACGCCATCCCGGGCTTCCGGCGCAGTCGAAACTCGCGCCGAAGCGCAGGTGGCCGCGATCAGGCCGGGAATCCGGCGTCGAGTTCGACGAGCTCCCGCTCGGTGTGCAGCCGCCAGGCGTGTTCGCCCAGCTCGGCTCCGCTGATCCGGGTGAGCTCCAGCCCCGGCGGGATCGCCTCCGGGTGCGCGTCGACGATCCGCTGCGCCGCGCTGCCCTCGATCAGCGAGCCGATATTCAACAGCCCGACGTTCACCGGGGTATCCCTGAGCTCGAGCGCCAGCTGCCGGATGTAACCGCGCTGCGCGGCCAGCGCGATGCCGACATTCGCCAGGTAGGCGGCGGGGTGTTGCTCCGAGGCGCCGGAGGTGAAGAGCAGGGTGCCTTCATCGCGGAAGCGCGGGATCAGGGTTCTGGCCATGAGCATCGGGGAGTAGAGCTTGAGCGCGAGCGGGAAGGCCAGCTGCGCGGTGGTGGTGGTCAGGGTGGCGGCGCTGCGCACGGACATGTCCGCAGCGGCGGCGTGCAGGGCGACCCGGATCGGGCCGAGCTGGTTCTCGATCTCCTCGACCAGGGCGGGGAAGCGCTGCTCGTCGGTGACGTCGGCGGTGAAGGGGCGGGCTCGGATGCCGTGTTCTTCCAGGTCACGAACGTGTGCGGCGGCACGTTCGGCATCGCGGCCGACGACCGCCACCGGGAAGCCCGCGCGGCCGAAGCGGTGCGCCACCCCGCGGCCGAGCCCCGGGCCGTAGCCGAATATCGCCAGCGTCATGGCACCCTCCGAGAAAATTGAGCCTGGGTTCAACTTACTCGACGGTACGGCAAGTTGAACCCGCGCTCAACTTATTGCCGGATTCGTAGAATCACGGGATGCCCACCGAGAAGCCGCTCCGCCGCGATGCCGTGCGCAACCGGGACGCGCTCGTGCTCGCGGCGCGCGCGGTCTTCGACGAGAAGGGGCTGGACGCGCCGCTCAAGGAGATCGCCGCGCGCGCCGGGGTCGCCATCGGCACGCTCTACAACCGCTTCCCCACCCGCGACGCCCTGATCGCCGCCGCCGTCGCCGACCGCATGGAGCTCGGGCTGGAGGTGGCGCGGGCCGCCGCCGAGGTGCCCGACCCCTGGGACTCCTTCGTCGCCCTGGTCGAGGGCGTGTGCCGGTTGCAGGCGCACGACCGGCTGCTCGGCGACCTCGCCGTGCGCGCCGCGCCGAGCACCGAGATCGCCGCCGCCCGCGATGCCGGGCATGCCGTCATGCGCGCCATCGTCGAGCGCGCGCAGCGCGCGGGCGTCCTGCGCACCGACTGGACCCTGGAGGACCTGGCCTTCGTCATGTGGTCGCACACCCGCGTCGTCGCGGTCACCGCCGGCATCGCCCCCGACGCCTGGCGCCGCAACCTCGGCCTGCTCCTCGACGGGCTGCGAGCAGGGGCCGCCCACCCCCTCCCCGCTCCCCCGCTCACCCCGGGTCAGCTGGACGCGGCGCTGCTCGCCACCGGAAAGCTCAGTCGGTGACCTTGGGATGCCCGGTCGACGCGGCCCGCAGCCACAGCGTGCGCTTCTCGGTGTCGACCAGGTAGAAGATCCTGCCGCCGCCGGTGACCTCCACCTGCCACTGCTCCATCGACACCCCGCGGTGCGCGGCACTGGCCAAACGGCCCTTCAGCCGATGATGCCGCGGCGTATGCGGTGGCGTATCGGCGCGGCCACGCAACAGTTCCCAGGTGTCGAGGACGTTGGCGGGAGCCTGCTGGCAGAGGTCCTCCCAGCCCTTGGCCGCCTCGCTGGTGGCGAAGCGGAGGTCCCAGGCGCCCGCGGCGGCGGGTGGCGCGACCCGGTCGCCGCGCTTCGGGCTCACGGGAGCCCGGGCCGGGTGACCGGGCCCAGGTCGAGGTCGGAGTCGGTGGTGAGGACGGCGGCCAAGTCGGGGTCGGCCAGGACTTCGGCGGTGTGCCGCCAGCTCTGGATCACCTGCACGACCGGGGCCGGGTTGTGCAGCGAGTCGGCCGCGCGCAGGGTCGCCACCAGCTCGAGCACGAACTCCCGCACCTCGTCGCGGGAGAGGAAAGCCACCCAGGGGAACACCTCCGGCAGCACGTCGGTGACCAGTTCGCGGACGCCTTCGTCGTGCTGCATGAGCGCGACGAACATGCGGGTGGTCACCGACGCCGCGGTGTGCTCCAGCTCGGCCCTGGCGGCGGTGGTGAGCACCAGGTCTTCCGCATCGCGGCGCCGGACCAGCAGGGCCTGGCCCGGCGTACGGTGCAGCCGCTCCACCGTCGCCTTGCCATGTAGCTGGAGTTCTGAGAACGACACTTCAGGCGGAGGCATACCTTAAAAGTACTTTTGAAGTCTCCGGGAGTCGAGCCGGTTTCGGTCAGGGGTTCTCCGGGATCATGGAGAGCAGGGTGTCGAAGTCGACCACCTGGGCGCCGAGCGTCTCGGTCGCGATGATCACCCCGTTGGCGAAGAGCTGGTAGGTGCCCGCGCCGAGCGGGAGGTCGAGTTCGGGGCCGACGGGGGCGCCGACGGCGCTCCGTTCGCCGCCGATCCGCTGGTACTCGACCTGGATGGCGGTCGGGCCGTCGGTGGCGGTGTTCACCCGCGGGTCCTGTGGCAGCGGGCCGGGGCTCAGGTACGGGTTGGGGGGCAGGTCGGCGGGGAGCGGGCCGATCTCGAAGGTGTCGATATCGGCGGGCTCGCCGCCGTCGGGGGCGGCGGAGTACTCGGAGCGCAGCAGGTGGCCGTCGCGCAGCAGCACGGTGCCCGCGGTGGCGGCGACCGCGGCGGCGGTGCGCGGATCCTCCCGCTCGGTGCCGGGGTAGACCTGGCAGTCGGTGCTGTCGCAGGTCTGCGCGTAGTCGTAGCGCTGCTCGGCGAGCGCGTACGAGCGGGCCGCGACGGCCTGCGCGCGCAGCGCCTCGCCCGCGCCCTTGTCCGCCCAGTTCGCCTGCATCTCGGTGGGGACGACGCCGAGCAGGTAGTCCTCGACATCCACCTCGTTGACGGTGCGCGCCGCGCCGTCCTCCAGCGCGACGCCGAGCGCGCCGCGATACCCGGTGCCGCCGCACAGCTTCAGGTGCTCGGCCGGCGGCCGGTCCGGGCCCAGGTCGATCGGGTAGACCCACGGGTCGTCGGTGGCGCCCTGCCACACCACCTCGCCGTCGCAGCCCAGCGTCACCAGAACGTTCGCGCCGCCGTCGGGCAGCGGCGTGAGGTGCGCGACCTGCCCCGGTTCCAGCGCGCGACCGGCCACGATGGCGCCCGCGTCGGCGTAGGTGTCGAGTGTGGAATCGTCCTGCGTCTGCAGCCGGACCCGGAGCAGCGTCGGAGCGATCCGGGCGAGTTCGGCGCCCGGGTAGTAGTGCGCCAGAATGCGTTCCGCGTTCCAGCCGTCCTGCGCGCTCTCGAAGGCGCCGTGCTGGCTCAGGCCGCGGCCGTGGCCGTCGCCGGTGGTCGCCCGGTAGGGCGCGCCCGGCCAGGCGATGGTCACCGCGAGCGCAACCGCGGCGAGCGCGCCGCAGGCGATCAGCAGCCGTCTCGGGAATAGGGCGGGGTCCGGGGTGCGGCGGCCGCGCCGCCCCCGGCGCCGATGGATTCGCTGCACGACGAACTCCCTTCGAACGGCATGTCGTAGCGCCCGCGCGAGCAGATCGGAAGCTACATTCGAGCAATCACCTCAACCTCGACCAGAGGTTTAGATATGTGACAATAGTGACTAGTGTGATAGCAGAACCGCCTGACACGCAACCCCCTGGATTGCGCAGCTTGATCCACCGTTCCACCTGATTGGAGACGCTCGTGCCCTCTCGCAAACCGAAACGCTCCTATGTTCTCCCGGTTGTGGCGATCTTGGCGGTGGCAGCTCCCCTCGCGACGTTCACCCAGAGCGATTCCGCCCGCTACGACGCAGCGAACGAGAGCGAACTCGCCGCGATCCCAGCCCAATTGGTCGAGGCGGCGCTCAGCGCGGCCCCCGACGTGGTGCTCCCGCTGGACGAGCTGACCGGGCTCGACCTGCCCGACCTGCGCCTCTCCGATCTGCGGATGCTGCCGCTGCCGGAGTCGGTCCCGGTGCCGCCGGGTATCCCGGCGCCGCCGGGGGTCGCGCTGCCCGCGCAGGTCCCGCTCCCGAAGCTCGGCGGCACCCGCTTCATCGCCGAGCCCGGCCGCCTGGAGCCGGGCACCTCGCCGTCGACCCCGGCGCTCACCCCGGGCGCGCTGCCCGCCGAGTACGCCGGCCTGGTCGGCGCCGACGTCAAGCAGATCTCCCGGGAGCAGCCGTTCAGCCTGGTCGCGCTGACCGCCGCCGACCTGGCCGGCACCAGCGCCCTGGTCCGCGCCGCGGCGCCGGACGGCGGCTGGGGGCCGTGGTTCGACGCCGAGCCGGTGGACACCGGAGCCTCCGACCACAGCGGCCCGCCGCGCACCGAGGGCACCGAGCCGGTCTACGTCGGCAGCACCAATGCGGTGCAGGTGCTGGTGACGAAGGCGGCTGCGCCTGGCCCGTCGATCGCCCCGATCGCCGAGCAGGCCGACCCCGCGCACGCCCTTCCCGACCTCACCGCCGTGCTCATCGACCCGGGCCGCGCCGATATCGACGGCGGGCTGAGCGAGGTCGCGGGTGCGCTGCCGGACGGCGGGCCGCGGGTGATCAGCCGGGCGCAGTGGGGCGCGGACGAATCCATCCGCTGCTCGGAGCCGACCTACGACGACTCGCTCGGCGGCGTCACGGTGCACCACACGGCGGGCCGCAACGACTACACCAAGGCGGAGTCGGCGGGGATCGTGCGGGCGATCTACGCCTACCACGCGGAGACCCTCGGGTGGTGCGACATCGGCTACAACGCCCTGGTCGACAAGTACGGGCAGATCTTCGAGGGCAGGTACGGCGGGCTGGACCGGCCGGTGCAGGGCGCGCACGCGGGCGGGTTCAACGAGAACACCGCCGGGGTCGCGCTGATGGGCAACCACGAGACCGAGGCGCCGACCAGCGTGGCGATCAACGCCGTCGGGCAGTACGTGGGCTGGCGCACCAGGATCGCCGGGCTCGACCCGAGGGGCGAGACGCTCATGTACTCCGAGGGCACCGAGTTCACCCCGTACGCCGAGGGCGAGGAGGTGGTGCTGCCGATCGTCTTCGCGCACCGCGACGTCGGCAACACCACCTGCCCCGGCGACGCCGGCTACGCGCTGATGGACACGATCCGCGATATCGCCGCGGGCGGCCCCGGACTGAGCACCCCGCCGGGTGGTGGCAGCGCCGATCTCGCCGCGCTCGCCAACCTGACCGGGCGGCTGCTGCAACGGGTGAACGACAACATCATCGCCAGGTACTACGCGGAGAAGGGCGGCGCCGCGAGCCCGCTCGGCGACGCCGTCTCCGAGCCGCTGCCCGCGGCGCAGGGGCAGCAGTTCGCCAGGTTCACCAACGGCTACGTCTACACCGCGCCGACCGGGCAGGTGGTCGAGGTGCTCGGCCCGATCCTGGATCGGTTCCTGCAGCTCGGGGCGGACGCCGGGGTGCTCGGGCTGCCGCTGGCCAATGCCTATCCGGTGCCGGACGGGCTGCGCGCCGACTTCCAGCAGGGGTCGCTCATCCTGAACCAGATCACCGGCATCGTGACCACGATCTGGAAGACCTACAACGACACCTACCAGGAAGAGATGCGCAAGAACCCGGCCGCCGCCCCGGCGGGCTGAGAACCCGGCCCCGGCCGGTCGAGGGACCCGGCCGGGGTCAGCTCCACCAGCGCTCCAGCACCTGGGCGACGCCGTCCTCGGCATTGGTCTCGGTGACCTCGTCGGCGGCGGCGATCGCCTCCGGGTGCGCATTGCCCATGGCGACGCCGTGCCCGACCATGGTCAGCATCGGGACGTCGTTGGGCATGTCGCCGAAGGCGATCGCCGCCGCCGGCGCCACGCCGAGCCGCTCGGCCACCGCGGCCAGCCCGGAGGCCTTGGTCACCCCGGGCGCGGAGAGCTCGATCAGCCCGTTGTCGGTGGAGTAGGTGATGTCGACGGCGGCGCCGACCTCGGCCGCCAGCGCCGCCCGCATCGCCCCGCTGCGCGCGCCGACCAGCCGGATCAGCATCTTGATGGCCGGGGTATCGATCACCTCGGTGCGCGCCACCGCGGTGTCGTCCGGGTTCAGCCAGGCGTGCTGGTACGAGGGGGTGCTGACGAACTGCGGGGTCACCGCGTCGTGCGCGCTCTCGCCGACCCGCTCGGTCGCGAGGCCGCAGCCGGGCAGCGCGCGCTCCGCGACATCGGCGAGCCAGGCCAGCGTCTCGACGTCGAGGGTGCGGCTGAGCAGCACCCGGTCGGCCGCGCTGTCGTAGACCACGGCGCCGTTGCCGCAGACGCAGAGCGGCGCGAAGCCGAGGCCGTCGATCACCGGGTGCACCCAGCGCGGCGGGCGGCCGGTGGCGAGCACGAACGGCACGCCGTCGGCGACGAGCGCGCCGACGGCGGCCTTGGTGCGCGGCGTCACCCGCTCGTCGTGGTCGATGAGCGTGCCGTCCACATCGGAGGCCACCAGCTCGGGCTTGGAAAGGTGCAGACCGGTCACCCACCCATCCTGCCGGATCGCGCGGAGCCGCGGTCGCCGATACACGGCATGCAGGACCGGTACCGCCGTCCCTATGATGCGGGGATCAACATCCGGCCGACGAGTGACCCAGGGGACCGATGACGGGCTTTCTGCTCCGACGCGCGCTGAACTACGTGGTGCTGCTGATCCTCGCGTCGTTCCTCACCTTCAGCCTCGCCTCGCTGACCTTCCGCCCGCTGGACAGCCTGGAGCAGCGCAACCCGCGGCCGCCGCAGTCGGTGATCGATGCCAAGGCCGAGGAACTCCATCTGAACGACCCGATTCCGGAGCGCTACCTGATTTGGGTGGCCGGCGTTGCGCACGGCGATTTCGGCACCACCCTGACCGGCCAGCCGGTGAGCGAGGAGCTGGGCCGCCGGGTGCTGGTGAGCCTGCGGCTGCTGATCACCGGCTCGATCATCGGCACCGTGCTCGGCGTGCTGATCGGCGCGGCGGGGGCGATCCGGCAGTACAAGTTCAGCGACTACTTCACCACCATCGTCTCGCTGCTCATCCTCAGCACGCCGATCTTCCTGCTCGCGACGCTACTCAAGTACGGTGCGCTGCAGATCAATACCGCCACCGGCACGCAGATCTTCCTCTATACCGGCGAGACCTCGGCCAACACCATCGTCGGGTTCGGCCCGCAGCTGCTCGACCGGGTGCAGCACCTGGTGCTGCCGACACTCGCGCTCGCGCTCGGCGGCATGGCCGGATACAGCCGCTACCAGCGCAATGCCATGCTCGACGTGCTGCAGAGCGATTTCATCCGGACCGCGCGGGCCAAGGGGCTCACCCGGAGCCACGCGCTCTACAAGCACGGGCTGCGCACCGCGCTGATCCCGATGGCGACGCTCTTCGCCTACAGCTTCGGCGGGCTCATCACCGGCGCCGCCTTCACCGAGAAGATCTTCGGCTGGCACGGCATGGGCGAGTGGCTGATCGACTCCATCAATGCCCAGGATCTGTACGTGGTGGTGACGGTGACCGCCTTCGCCGGGCTGGTGGTGCTGATCTCCGGGCTGCTCTCGGACGTCGTGTACGCCGTCCTCGATCCACGGGTGCGTGTGGGATGACCGAAGCCGAGCTCATCGTCCAGGGCGCGCCGGAGCCCACGGCGGCGGCCGGGCGCAAGAAGCTGGTGCTGCGCCGCTTCCTGCGGAACAAGCCCGCGGTGGTCGGCGCGGTGGTGCTGATCCTCATGGTGCTCGCGAGTTTCGCGCTGCCGCCGCTGCTGAAGTGGGACTACCAGCAGCTCGATTACACCGCGCTGCTGCAGCCGCCGAGCCCGAGCCACCCCTTCGGCACCAACCAGATCGGCCAGGACGTGCTCGCGCAGACCCTGCGCGGGTTGCAGAAATCGCTGACCATCGGCTTCTTCGTCGCGGTCTTCAGCACCGCCATCGCCGCCATCGCGGGGGCCATGGCCGGGCTGCTCGGCGGCTGGACCGACCGGGCCATCATGTGGTTCGTCGACCTGCTGCTGGTGGTGCCGAGCTTCATCATCATCGCGATCTTCGCGCCGCGGACCAAGGGCAGCAGCTCGATCGCGCTGCTCATCGTGTTGCTCGCGGTCTTCAGCTGGATGATCAGCGCGCGCATCGTGCGCGGGCTCACGCTGAGCCTGCGGGACCGTGA
The DNA here is from genome assembly GCF_040654395.1 of Nocardia sp. NPDC050697. Lineage (NCBI taxonomy): Bacteria > Bacillati > Actinomycetota > Actinomycetes > Mycobacteriales > Nocardiaceae > Nocardia > Nocardia sp. NPDC050697. Next base: position 120,411 of record NZ_JBFAHY010000002.1, read on the forward strand.
ATTCGTCAGGGCGGCACGGTACATGGGCGCCTCGACCCGGACCGTGATCGTCAGCCACATCGTGCCGAACATCGCCTCGATCCTGATCATCGACACCACGCTCAGCGTCGGCGCGGCGATCATGGCCGAGACCGGGCTGAGCTTCCTCGGCTTCGGCGTGCAGAAGCCGGATGTCTCGCTCGGCTCGCTGATCGCCGAGGGCACCCGCTCCGCGCTCACCTACCCGTGGCTCTTCCTCTTCGCCGGTGGGCTGCTGATCCTCGTCGTGCTCTGCGCCAACCTGGTCGGCGACGGCCTGCGCGACGCCTTCGATCCCTCGGCCGCGCGAGCTCGAAGCAAGAAGTCGGAGAAGAAGAAATGAGTGAGCAGCCGCTGCTCGAGGTGCGGGATCTGCAAGTCTCGTTCCCCGGCGAAGAGGGGCGCATCGACGCGGTGCGCGGGGTGGATTACACCGTCTCCGACGGCGAGGTCCTCGCCATCGTCGGCGAATCCGGCTCCGGCAAGTCGGTCTCCTCGCTGGCCGTCATGGGGCTGCTGCCGGACCAGGCGCGGGTGCGCGGATCGATCCGGCTGCGCGGCCGGGAGCTGCTCGGCCTCGGCGACCGCGAGCTCTCCAAGCTGCGCGGCAGCACCGTGAGCATGGTCTTCCAGGACCCGCTCTCCGCGCTCACCCCGGTGTACCGGGTGGGCGAGCAGATCGCGGAGGCGCTGCTCGCGCACGGGAAGATGGGCAAGGCAGCGGCGGCGAAGCGCGCGGTGGAGCTGCTCGACCTGGTCGGCATCCCGGAGCCGGAGCTGCGCGCCAAGGCGTTCCCGCACGAGTTCTCCGGCGGCATGCGGCAGCGCGTGGTGATCGCCATGGCCATCGCCAACGACCCGGCGCTGATCATCTGCGACGAGCCGACCACCGCGCTCGACGTCACGGTGCAGCAGCAGATCCTCGGGCTGCTGCGCAAAGCGCGCGACATCACCGGTGCGGGCGTGGTGATGATCACCCACGACATGGGCATCGCCGCCACCCTGGCCGACCGGGTCGCGGTCATGTACGCGGGCCGGATCGTGGAGACGGCGAGCGCGGGCGCGCTCTTCGGCGTGCCCCGGATGCCGTACACGGTGGGGCTGCTCGGCTCAATCCCGCGGATGGACGGCCCCGCGCGCAGGCCGCTCATCCCCATCGTCGGCGCACCCCCCGCCATGCACGCGCTGCCGCCGGGGTGCTCGTTCGCCCCGCGGTGCCCGGTCGCGGTCGACGACTGCCTGGCCGCGGAGCCGCCGCTGGCCGAGGTGGCGCCCGCGCACCGCGCGGCCTGCATCCGCACCGGCGAGATCGGCTCCACCGAGCTCTTCGGCGCCTACCGGGCCGAGATCGCGGCACCGCCGGAGCCGGTCGCCGTCGCGAAACCGGAGGTGGTGCTGCGGGTCTCCGGGCTGGTCAAGACCTTCCCGCTGACCTCGGGGCTGGTCTTCAAGCGGAAGAAGGGCGAGGTCCGCGCGGTCGACGGCATCGACCTCGAGGTGCGCGAGGGCCGCACGCTGGCGCTGGTCGGCGAGTCCGGGTCGGGCAAGTCGACCACGCTGAGCCAGATCCTGGACCTGGCCCGGCCGCAGCAGGGCCGGATCGAGATCCTCGGCACCGATGTCGCGGCGCTCACCGGCGAGCGCAGGCGGGAGCTGCGCCGGGCCATGCAGATCGTCTTCCAGGACCCGACCGCCTCGCTGGACCCGCGGCTCCCGGTCTTCGACGCCATCGCCGAGCCGCTGCGCATCGACCGGCGGCCGCGCGCCGAGATCGCCCGCCGGGTGCCGGAGCTGCTCGCCCAGGTCGGGCTGCGGCCGGAGCACGCGGAGCGCTACCCGGCCGATTTCTCCGGCGGTCAGAAGCAGCGGATCAGCATCGCCAGGGCGCTCGCGCTCGCGCCCAAGATCCTCGTGCTGGACGAGCCGGTCTCCTCGCTGGACGTCTCGATCCAGGCCGGGGTGCTGAACCTGCTGCGCGCGCTGCAGGCCGAGCACAAGCTCTCCTACCTCTTCGTCTCGCACGATCTCTCGGTCGTCCGCAATCTGGCGCACGACATCGCGGTCATGTACCGCGGCAAGATCGTCGAATCCGGGCCGGCGGAGCAGATCTTCGCCGACCCGCAACACGAGTACACCCGCACGCTGATCGACGCGGTGCCGATTCCGGTCGTCAGCGGATAGGAGAACGACGGTGGGCAGGCGCGTCTCACGCTGGGTCATTCCGCTGCTGGCGGCGGGGCTGGTGCTCGGCGGGTGCGCGAGCCCCGACGACCCGGCCGCCGAGGGCGATGCGACGCTCGGCAGCACCAGCGACATCAACCCGCGCGATCCGGCCGAGCTGCGCGACGGCGGCAACCTGCGGCTCGCGATCACGGCGCTGCCGCAGAACTGGAACCCGCTGCACACCGATGCCGACGGCACCGTGAGCAGCATCGTGCGACCGACGCTGCCGCGCGCCTTCGTCACCGACGCGGCGGGCGCGCTCAGCGTGAACACCGACTACTTCACCAGCGTCGAGCTCACCGGCGAGCAGCCGCAGCGGGTGACCTACACGATCGCCCCCGACGCGGTCTGGTCCGACGGCACCCCGATCAGCTGGCGCGACCTCGCCGCCCAGGCCGGCGCGCTGAGCGGCCGCGACCCGCGCTACCTGATCAAGATGACCAACGGCTTCGACCGGGTGGCGAAGGTCGAGCGCGGCGTCGACGACAAGCAGGCGATCCTCACCTTCGACGAGCACTACGCGGACTGGCGCGGCCAGTTCGCCGGCAACACCTTCCTCATGCCGGAGTCGGTGACGGCGACGCCGGAGGCGTTCAACGAGAGCCTGGTGAACGGCGGCACGCTCACCGCGGGGCCGTTCCTGGTGCAGTCGGTGGACCGGGCCCAGGGCCGGATCGTGCTTGCGCACAACCCGCGCTGGTGGGGGAACCGGCCCAAGCTGGACACCATCACCTTCTCGGTGCTCGCCGACGAAGCCTTCCTGCCCGCGCTGCAGAACAACGAGATCGACGCGGTCGGCATCGGCTCCATCGACGACATGCGCACCGCGCGCGCGACGCCGGGGGTGGCGATCCGGCGCGCGCCTGGCAACAGCTGGACGCACCTGACCTTCAACGGCGCCCCCGGCTCGATCTTCGCCGACCCTGCGCTGCGGGTGGCGATCTCGAAGGCCATCGACCGGGCCGGCATCGCGAACGCCACGCAGAACGGGCTGGTGCAGAACCCGCGGCCGCTCGGCAACCACGTCTACGTGGAGGGCCAGGTGGGGTACGCGGACAACAGCCTGCCCTTCGATCCGGCCGCGGCCGCCGCCGAGCTGGACGCGCTCGGCTGGAAGCTGGAGGGCGACGTCCGGGTCAAGGACGGGCGCAGGCTGGAGTTCCGCGACGTCATGTTCAACGCCCAGTCCTGGGTGCAGGTCGCGCAGATCATCCAGCAGAACCTGGCCGTGGTCGGGGCGAAGATGAGCATCGAGACCAAACCCGGCACGGGCTACTTCACGAACGTGATCAAGCCGGGCGATTTCGATGTGGCGCACTGGTCCTGGGTCGGCGACGCCTTCCCGCTGAGCAGCCTGCCGCAGGTGTACGCCTACAGCCCGGACGACGTGCAGGGCAACTACGGCCGGATCGGCACCCCGGAGATCAATGCCCTGATCGACCGCACGCTGGCCGAGCTGGACCCGGCGAAGGCGATCGAACTCGCCAACGAGGTCGACCGGAGACTCTTCGAGATCGGCTTCTCGGTTCCGCTGGTGCAGTCCACGGGTAACGTCGCCGTGCGGGCCGAGCTGGCGAACTACGGCGCGCCGGGGCTCGCCTCCTACGACTACACCACGATCGGGTTCCTGAAGTGACCTCGCCGCACCGGACCGGAAGGAGTGCCATGCGTGCCAGAACCACGGTGGCCCGTCTCGCGATACCCCTGATCGCGCTGAGCCTGATCGCGACCGGCTGTGCCGCGGACGACTCCGGCGCGCCGGACGGCGCGGTGGCCGCGATCGGCAGCACCAGCGACATCAACCCGCGCGACCCCGCCGATATCAAGGAGGGCGGCAACCTGCGGCTCTCGCTCTCCGCGCTGCCCGCCAACTGGAACGCGCTCTCCAACGACGGCAACGACGCCGAGCTCGGCAGCTTGCTGCGGCCCGTGATGCCGCGCTCGTTCCGCACCGACGCGGCGGGTGCGCTCTCGGTGAATACCGACTACTTCACCAGCGTCGAGCTCACGGGTACCGAGCCGCAGCAGGTCACCTACACGATCAACCCGGCCGCGGTGTGGTCCGACGGCACCCCGATCACCTGGGAGGACATCGCTGCCCAGGCCAATGCCCTGAGCGGTCGCGATCCGGCCTACCTGATCGCCAACACCAGCGGCTTCGACCGGGTGGCGAAGGTCGAGCGCGGCGTCGACGACAAGCAGGCGATCCTCACCTTCGACCGGCACTTCGCCGATTGGCGTGGCCAGTTCGCCGGCAACTCGTTCCTCTTCCCCAAGGCGGTGATGGGGAATCCGGAGGCGTTCAACAAGAGCCTGGTGGACGGCATCGGCCAGACCGCGGGGCCGTTCCTGGTGCAGTCGGTGGACCGGGCGCAGAACCGGATCGTGCTCGGCCACAACCCGCGCTGGTGGGGCACCAAGCCCAAGCTCGACACCATCACCTACAGCGTGCTGGACAGCGCCGCGCAGATTCCGGCGCTGCAGAACAACGAGATCGACGCCGTCGGCATCGGCTCCCGCGACGACCTGCGCACCGCGCAGTCCACCCCCGGCATCGCGATCCGCCGCGCACCGGGCAACGGCTGGAGCCACCTGACCTTCAACGGCGCGCCCGGCTCGATCCTGGCCGACCCGGCGCTGCGGGTGGCGATCTTCAAGGCGATCGACCGGCAGGGCATCGCCACCGCCATCCACAACGGGCTGGTGCAGGAGCCCAAGCCGCTGAACAACCACATCTACCTGCAGGGTCAGCAGGGGTACCAGGACAACAGCCTGCCCTTCGACCCGGCCGCGGCCGCCGCCGAGCTGGACGCGCTCGGCTGGAAGCTGGAGGGCGACGTCCGGGTCAAGGACGGCCGCAGGCTGGAGATCCGCGACATCATGTACGACGCGGACACCTGGGTGCAGATCGCGCAGATCATCCAGCAGAACCTGAGCGCGGTCGGGGTCAAGCTGAACATCGAGACCAAGCCGGGCCGCGGCTACTTCACCGACGTGATCCAGCCCGGCAACTTCGATGTCGCGCAGTGGACCTGGGTCGGCGACCCGTTCCCGCTGGGCAGCCTGGACCAGATCTACGGCTACAACCCGGACAACCTGCAGGGCAACTACGGCCGGATCGGCTCGCCCGAGCTGAACGCGCTGATCGAGGCGACCATCTCCGAGCTCGACCCGGCGAAGGCCGTGGAGATGGCGAACCAGATCGACCGCGCGGTCTTCGAGGAGGGGCACTCGCTGCCGCTGCTGCAGTCGCCGGGCAATGTCGCCGTCCGCGCCGACCTCGCCAACTTCGGCGCGGCCGGGCTGGCCTCGCTGGACTACACCATCATCGGTTTCGTGAAGTGAGCGCGGGCCGTCGAGTGGCGGCCTACCCGGTGTCCGTGACGATCGGCGCCCTCGCGGTCTGTGCCGCGTGGGCGCCGTTCGCCGATCCGGATCAGCTCGGCGGGGTAGCGGCGGTGGCGCTCGGGGTGCTCGGGTACAGCGGGGTCCAGCTGGCGTTCGCGCTGGGGTGGATCGGGGGCGGGGTGCCCGCCGGGCGGGTGCGGCGGGTGCGGCAGCAGCATCGGCTGGTCAGCCGGTCCTGGATCGAGATCGCGCCGGCGGCGGGAGGCAGGCCGGTCTGGGTGCCGGTGCACTTCGATCCGGCGCTGCTCACGCTGGTGGAGCAGGACGTTCCGGCCGGGGCGGCGCCGCGGGTGCGGAGCGGACGGCTCTTCCCGTCGGGGCCGGTGCGGCAGGCCGAGCCGCCGGGGCAGCTGGTCGACAATCCGTCCCGGCCGGATCCCGATGCCGCGGCGCGCGGGCGGGTTGGGCGGCGGCTGGTGCTGGATGCGCAGTCGGCGGTGGCGGCGCCGTTCGCCGCGCTGTTCTGGGTCTATATCGCCGGTGGCGGGCTCGCGGTCTTCACGGCGGCGTGCTCGGTGGCGGCGGTGGCGGCGCTGTGGCTCGCGGCGATCCGGGGGTCCGACCCGAGCTGACTGGTCTGACCACTTGACCTCTGACCAATTCCGGCGCAGACTTCCGGCATGCCCTTGCAACCGGTGGTCAAGCGTTCGGTCTCGGCCGACGTCTTCGAACAGATCGCGGCCGATGTCCTGAGCGGCGAGTTACCGCCCGGCTCGACGCTGCCCAGTGAGCGGCAGCTGGCCGAGGCGCTCGGCGTCTCCCGGCCCGCCGTGCGGGAGGCGCTGCAGCGGCTGGCCGGGGCCGGGCTGGTCGCGGTGCGGCAGGGCGACGCGACCACCGTGCTGGACTACCGGCACGGCTCCGGGCTGGAGATCCTGCCCCGGCTGCTGATCCGCGAGGGCGTGCTGGAGCCCGCGGTGGCGCGCAGCATCCTGGAGGTCCGGCTGCACAACGGCCCGAAGATCGCCGAGCTGGCCGCGGCCCGCCTCGGCGGGCGGCAGTCCGCGACCGGCACGGCCGATTCCGGCGCGGCACCTCGCAGCGCCATCGCGGACGGGATCGTCGCCGCCGCGGAGGACGTCGCCGCGGCCGGCGATCTCATCGCCGCGCAGCGGGCGGCCCTCACCTTCTGGGACCACCTGGTCGACGCCGCCGACTCCATCGTCTTCCGGCTCATGTTCACCATGCTGCGCGCCGCCTACGAACCCGCGCTGGCGGCGCTGGCCCCGGTCATGGCCGCCGAGGTGGGCAATGCCGAGGCGTACCGGGCGCTGGCCGCCGCCGTCGCGGCGGGCCGCCCGGACGAGGCCGCCGCGCGCGCCCGCGCCCTGCTGGAGCCCGCCACCACCGCCCTGATCGAGATCCTCACCCCCGAGGAGGAGCCGTGAGCACCGAGAATCCGGCCGCCGCCCGGACCCGCAAGCCCGTGCGCCGCAATCTCACCCTGCGCGCCGCGTTCGCGGAGTTCCTGCGCCACCCCTCGCCCTGGATGATCGGCGCGACCCTGGCGGCGGCGCTCGCCGCCCGGCTCGCGCTCGGCGACTGGCAGCCCACCGACGCCCTGGTCCCGCTGCTCGCGCTGGCGGCGTTCCCGGTCGTCGAGTGGGTCATTCACGTGACCGTGCTGCACTGGCGCCCGCGCCGGGTCGGGCCGGTGCCGATCGACTCCGAGCTGGCCCGCAAGCACCGCGAACACCACGCCGACCCGCGCGCTATCCCGCTGATCTTCATCCCGCCCCGCTCCCTGCTGGTCACCATCGCGGTGCTGACCGCGATCGCGCTGCTCGCCTTCCCCCGGGTGGAGCTGGGACTCACCTTCCTGCTGAGCATCACCGTGCTCGGTATCGCCTACGAGTGGACGCACTACCTGATCCACACCGACTACAAGCCCAGGCACGCGCCCTACCGCGCCGTCTGGCGCAACCACCGGCACCACCACTATCGCAACGAGCACTACTGGTTCACGGTGACCAGCTCCGGCACCGCCGACCGGCTCTTCGGCACCTACCCGGACCCGGAGACCGTGGCCGCCTCGCCGACCGCGCGGCGGCTGCCCGGTCTCGACAAATTACCCTAGGGGGGTATGGTAGAGGGCGAACCCACCGACGAAGGAGCGCCCGATGAGCACGGCCACGCAGCAGCCCGCCGGGCAGGTCGAGCTGGTGATCGGCGGCATGACCTGCGCGTCCTGCGCCAACCGGATCGAGAAGAAGCTGAACCGGCTGGACGGCGTGCGCGCGACGGTCAACTACGCCACCGAGAAGGCCAGCGTCGAGGTCACCGGTGCGGTGCACACCGATCAGCTGATCGACGTGGTCGAGCAGGCCGGGTACACCGCCGCGCTGCCCGCACCGCCCGCGGCCGAGGCGGCCGCCGCGCCGGAGTCCGACCCGGCGGCCGAGGCCAGGAACCGGCTGGTGATCTCGGCGCTGCTCACCGTCCCGGTGATCGCCATGGCCATGATCCCGGCGCTGCAGTTCACCAATTGGCAGTGGCTCTCGCTCACGCTGGCCGCGCCGGTGGTGGTGTGGGGCGCGCTGCCCTTCCATCGCGCGGCGCTGACCAACCTGCGGCACGCCACCGCCACCATGGACACCCTGGTCTCGATGGGGGTGCTCGCCGCCTTCGGCTGGTCGCTGTACGCGCTGTTCCTCGGCACCGCGGGCATGCCGGGGATGACGCACCCGTTCGAGTTCACCATCGCCAGGATGGACGGCACCGGCGCGATCTACCTGGAGGCCGCGGCCGGCGTCACCACCTTCATCCTGGCCGGGCGGTACTTCGAGGCGCGCTCCAAGCGGCAGGCGGGGGCCGCGCTGCGGGCGCTGCTGGAGCTCGGCGCCAAGGACGTCGCGGTGCGCCGGGACGGGGTCGAGCGGCGGATTCCGGTGCGCGAACTGCTGGTCGGCGATGAATTCGTGGTGCGGCCGGGCGAGAAGATCGCGGCCGACGGCATCGTGGTCGACGGCTCATCGGCGGTGGACGCCGCCCTGCTCACCGGCGAATCGGTGCCGATCGAGGTCGGTCCGGGCGCTGCGGTGACCGGCGGCACCGTCGATGTCGGCGGGCGGCTGGTTGTCCGGGCCACCCGGGTGGGCGCCGACACCCAGCTGGCCAGGATGGCGAAGCTGGTCGAGGAGGCGCAGGCGGGCAAGGCAAGGGCGCAGCGGCTGGCGGACCGGATCTCCGGCGTCTTCGTCCCGGTGGTGATCGCGCTGGCCGTCGCCACGCTCGGCTTCTGGCTCGGCACCGGAGGTGCGGTGGCCGCCGCCTTCACCGCCGCGGTGGCGGTGCTCATCATCGCCTGCCCGTGCGCGCTCGGGCTGGCGACGCCGACGGCGCTGCTGGTCGGCACCGGGCGCGGCGCCCAGCTCGGCATCCTGATCAAGGGGCCGGAGGTGCTGGAGCAGACCCGCCGGGTGGACACCGTCGTGCTGGACAAGACCGGCACCGTCACCACCGGCGCCATGACGCTGCTCGAGGTGGTCCCGGCCGACGGCGAGGACGCCGATCGCGTGCTCGCGCTGGCCGGCGCGCTGGAGCACGGCTCCGAGCACCCCATCGCCCGCGCGATCGCCACCGCCGCCGAGGAGCGCACCGGCGCGCTCGCCGCGGTCACCGGCTTCGCCAATCGCGAGGGGCTCGGGGTGCGCGGCACCGTGGACGGCGCCGAGGTGCTGGTCGGGCGGGAACGGCTGCTCGCCGAGCAGGGGCTCGAACTCGGCGCCGAGCTGCGCGCGGCGGTCGAGCGGGCCCAGCGCGCCGGCCGCACCGCGGTGCTGGCGGGGTGGGCGGGAGCGGCCCGCGGGGTGCTCGTCGTCGCCGACGCGGTCAAGCCGACCTCGGCCGAGGCGGTCACCCGGTTGCGCGCGCTCGGGCTCACCCCGATCATGCTCACCGGCGACAATGCCGCCGCCGCGCGGGCCGTCGCGGCGCAGGTCGGGATCGACGAGGTGATCGCCGACGTGCTGCCGGAGGAGAAGGCGGGCACCATGCGCGAACTGCAGGAGCGGGGCCGGGTGGTCGCCATGGTCGGCGACGGCGTGAACGACGCCGCCGCACTGGCCACCGCCGACCTCGGGATCGCCATGGGCACCGGCACCGACGTCGCCATCGAGGCGAGCGACCTCACCCTGGTCCGCGGCGACCTGCGGGTGGCCGCGGACGCCATCCGGCTGGCACGGCGCACCCTGCGGACCATCCACGGCAACCTGTTCTGGGCCTTCGCCTACAACGTGGCCGCCATCCCGCTGGCCGTCGCCGGGCTGCTCAACCCCATGCTCGCCGGTGCGGCCATGGCGCTGAGCTCGGTGTTCGTGGTCAGCAACAGCCTGCGGCTGCGCGCCTTCCGCTAACCGCCGCCACTGTTGAGCCACTGCTCCTTCATGTGCAGGTGGTTCTCCCACCACCGGCGCTGCACCTCCGGGTCGGCATCCGCGGCGGGCGGCATGGACTCGCCGGGGAAGAGCCCGCTCGGCAGCGGCGCGATCGGCGAGGCGGGAGCGGGGGCGGGCGCCGGTTCGGGGGCGGGCTCCGGCGCGGGCTCCGGCTCCGGCGCGGGCGGCGGCGGGGCCTGCGTGGTGCGCGGGGGCGCGGGGCGCTGCGGCACCGGCCGCGGCGCGGGCGGCGGTGCCGGAGCCGGCTCGGCGACCTCGGCGGTGATCTCCGCGGGCGGGGGCGGCGGCACCTCGGCGGGCGGCGGCGGAGGCGGCTCGACCGGCGGCGGGGTCTCGGCGGGCGCCGGCGGCTCGGCGGGAGCCGAGGACGGCACGGGCGCCGAGGTCGCGACGGCGGCGGGCGAGGGCTGCTGGTCACCGCGGTCGCTCTCCAGCACCTGCGCGGCCGCGAAGCCGGTGGCGCCGAGCACCAGCACGGCGGCGGCCGCGACGAGCAGCGGCCGGACGCCGCGGCGGCGGGGGGCGGCGGCGACCGGGACGGCCCTGCCGGCCGCCGCGGCGAGCGCCGCGCCCTGCGCCACGGCCTTGCCCGGGTCGGCCGGGTGCACGACCGGCACCTCGAACGCCGTGCGCAGCGCCTCCTCCAGCGCGGCGTCGGCGGCGGCCGAGCCGCAGAGCACCACCGCGTCCGGGGTGGCGTCCACCGCGGTCAGCACCGAGCGGACCCGGGCCAGCGTGCGCTCGATGCCCTCGGCATCGGCGACGACGGTCTGCCAGGAATCACCGACCGGCGCCTGGTCGCGGGCCGGGCCGACCACCGCGCAGGTGGTGTGGAAGTCGGCGGCCTCCAGCACCAGCACGGTGTCGTGGCCTGCCACCTCGGGCAGGTGCGCCACGAAGGCGGCCAGCGCCGACCTGGTCGAGACCAGCGACGCCGTGTGCCACGGGCCGTCGGCCAGCGCGGTCAGGATCTCCCGGCGCTGCGCCGGGGAACGGTAGGCGACGGCGATGTCATCGATCGTCACCTCCGAGCCGGGCGCGGTGCCCACCTCGTCCAGGACGGTGACGATGGTCTCGACGGTCGCGCCGTCGGCGACGTCACGCTCCGCCGTGCGCAGCACGGTGGGGCTCGCGCCGTCGGTCGACGATCGCGAGAGCAGCACCCCGCTCACCACTGTCCGTTCTGCGGACACACCAGCTGTGGCCATTGGGTTCACACCTCGAGCTCTTGCACGACACACACTCCTCGGCGATTCGACACGACTGCGGCTACCGATTGGTCGGTATCCAGAAATTCCTCGGTGAATTCTGTGCAACGTCGCCGCGCGCGGCGCCGGATCGCGTCGTCGTGTGCAGCTGTACGACGCGACCACAGGGGAGATCGTGCCAGGTGACAGGCTGTTACCGCACGGCACACCCGGATTTCGCGCCGGGGGGCTGAGTCTGCGTCCGGCCTACCCCCGCCCGCCCCGCCGCTCCGGCCGCATCGGCCGTCGCCGGGCCGGTTTCCGGACCCCAGCAACCGCCTGGCCGCACGGCTGCACCAGCCCCCGGGCGAAGTGGCCGATTCGGCCAATCCAGGCTGATCGCACATGCGGGAGGGGTAGCCGGAGACCCCCGGCCGAATCATTCGAAGAGCGGATGACGGGATTCGAACCCGCGACCCTCACCTTGGCAAGGTGATGCGCTACCAGCTGCGCTACATCCGCACGCGCCCCGAGGCGCTGGAAAAACTCTATCCGTCCGCCCCGGGATTCCGGAAATCGCGCTGCTCGGGCTCGGTCGCGGCGGCGCGCTTCGCGGCCCGCTCAGCCACCTCGGCGGCGTCCAGCTCGTTCGCCTCGTCCAGGGTTGGCGCGGAGCCGCCGAGCCGGGACGGCACCCAGTACGCGCCCTCCTCGTGCCGGTAGTCGCGCTGTGCCTCCAGCAGCAGCCGCTGCATGGTCGCGCGCAGCTCGGCGGTCAGCTCGGTGGCGGGCTCGTACGGCTGGATCGGCGCCCCGACCACGATGTGGATCGGGGTGTTGGTGCGGCCGAGGCGCTTGGGGTGGCCCTTGGTCCAGACCCGCTGCGCACCCCAGATCGCGACCGGGATGATCGGCACCTGGGCCTCGATCGCCATTCTGGCCGCGCCGGACTTGAAGTCCTTGATCTCGAAGCTGCGGCTGATGGTGGCCTCGGGGTACACCCCGACCAGCTCGCCCCGGCTCAGGTACGCCACCGCGGCCTTGTACGAGTCGGCGCCCGCGCCGCGATCCACCGGGATGTGCTTGAGCGCGCGCATGATCGGGCCGGAGATCTTGTTGTCGAAGACCTCCTTTTTGGCCATGAAGCGGATGTACCGCTTCGGCGTGCGCGCGGGGAGGCCGGCGTAGGTGAAGTCCAGGTAGCCGGTGTGGTTGATGGCGACGACGCCGCCCCCGGCGGCGGGGATGTGCTCGGCGCCGGTGACGGTGAATTTCAGGCCCTGCACGAAGAAGACGGTCCGGGCAAGGCCGATGATCGTGCGGTAGACGGGTTCCACAGTTCCGCTAGCGTAGTCGCCGCATACCCGATCCGGCACCAGGCATCACGAGAGAAGAGGTACGTCGACGTGCACCGCGATCCGCGAGCCCCGCGCACTGCTCCCCCGCAACGGCAGCGGCGGCAGGCGCGAAGGCTGGTGCTCGGCGGGCTCGCGGTGGCGATGATCGCGGGCTGCGACTCCGTCTCCGGCATTCCCGGCGACGAGCCGGAACACCCTGCGGCGCAGGTCACGACGTCCACCGCCACGGCGCCGAGCAGCGCGGCCCCGGCTCCGCCGCCCGCCCCGCAGGCGTCACCGGTGCCCGCGGACGCCCCGCCGGTCGGCGAGGTGCCCGGCGTCCCCGAGGCCGCGCCCGCGCTGCGCCGCTGGGCCGCCGGGCTGACCACGCAGCCGATCGAGGAGCTGCAGAGCTCCTGCTGGACGCTGGCGCCCGCGCACGTCGCGGAGATGTACGCCGACGCCGCGCCGGTGCTCGCCGCGCTGGCCCGGCCCGGCACCGCCACCGCGACCGCGGTCAGCTGGCAGGGCCCCGCGGTGACGGTCCGCGCCGAGCTGCGCGATATCGCGTCCGGCTACGCCTGCCCCCGGGTCTTCGCCACCGGCACCACCCCGGAGTACGACGACGCCGACGCCAGGCACGTGGTGCGCCGCTACCTCGCCCGCTTCGTCGGGCAGCCGCTCGACCCCGCCGACACCGAGGGCGAGCACCCGCTGGTCTGCGCCGCCACCCCGGCCACCTGGGACCCGCGCGGCACCGGCACCCCGCTGCCCGCGCCGCTGGCGGGCAAGCCGGGCGCGCTCACCGGCATCACCGCCTTCGACGACACCGAGCTCACCTCGGCCTGGCTCGGCGCCGGCTACATCACCGTGCGGGCGCCGGTCACCTCGGCCACCGGGGCCGCCCAGACCCGCACCTTCACCCTCACCGACGGGTCCGCGAGCGCGACCGGCGAGGCCGCCGCGCAGGGCTACTGCATCGGCGACGTCACCCCCTGAGCAGGCGCCGTTCCGACGGATTACCCTGGGCATCTGGCAACGGTCAGGAGGAGTATTCCGTGCAGATCACCAGCGTCGGACACGCCGGTTTCCATATCCGCACCACGGCCGGGACGATTCTCTGCGATCCCTGGGTGAACCCGGCCTACTTCGCCTCGTGGGTGCCGTTCCCGGACAACACCGGGCTGGACTGGGACGCGCTCGGCGACGTCGACTTCCTCTACGTCTCGCACCTGCACCGCGACCACTTCGACGCGAAGAACCTGCTCGAGCACGTCAACAAGAACGCGACGGTGCTGCTGCCGGACTACCCCGTGCCCGACCTGCGCCGCGAGCTGGAGAAGCTGGGCTTCCACACCTTCTTCGAGACCGAGGACTCGGTCAAGCACACCGTCACCGGCCCCGGCGGCGAGCTGGAGATCATGATCATCGCGCTGCGCGCGCCCGCCGACGGCCCGATCGGCGACTCCGGCATCGTCGTCTCCGACGGCGAGACCACCTGCTTCAACATGAACGACGCCCGCCCGGTCGACATGGACGTCCTGGACGCCGCCTTCGGCCACATCGACATCCACCTGCTGCAGTACTCCGGCGCCATCTGGTACCCGATGGTCTACGACATCCCGTCCCGCACCAAGGCCAACTTCGCCAGGCAGAAGCGTCAGCGCGGCATGGACCGGGCCCGCTCCTACATCGAGCAGGTCGGCGCCACCTGGGTGGTGCCGTCGGCGGGGCCGCCGGTCTTCCTCGACCCCGAGCTGCGCTACCTCAACGACACCGAGGACCGCTTCTCCCCGGAGAACAGCAATATCTTCCCGGACCAGGAGACCTTCCTCGAGCAGATGCGGATCAACGGCAACGAGGGCGGGATCCTGATGATCCCCGGCTCGGTCGCCGAGGTGCACGGCAAGGAACTCGAGCTCACCCACCCGGTCGATCCGCAGACGATCTACGGCGACAAGGCCGCCTACATCGAGGAGATGGCGCAGCGGCTGGCGCCGGTCATCGCCGCGCAGAAGGCGACCTGGGCGCACGGCGACGGCCCCCTGCTGGAGCCGCTGCGCGCCAAGTTCGAGCCGATCATGGCCCAGAGCGACCTCATCTGCGACGGCATCGGCTACCCGGTCGGGCTGGTCATGGGCGACGAGACGGTGGTGCTCGACTTCCCGAAGCGGGTGGTCCGCGCACCCGCCGAGGGCGACGGCAAGTACCGCTACGGCTTCCGCATCGCGCCCGAGCTGGTGCGCACCGTGCTGCGCGACGACGAGCCGGACTGGGTCAACACCATCTTCCTCTCCACCCGGTTCCAGACCTGGCGGATCGGGGGCTACAACGAGTTCCTCTACACCTTCTTCAAGTGCCTCACCGACGAGCGGATCGCCTACGCCGACGGCTGGTTCTCCGAGGCGCACGACGACACCGCCTCGGTCGAGCTGGACGGCTGGGAGGTACAGCGCCGCTGCCCGCACCTCAAGGCCGACCTCTCCCGCTTCGGGGTCATCGAGGGCAGCACCCTGACCTGCAACCTGCACGGCTGGCAGTGGGACCTGGAGAGCGGGCGCTGCAAGACCTCCAAGGGCCACGAGCTGCGGTCGAAGAAGCTGGAGACGCGCTGACGCCGGTCCGCCGGCCTGCCCCGCAGCGGGCGGGCCGGCGGACCGCCGCGGTCAGGCGCTGACTCGCGCGGTGACCTCCCTGGTCAGCTTGGACGACCACGGGCACCAGAAACAGCCGGGCAGGAAGGCGCCGCAGGCCTCGTCCAGGTGGTCCTCGGTGTACTCGATGGAGGAGTCGCACACCTCGATCGCCATGGTGAAGAAGGTGATGGTGTCGGGGTCGAGGTGGAAGCTCCAGTTCGGGTTGTAGTCCGCCCGCTGCTTCCGGATGCGGCCCATGACGTGGACCGACATCGTCTCCTCCCCGGAGAGGATGCGCCTGGCCTCCTCGATCCGCTGATCGTTGGTCAGCCGGATGATGAACTCCTTGCCGGAGTAGTCCGTGAATGCGAAGTCAGCCATATGTCACCTCGGTTGTTGTCGGGCGATGGAGCCTTGCGCCGCCGATCGTAATGGGACTTGACAGGGTTCACCGCGAATCCGATTGTCTTCGAGCAAATTTCGGGCACACTCCCCGGAACCCGCCTCGGTTACCGAGGGGCACCCACCTTCGGGTGCACGATCAGATCCCTGATGGCCATCGCACCGCGCCCGACCGGGGCGGCGACCCGCCCTTCCCGGTCGATCAGAACCGCGGACGGTGTTCCGCGGATGCGATAGCGCAGCGCCACCTCGTTTCCCTGCTGGACCAGGACCGGGATCTCACCAAGCTGCTGCTTGGCGCCCCATGCGGCATGTTCCGCCGGGTCGCCGTTGCCGACCGTGACGAGGGTGAGCGAGTCCGCGACCCTGCGCTGCCAGCGCGGCAGCTCCCTGGCCAGCGCCGCGCACATCTCGCAGCCCGGGTGCACGAAGACGAGCAGGACGCCGCGGCCGCCGGCCAGCAGGTCGGCCAGCGTCACCGCGGCCGCACCGGGAGCGGCCGGGCGCAGCTCGAATTCCGGCGCCACCGCACCGGCGGGCAAACCCTCGGCACCGAGCGTGGTCAGCGCCTGTTCATCCAGCCTGCGGCGCACCGCGAGCAGCTCACCGGCGAGCCACAGCAGCACCGCGGCGAGCAGCGCGAAGAGCGTGAGCCCGAAGGTGTTGTCCGCGGGCAGGATCGCGGGGACCTCGGGGTAGCGCATCGCGCCCGCCAGCACCGTTGCCGCGAGCGCGAGCAGGATCGTATTGCGGAGCAGCGTGATCCGGCCGATGGGGCGCTCGCTCGCGCCGAAGCAGGCGCAGGCCGGGCGCTTCCCGGCGTGCAGCAGCCGCAGCACCGCGCCGGTGAAGACCAGCAGGACCAGCATCGCCACGGCCGCCGCGAGCCCGGCGAGCGGCCGGATCAGCACCCCGGCCGCGATCGCCGCCTCCAGCCAGGGCAATCCGGCCGCGACGGCGGGGACGGGGCGCACCGGTACCCCGAACTCTCCCACCGCCTTCCGCGTCGCCGCGGCGTCCAGGAATTTCCCGGCCGCGGCGAGCCCGAACACCATGCCGAGCAGCAACCGCGACACCCACACCCCGTATTCGATCAGCATGGAGGAACCCAACCACACCGCGCGACGTTGGCCGGGAGGTTGCGGAGAACCGCTCAGGATTCCCGGGTTCGGGTGGCGGCGAGGACGGCGGCGAGGGTGAGCAGGCAGCCGATCAAGGCTGCGGCGGAGAGGCCGGGGCCGGTGAGGACGTCGAGGAGGACGGCGGCGGTGAGCTGGCCCGCCACCGAGGTGAGGCCGAGCAGGAGGACGCCGATCCAGCGGACGGTGAAGGCGGCGACGGCGATGAAGACCACGCCGATGAGGCCGCCGAGGTAGAGCCAGGGTTCGGGCGGCGGGGCCGCGGGCAGGCCGCGTATCGCCATGACCGCCGCCGCGACCGGGACCAGTAAAACCAGTCCGACCACGAAGTTCACCAGCGCGGCGGCGGCGGGGCCGCCCACCGCGCCGACGCGTCCGTTCACCGCCTGCTGCCAGGCCAGCCCGATCCCGGCCAGCGCGGGGAGCAGCACCAGCAGCACCGGCGGGACGTCCGGCAGCAGCGATACCGCGCCCGCGGGCGCGCCGTGCTGCCCGAAGGCCGCGAGCGCGACGGCGCCGATGCCGAGTACCGCGCCGGCGAGCCGCCGCGGGGTCACCGGGGTGCGGCCGCTCGGCGCGATCCCGAGCCGGTCGACGACCAGGCTGCTGATGAGTTGCCCGGCCACCGCCGCGGTGGTGAAGGCGGTGACGCCGATGGCGGCGACGGTGAGCCCCTGCCCGGCCACGAAGAAGGCTCCGCAGAGGCCGCCGAGCAGCTGCCAGGGGCGCAGCGACCGGTCGGCGACCGCGGCGCGCACCCGGCGCAGCCCGGCGCGCACCCGGCGGTCGAACAGCGCCGCGAGCAGCAGCGCCACCAGCCCGACCAGGAAGCTCACCGTGGCGGCGGCGATGCCGTCCTGCAGCCGGGCGCCGAGCGCGCCGTTGATCCTGGCCTGCACGGCGACCCCGGCGCCGATCCCGAAGCCGAGCAGCACCCCGATGCGCGTGCGTCCGGTCATCCACGGCACGCTACCGCCGGGGCGGCAGCCAGCGCGGGGTGACCACCGCGATGCCGAGCACCGCGAGCCCGAGCAGCGCCATGGTGGCGGCCAGCGAGAGCACCGCCGTCGCCAGCGCGACGAAGCCGAATACCGCGAGCGCCACCACCTCGGAGAGCAGGCCGGAGACCGAGGTGACGGTGGCGCGGGCCGGGCCGTCGATCGCCTCCTGCAGCCGGGCGTCGGCGACCACCTCGGCATTCACCCCGATGCCGTACCCGACGGCGATGGCGAGGAACCCGGCGATCATCGCCACCGCGCCGCCCGCACCGCCGGTCAGTACCGCGCCGAGGGCGAGCAGCAGCGCGCCCGCGCCGACGAGCGCGCCGAGCAGCCGGCCGGAGCGGTTCTCGGTGCGCCCCGCCGCCAGCGAGCCGAGCAGCGAGCCGACCACCGTCACCCCGACCAGCAGCGGGATCACCGCGGTGGCCGCGCCGCCCGCCTCGGCGAGCAGCCCGAAGTACTCGTCGTACGAGGTGATCCCGTACAGCGCCGCCCCGAGCAGCACGCCGCGCCGCACCTTCCGATGCGTGAGCGCCTCGCCGATCCCGCTGCGCAGCATGGCGATCCAGCGCTCGCCGACTCCCGTCGGCCCCGGCTCCGCACCGGCGGCCGGGACCGCCGCGGCGGCCCGCGCGCCGAGCCGCTTCCCATCGCCGCCGGAGGTGTGAGTGGCGGGCGCTACCGGCTCGCCCGGCTCAGATGGTCCGGCAGGCACTACCGACTCGGCCGGCTCGGTTAGTTCGGTAGGCACCAAAGGCCCGCCCGGCACGTCTCGCTCGGCGGGCACTCCAGACTCCGCAGGCACTCCAGACTCCGCGGGCACGACGGACTCGGTGAGTACGTCCCCCTCGGCGGGCACCCCGCGCGCGGCGGCCGCGATCTCTTCCCCGTCCTCGGGCACGTCCCCGACCCCGACCACCCGCGGTGCGGCGGGCAACGCGCAGGCCGCGAGCGTGTGCACCGCGGCGAGCCCGGTACTCACCCAGCCGACCAGCGCGTACCCACCCCACGCGTACAGCGGCGCCGCCGCGAGGATCGCGATGACGACGGCGAACTCCCCCGCCGCCCTGGTCCGCCCGAGCACGACCGGATACCGCGAGGCCGCCCCGAACGCGGTGAGCTCGTCGTAGAGCAGCGCCTCGAAGGTCCCCGAGGAGAGCGCCCCCGCCGCACCCCACAGCACGAACCCGAGCGCGAACCCGGGATACCCCGGCCACACCGTCCAGACCCCGAACCCGGCCACCAGCAGCAAACCACTCAGCACGAGCAGCGCGCGCCGCGAGTAGGCATCGGCCCAGGCCCCGGAGGGCACCTCGAGCAGGAACGCCGTCCCCGACCAGAGCGCGAGCAGCGAGGAGATCTGCGCGGTGCTCAGCCCGTGGTCGGCGAAGAGCAGCGCGTACAGCGCGTAATACGGCACGAAATCGCGGGTGCCGGTGTAGAGCACCGCGCGGAGCGCGAGCCCCGCCTCGGTGCGGCCGCGCTCAGCGCGGCGGAGCGCAACTCAACAGGCGTAGATCAGCAGGTGCATGCGCCCATCCTGCGCCCCGCCCGGTACCGGGTCAACGGTATTTCGCTCAGCCGAGCGGAAGCCACCCGTCGGCGGTCTCGTGCGTGTCGTCGTCGCCGGTGCGCGGCGGTGCGGCCGGCTCGGCGGTGAGCTCGGCCCGCCCGGCGTTCAGGTCGGTGATCAGCTCGGCGACCGGGTGCGAATCGCTGTAGTGGTACCCCTGCGCCAGCGCGAAGCCGAGCTCGGTGAGCACCGCGGCCTGGTACTCGGTCTCCACCCCCTCGGCGATCACCTGCAGGTCGAGCGCGCTGCTCAGCGCCGCGATCACGCCGAGCAGCGGCGGCGCGGGCGAATCCGAGCGGATGGCGGCCACGAAGGACTGGTCCACCTTGATGATGTCGCTGGGCAGCGTGGCCAGCCGGCTCAGCGAGGAGTACCCGGTGCCGAAGTCGTCGATGGCGATCCGGACCCCGCGCTCGCGCAGCGTGTGCAGGTTGGCGATGGCCGTCTGCGATTCGGCCGCGAGCTCGCTCTCGGTCACCTCGAGCACCAGCTGGTCGGCGGGCCAGCCGGTGCTCTCCAGGATCCCGGCCACCCGGTCGGCGTACTCGGTCTCGGCCAGCTCCAGCCCGCTGACATTGACATTCAGCGTCAGGTCGAGCTGGGCGAAGGTCTCCTGCAGCCGGGCCGCGTCGGCGCAGGCCTTGCGCAGCACCAGCTCGTCCAGATCGGAGATGAGGTTGAACTCCTCGGCGACCCGGATCAGCCCCTCGGTGGTGACATCCGGCTGGGCCGCGGGCGACCAGCGCAGCAGCGCCTCCACGCCGACCGCCTTCCCGCCGCCCTCGGTCAGGCTGACGATCGGCTGGTAGTGCACGTCGAGCGCGCCGTTGTCGATGGCCTCGCGCAGCTCGACCGCGAGCGGCTGCTGCCGCGAGGATTCCAGCACGGTCCGGTTCCGGCCGCTCTGCTTGGCCCGGTACAGCCCGACGTCCGCGCGGCTCACCAGCAGCGAGCCGGACTCCCCCGGCTGCCACGAGGTGACGCCGGCCGAGCAACCGGTGGTGACGGCGGCGCGCAGCCGCTCGGTGAGCAGGATGGCCGCCTGCTCGGTGGTGTTCGGCAGCAGCAGCGCGAAGGCGTCGCCGCCGTAGCGGGCCAGCCGCTGGTCCGGGGCGAGCAGCTCGGTCCAGGCGTCGGCGACGCGCTGCAGCACGGCGTCGCCTGCCCGGTGCCCGAGGTGGTCGTTGATCTTGCGGAAGCGGTCCAGGTCGACCAGGACCAGCGCCAGGCTCTGCCCGGTGCGCCCGGCGTGCTCGATGGCGACGTTCAGCAGCCGGTCGAAGCCGCGCCGGTTGAGCAGCCCGGTCAGGGTGTCGATATCGGCCTCGGAGGCCATCCTGGTCAGGATGCCGACCACCACGCCGACGCCGAAGGTCACGCCCGCCGGGATCACCCCGGACCAGCCGGGGAGATCCCGGGTCGGCAGCGCCCACAAACACATCACCATGGCGAAGCCGATGTGCGTGACCGCGAGCGGCCAGGCGAAGAAGAGCGCCGCGTCGCAGGCGACGAAGACATAGAAGGCGGCGAGGCTGATCGCGCCGACGGTGTTCGGGAACGAGTGCACCGCCACCGTCACCAGCACGGTCGCGATGGCGACGTAGGCGTGGTGCACGTTGTGCGGCATCCGCGGACCCCAGCCGAGCAGGCTCAGCCCGAGTAGCAGCGCGACCGCCGCCGCGCTGCCGACCAGCACCCGGTTGCCCTCGTCGCCCGGCGCGATCGCGGTGAGCAGCAGCCCGAGGGCTCCGCCCATGACATAGAAGGCGCCGGTGGTCCTGGACATGACCATGGCCGTCGCCAGCGCAGACGCGGCCCGCACCCGGGTTCGGGTATCGCCGCGAGACCCGATTCCTCGCACGAGAACAGGGTAGAGGCAACCCACCGGTGCCACAGCCCGATCACCGTTTTCAGGCCCCGGCGAACTCCCGGCTACCGCGACGTCATGCCGATGTCCGGGTTTGCGGCGCCAGCACCTCGGTACCCACGAACGGCACCAGCGCGGCCGGCACCCGCACCGAGCCATCCGCGAGCTGGTTGTTCTCCAGGATCGCGACGATCCAGCGGGTGGTCGCGAGTGTCCCGTTCAGGGTGGCCGCGATCTGCGGTTTCCCGTCCGCGTCGCGGTACCGCACGGAGAGCCTGCGGCCCTGGAAGGTGGTGCAGTTCGAGGTGGAGGTGAGCTCCCGGTACGCGCCCTGGGTGGGCACCCAGGCCTCGCAGTCGAACTTGCGCGCGGCCGAGCTGCCCAGGTCGCCCGCGGCGACGTCGATGATCCGGTAGGGCACCTCGATGGCGGCCAGCATCTCGCGCTCCCAGGCCAGCAGCCGCCGGTGCTCGGCATCGGCCTCGGCCGGGTCGCAGTAGACGAACATCTCGATCTTGTCGAACTGGTGCACCCGGATGATGCCCCTGGTGTCCTTGCCGTAGCTGCCCGCCTCCCGGCGGAAACAGGACGACCAGCCCGCGTACCGCTTCGGCCCCGCGCTCAGGTCGATGATCTCGCCCGAGTGGTAGCCGGCCAGCGGCACCTCGGAGGTGCCGACCAGGTAGAGGTCGTCCTCCTCCAGGTGGTACACCTCGGCCGAGTGCTGCCCGAGGAACCCGGTTCCCGCCATGATCTCCGGGCGGACCAGCACCGGCGGGATCATCATGGTGAAGCCGTTCGCCACCGCCCGCTGCGCGGCCAGCTGCAACAGCCCGAGCTGCAGCAGCGCGCCGTACCCGGTGAGGAAGTAGAACCGGGCGCCGGAGACCTTGGCCCCGCGCTCCATGTCGATCAGCCCGAGCGCCTCGCCGAGCTCCAGGTGGTCCTTGGGCTCGAAGCCGAACTCCGGCGGAGTGCCGACGGTCTCCAGCACGACGTAGTCGTCCTCGCCGCCCGCGGGCGCGCCTTCCTGGACCACATTGGAGAGCGCCCGCTGCGCGGTGTCCAGCGCGGCGTCGGCCGCGTGCTGATCCACCTCGGCCGCCTTGACCTGGGCGGACATCTCCTGCGCGCGGGCGAGCAGCGCGGGGCGCTCGTCCTTGCTCGCCTTGCCGACCAGCTTGCCCATGGCCTTGTGCTCGGCCCGCAGGTTGTCCGCCTTCGCCACCGCGGAGCGGCGCGCGGAGTCGGCCTCGAGCAGCGCGTCGACGAGCGCCGGGTCCTCGCCGCGGGCGCGCTGGGAGGCCCGGACGACGTCGGAATTCTCCCGCAAGAATCGGAGGTCGATCATGGGCGACCAGCGTAATCGACCCCGCTGAACCCCCGCCGATACACCCGAACGTGGCACACCGCGCGATGGCGCTGCCATGATGGATCGCGATGTCTCCCGACGAGCCGAACCCCCGCGACCGCGCCACCGGAAAAAAGGGCGCGGGCGAGCCGCCGCGCGCGGGCAGGCGCGGACTGCACCTGTCCGCCCCCACGCTGCGCTGGGGGCTGCTCGCGGTCGCGGTCGGCGCGGTCGCCGCCGCCCTGGTGACGCTCTTCGTCACCGGCTTCGACAACGAGACCGGGCTGGAGGCGCACAACCCCGCCGCCCCGGCGGGCGTGCGCGACGCCGCCTTCGGCACCGCGGCCGCCGGCGACTGCCTGACCTGGAGCACCACCGACCGCAGCGACCTGGTGAAGGTGAGCTGCGACGGCAAGCACCTGTTCGAGGTGGCCGCCGAGGTGGACATGAGCCGCTACCCGGGCCGCGAGTTCGCCCCCGGCTCCCGCTTCCCGGACTCGCTGCGCCTGACCGAGCTCAAGGAGGAGCACTGCGTGCCCGCGGTGCAGAAGTACATGGACGGGCGGTTCGATCCGCGCGGGCGGTATGTGGTCGGGCTCATGTACCCGAGCGCGGACGGCTGGCAGGCCGGCGACCGCACGCTGCGCTGCGGGCTGCAGGTGGCGGCCGCCACCGGGACGCCGACCACGTCGGGCAGCGCCGCCGCGCAGGACCAGTCCCGGGTCTACCAGCCCGGCGTCTGCCTCGGCATCAACCAGAATCTGCCGTCCGACCCGGTCGACTGCGCCCAGCAGCACGCCGTCGAGATCGTCTCCACCATCGACCTCGGCGCGCACTTCACCAGCGGGCTGCCGAGCAAGGACGACCAGGACAAGTTCATGGAGCAGGAGTGCACCCGCACCTCGACGGACTACCTGGGCAGCCCGGACGCCATCCGGAACAAGACGCTCACCCTCTTCTTCGACTACCTGGACGCGCGCAGCTGGCTGGCGGGCAGCCGCAAGCTGGACTGCATGATCGGAAAGGGCGCCGACCGCGAGGGTTTCGCGCCGATCCAGGGCTCGGCGCGCGGTGACATCCTGATCAACGGGCAGGCCCCGGTGCCGCCGCCGAACAGCGGCCGCTCCACCCCGGCCCCGCTGCCCGGCGCGGCCCCGCTGCCGCCGCAGCCGGCGCCGCGGTGACCGTCGCCATGCCCGCCGCCCGGTTCGAGGAACTGGTCGGCGACGCACTGGATCTCGTCCCGGCGGAGCTGGCCCGTGCCATCGATAACGTGGTCGTGCTGATCGAGCCACGCAATCCGGAAGACCCGCATCTGCTCGGGCTCTACCACGGCATCGCGCTCACCGAGCGGGACAGCCACTACGGCGGCTCGCTGCCGGACACCATCACCATCTACCGGGACGCCATCCTGGATATCTGCTCCGCCGAGGCCGAGGTGGTCGAGGAGGTGGCGGTCACCGTGATCCACGAGATCGCGCACTACTTCGGCATCGACGACGCGCGGCTGCACGAGCTCGGCTGGGGTTGAGTTTTCCCGGAGCGAACGCGCGGAAGTGCGTTAGTCTCAGGGAACTCGAGGACTCGAGGGAACCGATGGTGTCGCCGTCGCGTCCTAGAACTCGTAGGGGGAATTCTCGTGGTTCCGCCCCATAGCCACTAGAAGGAGTCGAGTCATGGTTGGCCACGTACTCATGTCGCCGGAGGCCGTGCTTCTGGCCGCGGCGGAGCTCGATCTGCTCGCCGAGCGGCTGGCGGCAGCCGCCACCGTCACCGCGCCCGCCACCCACGTGCTGCCGTCCGGCACCGAGGAGGTCTCGCTGCTCGCGGCGAACCACTTCAACAGCGCCGCGGCCACCCACGACCACGCGGTCGCGCAGGGCATCCTCGAGCTGCACCACGCGGCCGCGGTGCTGCGCAGCCAGCTCGCCGCCCAGGTCGGCGCGGACGTCGTCCAGGCCGCCGCGCTCGGCGCGATCGGCGCCTGATCCGCGAGCGAATTCGAACAGGGGAGAAACGAGAATGACCGCAGGGATCACCGGGGTTTTCTGGCTGCCGCGCATGGCCGAGGCGAATTCGATCGCGCTGAACGCGGGCGCGCACGCCGTTCCCATCTCCGCCGCGGCGACGGCGTGGGGCGCGCTCACCGGGGTGTGGGTGGACGCGACCGCCACCGTCGCGCGGGTGATGGCCGAGCTCGGCGTCGGGATGCAGGGCATCAACGGCATCGCCGCGCTCTCCCGGCTCACCGGCTTCATGGGCTGGGCCGAGCAGCAGGGCGTGATGGCGGCCGCCATGGCCACCAAGACGGCGGCCAACGCCACCGCGTACACCGTCGCCTCGCTGGCCATGCCGAGCCTGCCGGAGATCGTCGCCGTGAACGCGGCGGTGGTCGCCTCGGCGAACCCGCCCGGCGCGCTCTCCGGCGCCTTCGAGGTGGCCGAAGTCGCCAAGAATGCCATGGATATCCGCGCTGCCCTGGTCATGGAGACCTACGAGGCCGCCACCAGCGCGCTCGTCACGACCCCGGGTGAGTTCGCCCGGCCGCCCGCCATCGCCAACGGCGCGGGCACGGCCGACGGCGCCTCCGAGGAGGCGGCCGAGACGGCGTTCCAGGGCGATCCGATCCAGGGCGCGGTCGCCGCGGCCACCGCCTTCGCGCAGAACCCGGCCGTGGTCAGCGCCGCGACCCAGGCCGCCAATGTGGCCGGCTCGGTCGTCGGCACCGGCGTCACCACCGCGGGCAACCTCGGCGGCGCCGCCATCTCCGCGCTCACCGGCGCGGGCTCCACCGCCCCGGCGGCGCTCGCGCCGATGGGGCTCGGGGTGGCCGGTGCGGCGGGCGCCGCGGCCGCGAGCACCCGCTCGGCGGCGCTCTCCGGCGTCGGCGCGGGCGGCTCGGCGAACGGCAACGGCAAGCTCACCCTGCCCGAGGGCTGGGGCGCGGGCGCGGCGATCGGCGCGGGCATGCCCGTGGCCGCCGCGGTCGGTGACTCCGTGGTCGCCCGGGTGGACGGCGCGCCGGTGCGCACCGCCACCGGCGGGCAGAGCCCGCTGCTCGGCAATGCCCGCGGCACCGGCCAGGACGACGAGGGCGAGCACGACGCCGCGGATTACCTGCGCAGCGCCGAGCACTTCCACGACGGCCGCTGGGCCACCGACGGCGTGATCGGCGCGGACGCCGGCACCTCTCGGTGACGGTGCTCGGTGCGGGCCGCAATCCCGCGGCCCTCGAATCGGTAGTGCTCTCGCTCGACGAGATGCAGTTCCTCCTGGAGGAGCTGCAGATCGATGACGTGCCGGTCGTGCTCGACGCCATCGGCCGGTACGACAATGCCGCCGAGCACGATGCCGCGCTCGCCGCGGCCGCCGATTCGCTCACCGAGCGCGCCCTGCTGACCGACGGCGAGGTGCACCCGGAGCTCGCCGACCGGCTGCGCACGCTGAACCGCCCGCACTGGGTGGTGGCGCTGCGGCTGGTGGTGGAGGGCCGGGTGAGCAGGCTCTGCCTCGCGAAGGGCGACGATCTGGTGACCGTCGCCCTCCGCGGGCCGAACTCCTACGTCCTGGACGAGGTGGCCGAGGATCTGTCCGCCCCGCTGCTGGCCGCGCTCGGCCCGGCCGAGCCGCTCGACCTCACCGGCATGAACGCCTACACCGACGATCTGGTGCCGATCTTCGGCGAGCTCGGCGATGCCGCGGCCACCGCGCGGCGGCTCGCCGCCGTCGGCACCCCGGATCGGGACGCGCAGGCGCTGGCCTCGGCGCTGGTGCACCTGGAGGCGCACGCGGAGATCGTCGGGGTGGCCTACCGCGACGGCACCCGCGAGTACGCCGACAACCACATCGCCGTCTTCGACACCCGCAACGGCCGCTTCCTGGCCACCGCCAGCCGGGCCGACGACGGCAGCAAGTGGACCTCGCTGAGCAGCGGCACCCCGGCCCGGCTGCGCGCCGCGCTGCTCGACCTGGTCAACGGCCTGCCGGAGCGCGACGAGTTCCCGGTCCGGTAGAAGTCAGCCCATCGGGTCGTCCTGTCGCGGCTCGGTATCCGGGCCGAAGGGCGGGGTGAAGCGACCCCAGCGGAGCAGCTCCCAGCCGCGGTCCGGCCGCGGCAGCAGCTCGATGGTCTCGGTGTTGTCCAGGTGGTTGTTGGTGGTGAAGGGCGGCCGGATATCGGTGAGCACCCGGGCCAGCAGCCGCATGGCGGCGCCGTGGATCACCAGCAGCACATCGCCGTCGGCGCCGTCGGTGAACCAGGTCTGCCGCAGCTGCTCGACCACCGGGAGGAAGCGGGCGAGCACCTCGTACCCCGACTCCCCGCCCGGCGGGCGGCGGTTCAGCTCACCGTCGTGCCAGGCGTGGTAGATCTCCTGGAAGAGGTCGTGCGCGGCGCGCGTGTTCTGCCCCTCCATATCGCCGACCTGCACCTCGTAGGTGCCGTCGAGCACCTGGGCGGTCACCCCGGTGGCCTCCTCGATATAGCTCGCGGTCTGCCTGGCGCGCAGCGCGGCCGAGCAGTACAGCGCGCGCGGCGGCGCGGCCAGCGCGGCGCCGAGCGTCTTCGCCTGCGCCACCCCGCGTTCGGTGAGCGGGAGGCCGGGCACCCTGGTGTCCAGCAGCTTGGCGACGTTGCCCTCGGTCTCTCCGTGCCGGACCAGGATCAGTCGTGCGCTCAACGGTCCGCCACCCCCTTTCTCAGCTGGGAAAGCCACAGCGCGGCATCGGTATCCGG
The DNA here is from genome assembly GCF_040654395.1 of Nocardia sp. NPDC050697. NCBI lineage: Bacteria > Bacillati > Actinomycetota > Actinomycetes > Mycobacteriales > Nocardiaceae > Nocardia > Nocardia sp. NPDC050697. The sequence continues at coordinate 147,685 of NZ_JBFAHY010000002.1, forward strand.
CGGCGGCGGCGTGCCCGGCTTGGCGAACGCGGGCCACGATCCGAGGAAGCGGATGCGGGGCGCCGAGCGGTGCAGCGCCTTGAGCGCCTCCGCCACCGCGCTGTCGTCGATGTGCCCGACGCAGTCCAGGTAGAAGCGGTAGGCGCCCATGCCGGTTCGGGTCGGCCGCGATTCGATCCGGGTGAGATCGATGCCGCGCGTGGAGAACTCGGCGAAGGCGCGCATGAGCGCGCCGGGTTCGTTGGTCAGCTCCAGCACCACCGAGGTGCGGTCGGCGCCGGTGGCGGGCGGAGCCGGGCGCGGCGCCGTCACCAGCACGAAGCGGGTGATGGCCTGGTCGTGGTCGGCCACCCCGGCGGCCAGCGTGGCCAGCCCGAGCCGCTCGCCGGCCAGGACGGTGGAGACGGCGGCATCGGCCCGGCCCGCCGCCACGTCCTCGGCGGCGGCCGCATTGGAGGTGGAGGTGTAGTAGGCGGCGTCCGGCAACTCGCGCGCCACCCATTCGCGCACCTGCCCGGCGGCCACCGGGTAGGCGGCGAGCAACCGCACGGCACCGCGCTCGGTGCCCGGCCTGGCCAGGATGCTGAAGGTGACCTCCAGCTCGGTCTCGGCCACGATCTGCAGCCGCGGGCCGAGCGCGAGGGAGTCGAGGGTGGCGGCGATCGAGCCCTCCACCGAGCTCTCGATCGGCACCACCGCGCCGGTCACCGCGCCGGCCCGGATCAGGTCCAGCGCGGCGCCCTGGCTCGGCGCGGCGACCCGCTCCACCTGCCCGTCGAAGGCGCCCGCCGATTCGAATCGGGCGAGCGCCATCTCGGTGAAGGTTCCGGATGGTCCGAAGTAGGCGATACGAGGCACGCCTATGACACTACTTGCGTCGCTCCGCACTCATCCCGCCGTTGCGCTGCCTTCGCCGCCCCTGCGAAGCAGCGCCGCCAGGCCGGCCGTCAGCTCGGCCGGGTTCGCCGCCTCGATCCACAGCAGTACGCCCCGCACCGCCTCGACGGCCTGCGGGTTCAGCCCGGTCAGGAAGGCGATGTCCGGGGTGGCGAGCGCGCGGCGAACATCCTCGCCGCAGAGCGCCGCCGCGGTCGCGGCGAGGATCGCCAGTGCCCGGCCGGCGTGCTCGGCGCGGGCGATGAAGCCGTCGGCGGTGTGTACCACCGTGCCGATGAGGTCGGCCAGTTCGGCGTCCGGGATCTCGGGGCCGAGCGCCCTGATCCCCGGTGGTATCGGACCCGGCTCACGGAACAGGCCATCGGTCAGGTTGCGCCGGGCGGGCGGCTGCAGCGACATGAGCACCGGCTCCCCGCCACCCGCCGGCACGGCACTGCCGCTCGGCGCGCCCGACTCCGGTACTGCGGCGCCCGGCGCGGCGGAGGACTCGGTCATCCGCTCACGGTAACCCCGCCCCGAGAGGCACGGGCGCGCGCTCCCGGCCGGGGCGGGAGGCCGCACCACCCGAATCGAGGCTCTTGCGCAAGATCGTCCACTCACTTAGCTTAGGGTAACCTAATTCTCGCCGAGCCGGGCGAGCGGGCACCAGGAGGACTTCATGCCGCACTCGACCCTCGCACCGTCGACCGCGGAGCGGGTGCGCAGCGCCTGCGCGCACGCCGAGCACGCGGTGCTCGCCATGCCGGGAATCGACCCCACCCCGGTCTCGGTGCACCACGTGCGCGAGTGCGGCGACGCGGTGATCGCGGTGCCGAGCGCCTCGGTGGCGGCGGTGCTGGTCGCCAACTCCGGCGGTGGCGGCGCGCCCGCGGTCCTCGAGCTCACCGATCACGCCCCCATCGTGGTCCGCGAGCCGGTGCGCGCCCTGGTCTGGCTGCGCGGCTGGGTGCGCGCGGTGCCGCTGCCCGCGCAGCGCGCGCTCGCCGCCGAGGTCGCCGAGGAGCTGCCGCACCCGATGCTGCTCGACGTCGGGCACGGCCTCACCCTGCTCCGCGTCGTGATCAAATCCGCCGTCGTGGCCGACGCCACCGGCGCCGAATCGGTCGACGTCGACGAGCTCCGCTCCGCCACCCCCGACCCCTTCTGCGCCATGGAGTCCGCCTGGCTCCAGCACATGGAGAGCGACCACGCCGACCTGGTCGCCATGATCGCCAGGCAGCTCCCGGCACACCTGCAGCGCGGCATCGTGCACCCGCTCGCCATCGACCGATACGGCCTCACCCTGCGCATCGAGGGCATGGACGGCGACCACGACTTCCGGCTTCCGTTCCGTACCCCGGCCGATGATGTGGAGGAGCTCAGCCGAGCCGTCCGCACCCTGGCAGGCTGCCCCTTCCTGAACGGGCTGCGGCGGATCTGAGCGACTACGGCTCGAGCCAGCCCGCGACCATCCGGGCGATCTCCGCGATGACCGCATCGCGGTCGAGGTGCGACGGGGCTTCGAGGCCGATGCGGAGGCTGCTCGCTACGCCGACGCTGACCATGACGTACGCCTTGACCTCCAGTTCGGCGTCCGGGAGCGGGCCGAGCAGGTTCAGCAGGTAGCCGCGGGTCAGGATGAGGAGGCGGCGCTCCAGGTCGCCGAGGCCGAGCGCCTCGAGGGTGGCGTGCGGGGAGAGGGCGCGGACGAGTTCGCGGCGGCGCGCGAGGGTGTCGGCGATGCCGTGCAGGCTGCGGGCGAAGGACTCGGCGGGGGCGAGCGCCATGCCCGCCAGCACCGCGGCGGTGAACTGCTCCTCGAGTTCGCCGACGAGGCGCAGCCGCAGCGTCTCCAGGATGGCGTCCTTATCCGCGAAGTAGCGGTAGAGCGAGCCGATGCTCATGCCGGCGTGCGCGGCGATCCGGTTGGTCGACACATTCCCGACGCCGTGCTCGGCGAAGAGCTGAGTCGCGGCGGTGAGGATCCGCTCGCGAGTGTCCCGGGAACGCTCCTGCTGCGGCCTGCGCCGCTGGTCACCGACCTTCTCGACCACCGAACCCACCCCCGGGAAACACGAGTAGAACCTGAGCTTTTGCTCACCTTACGCTGAATTCGTGGCAACTCGACTCGCGCCGGGCGAATTCAGGTACTGGGACCGGGTGCAGGACCCGGCCGTGCAGCGCATGCGCAAGCTCTGGCGCACGATCTTCCGCTTCGACCCGCAACCCGACGACGCGCTGGTCGAGCGCTTCGCGGCCGCCTACTACCAGGCCGATCCGGTCGCGGAGGCGTTCGTGGACGAGGTCTACCTCGGCGAACTCGGCCCCAAGGCGGGCCGCGCCATGCTCGACCTCGCGCTGGAGCACGGCATCGACGCCGTCCCCGACCCGCCCGCCTCGCTGGTCCGGCTCTTCGCCGAGTTCGAGACGCCGCCGCCCTGGCTGGACCCGGCGCTGGTGGAGCGCGGCGCCGCTGTCTTCCGCCGCTGGGGCACCTCGGTCTTCGCCTTCGCCACCACCAGCACGCTGGAGATGTACTCGGAGAGCTCGATCACCAAGCCGCTCGCCTACACCGGCGGCTACGCGGGCGCCCGCGCGCACAAGCGACAGCTGGAGACGGTGCGGTTCTGGATCGATATCTCCGAGCCGGGCGGGCTGGCGATCGGCGCGCGCGGCAGGCAGACCACCATGCGGGTGCGGATCATGCACGTCTTCATCCGGCGCAAGCTGGTGCGGCGGCCGGAGTGGGACGCCGCCGCCTGGGGCGTGCCGATCAGCGTCGGCGACGCCACACTCACCCTGATGGCGGGCAGCGTGGTGCCCGGGCTGGCGCTCTGGAGCGTCGGGCTGCAGACGACGAAGCGGGAGATCGAGGCGACGCTGCACTTCTGGCGCTACGTCGGGCACCTGCTCGGGGTGCAGCCGGACTGGTACCCGCGGGATTTCCGGGAGTCGGTGCAGCTCATGTTCGCCGCCTTCGTGAAGCGGGCGCACACCGCGGGTGCGGACGGCGAGGAGCTGGTCGAGTCGTACCTGCCCGCCTTCGAGCCGAAGCCGGGCACGCCGTGGCGCAAGCGGCTGCGCGACGAGGTCAACTACCGGGTGCAGATCGGCTACACCGGCTTCTGGCTGCCGCCCGGCACCTACGCCAGGCACGCCATGCCGCGCAGGCTGCCCTGGGTGCTGCACCCGCTGGCACAGTTCCCGGTGCTGTTCACACTGGAGACGGCGCGCAGGCTGATCCCCGGCCTGGACCGGGTGGCCGATCGGGTGCAGCGCGCCCGCAGGGAGACCTGGTACCGCAACGAGATGGGCGCGGCGGCGGCCGAGTACACACCCGTGGAGGAGTTCCGCCGCTGACTAGATTCGCTGTCATGGCCGCCGATCCCGCCTCCGTCCGCCCGCTCGACGAGTCCGAGCGGCGCGCGCTCCGGATCGAGGTGGTGATCGTCCTCGCGCTCACCTTCGGGGCGAGCGGGCTCAGCGCCGCGCTCTCGCTGCTGGAGAGCGCGTTGCAGCCGGGCGGGGTGGGCGGCCGGACCGTCGCGCTGAACGCCTCGCGCGCCGACCAGCCCCTGCTCGACCTGGCCTTCCAGCTGCTCGGGGTGCTCCGGCTGGCGGCATGGGCCGCGCTCGGGCTCTACCTGCTCTGGCGCAGCGGGATCGGGCCGCGGCTGGTCGGGCTGGCCAGGGATCGGTGGCGCGCCGACCTGCTGGCCGGGCTCGGCTTCACCGCGCTGATCGGGCTGCCCGGGCTCGGGCTCTACCTGATCGCGCACGCGCTCGGCTTCAGCGTGACGATCGTGCCGAGCTCGCTCGCCGAGCACTGGTGGCGGCTGCCGGTGCTGATCCTCTCCGCCTGCGCCAACTCGGCGGCCGAGGAGATCCTCGTGGTCGGCTACCTGCTCACCCGGCTGCGGCAGCTCGGCTGGTCGGGCAACTCGTCGCTGCTGGCCTCGGCACTGCTGCGCGGCAGCTACCACCTCTACCAGGGGCTCGGCGGCGGGCTCGGCAACGTCGTGATGGGGCTGATCTTCGGGCGCTGGTGGCAGCGCACCGGGCGGCTCTGGCCGCTGCTGGTGGCGCACGCGCTGATCGACACCATCGCCTACGTCGGCTACACGGTGCTGCGCGGCCACGTCGGCTGGTTGCCCTGAGCCGCTAACACCGGCGGCGCTCCGGGTGATTCATCATGTGAGCGGGGGGATCTCAGCGCCCTCCCGCGTACCGCCCGATCGACCCGACGGATCAGTAGAGTCTGCATGATGAACGGCGAGGACCCCAAGTACCCCGCGCGCCGGACGCCGCCGCCCGGACAGCAAGGGCGCAGGCCGGGGCCGCCGCCGTCGCCCGGGGGCAGTCGTCCCGGGCCCGACGGTCGGGGTGCGCCGGGTGGGGGCAATCCGCCCGGCGGCGGTCGGGGGGTGCCCGGTGGCGGGAACCGGGGGTTCGGTCCCGGCGGGCAGCCGCACCGCGAGGGAGTTCGGGGGCCCAACCCTGGCGGACAGCCCCCTCGCGACGGAAATCAGGGATTCGGTCCGGGCGGCCAGTCTCGCGACGGAAAGCGGGGGCCCGGTCCCGGCGGACAGCCTCGCGGCGGGAACCGGGAGTCCGGCCATCGGGCACCCGGCGGGCAGCCGCCGCGCGGCGGCGATCCGCGCCGCAATCCCCCGCCCGGCGAACGGCACGTCGAGCCGACCCAGGTCGTGCGCCGGGACGGCAGGCGCGACCAGAACCAGCTCGCCTACTCGCAGTCCCCGGAGCCGGAGCAGGCGACCCGCCGCTACACCAGCAAGTACCCCACCCAGCAGCCGCCGCAGCGGGCGCAGCACGCGCCGACCCAGCAGCCGCAGCCCTACCGGGACGAGCGCCGCCCGCCCCCGCCACCGCCCGGCCGCGGCCGCACCGCGCCCCCGCGGGCGCCGCAGCCGGAGCGCCCGCGCAGGCGCCGCAAGCGGCACCCCTTCCGCTGGTTCCTGGTGCTCCTGCTGGTGCTGATCGTCGGCATGGTGGCGGCCGTTGTGCACCTGGACAATTCGCTGACCCGGATCGACGCGCTCAGCGCCTACGAGGGCAGGGGCGGCGACACCCCGGGCACCAACTGGCTGCTGGTCGGCTCGGACAGCAGGGCCGGGCTCTCCGAGGAGCAGGAGCAGGAGCTCGCCACCGGCGGCGAGGTCGGCTCCGAGCGCACCGACACCATCATCCTGGTGCACATCCCGAGCTCGGGGCAGGCGACGCTGGTCAGCCTGCCGCGCGACTCCTACGTCAGCGTGCCCGGCCACGGCAGGGACAAGCTGAACGCCTCGTTCTCGCTCGGCGGCCCGACCCTGCTGGTACAGACCGTCGAGGGCGCCACCGGGCTGCGCATCGACCACTACGCGCAGATCGGCTTCGGCGGCTTCGCCTCCGTGGTCGACACCCTCGGCGGCATCGACGTCTGCCTGGACGCCCCGATCAGCGACCCGCTGGCCGGCATCGACCTGCCCGCGGGCTGCCAGACCCTGGACGGCCCGCAGTCGCTCGGCTTCGTGCGCAGCCGGGCCACCGCGCTCGCCGATATCGACCGGATGAACAACCAGCGCAAGTTCATGTCGGCGCTGCTGAAGAAGGCGACCGGCGCGGGCACGCTGGCCAATCCGTTCACGCTCTGGCCGCTGGCCACCGACACCGTCGGCTCGGTGAAGGTGGACGAGGGCGACCACCTCTGGCACCTGGCCGCGCTCGGCTGGGCGATGCGCGGCGACACGATCAACACCACGGTGCCGATCGGCGGCTTCGAGGACACCGACAGCGGCAATGTGCTGCTCTGGGACCGCGACCGAGCCAGCCGGTTCTTCGACGCCCTCGCCAACGATCAGCCGATTCCGGAGGACCTCCGCACGGGGTAGGTTCGAATCATGGCAGGCGCATCGGTGGAGCAGCTCTTCGCGGGGCTGCTCCGCGACCACATTCGATTCGAGCTGACCACGTCGCAGCAGTACCTGGCGGTCGCGGTGTATTTCGACGCGGCGCGGCTGCCGCGCTCGGCGGCGTACGCGTACCGGCGCTCCGAGGACAACCGCACCGACGCGCTGCGCATGATCGGCTACCTGCTGGACCGGGAGCTCCCGGTCGGGGTGGCCGGAATCGATCCCATCCGCTCGGAGTTCGCTTCGTCACAGGAGGCCGCGGCGCACATCTGCGCCCTGGAGAGCGAGCGCAGCGATCGGCTCACCGATCTGGCGCAGCAGGCGCGGCGGGCGAACGACTATCTGGGCGAGCAGTTCACCGGCTGGTTCCTGGAGCAGCAGATCGAGGAGCTGGCCAGGGCGAACACGCTGCTCACCGTGGTGGAGCGGGCCGATGGCAATCTGTTCGACGTCGAGGAATTCCTGGCGCGGGAACAGTCGGCGCGCCCGGCGGTGCCCACCGGAGTACCGCCGCGCATTCCCGGAATTGCTTCCCGGAGCAGTAGCTGAATTCACTATTCTATTCAGCGCGGAATTAGGCAATACTATCCTCAATAAGGGTGTACTTGGATGACAGCGCCTTTGACCAGCACTAATGTGGTCAGCATGTCGACCCACCCGGAGCCACCGCGCAGTAAATTCCACGGCCTGCTGCAGGATCAGATCCACAATGAATTCAATGCGGAGCACCAGTACATCGCCCTGGCGGTCTGGTACGACAACGCGGATCTGCCGCAGCTCGCCAAGCTCTTCTACAAGCAGGCGGTCGAAGAGCGCAACCACGCCATGATGATCGTCCAGTACTTCCTGGATCGCGATATCAGCGTCGAGATCACCAGCGTCGACGCGGCCAAGTCGCACTTCGAGAATGCCCGCGAGCCGATCGCGCTGGCGCTGGCGCAGGAGAAGACCGTCACCGACCAGGTGGTCCAGCTCGCGAGCACCGCCCGCGAGGAGGGTGACTACCTCGGTGAGCAGTTCATGCAGTGGTTCCTGAAGGAGCAGGTCGAGGAGGTCGCTCGGATGACCACCCTGCTCACGATCGCCGATCGGGCCGGGTCCAACCTGTTCGATCTCGAGGAGTTCATCGCCCGCGAAATGGGCGGCCCCGCGGATACCTCCGGCGCCCCCCACGCCGCCGGCGGCCATCTCTGACCGACCCGATCGGCTCCACGGCGACTGAACACCGCGGGCCCGGCTCCCACAGGGAGCCGGGCCCGCTGCCGTAGCCCCGAACCCAGCCACCAGGGGGCGAGTCTTACGAGCCCCGTTCGCGGCCCGTCTCGTCGTTCAGCGCTCGAAGCGCATGCGGCGGAGCCGCGAGTCTCGAGCGCTGAACGGCGAGACTCCCCGGGGCCGCGAACCCGTCGCGCCGAAGGCGCGACAAATTCAACGCAATGTCACCTGGCGGGAGCGGAGGCCATCCCTGGAGCGGCGCTCCTCGGAGGTGAGCGGCTCGTCGGAGGCGAGCGCACCGGCCAGCCGGGCGGCGAATTCGTCGGCGGGGGCTACCCATTCGTCGGGGTGCCGCTCGCGGTCCAGGTCGAAGACGGGGACCAGCAGGCCGTGCGTGCGGAAGGTGCCGGCGAAGCGCGAGCCGTCGCCGAGGTGCAGCCCGCCGGCGGCGTGCAGCCGGGCGAGCGCCGCCATCAGCTCGTCCTCCGGCTCCGGGCGGACCCAGCGCACGTGCGCCTTCTCCCCGGCATCCACCCACCAGGCGGCGCCGATCGAGTCGGGGCCGAGCGCGAGCCGCGCCGAGGGCATGATGGCCTGCTTGGCCTGCTCGATGGTGGCAGCCACTTGGGCGTCGGGAACGACGCCCTCCGGGACCCACCAGTCGAAGTCCTGGTGCACGGTGAGTTCCAGATCGGCGCCGGGATCGAGGACGTCGGTCAGGGTCGGGCCGCCTTCGACGGCGTCCGCGCTGTTCAGCGACTCACCACCCTCGGCGGATTGGGTCCACAGCACGGCGGCGGCGAGATCGGCCGCCGGGTCGGGGCCCTGCTGCTGCACCTGGACGCCGACGAAGCCGATCTCCTCGTCCCCGGCGCGCACCAGCGCGGCCACCGCGCCGGGCAGCACCGTGGCCAGCACCACCGAGCGCTCGGCGGCCACGCCGGGCGCGAGCTTCAGGGTCGCGGTCGCGGAGGGCACGAACTCGCGGAGCGCGACCAGGTCGCACTCGGCGGCCAGTCCCTGGAACGGCCGGGTGACGGCATTGGCCGCCTGCTCCAGTGCCGCCCGGCGCTCGGCGAGCCGCTGGGCCCGGTTGCCGTCGGGCTTCGGAGTGTTGCGCTTGCTCTTACCCACGGGGGGTCAACCTACAGGGTCGGGGCGCGGGTGTGGTTCAAGCGGGGGCGGCGAGCAGCGCCTTGGTGCGGCCGGGGTGGTTGGTGGCCACCCAGCTGACCCCGAGTTCGGCGCAGAGCGTGACGTCTTCCGGGTCGTCGACGGTCCAGCAGTAGGTGGCCCGGCCCGCCGCGGCGGCCTTGTCCACCAGGTCCGGGTGCTCGCGCAGGGTCTTGACCGACGGTCCGACGGCGGTGGCGCCAACCGTGGTGGCCGCGCTGCCGCCGAGGTAGCGCGAGGACTCGCCGAGCAGCACCGTCGGCAGCAGCGGCGCGGCGCGGCGGATCCGCCAGACCGCGCTCGCCGCGAACGACATGACCACCGCGCGCGAGTGGTCGGCGGAGGCCGGGGTGGCGATGCCGAACCGCTGCAACTCGGCGAGCAGCTTGTTCTCCACCAGCGCGCCGTAGCGCACCGGGTGCTTGGTCTCGATGAAGAGCTTGGTGGGACGGCTGCGCCAATCGAGCACCAGCTGGATCAGCTCGGCCAGGGTGAGCAGCCCGGCCGGGGCGCCGGGCGCGCCGAAGTCGAGGTCGGCCAGCTCGGCGAGGGTGAGCTCGCTGACGACGCCGCTGCCGTCGGAGGTGCGGTCGACGGTGCGGTCGTGCACGCAGACCAGGTGCCCGTCGCGGGTGAGCCGGACGTCGCACTCGACCCCGTCGGCGCCCTGCTCGAGCGCCAGCTCGTAGGCGGCGAGGGTGTGTTCCGGCCGCGCCGCCGAGGCGCCGCGGTGCGCGACCACGAACGGCGCGCGACTGCCCTGGGTCACTTGGCCCCGACCTCCTCCTGTTCGCGGTCGCCCGCTTCGTCGCCGGTATTGTCTCCCGCCGCCGGCTCCTGGCGCGCGGCGGCGGTCGATTGGGGCTGCTCGGTGCGGTGCAGCGGCGCGATGACCGGCACCGCCGGATCGACCGCCACGGTGAGGCGGTGCGAGATCCTGGTGCGGCCGCGCAGGTCGCGGCCCTCCAGCGCGTTCAGCACGCCGACCGTCAGCAGCGCGACGGCGGCGGCGAGCAGGTCGGTCAGCGCGGTGACGAGCACGCCGTCCGCCTTGGCCTGCAGCGAGTCGGCGCTGCGCCAGCAGAGCGCGGCGACCGCGACCAGCCCGCCGAGCACCCAGACCAGCCACCAGACCCGGATCACCCGCAGCGCGCGGGGATCGTCGCGGCCGGCGAGCGCCTCGGTGAGGAAGACGCCGGGCCAGACCAGGTTCAGCACCGGGATCAGCGTGCCGAGCAGCAGCGCGCGTGGCGACCGCGGGTCCCGCCCGCCGATCCGGGCGTAGGCGGCCCGGCGCAGCTGGATCAGCCGCGCCACCGCCGCGACGGCGGCGAGCAGCGCGAGCACGGCGGCGAGCACCGCGAAGGTGAGCACCGCCGCGTCCGAGATCCGGAGCAGCAGCGGGTCGACCAGCCGGGTGCGGTTGTACAGCAGGATGCCGTAGCGGCCGAGCTCGGCGAGCGCGGCCAGCGCGAAGGTGAGCGCGGTCCAGAGCAGCAGCTTCCTGGCCGCGGCGGCGGCGCGGTCGAGCCTGCTCGCGGGCGCGGCGCCCGGCTCGGCGGGGGTGTCGAGCAGCCCCCAGCGCGGGATCTCGGTGTAGCGCGGGGTGCCCGCTGCGGGCCCGGGGTGCGGGCGCGGGGCGGCCCGGGCGCCGCGGTGCTCCGGCTTGCGCGCGACCCAGCGGTAGTTGCGCCGCTCCGGCGGCGCGTCGACCGGGCCGGGCGAGAGCAGGACGCCGCGGCAGCGCGGGCACCAGTGCATGGGCGCGCCGTGCACCGCCCAGCGCGCGCCGCACCGGGCGCAAGGCTGCACCACCGTACTCACCGGACCCCGCCCTTCAGTAGATTCGCGCCTCGTTGTCGCCCTCGGCGGCGAGCGGCCGCCCGGCCCGCTGCCAGGACACCATGCCACCGCCGACGTTCACCGCCTCGTACCCGATGTTCGCCAGGTACTTCACCACCTCCAGCGACCGGCCGCCCTGGCGGCAGACCACGTAGATGTCGGCGTCCGGGTCGAGCTCGCCGACCCGGGCGGGCACGTCGGCCATCGGGATGTGCACCGCGCCGGGCGCGTGGCCGAGGCGCCACTCGTCGTCCTCGCGCACGTCGAGCAGGATCGCCGGTGGGGTGACCGCCGCCGGGGCGGCCGAGTCGAACGCGCCGGGAACCTCCCGGACCGGAACCGTCGGAACATCGGGGCTCGTCACGGTTTCGATCCTGCCATGCGTGCCGGGCGGCCGCGTGGTTGCGCGCCGGGTATCCACAGCTGACCGCTCCCGCCGGATCTCCGCACCCCCCGTCCACGCATTCGACAGCGCGAACGGGCATGGGGTAGGTTTCGAAGCTCCGGCGCCGGACGCCGCTCTCGATCTCTCCGCGTTGTGCATGGCCACGACCGAGTTATCCACAGATTCCACAACCTGATCCACAGGGGTCAGCTATCGCCCTGCGCGCGATTCACAGGCGGCGACTATAACCTCAGGCACCACAGCTACCTTTCGGTAAACACCGCCGCACGAGCTATCCACCGAGTTATCCACAGGCTGCCCGCTACGCCGGCGGCGGGAGCGACCGATCCGGGACTCCCCTCCAAACATCCCGGAGCGGCCACTCGCCGCCGGCTCGGAACCCAGGGAGGCTCCGATATCTAGTTGGACGGGGCCGGGAGCGATTCGGTTCCCTCGGCCGCGATCTTCCCGCCGGGCCACGGGACTCTTCCTGCGGAAACAGCGACGTCCGGCGGCACCATCGGTAGCCTGGCGCTATGACCAGCGGCGCGCGGCAGACGGCACTCGACCCCACTTCGACGCCGGAAACCGGGCCGGAAACGGCACCCAACGAGATCGTCGCGCGGCGTGATGCCGGGCACGATTCCCGCGCGCTCGATCCGCTGCTCGACACCGAGGGGCTGAATATCGCGCTCGCCGAGGCGGTCTGCCTCGGCTCGGCCTTCGACGCGGACGGCCGCACGCTCTGCCTGGAGCTGGAGGTGCTGCGGCTACCGGAGACCCGCTCCGGGGTCGGCGGAGACCATCGGGACGGCCGGGTCCGGCTGACGCTGCGCGGGGTCGGCCGGGTGGCCGCCTCGCTGCGCCGCCAGCTCTGGAACCACGTCGGCGCCGATATCCTCCCGCTCGCCCCCGACACCCTGGACCAGGCGATCAAGAGCTTCGGCGGCGGGAGGCTGCACGGCTGGGAGTTCGTCGACGTGGACGACAGCGGCTGGTCGCTCTGGCGCGAACTGCTCAGCTTCGACGCGGTGCTCGACCCCGAGCGGCCCGGTGCGCACGTCTTCGAGTTCTCCCAGGAGGAGGGGGTCGACCCGCGCGAGCTGGACGTCCGGGTGTGGTTCGATGAGCTCTCCGTGCAGGACGCGACCGGCGCCGAGCTCTCCCCCGCACACTTCGTGGCGGACGGCAGGCGCTGGTGGGCGGCGCACGACGCGGGCGACCCCAGGGCGGTCCGGCCGGGCATCGCGCCGCCGTTGTGATCAGCGTGCGCGGAATACCGTGCCGAGAGGCCGGTTGATACCGAGCGGGTGTACGAATGATGGTCGGGGGCGCGTCCGAGCCGGAGCGCGCCCCGGCCCGACACAGGAAGGGACAACGTGGCTGAGTACACGCTGCCGGATCTGGATTACGACTACAGCGCCCTGGAGCCCCACATCTCCGGGCAGATCAACGAGATTCACCATTCGAAGCACCACGCCGCCTACGTGGCGGGTGTGAACACCGCGCTGGAGAAGCTGGAGGGCGCCCGCGAAGCGGGTGACCACGGCGCCATCTTCCTGCACGAGAAGAACCTCGCCTTCCACCTCGGCGGCCACGTCAACCACTCCATCTGGTGGAAGAACCTCTCCCCGAACGGCGGCGACAAGCCGGTCGGCGAGCTGGCCTCGGCGATCGACGACCAGTTCGGCTCGTTCGACAAGTTCCGCGCGCAGTTCACCGCCGCGGCCAACGGCCTGCAGGGCTCCGGCTGGGCCGTGCTCGGCTACGACACCCTCGGCCAGAAGCTGCTCACCTTCCAGCTCTACGACCAGCAGGCCAACGTGCCGCTCGGCATCATCCCGCTGCTCCAGGTGGACATGTGGGAGCACGCCTTCTACCTGCAGTACAAGAACGTGAAGGCGGACTACGTGACCGCGTTCTGGAACGTGGTCAACTGGGCCGACGTCCAGGACCGCTTCGCCAAGGCGACCGGCCAGGCCAAGGGCCTGATCTTCGGCTGAGCCGATCCCGCCCCGACGGCCCGCGGACGAATGTCCGCGGGCCGTCGTGTGTTTCGGCTGGGTAAAGCGTTCGCCGCTGGCAGTCGGTGGTACTTGTGTGCCAGATGATCTCTGCGTCATCCTCGAAACTCCCACCGCACGGGAGGCAGCCATGCGCGCGAACGAACCCATCGGCATCACGCCGTTCCACTCCAGCGGGGTACTGCGGGGCTTCGTGATCTCCGGCCGCTGGCCGGACAGCACCAAGGAGTGGGCGCAGTTCCTGATTCTCGCGGTCCGGGTGGCCTCGATGCCGGGGCTGCTCGCCACCACCACCGTCTTCGGGGTGCGCGAGGACCTGCCCGACGACCCGGCGCCCGGCACCATCGGCATGGTGCTCGCCGAGGGGCCGGTGCTCGGCGCGGAGGCGCTGCCGCCCGGCCGGTTCGCCGATCCGGTGCCGCCCGCACTGATCATGCTGCACCCGCCCTCGGAGACGAAGCCCACACTCCCGGAGTGCGCGGGCGCGGCCTCCGGCTGCGTGCTGCTGCCCGGGGTGCCGCACCTCGGGCTCCAGCACCGCGCGGCGTGGGCCGAGGCGGAGTCGGACGGAACGGTGACGTCGCTGGTCAGCCGGGTCGGGCTGGACCCGATCAGCGATCCCGACACCGCGGTTCTGGCTATGCTGCTCGCCGCTTGAGGGTTCCCTAACTTTCGGAACCGGTATTCCCAAACTTATTGTGGCGGTTATCTTTTGACGAGAACGGTATTGCCCTACCGGCATTTCCGCAGGTAAATTCGGTTTCGTGCTCACCACCGCAATGCTGGCCATCGGCATCGTCTTCCTCGCCGAGCTCGGCGACAAGTCGCAGCTGATGGCGCTGACATTCGCGCTCAAGTACCGCTGGTGGGTGGTGCTGAGCGGGATCGCCGTCGCCGCCGCCGGCGTGCACCTGATCTCGGTCGGCGTCGGCCACTTCCTCGGCTCGGCGCTGCCGACCACCGCCATCGCGCTGCTCGCGGCGGTCATCTTCCTCGCCGTCGGCGTGTGGACGCTGCGCGAGCACGCGGCCGGCGGGGGCGACGAGGACGACGAGGAGCCGCGCCTCGCCACCCGGGCGGCGCCGTTCTTCGTGGTCAGCTCGGCCTTCCTGCTGGCGGAGCTCGGCGATCGCACCATGTTCGCCACCGCCGCGCTCGCCACCGACTACGACTGGCTCGGGGTGTGGATCGGCTCCACCATCGGCATGGTCGCCGCCGACGCGCTCGCCATCGCGCTCGGCATCCTGCTCGGCAAGCACCTGCCCGAGCACGCCATCGGCATCGGCTCCGGGCTGCTCTTCCTCTACTTCGGGTCGCTCACCGGGCTCGGCACCGTGCTCGGCACGCCGGTCGCCGCGCTGCTCGCGCTGCTCGCCCCCGCGCTCGCGGGCGCCACGCTGCTGGTGCTGCGGCGCGGGCGCGCGGAGCAGCCCGCCGAGCCGCCGGTGCGCGCCGAGCGCTGACCCGCTCAGCGCCGGGCGGGCTCGGCGAAGGCGTTGCCGTAGAGCACCCCGCCGCGGTGCACCAGGTCGAGCAGCGGCGCGCGCAGCGCGCGCACCCCGGACATGTCGCCCGCGGCGATCCGCCCGGTCACCATGCCGCCGATCCCGGCCGCCAGCGCGGCGCAGGCGAACATCTGCGCGTCGGTCTGCACATCGAGCACCTCGGCGATCAGCTCGACGAAGAGCCGCTGCAGCTCGGCCCTGCGGGCCACCGCGGGCGAGCCGACCGCGAATACCTCGACCAGGAAGACCCGCGCGCTCGCCGGGTCGTCGACCAGGTGGTCCAGGTACGCCTCGAAGATCCGGTCCATCCGGTTGCTCCGCATGGTCCACTCGTCCACCGTCTCCGGGTCGTCCACCGTGGCGGCGGCGCGCTCGATCTTGTCCAGCAGCAGCGTCACCGCGCGCTCGTAGGTGGCCTCGAAGCAGTGCTCCTTGGAGCGGAACTGCTCGTAGAAGGTCTCCCGCGACACCCCGGCGCGCTTCAGGATGGCCGCCACCGACGTGCCGATATAGCCGTAGTCCACCATCGCGTCGGCCATCGCGCTCAGGATGCGCTCGCGCTGCGACGCCACCACCTGTTCGCGGGGCAGGCCGTGCCGCCCGCGCGGCAGATGGCGGAGGCTCGGCGTCGGTTCGGTCATGTGGGTCGGCTCCGTTGCTCGGGGGTAGCGCCGCCGGCGGATCCTGGACGGGCCACCAGGCCTGTCCATTGTGCACAACCCGGTGTCAGGCCGATCGCTCGATCTTGCGCGTGCGCGGCGGCTGGTCGGTGGTGAAGCCGGCCCGCTCGGTGCGCGCGATCTCCACCGCCTGCTCGACGCCGTGCCGCAGGGCCAGGTCGATCACGCGCTGGGCGATCCCGCGGAACGGGAGCACCCCGGCCACCCACCAGGGGGAGACCACCTGCCGCCTGCGCCGCAGAATGGCGCGTTCGAGCGTATCGATCGCCGGGCCGAGCGGGGCGACGCCGGACACCGTAGCCCGGCCGAGGATGGCGCGCGCGGCCGCGGTGCCGAAGCCGCGCGAGGTCATATCGGTGTCCAGCTCGGCGAAGTAGGCGATCCCGACCTTGGCGCCGGTGTGCCTGATCTCGTGCCGCAGCGTGTTGCCGAGCACCTCGACCCCGGCCTTGGTGACGCTGTACGCCCCGGCCAGCGGCAGGTGCACCGCGCCGGCGAGCGAGGAGACCAGCAGCACGTAGCCGCCGGGGTGCGCCACGTGCGGGCCGGTGGCGCGCAGCGTGTAGTAGACGCCGAGCACGTTCACCGCGAGCATCTCCTCCAGTACCGCGGCCTCCCCGCCGAGCAGCGGGAACTGCCGGGCTATGCCCGCGTTCGCGACGACCACGTCCAGCCCGCCGAGCTCCGCGACGAGGGTGCGGACCACCCGCTCCACCTGAGCCTGGTCGCCCACGTCGCAGTAGCGCCAGGGGGCGTCGCCGCAGTCGGCAGCGACATCGGCGAGCAGGTCCGGCTCCAGCCCGAGCAGCGCCACCGCGGCGCCGCGCGCGTGCAACTGCCTGGCCAGCACGGCGCCGATACCGCGCGCCGCGCCGGTGATCAGGATCTTGCGGCCGGCGAGCGAAGCACCGGCGGAGAGCTTCATGGCTCGACGGTACCACCTTGCGAACAATGGTGTTCGCAATTCACCGGGCAGGGAGGTGGCCGAACCGGAAATTCCGACCGGTTAGGGTGCGAATGACCCAGAGCCAATGGGCTGTCACGAACGAGAGGACCATCGTGGAGATTTCGGGTTCCGCCGCCATCGTCACCGGAGGGGCATCCGGCCTGGGTGCCGCCACCGCCAAGCGCTTCGCCGACCTGGGTGCGACCGTGTTCGGACTGGACGTGCCGCAGTCGATCGAGCGCGCAGGCGACAACGTACCCGACGGCGTCACGCTGCTGGCCGCCGATGTCACCAGTGGTGACGATGTCGCCGCCGCGGTGGCGAAGGTCGTCGAGTCCGGCGTCCCGCTGCGCATCGTGGTGAACTGCGCCGGGGTCGGCTGGGCCGGGCGCATCCTGTCCAAGAACGGCCCGCACGATCTGGAGCTGTTCCGCACCGTCATCACGGTGAACCTGCTCGGCTCGTTCAATGTCATGCGGCTGGCCGCCGACGCCATCGCCAAGACCGATCCGGTGGACGATTACGGCCAGCGCGGTGTGGTCATCAACACCGCCTCGGTCGCGGCCTTCGAGGGCCAGGTCGGCCAGATCGCCTACTCCGCCTCCAAGGGCGGCGTGCACGGCATGACCGTGCCCGCCGCGCGCGACCTGGCGCAGTTCGGCATCCGGGTGAACACCATCGCCCCCGGCATCATCGACACCCCGATGCTGGCCGGTGTCACCGAGGAGTACCGCAAGGGGCTGGAGGCCGGCGTGCCGTTCCCGTCCCGGCTCGGCCGCCCGGACGAGTACGCGCAGCTCTCGCAGTACATCGTCGAGCACGACTACCTGAACGGCGAGACCATCCGGATGGACGGCGCGCTGCGCATGGCCCCGCGCTAGGCTCCCCGCGCTCCGCGAACCCCCCTCGGCCCCGGCCGCGGGGGGTTCGCTCGTCTCAGTCGAGCTGCGGCTTGTGCCCGATGCCGAGCAGCGCGATGGCGGGCAGCGGCTGGTTCGGGCGGTACCGCCGGTCCAGGTACTCCCGGACCCGCCGGGAGCGCTCGGCCCACAGCTCCTCGCCCCACAGCGTCCGCATGAGCTGCAGCGCGGCGCTGCTGCGCACCATGGTCTCCCAGAGCTCGGCGCCGTCGGCGAAGCGGGTGACGATGGAGTGGCGCTGGATCACCACCCCGTGGAACCCGGCGGTGCGCAGCTCGCTCTGGAAGACCTCGGGGTTCTCCAGGCTGAGGAAGTCCTGCTGCGGCTCGCCGAGCTCGGGCACCGCCTCGGCGAACGCCTCGTACAGCATCGTCAGCAGCGGGGATTCGCAGACCGGCGCCCAGTTCGAGATGACGACGGTGCCGCCGGGGCGGAGCACCCGGTGGAGCTCGCCGAGCGCGCGGTAGCGGTCCGGGAAGAACATCAGCCCGAACATGGAGAAGGCGGCGTCGAAGCTGCGGTCGGCGTACGGCAGCTCCCTGGCGTCGGCCACGTCGGTCACGATGTTGTGCAGCCCGGCGGCGGCCGCGGCGTCCGCCAGCAAACGCAGCATCCCCGGCGAGATGTCGACCGCGGCGACCCGGCCCGCCCGCTCGGCGGCAGGCAGGCTGAGCGCGCCGGTGCCCGCGGCCACATCCAGCACCGCCGACTCGCTGGTCAGCGCGGCGAACTCCAGCGCGAGCACGGCGAACGGCCGCATCACCGCGGCGGCGAATTCCCCGTACCCGACCGCGACGGCGTCCCAGACCTCCGCGGTCTCCAGCGGACTCCCCGACATGTTCCGACGATCCTTCCGACCGCACCAGACTACGTCCGCATCCCTCCGGCAAACCCCGCTCCGCGAAATCGTGCGGAAACGGACCCGCCGCCGGGGATCGGTGCGACCGATCCCCGGCGGGGCGGATCACACCGTCCGGGTGAGCCGATCGGTGAGCAGGTGCGCGAACCGCGCCGGATCCTTCAACTCGCCGCCCTCGGCCAGCACCGCGGTGCCGTAGAGCAGCTCCGCGGTCTCGGCCAGCTCCGGCACCTTGCCCGCGTCGGCATCGTCGCGGCGGCTGTCGTAGGCCGCGCGCAACCCGGTGACCAGCGGGTGCGTCGGGTTGAGCTCCAGGATCCGCTTGGACTCCGGCAGCTCCTGCCCGGAGGCGCGGTACATCCGCTCCAGCATGGGGGTGAAGTCGAACACATCACCGACCAGGCAGGCGGGCGACGAGGTCAGCCGGGACGACAGCCGGACCTCCTTCACCTGGCTGGACAGGGTGTTGCCGAGCCAGCCGAGCAGCTCAGCGAACTCCTTGTCCTGCTGCTCGCGCAGCGCCTCGGAGGCCTTCTTCTCCTCCTCGGTCTCCAGGTCGACCTCGCCCTTGGCGATCGAGGTGAACGGCTTGCCGTCGAACTCCGGCACCGAGCCGACCCACATCTCGTCGACCGGGTCGGTCAGGATGAGCACCTCGCGCTCTTTGGCGCGGAACGCCTCCAGGTGCGGGGAGCTCTCCACCTGCTGCCGGCTCTCACCGGTCATGTAGTAGATCGCGTCCTGCCCCTCCGGCATCCGCTCCACGTACTGCGCCAGCGTGGTCAGCTCGGAGTCGGAGTGCGTCGAGGCGAACGACGACACCTGGAGCAGCGTCTCCCGGTTGTCGGCGTCGTTCAGCAGCCCCTCCTTGAGGACGCGGCCGAACTCGCGCCAGAAGGTCTGGTACTTGCCCTGGTCCTCGGCGCCCTGCAGCTCCTTGACGGTGGAGAGCACCTTGCGCACCAGCCGCTTGCGGATCATCTGGATCTGCCGGTCCTGCTGCAGGATCTCCCGCGAGACGTTCAGCGAGAGGTCCTGTGCGTCCACCACGCCCTTGACGAAGCGCAGGTACTCCGGCATCAGCTCCTCGCAGTTGTCCATGATGAACACCCGCTTGACGTAGAGCTGCACCCCGCGCTTGTGCTCCCGGGTGAACAGGTCGAACGGCGCGGTCGATGGCAGGAAGAGCAGCGCCTGGTACTCGAAGGTGCCCTCGGCCTTGAGCGGGATGATCTCCAGCGGATCGTCCCAGGCATGGCTGACGTGCTTGTAGAACTCGGTGTACTCCTCGTCGGAGACCTCCGAGCGGGGCCGGGTCCAGAGCGCCTTCTGCGAGTTGAGGACCTGGTCCTCGACGACCGTCTTCTCGGTCTTCTCCTCGCCCTCACCCTCGGTGACGGTGCGCTCGACCCGCATCCGGATCGGCCAGGCGATGAAATCGGAGTACTTCTTGACGATCTCCCTGAGCTTCCACTCCAGGGTGTAGTCGAAGAGGTGGTCGTCCTCGTCGGCGGGCTTGAGGTGCAGCCCGACCGAGGTGCCCTGCGGGGCGTCCGCGACGGTTTCGATGGTGTAGGTGGAGCTGCCCGCGGCGGCCTCCCACCGCGTCCCCTCGGTCTCTCCGGCCTTCCTGGTGGTCAGCACGACCTTGTCCGCGACCATGAAGGTCGAGTAGAAGCCGATGCCGAACTGGCCGATCAGCTCACCGGCGTCGGCGCTCTTGGCCTCCGCGAGCTGTTTGCGCAGCTCGGCCGTGCCGGACTTGGCCAGCGTCCCGATCAGATCCACGACCTCGGCGCGGGACATGCCGATGCCGTTGTCCCGCACGGTGAGCGTGCGCGCCTCGGGGTCGGTCGCCAGCTCGATGTGCAGATCCGAGGTGTCGACCTCGAGATCCTTGTCGCGGTAGGACTCCAGCCGTAGCTTGTCCAGCGCGTCGGAGGAGTTCGAGATCAGCTCGCGAAGGAAGGTGTCCTTGTTGGAGTAGACCGAGTGGATCATCAGCTCGAGCAGCTGATGGGTCTCCGCCCGGAACTCGAGTTGTTCGACGTGCTCTGTCACGTCGCGATAGTACGACGGGCGAAATCGTCGAGTGCCGGAACCTCCAGGTCTGCCCGCTCGGTCATCCACTCGCGCAGCACCCTGGTGGCGCGGACGTCGTCCTCGTTGTACTCCAGCAGCCGGGTGCGCTGGGTGAGATCGGGCTCGGCCTCGTACCCGACGGCCCGGCGGTACCAGCTCATCGAGGCCTCGCCACCGGCCTCCGGATCGCGCCAGGCGAACCCGGCCACCGGCGCGATCTTCTTGAGCCCCTTGCCGTTCGGGCAGATGAACTGCTCGGAGACGGCCTGGAACATGTCCACCCACTCCGGGGAGTCCACGAAGGCGCGCACCTGCTCGACGGTCGGCACCCCCGGCTTGCCCGCGAAGCGCCGCGCCGACTCGTAGAGCCACTTGTCCTCGGCGGTGCGGGAGTAGCAGTACGCGGCGAAGGTGCGGCCCGCGGTGTGCGCCTGCGCGCGGGTGCGCATGAGCCAGGTCCAGAACTCGCCGAAGGAGCGCGCCTCGTCCACCGTCGGCAGCGGATCCCAGGTGACGAAGGGGCGGTAGACGCCGTCCAGCAGGGTGCCCCACAGGTAGGCGCCGAACTCCTGGAAGCTCTCCAGATCCACGTCGACCTCGACGTCCGCGCGCTGCACCCGCACCGGCTGCACCCGGCGCACCAGCGGCGCGCCCACGATCCAGGCCCGCGCGGTGACCACGGCCTCGACGAACGGGCCGTGCTGCCAATCCTCCGGCTCCGGGCCGGACCAGGCGGCCAGGTCGTCGATGGTCTGCACGCCGTGCCCGCGCAGCACCTCGGCCCGCGAGCCGGGCGCGACCAGGCTGACGTCCCTGCGCTCGGCCAGCACGCCCTCGCAGCCGGGCCCGGCGCCGGGGCCGCGGCTCCACCACGGGCACTGCCTGCACTCCGGCACCTTCGAGGGTAGCGTCGGCAGCTCGCCGCGCACCACCGCGATCCGGTCCGCGTAGCGCCGGTCGTAGTCGGCCAGCAGCGGGCCGAGGTCGTGCACGAGGACGCGGTTCCCCTCGTAGCCGATCACCCCGCCGACCAGGGCGGGCGAGGCGAGGCCGTGGCGCTGCAGCATGCGGTACAGGTGCGCGAGGCGCTGCTGGTCGCGCGGCTGCTGGCGCAGCTTGCGGTACGGGTCGGGCGCGGGGTTCCAGACGTGGGGGTCGGTGGTGGTGGGGTGGAAATCGGCCGGCTCCGGGCGGCGCGGGTCGGTGACCTTGTGGTTCACCACGAGCACCGGGATGTAGCCGCCGCGCTCGGCATCGCGGAGCAGGATCTCGACGCCGCCGCGGCGGCCGGTATCCGGCTCCTGCGGCAGCAGCGCGCCCCAGATCCGCGGGGTGCCGTTCGCGCAGGCCGCCAGCGTGGCGGCGGCCCGGTCGGCGGCGCGGCCGCTCGCGTCGATCACCACCCACTGCTCCGGCGCCGCGCCGACCAGCGCCGCGCGCACCTGCTGCCGGTGCAGCGCGGCCGCCTCGCGGCGCTCGATGACCCCGGCGTCCTCCCTGACCCCGGCGATCTGCTGCCCGAACGCCGCGTCCAGATGCAACCGGTGCCTGCACCCGATCAGGGAGCGGGCATCGAGAAACGCGGGCACGCGCTCGCCCGGTTCGTCGGCCCCGGGGGCGCTGCCCCCGTCGTCACCCGTGATCACGTAGAGCAGTATGGGCCCTACCCCCGACACTTCCGCGAATCCGGCGGTGGCGGCCCGCTCCCGAGCAAGTAGGGTTGGGCGCGAATTGCGTGCTCGTGACCATGGCATGACGGAGGGCCTTCGATGGGGTTGTTCACCAAGCGCAAGCGGCGCCCGAGCCGGCGGGCCGAGGCCAAGGCCCTCAAGCACAAGGCGGGGCTGGAAGCCAAGCTGGTGGCCAAGAACGACCGGAAGTCGCGGCGGGCCGAGGCGCGCACCCAGCGCAAGGTGGCCAAGGCGCAGATCGCCGCCTACCAGGCCGAGGAGAAGGCCGCCGACAAGCTGGCCGCCAAGGCGGACCGTGATCCGTTCAGCCCCGGCCAGGTGAAGAAGTACCTCGGCGTCGCCCGCATCCTGGTGCCGGTGCTCGCGCCGCTGGCCTACCGCGCCGCCACCTTCGTGCGCGGGCAGCTCGACGTGCGGCGCGCGCAGCAGCTCGGCATCGGGATCGATCAGCTCGGTGACTACGCGGGCCACGGCGGCCGGTTGCAGGCGCGGATCGCGAATACCGAAGCGGCGCTGGAGAAGGTGAGCGGCGAGGGCAAGGCGGACGACACCCGCGCCTTCGTCGGCAGCACGAAGGAGCGGCTGGAGAGCCTGAGCGCCGCTGTCCGCACCGCCGACCAGATGCCGGCCGCGCGCAGGCGCGCGGTGCACACCGCCGTCTCCAGCGAGCTCGAGGGGCTGGAGGCCGACGTGCTCGCCCGCCTCGGCGTGCGCTGACCCGCGTTCCCGTGCGCGCCGCCCCCGATCCCGCCGGCCTCCGCGGCCCGGTGGTCGGGGGTTTGGTGGCGGCGCTCGGCGTCGCGGCGCACGGCGCGGCCGGTGGGGGTCTCCCCGGTGGTGCCGATTTCGCGCTGCTGCAAGCGGTCTCGGTACTGACCGGTGCGGTCGCGGTACTCGCGCGGCAGCGGGGGCGGTTCGCCGATGCGGTGGGGTTGCTGGCGGTGCTCGCCGGTGGGCAGTACGCGACGCACCTGCTGCTGGCCGCTCACGAGCACAACGCCTCGACCACGAGCACCACCCTGATGGCCGGCGCGCACGCGGCGGCGACCGTGCTGGTCGCGCTGGCGATTCCGGCGGCGGAGCGGTTCGCCGCGCTGGCCGCCCGCACGCTGCGGGCGCTGCTCGGCCCGGTACGGGCGATGCCGCTCACCTCCCTCGCCGGGTTCCCCGGCACCCCCCTGCTCCGCGCGGCCGGACCGCTCGGTGCGATCGGCCCGCGGGCCCCGCCGGTCGGGCGCTGACCCCGCCTCCGACACTCGCACCGACCGAAAGCGACTCCCCCATGCACTCGACGCTCACCCGTGCCTCCGTCACGGCCGCGACCACCGCCACCCTGATCCTCGCCGCCTGCGGCAGCGCCGCCGCGCACGTCACCGTCGACGCGCCGGGCGCGGCGCAGGGCGGCTACAGCGTCGCCACCTTCCGGGTGCCGACCGAATCCGAGACCGCGAGCACCACCGCGCTCACCGTCACCATCCCGAACGTGCGCAGCGTGCGCACCGAGCCGCTGCCCGGCTGGACGGCCAAGGTGGACAAGAACCCGGCGGGCGAGGTCACCGCCGTCACCTGGACCGCCGATCCGGGCAACCCCGGCGTCGGCCCCGGCCAGTTCCAGCGCTTCGCCGTCTCCATCGGCCCGCTGCCCAAGGAGCACGAGCTGACCTTCCCTGCGGCGCAGAGTTACAGCGACGGCAGCGTGGTGCGCTGGGACCAGCCAGAAGCGGCGGACGGCTCGGAGCCGGAGCGCCCCGCGCCGAGCCTGCACCTCGCCGCGGCATCCGCCGACGGCCACTCGCACGGCACCGAGAGCACCGAGGCCGCCGCTGCCGACGACGCCACCGACCAGACCGCCCGCTGGCTCGGCGGCATCGGCCTCGCGCTCGGGCTCTTCGCGGTGGCGCTGGGGCTCGGCTCGGTGCTGCGCGGGCGCCGGTCGTGAGGCCGCTGCGCGCGCTGGCCCTCACCGCGCTGGCCGGGCTGCTTGTCACCATCGGCACCGGCACCGCGGCCGCGCACTCGATCGTGGTCGGCAGCGTGCCCGCGGATGGGTCGTCGGTGGAGGTCGGCCCGGAGCGGGTCAGCGTGACCTTCAACGAACCGCTGCAGCCGAGCTTCCCCGCGCTCACCGTGGTCGGCCCGGACAACCACTTCTGGCAGCGGGGCGAGCCGGTGGTCGACGGCGCGACGGTGAGTGTGCCGGTCGGCGAGCTCGGCCCCGCGGGCACCTACACGATCGCCTTCCGGGTCACCTCCGCCGACGGGCACGCGGTGAACGGCAAACGTACGTTCACCCTGACCAAGGCGGGCAGCGGC
Organism: Nocardia sp. NPDC050697; assembly: GCF_040654395.1. Lineage (NCBI taxonomy): Bacteria > Bacillati > Actinomycetota > Actinomycetes > Mycobacteriales > Nocardiaceae > Nocardia > Nocardia sp. NPDC050697. The sequence goes on from NZ_JBFAHY010000002.1 coordinate 172,108, forward strand.
ACGCCCGGCGCGGAGGTGTCCGCCAACGAGGAGGGGTCGGGCGGGTTCCCAGCTATCCCGGCCTTGGCTTTCGTCGCCGGTGCAGTGGTGATCTTCGGCGGCGGCCTCGCCATCGCGCTACTGGGCGGCAGGGGCCGCGGAAAGCGCGCGTGAAACCGCCCGCCACCGCCGGTCGCCGCGTGCTGTGGCTGCTGCTGGTGGCTGGGCTACTCGGGGTCGGGGTGGCGTGGCTGCTCAGTGGCGCCACCCCAGCCGAAGGGCCGATCCGAGTGCTCGCCGATGGGCTCGGAGCCTCGGCGCTCGGGCTGGCCGCGCTGCCTCGGCTCGCCGAGCGGCTGCGAGTGCCGTGGCGGCTACTTGCCACGATCGCAGGCAGCTGGTGCGCAGCCGAGTTCGCGCTGCTGGTGTTCGAAGCGGCCGAGGTCGTCGATACACCGGTCGGGGAGCTAGGGCTCGGCTCGTTCGGCGCCTTCGTCCGGGACACCAGCGGCGGCCAGGTCGGGGTGGCGGTGCTGGCCGTCACCGCCCTGATCGCGGTCTACGGCGCGTACGCCTTCCGGACCGGCGACGGCTCGCCCGACCTGGTGCTGGTCTTCGCCGCGGTGGCGCTGGCGCTGCGGCCGATCACCGGGCACATGTCGCAGCAGGTCTTCGGCTCGGTGCTGGCCGCCGCGCACGCGCTCGCGGCCGGGCTCTGGTTCGGGCTGCTCGTCGCGCTCGCGCTGGTGCTGCGCGGCCGCGGCGAGTGGGCCGCCGCGCTGCCGCGCTACTCCGCGCTGGCCGGGGTGCTGATCGCGGTGGTCGCGGCGACCGGGGTGCTGAACGGGCTGATCCGGCTGGGCGGGGTGGGCGGGTTGCTCGACACCGGGTACGGCCGGATCATGCTGGCCAAGACGGCGGTGCTGCTCGCGCTGGCCGGGCTCGGCTGGTGGTGGCGGCGCGGCTGGGTGCCGCGCGCCGCCGGCCACCGGGTGCGCGCCGAGAACTCGCTGCGCCGGGCCGTCACCGAGACGCTGATCATGGCGCTCGCCTTCGGCCTCGCCGCCACCCTCGCCGTCACGGCGTAGCCGATTACAGTGGCGGCGTGACCCAGGTGACGATCGTCGAGGACTGCGTGGCATCGGCCGAATCCGCCTTCGCCTACGTGAACGACTACCGGAATCTGCCGAAGTTCCTGCACGGCCTGCAGTCGTTCACGCCGGTCGGGGCGAAGGACGAGGGGCTCGGCGCGGTCTTCGACGGGAAGATCAAGCTCGGCCCCGCCGCCCTGACCTCGCGGATCGAGGTCACCCGCTGGGCCGAGAACGCGCTCATCGAGGTCACCTCGATCAAGGGCTTCGAGGTCGCCTCCACCTTCGTCTTCCACCCGAAGACGCCCGCGCTCTGCACCATCGACGCCATCGTGGAGTACCGGGTGCCCGGCGGGCTCGCCGGAAAGGCGCTCGGCCGCACCATCGAACCCTTCGTGAAGCTGGCGGTGAAGCACACCACCGACAACCTGGTCGCGCAGATCGCGGCCTTCCACCTGACCCGCGAGCCGTGACGCCCTCGCTCCCCCAGCGGCTCGGCTACCTGCTCGGCCGCACGCTGCCGCCGTCCATGTCGGAGTGGGTGCTGCGCGACCTCACCGGCCCCGGCGCCACCCGCCGCTACCTGCTGCGCACCCTGATCCCGGTGATCCCGCCGCTGCTGCTGTTCCTGCTGCTGCCCGGTCCGCTCTGGATGGGCGCCGCCATGATGGCGCTGCTCTACATCCCGCTGATCTACTTCACCGTCGCGCTCATGTACGTCTACCGGCGGCACCGGCTGGTCCAGCACGGCCTCGACCCCGCGCTCGCCGATGCCGACGCCCGCGCGCGGGCCGCCACCGAGCGCGCCGAGTACGAGCGCAGACATGGCCGGGGAGGCGCCGATCACACCGGGTGACCGGGCACAATCGGGGGGGTGACCGATACTTCGAACGTCGATTCCGTGGCGACCGCCGATCTGGCCGACGAGATCGGCCCCGAGATCCGCAGCTGCGACACCCAGTTCACGCAGTTCGGCGGCCGGGCCGCGTTCTCCGGGCGGATCGTCACCATCCGCTGCTTCCAGGACAACCTGCTCGTCAAGCAGACGCTGAGCGAGCCGGGCGCGGGCCGGGTGCTCGTGGTGGACGGCGGCGCCAGCGTGCACACCGCCCTGGTCGGCGACATCATCGCCGGGCGCGGCGTGGACAACGGCTGGGCCGGGGTGATCGTGAACGGCGCGGTGCGCGACTCCGCGATCCTGCGCACCCTCGACATCGGCGTCAAGGCGCTCGGCACCAACCCGCGCAAGAGCACCCAGACCGGGTCGGGCGAGAAGGACGTGCCGGTGGAGTTCGGCGGCGTCACCTTCGTGCCCGGCGAGGTGCTCTACAGCGACCACGACGGCGTCGTGGTGCGCGCCGAGGACTAGCGGCCGGTCACCCGGGCCTGCCGCCCGGCGAGGGCGACGGTGTCGCCCGGCTGCAGCTGCCTGCCGCGCCGCGTCTCGACCTCGTCGTTCACCCGGACCAGCCCCGCCGCGATCACCGTCTTGGCCTCGGCGCCGGACTCGATCAGATCGGCGAGCTTGAGGAACTGGCCGAGTTTGATGGCCTCGTCCTGAATCGGGACGTCGACTGTATCCGCCATGCCCTATGCATACTCCCCCGTCGGGCCGGGTCCGGCACCGGGCCGGGCGGCGGAGCCGGGCGTCCCGATTCAGTTACCATCCGGCGAACGGCGGGACACGCGGCGCGCGAAAGGCTCGGCATTCCGCCCGATCGGCACGCACACTGGTCCGGTGACTTCCACGCAGGCCGCTCCGCACGCCGACACCGAGCTACCACCGGATCGGCCGACACCGCCGGTCCCGCACCGCGGCCACGGCAGGCTGCGCGAGGTTCCGCACATCGCCGCCACCGTGCTCGGCGTCTTCTCCGTGCTGATCTTCCTGTGGAGTCTCTCGCCCACCCTGCGCTGGCTCACCGCGGCCCCGCGCCGCTACATCGACGACTACTACTTCGACGCACCCGACACCAACCTCATGTGGGCGCTGCTCGTCGCGCTGCTCGCCGGGGCGCTGGCCAGCCGCAAACGCATAGCCTGGTGGTTGCTGGTCGGCTATCTGGCGCTGTACACGGTCATCAATGTCGTCACCTTCACCACCAGGGGCGATGTCGACGCGCTGGTCGCCATGGTGGTGCACCTGGCCGTCATCGGCGTGCTGCTTGCCGCGTGGGGCGAGTTCTACACCCGGGTCCGGCGCGGCGCGGGCTGGAAGGCGCTCGGCGTGCTCGTGGGCGGGCTGACGCTGGGCTTCCTCGTCGGCTGGGGGCTGCTCGAGCTCTTCCCGGGTTCGCTGCCGAGTGGCTGGCAGCGCCCCGGCTGGTCGCTGTACCGGGTCACCGCGGCGGTGCTCGCCGACAACGAGCACTTCGACGGCCACCCGCACCCCTTCGTGAACTTCCTGCTCGGGCTCTTCGGCGCGCTCGCGCTGCTCGCCGCCGTGCTGGTGCTGCTGCGCTCGCAGCGCGCCGCCAATGCCATGACCGGGGTGGACGAATCCGCCATCCGCGGCCTGCTCGCGCACTCCGACGTGGAGGATTCGCTCGGCTACTTCGCCACCCGGCGGGACAAGGCCGTGGTCTTCGCACCGAACGGCAAGGCCGCCATCACCTACCGCGTCGAGCTCGGCACCTGCCTGGCCAGCGGCGACCCCATCGGCAGGCGGGAATCCTGGCCGCAGGCGATCGACGAGTGGCTGCGGCTGGCCGATCGCTTCGGCTGGGCGCCCGCGGTGATGGGCGCCAGCGAACCGGGGGCCACCGCGTACCGCAGGGCCGGGCTGGCCGCGCTGCGCCTCGGCGACGAGGCGATCCTGGACACCCGCTCCTTCTCGCTCGCCGGGCCGGAGCTCAAGCAGGTGCGGCAGGCCGCCAACCGGCTGCGCAAGCAGGGCGTCACGGTGCGCATCCGGCGGCACGGCGATATCCCGGCGCAGGATTTCCAGAGCATCACCGCGCGCGCCGACGCCTGGCGGGACACCGCCGAGGAGCGCGGCTTCTCCATGGCGCTCGGCCGGCTCGGCGACCCGCAGGACGCCGACTGCCTGCTGGTGGAGGCGGTGAACCCGCAGGAGCGGGTGCTCGGCATGCTCTCCCTGGTGCCGTGGGGCCGCACCGGCGCCTCGCTGGAGCTCATGCGCCGCGACCCCGGCGCGCCGAACGGCGTGATGGAGCTGATGATCTCGCAGCTCGCGCTGAACTCCGAGCAGTACGGCATCACCCGGGTCTCGCTGAACTTCGCGGTCTTCCGCTCGGTCTTCGAGGAGGGCGGCCGGATCGGGGCGGGGCCGGTGCTGCGGATGTGGCGCGGGGTGCTGCTCTTCTTCTCCCGCTGGTGGCAGCTGGAGGCGCTGTACCGCTCGAACGTCAAGTACCAGCCCACCTGGGTGCCGCGCTTCTTCCTCTTCGAGGAGCGCAGGCAGCTGCCGCGGGTGGCGCTGGCCAGCGCGCTCGCCGAGGGCTTCCTGCCGCGCTTCGGCGCGGAGAGCGACACCGCCGTGCACACCGGGCTGCACAGCGCCGTGCCCGCGAGCGTCCCCGGGCTGCACGCCGACGGCAGCGCGCCGGACTGGCCGGAGGACGAGACCGAGGAGATCCGCTCCCGGCGTCCGGAGCAGGTCCGGGTGCGGCTGGAGAAGCTCGGCAAACTCACCGATCAGGGCATCGAGGCGTACCCGGTCGCCTACCCGCCGACGCACACCATCGCGGCCGCGCGGCGCACCCCGCGCGGGACCACGGTCCGGGTCTGCGGGCGGTTGCTGCGGATTCGCGACTACGGCGGCGTGATCTTCGCGCTGCTGCGCGACTGGTCCGGCGACATCCAGCTGCTCATCGACCGCGACCGGGTCGGGGCCGAGCGCAGCGCCGAGTTCACCGAGTACTTCGACCTCGGTGATCTGATCGAGGTGAGCGGGCAGATCGGGGTCAGCCGCCGGGCGGAGCTCTCGCTGCTCGCCGCCGACTGGCGGATGCTCGGCAAGTGCCTGCACCCGCTGCCGGACAAGTGGAAGGGGCTCGCCGACCCCGAGGCCAAGGTGCGGCAGCGCTACGTGGACATGGCGATCAACGCCGACACCCGCGAGGTCATGGCCAAGCGCAGCGCGGTGCTGCACTCGCTCCGCGATTCGCTGCACGGCGCCGGCTTCCTCGAGGTGGAGACGCCGATCCTGCAGCAGGTGCACGGCGGCGCCAACGCCACCCCGTTCCGCACCCACATCAACGCCTACGACCTCGACCTCTACCTGCGCATCGCGCCCGAGCTGTACCTCAAGCGGCTCTGCGTCGGCGGCATGGAGAAGGTCTTCGAGCTGGGCCGCACCTTCCGCAACGAGGGCGTCGACTTCAGCCACAACCCGGAGTTCACCATCCTGGAGGCGTACGAGGCGCACAGCGACTACCAGCGCATGATGCACCTGTGCCGGCGCCTCATCCAGGAGGCCGCGCTCGCCGCCAACGGCGCCGAGGTGGCGCTGCGCCCCACCGACGGCGGCGGCTACGAGGAGGTCGACATCTCCGGCGAGTGGACCGTGAAGACGGTGCACGGCGCCGTCTCCGAGGCGCTCGACACCGACGTCACCCCCGCCACCGGGGTGACCAGGCTGCGCGAGCTCTGCGATGCCGCCGACATCCCGTTCCAGCACAACTGGGACGCCGGGCAGATCGTGCTGGAGATGTACGAGCACCTGGTCGAGGCGCGCACCGAGCACCCCACCTTCTACTGCGACTTCCCCACCTCGGTCTCGCCGCTCACCCGGTCGCACCGCAGCATCGCCGGGGTCGCCGAGCGCTGGGACCTGGTGGCGTGGGGCGTCGAGCTCGGCACCGCCTACAGCGAGCTCACCGACCCGATCGACCAGCGGCAGCGGCTCACCGAGCAGTCGCTGCTCGCCGCCAACGGCGACCCGGAGGCCATGGAGCTGGACGAGGACTTCCTGCAGGCGCTGGAGCACGCCATGCCGCCCACCGGCGGGCTCGGCATGGGCGTGGACCGGATCGTCATGCTGATCACCGGGCGCAGCATCCGGGAGACGCTGCCCTTCCCGCTGGTCAAGCCGCGCTGATCGCGTCCTGCCCCCCGAACTGTGGGCGGTGCGCACCGAATGGTCCTGTTAGGGTTCGACATTCGGCGCCAGGGAGGACGCCGCTCACTTCTCGGAGGGAAATTCGTCGTGCCTGTTGGCCTGCTCGTCACATCGGGGCTGCTCGATCCCGTGTTCTCCGCTCAACCCGACCCGGCGCTGCTCGCCGATGCGCTGCAGGCGCGCAGGCGCGGGGGGAGCCGCGGGAGCGGGGGTAGTTCGATCGGGGCGCTCGCCGTCGGGATCGTCTGCCTCGGGCTGGTGGCGGTGCTCGTCATCGGGTTGGTGGTGCGGAGCAGGAAGTCGGGGTCCGGGTCTGCCGGGGGGCAGGGCGGGCAGCCCGGTTTTGGTGCGCAGGGAGGGTACGGCGCGCAGCCCGGATTCGCCGGGGCGCCCGGCGGCACGCAGTCCGGGTTTGCCGGAGGGCAAGGCGGCGGCCAGCCAGGCTACGGCACCGGCCCGGGCGCCCAGCCTGCCTACGGCACCGGCCCCGGCGCACAGCCCGCGTACGGCACCGGCCCCGGCGCACAGCCCGCGTACGGCAGCCAGCCGAACTACGGGACCGCCCCGGGTGCACAGCCCGGCTACGGCACCGCCCCCGGCGCGCAACCGGGCTACGGCACCGCCCCCGGCGCGCAACCGGGCTACGGCACCGCCCCCGGCGCGCAACCGGGCTACGGGACCGCCCCGGACGGACAACCCGGCTTCGGGACCGCCCCCGGCGGACAACCGGGCTACGGCACCGCCCCCGGCGGACAACCGGGCTACGGCACCGCCCCCGGCGGACAACCCGGCTACGGCGTCAACCCGGGCGCCCAGCCCCACTACGGCTCGCAGCCGAACTACGGCGCCCCGGCGCACCCGGCCGACCGCGGCCGCCCGGGCGGCCAATGGCCCCCGCACTGAGCGGAGAATTTCGCGCGGCGTGTAAACACCACCCGCACCATCCGCGATCTTGATGCAGACCTCCGGCCCGGAACCGCCCCGCGCGCCCGATCCCGGCGGTTAGCCTAGAAATCCCGGCTCCGGGAGGAAGCCGCTCCGCCGACGAGGGGAACACCATGTATCTCGACCTGCTCACCCAGGCCCCGCTGCTCGACCCGCACGTCTGGGCCAGCCCGGACGTCCTCACCACGGTCATCGACTACGAGGCGGCCAAGAAGAAGAAGTCCCGCGGCGGCGGCGGCCTGATCTTCGGCGGCATCTGCTGCCTGCTGATCGTCGCGCTCATCGTGGTCGGCATCTACCTGCTCACCAAGCGCAAGAAGCAGCAGTAGCGCCGGATACGGTGGACGGGTGCAGCTCATCTTCGTCCGCCATGCCCAGCCGGTCCGCATCGAGGGCGCCGACGCCCCCGCCGACCCGGAGCTGGCCCCGCTCGGGGTCGAGCAGGCGGCGCGGGTACCGGAGGCGCTGCGGCACCACCACCGGATCACCCGGGTCGTGAGCAGCCCGCAGCGGCGCGCCCTGGCGACGGCGGCGCCCGCGGCGGCCGCGCTCGGCCTCGAGGTCGAGGTCATCGACGACCTCGCCGAGTACGACCGCGACCTGCCCGCCTACATCCCGATCGAGGATGCCAAGACCGAGTTCCGCGCGGCCTACGAGCGGATCAAGGCCGGGTACCTGCCGGAGCAGATCGACGGCCCCGCCTTCGCGGCCAGGGTCGCGGCGGTCGTCACCGACCTGGTGAAAGCCGCCGACCCCGCCGACACCGTGCTCGCCTTCGCGCACGGCGGCGTGGTGAACGTGACGCTACAGGACGTGCTCGGCCTCGACCGCCCGCTCACCTTCCCGATCGACTACTGCTCGATCACCCGAATCCTGTACTCGCGCAACGGCGATCGCCGGGTAGCGACGGTGAACGAGAACGCGCACGTCTGGGATCTGCTGCCGCGCAACCTGGCCTCCTGACCGCGCACAGCGGACTGCCAGCCGCGTCGCACCGCCGTCCCAGGGAGAAGCCTTTCGATGGGTGCAGTGCCCCGCTCCGCGGCGCACTGTTCCAACGAAAGGAAACCGTGTTGCTCTCCTCCACGATCGCCCGACGCGTCGCCGGTACCGCGCTGGCGGGCGCGCTGCTCGCCGCCCCCGTCGGCCTGCTCGCCGGCACCGCCTCCGCCGCCGCACCGGCCGACACCGTCCAGCTGGAGTCCGTCGCGGCTCCGCAGCTGACCGATGTCGACCGCGACCACCACGACAACGACCGCGACCGGGATCGGAACGACCACCGCGACGACCACCGCGGCCCGGCGCAGTTCCAGCAGTTCCAGCAGTTCCTGCCGCCCACCGGCTCGGCGCTCTGAGCTGAGAACGACGAAGGCCACCGCCCGGGTCGGGCGGTGGCCTCCGTCGTGATCGGGGAGCCGTCAGGCCATGCCGGCGATCCAGTCGTGCATCCAGCGGACCGCGCTCTTGCCGTCGTCGACCCGGTAGCTGCCGTACAGGGTGTGCGCCTGCGAGCTGTAGAACCGCTCCAGGTCCTTCACCCGCTGCTCGTTGGCCGACTCGGTGAGCTGGCCCTGCAGCGTCGGCACGCCGCCGTGCGCCATCAGATCGTTGATGATCGAGCCGGCTTCCTGCTGGTAGCGGCCCAGGTTGGCCGGGTTGGTCTCGGAGCTCATGGCGAGGAAGCCAGCGAACCGGGTGATGAAGTCGTCGGTCGCGGTGGCGCAGTAGAGGTCGTCCACCGCGCAGATGGTGCGGGTGCGGTCGCTGATCCAGCCGAAGCCGCCGACCCGGGGCCCGCCCGCACCGGCACCGCCGGCCACCGGGCCCACCTGCACGTCGGTCGGCGACCGGCGCGGGTCGGAGATCAGCCCGACGCCCGCGATGCGGTCCGGCGGGACGACGCCGAGCCCGGTGCCGATATCGGCGGCCAGGTCACCGGCGGCGTCCGCGCCCTGGCTGTAGCCGACCAGCGCGATCTGGGTGGCGCCGCAGGCCCGCGCCATATCGCCGATCAGCCCGCGGGCGGCGGTCACGGCCTCCTTCTTGGAGTTGCCGTAGACCTCGCCCTCCCACGGGAACGCCGTGGCGGAGTAGGTGACGTAGTCGACCTTCGCCGAGCGCGGCAGGTTGTTGGTGACCCCGGCCAGCATGCCCGGCCCCGGCTCCTTGTCCCGCCCGGTCTCCCAGGTGCCCGGGATCGCGACCACGTACAGGCTCGGGCAGCCGGGATCCGCCACCGCGGAGCCGGTACCGCCGAGCACCATGCCGGAAACGAGTGCCGCGGACGCGCCAAGAGCCGCGACGACCTTCTTCAACTGCATTCCGCTCCAGTCCCAAAACCGTTGCCCCCGCAGGAGCGAGCCCGACAAGTTGCCGCCTCGATGCTGTCCTCGACGCGTTTCACGCCTGTGCACGGCGGGTGAACATTTTCACCTCGGGGTCGTAGCCGCCGGACCCCATCCCAAGATCACCGGCACACCGCCGACCACAATAGAGGTACCGCCGGGGCGACGCCATCCGAACCCCGGACTTGTCCGATTCCCTCGATACCCGCCGAAAACCCCGGCGAACTGGCCGAATGAGCACCCCCGGAACGCGAAGGGCGCCTGTGGACTCCGTTGTCCACAGGCGCCCGCCTTCCCCCTGCCGGGGAAATCCAGGTCAGCGCTGGGCGACCATGGTGGGGGTGATGGGCGCGGGCAGCGCGGTCTCGCCCTCCAGGTAGCGGTCGACGGCGGCGGCGGCCGCGCGGCCCTCGGCGATGGCCCAGACGATGAGCGACTGGCCGCGGCCCATGTCGCCGGCGACGAAGACGCCGGGGACGTTGGTGGCCCAGCCCTTGTCGCGCTGGACATTGCCGCGCTGGTCGTAGCCGACGCCGAGGTCGGTGAGGAGCCCGCCCTTGTCCGGGCCGACGAAGCCCATGGCGAGCAGCACCAGGTCGGCCTCGAGCGTGAACTCGGTGCCGTCGACCTTCTCGAAACGGCCGTTGACCATCGTCACCTCGTGCGCCTGCAACCCGGTGACCTGGCCGTCGCTGCCGACGAAGCGCTCGGTGTTGACCGAGAAGACGCGCTCGCCGCCCTCCTCGTGCGCCGAGGAGACCCGGTACATGAGCGGGTAGGTCGGCCACGGGGTGGAGCCGGCGCGCTCCTCCGGCGGGCGCGGCATGATCTCGAACTGGTGCACCGACTCGCAGCCCTGCCGGTGCGAGGTGCCGAGGCAGTCGGCGCCGGTGTCGCCGCCGCCGATGATGACGACCTTCTTGCCCTTGGCGTGGATCGGCGGCAGGCCGTCGGCGTCGGTGACGTCGTCGCCGAGCTGCACCCGGTTGGCCCAGGGCAGGAACTCCATGGCCTGGTGGATGCCGTTCAGCTCGCGGCCGGGGATCGGCAGGTCGCGGGCGGTGGTGGCGCCGCCGGCCAGCACCACCGCGTCGTACTGCTCGCGCAGCTCGTCGGCGGTGATGTCGACGCCGACGTTCACGCCGGCCCGGAAGATGGTGCCCTCGGCCTCCATCTGCGCCATCCGGCGGTCGATGAAGCGCTTCTCCATCTTGAATTCCGGGATGCCGTAGCGCAGCAGCCCGCCGATGCGGTCGGCGCGCTCGAACACCGTGACGGTGTGGCCGGCCCTGGTCAGCTGCTGCGCGGCGGCCATGCCGGCCGGGCCGGAGCCGACGACGGCGATCTTCTTGCCGGTGAGCCGGGTCGGGTAGACCGGGGCGACCCAGCCCTCGTCGAAGGCGTTCTCGATGATCTCGACCTCGACCTGCTTGATCGTCACCGGGTCCTGGTTGATCCCGAGCACGCAGGAGGCCTCGCACGGCGCCGGGCACAGCCGCCCGGTGAACTCCGGGAAGTTGTTGGTGGCGTGCAGCCGGTCGATGGCGTCGCGCCAGTTGTCCCGGTAGACGAGGTCGTTCCAGTCCGGGATCAGGTTCCCGAGCGGACAGCCGTTGTGACAGAACGGGATACCGCAGTCCATGCAGCGGCTGGCCTGGGTGCGGAGGGTGTCGTGGGAGAACTTCTCCTCGTACACCTCCTTCCAGTCCATCAGCCGGAGCGGGACCGGACGCCGCTTGGGCAGCTCCCGTGCGGTGTGCTTCAGAAAACCCTGGGGGTCAGCCACGAGCGGCCTCCATAATCGCAGCGTCGACGTCCCGGCCGGCCTTCTCGGCCTCGGAGATCGCCAACAGGACCTTCTTGTATTCGCGCGGCATGACCTTCACGAAGTGGTTCACCTGCTGCGACCAATCGCCGAGGATGCGATCGGCCACCGCGGAACCGGTCTGCTCGCGGTGTTCGGTGATGGCATCGCGCAGCCAGGTGAAGTCGTCACCCGAGAGCTGCTCCAGCGCCTCGCTCTGCTCCGGGTTCACCCTCGCGGCGAAGGTGCCCTCCGGGTCGTAGACGAAGGCGACGCCGCCGGACATGCCGGCACCGAAGTTGCGCCCGGTCTCGCCGAGGATCACCACCCGGCCGCCGGTCATGTACTCGCAGGCGTGGTCGCCCACGCCCTCGACCACCGCGATGGCGCCCGAATTGCGCACCGCGAACCGCTCACCGACCACGCCGTTGATGAACGCCTTGCCGTTGGTCGCGCCGAACAGGATCACGTTGCCCGCGATGATGTTCTCCGCCGCGACGAAATCGGCGGGTGCGTTCGGCGAGGGCCGGACCACCAGGTGGCCGCCGGAGAGCCCCTTGCCGACGTAGTCGTTCGCGTCGCCCTGCACCCGCAGCGTGATGCCGGCCGGCACGAAGGCGCCGAAGCTGTTGCCCGCGGAGCCGGTGAAGGTGATGTCGATGGTGTCGTCGGGGAGCCCGGCGCCGCCGTAGAGCTTGGTCACCTCGTGGCCGAGCATGGTGCCGACGGTGCGGTTCACGTTGGAGATCTTGGTCTCGAACTTCACCGACTTGCCGCGCTCGAGCGCGTCCCGGCTCTGCGTGATGAGCTGCTGGTCCAGCGCCTTGTCCAAGCCGTGGTCCTGGGTCTTGGTGCAGCGGCGGTCCTGGTACATGAACGCCGTCTCGATGTCGTCCAGGATCGGCGAGAGGTCGAGCTTGCTCGCCTTCCAGTGCTGCTTGGCCTTGCTGGTGTCGAGCAGGTCGACCCGGCCGATCGCCTCGTCCAGGGTGCGGAAGCCGAGCGAGGCCAGCAGTTCGCGCACCTCCTCGGCGATGTAGAGGAAGAAGTTCTCCACGAACTCCGGCTTGCCGGTGAAGCGCTCGCGCAGCACCGGATTCTGCGTGGCCACGCCGACCGGGCAGGTGTCGAGGTGGCAGACGCGCATCATGATGCAGCCGGAGACCACCAGCGGCGCGGTGGCGAAGCCGTACTCCTCGGCGCCGAGCAGCGCGGCGATCATGACGTCGCGGCCGGTCTTCATCTGGCCGTCGACCTGCACCACGATCCGGTCGCGCAACCCGTTGAGCAGCAGCGTCTGCTGGGTCTCGGCGAGGCCGAGCTCCCAGGGGCCGCCCGCGTGCTTGAGCGAGGTGAGCGGCGAGGCGCCGGTGCCGCCGTCGTGCCCGGAGATCAGCACCACGTCGGCGTGCGCCTTGGAGACGCCGGCGGCGACGGTGCCGACGCCCGGTTCCGCGACAAGTTTCACGTGAATCCGCGCCTGCGGGTTCGCGTTCTTCAGGTCGTGGATGAGCTGCGCCAGATCCTCGATCGAGTAGATGTCGTGGTGCGGCGGCGGCGAGATCAGCCCGACGCCCGGCGTGGAGTGCCGCACCTCGGCGACCCACGGGTACACCTTGTGCGCGGGCAGCTGGCCGCCCTCGCCCGGCTTGGCGCCCTGGGCCATCTTGATCTGGATGTCGCTGCAGTTGGTCAGGTAGTGCGCGGTCACGCCGAAGCGGCCGGAGGCCACCTGCTTGATCGCGCTGCGCCGCCAGTCGCCGTTCTCCTCGACCTCGAAGCGGGCCGGGTGCTCGCCGCCCTCGCCGGAGTTGGAGCGGCCGCCGAGCCGGTTCATGGCGATGGCCAGCGTCTCGTGCGCCTCCGCGGAGATGGAGCCGTAGCTCATCGCACCGGTGGAGAAGCGCTTGACGATCGCGGTGGCCGGCTCGACCTCCTCGATCGGGATGGGCGAGCGCGCGCCGTTGCGGAACTTGAAGAGCCCGCGCAGCGAGGCCAGCCGCTCGGACTGGTCGTCCACCAGCTTGGTGTACTCCTTGAAGACCGAGTACTGCCCGCTGCGGGTGGCGTGCTGCAGCTTGAAGACGGTGTCCGGGTTGAACAGGTGGTACTCGCCCTCGCGGCGCCACTGGTACTCGCCGCCCACCTCGAGCTCGCGGTGCGCGCGCTCGTTGCGGTTCTCCAGGAAGGCGACGCCGTGCCGCGCCGCGACGTCGGCGGCGATCTCGTCCAGCCCGATGCCGTCCAGGTGCGAGCGCAGCCCGGTGAAGAACTCGTCCACCAGCTCCTGCGACAACCCGATGACCTGGAAGAGCTGCGCGCCGTTGTACGAGGCCAGGGTGGAGATGCCCATCTTGGACATCACCTTGAGCACACCCTTGCCCGCGCCCTTGATGTAGTTGGCGACGGCGGTGCGGTAATCGGCCTGGAAGTCGCCGGTGCTGCCGGGCATGGTCAGCGCGCCGCGCTCCAGCATGTCCTCCAGCGACTCGAAGGCCATGTACGGGTTCACCGCGCCCGCGCCGAAGCCGACCAGGGTCGCCATGTGGTGCACCTCGCGGGCGTCACCGGCCTCCACGATCAGCCCGACCATGGTGCGGGTGCGCTCGCGCACCAGGTGGTGGTGCACCGAGGCGGTGAGCAGCAACGACGGGATCGGCGCCAGCTTCTCGTTGGACTCGCGGTCGGAGAGCACGATGATCCGCGCCCCGCCCTCGATCGCCGCCGAGACCTGGGTGTTGATCGCCTTCATCGCCTCGCGCAGCCCCCTACCGCCCTTGGCGACCGGGTACAGCCCGCGCACGACCACCGAGCGCAGCCCGGGCTGCGAGCCGTCGTCGTTGATGTGCACCAGCTTGGCGAGCTCGTCGTTGTCCAGGATCGGGCCCTCGATGGCGATCTGCCTGCAGGACTCCGGGCTGGGGTGCAGCAGGTCGCCCTCGGGGCCGAGGTTGCGCTTCAGGCTGGTGACGACCTCTTCCCGGATCGCGTCCAGCGGCGGGTTGGTGACCTGCGCGAAGATCTGCGAGAAGTAGTCGAAGAGCAGCCGCGGCCGCGCGGAGAGCACCGCGATCGGGGTGTCGGTGCCCATCGAGCCGAGCGCCTCGCCGCCGGTCTTCGCCATCGGCGAGAGCAGCAGGTTCAGCTCCTCGGTGGTGTAGCCGAAGATCTGCTGGCGGATCAGCACCCGGTCGTGCGACATGTGCACGTGCGGGCGGTCCGGCAGGTCGGAGAGCTTCTTCACGCCCTCGTCGAGCCACTCCTGGTAGGGGTGCTCGGCGGCCAGCGTGGCCTTGAGCTCCTCGTCGCCGACGATCCGGCCCTGGGCGGTGTCGACCAGGAACATCCGGCCCGGCTGCAGCCGGACCTTCTTGACCACCTTGGCCGGGTCGATGTCGAGCACGCCGACCTCGGAGGCCATCACGACGAGGCCGTCGTCGGTGACCCAGATCCGGCTCGGGCGCAGGCCGTTGCGGTCGAGCACGGCGCCGACGACCTCGCCGTCGGTGAAGCAGACCGAGGCCGGGCCGTCCCACGGCTCCATCAGCATGGAGTGGTACTGGTAGAAGGCCCGGTTGGCCGGGTCCATGGTCTCGTTGCGTTCCCACGCCTCGGGAATCATCATGAGCACGGCGTGCGGGAGGCTGCGGCCGCCGAGGTGCAGGAGCTCGAGCACCTCGTCGAAGCGGGCGGTGTCGCTGGCCCCCGGCGTACAGACCGGGAAGATCTTCTCCAGCCGGTTCTTGCCCGCCTGGTCGATGCCGAAGACCTCGCTGCGCAGCAGCGCCTCGCGCGCGCGCATCCAGTTCTCGTTGCCGGTGACGGTGTTGATCTCCCCGTTGTGCGCGACCCGGCGGAACGGGTGCGCCAGCGGCCACGAGGGGAAGGTGTTGGTGGAGAACCGGGAGTGCACGATGCCGAGCGCGCTCTCCACCCGGTCGTCCTGCAGGTCCAGGTAGAAGGCGCGGAGCTGCGGGGTGGTGAACATGCCCTTGTAGACGAAGGTCTGCCCGGACAGGCTCGGGAAGTAGACCGTCTCCCGGCCGGTGGCGCCCTCGCCCGCGCCCTGCTTGCCGAGCTCGTGCTCGACCCGCTTGCGGATGACGTAGGCGCGGCGCTCCAGGTCCATGCCGGAGAGCTGCTCGGCGGAGTTCTTCGGCGAGGCGATGAAGATCTGCCGGAAGGTCGGCATGGCGTCGCGGGCGAGCGCGCCGAGCGAGGTCTCGTCGATCGGCACCTCGCGCCAGCCGAGTACCTCGAGCCCCTCCTCCTTGACGATCTTCTCCACGCCGTACGCGGCCCGTGCCGCCTCGCGGCGGGCCTGCGGCAGGAAGGCGATACCGGAGGCGTAGGAGCCTGCGGCGGGCAACTCGAAGCCGGCGACGGCACGGAAGAAGCGGTCCGGAAGCTGGATCAGGATGCCAGCGCCGTCGCCGGAGTTCGGCTCGGCGCCCGCGGCACCGCGGTGCTCCAGGTTCAACAGAGCCGTAATAGCCTTGTCGACGATGTCGCGGCTGCGGCGGCCGTGCATGTCGACGACGAACGCGACACCGCAGGCGTCGTGCTCGTTCGCCGGATCATAGAGACCGATGGGTCCGGGTGACCGGTGGCCGGGAAGTTGCGTCATGCCTCTGCCTTCAGGAAGTAGGCGATCGAGGAGCGGGGCCATCGCAGTAGCGGCCATCTCGTTCGAACGCCTGGTCAAGACTGCGTCCGTACGGTCCGAATCCAGCCGCGCTGATGGTCTCGGCGTGCAGTCACGTCTCCAGTTGTCCACCCGCAGGGTGTTACGTGTGGGCTGCTCGGTGGTAACGAAGCGCTGGGGCGATCGCTACCTCCGTGCGGGTGGCCGCCCGCTACCTGAGCACCGACTCGGGGCTGCGGCGCGCGGGGCGGCAGGCCGGACTGGGTCCGGCGTAAGAGCAAACGATAAGTCAGGTCCGAAGCCCAACCAACTCAGATTCAATGGAAATCAGGTCTAGCTGGGCTTCTTCATGCGGTCCTCCACTTTGTGCGCGTTGTCCAGTGTAAAGCAGGGCTCGCGCGTCGATCGATCCCCTGGCACTGGGTGCCAGCGGCGCGACGCACCCGGGTTTCGCCGTCGAAACCCGGGTGCGGAACCGAAGAAGCAGCGCCCACCTGCGTCGACACAGATTTCCCCCGCGAAGGGGAGAACAAACCAGCCGCACCGCGGCTAACTCCGGAAGGCGCTGGCTGAGACGGATATGACAGGGATGTGACAAGCGGGTGACGCGAGACGACCGTCCGGCATCTTTGTCTCGGCGCGGAGTTCGGCACACTTTCGGCTAACCCGTCGAGTGGGGTTCACCACAGACCGGGCGGCCGGTCCCGCGGCGGCACCCTGTCTCGCTGCGGGGCAAGCGGTTCCGTGTGAACCTGACCACATCGCCGCGCACACCCTCGAAGCGTGGCCCGGATGCTGTCACTCTGTGAACGCCTCGGTCCGCCACCGACACGGAGGATGTGGAGTCCATGACCGTGACCGGACTGTTCACCCGGCTCGGCGGAGCACCGGCCGACGCCCCCGCGCTGCCGCACGAGCGCTCCGGCTACGTCACCGCCGGTGCCGCCGTGCTCGGCTTCGCCCTGGTGGCGGGCGGTGTCACCGCCGCGGCCACGGTTCCCGCGCTCCCGCTCGCCGGAGCGGTCGCGGCGAGCGTCGGTGCCGCCGTCTTCGCCGCCCTGGTCGGGCGCGCGGGCGCCACCGCCAAACCCGGCCGGATGCCGGACCCGCTCGGCACCACCGGGCGCGCGCTGCTCGCGGTGCTGGCCGGCGTGGTCGTCGCCGAGCTGGCCGCGACCGTGCTCTTCGCCGGTGCCGTCGACCGCACGCTCGACGACCGCGCGCACGCCGCGGCGGAGTCCGGGCCCGCGGTCACCGCCGCCCGCGCCGAGCTGGAGCTGGCCCGCGCCGAGCGCACCGCGCTGGACGGCGCCGTCGCCGCCGCGCGCGCCGACATCGACACCGCGCTGGTCACCGCGCGCTGCGAGTTCAACCCCGGCCCCGGCTGCCCGGACACCAGGATCACCGGCGTGCCCGGCGACGGCCCCGAGGCGCGCACCGCCAACGAGCTGCTCGCCGACGCGCGCACCAGGCTCGCCACCGCCGAGCAGCGGGCACCCGCGCTGGACCAGCGGATCAGCTCCGCCGAGCGGGAGCTGAGCGCGACCGCGGCGGCGACCGGCACCGATCGCGGGCTCGGCGCCCGCTGGTCGGCCATGAACGAGAGCGCGGCGCCGCTGCCCCGGCTGCTCTGCCTGCTGCTCTTCGTGGCGCTGGCGCTGCTCCCGCTGCTGCTGCGGCGCTGGCGCGGCGACACCACCTTCGACCGCAGGATCGCCGCCGAGCTGGTGCGCGACCGGGCCGAGCGGGAGGCCGACGCCGCCATCGCGGTGCAGCGGGCGCTGACCCGCACCGAGACCGAGCGGGTGCGGGCCGAGCAGGAGCTCACCGCCGCCAAGCTGGTCGCCGACGCGGACACCGCGATCGACCGGGAGCGGCAGCGCACCCGGGTGATCGCGGCCATCGGCGGGCTGGAGATCGGGATCACCGAGCCGTCGCCGCGGGAGGCCGAAGCCGAACTCGCGCTGCCCGGTGCCCCGCCCGCGCTGCCCGCCGCCGTGCCGGTCGAGCCGGTGCGGGTGACCGACCTGCCAGCGCGCATCGACCCCGATGTCGTGCGGCTGCCGGTGCTCGGCACCGTGCCGTTCTCCGGCACCGCGGTGCGGCTCTTCCGGCCCTTCGTGCCCGGGGTGGTCGCGGATGCCATCGGCACCGCCGCGCAACCGCTGCGGATCGCGGTGCGGGCACTGGAGGAGCGGGAGGAAATCACCTTCACCGTGCGGCGCACCCGCACCGTGCGGGCCGTTCTCGAGGTAGATCCGGAGCACCCGGTGGTCGCCGTGGTCGAGCCGGACGCCGCGTTGGCGCCGCACCCCGCCGTGCCGGAGCAGAACCCCGCTGCCGGGGCGAAGCACCTCGCCTCGCGCGACCGGGACGCCGTCGGCCCCGCGCAGCGCCCCGCCCTCCCCGCCCCGTGAATCGACCGACTCCCGCCGGACCGGCTCGCCCCGGACGCCGGCGCTCCGCACGATCCCCGGCCCGGGTACCGACCGCCGGATCGGCCCGAGACCGGCGCCGCCGCGGAGCCGCCGGTTCGGTGCACCCGACCGACCCCTCCCGCCGCCGCGCGACGACGCCGGGCCGGGGGCGCACCCCGGTCTCTAGGCTGCGTGCATGACCTTCGGTGACCGATATGCCCGACACTGACGCCGCGGTGCGGCAGACCCCCGCCGAGCCGACGGTGGTCGGCGCGCCGTGGGGCTCGCCGCTGCTCGGCACCGTCGAGGAGCCGGCCGGGCTGCGCCGGCTCCGGATCCAGGGGCTGCTCACCGTCTCCATCGTGCTGGCCAACTTCGTCGGCATCGTGGTCTCGATCGCGCTGATCGGCTTCGTGCTGCCCGGCCCGTCGGTGTTCACCGGGGAGCTGCTGCCGACCGTGATCGCGGCGCCGGTCTACGCCCTGGTCGCGATTCTGATCGGGGTCTGGTGGGGCACCACCGGCGGGCTGCGCGCGCTGCGCTGGGCCATCGACCCGGACCACGTGCCGACCGAGGCCGAGCAGATCGCGGCCGGGCGGGTGCCGCGCACGCTGGTGCTCTACCAGGCGGCGCTCTGGCTCGGCGGGGTCACGCTGCTCACCGTGCTGGCCGGGCTGGCCGATCCGCGCTTCATCCCCAAGGTCGCGCTCGGCATCGCGTTCAGCGCCATCGTGGTGTGCGCCAACAGCTACCTGCTCATCGAGTTCGCGCTGCGGCCGGTGACCGCGCGGGTGCTGGACGCGGCGCCGACCAGGCGGCGCCGCGGGATCGGCGTCTTCGGCCGCACCCTGCTGGTCTGGATGCTCGGCTCCGGCGTTCCGGTCGCGGGCACCATGGTGGTCGCCATCCTGGCGCTGGCCAGGGACGATGTCAGCGCGGCGCGGCTCGCGGTCTGCGTGCTCTCGTTCGGCGGCGCCACCCTGGTCTTCGGCCTGGTGCTGCTCGCGCAGACGCTCTCCGCCACGGTCGCGCCGATCAACGGCGTGCGCCGGGCGCTGCGGCTGGTCGAGGACGGCAGCCTGGACGCCGCCGTCGTGGTCTACGACGGCACCGAGCTCGGCGAGCTGCAGAGCGGCTTCAACCGCATGGTCGCCGGGCTGCGCGAGCGCGAGCAGCTCCGTGACCTGTTCGGCAGGCACGTCGGCCGCGATGTCGCCGCCGCGGCGCTGGAGCGCGACCCGGTGCTCGGCGGCATGGAGACCGACGCCGCCACGCTCTTCATCGATATCGTCGGCTCCACCGCCATGGCCGCGAGCAGGCCCGCGCCGGAGATCGTCGCCATCCTGAACCGCTTCTTCGACGTGGTGGTCGCCGAGGTGGAGCGGCACGGCGGGCTGCTCAACAAGTTCGAGGGCGATGCCGCGCTCGCGGTCTTCGGCACCCCGGCGCCGCTCGCCGACGCGGCCGGGTCGGCGCTGGCCTGCGCCCGCGCGATCCGCGAAAGGCTGGTCGGGCACACCGATTTCACCGCGGCCATCGGGGTCGCTGCCGGGCGGGTGGTCGCGGGCAATGTGGGCGCGCGGCAGCGCTACGAGTTCACCGTGATCGGTGACGCGGTGAACCAGGCGGCCCGGCTCTGCGAGCTCGCCAAGCGCGAGCCGCTGCTGGTCCTCAGCTCGGAGAGCACGGTGCGCGCCGCCGGCCCGGCCGAGGCCGAGCGCTGGGAACTCGGCGAATCGGTGACGTTGCGCGGGCGTCCGGAGCCGACGCGGCTGGCCCGTCCCTGCGGTTAGACTCGCCGCGTGTCACCTGCCGCTGCCCCGGCCGGTGCCGTCGGGGTGGGAGGTGATCCGGTACCAGGCTCCCCTGGCACGACGGTCCCGGTGCGCCCGCTCAGCTTCCGCGAACAGCTGGACGAGCCGTTCGCGCTGATCCAGGCGAACGTCGTCGCGCTCGCGGTGCTCACCGCCGCCGGGGTCGCGCTGGCCGAGGGGCTGGTCTTCGGGGTGACGGCGCTGGTCTCCGCGCTCACCGAGGGCTCGGACGCGGGGGTCGGGTGGGGCGCCGCGCTCGGCGCCGCGGTCGCGATTCTGCTGCTGCGCTTCCTGATCCGAGGCTGCACGGTCGCGCTCGGCCTCGCCACGCTGCACGGCAGTAAGGCCGGTCCGACGGCCGCGCTGGTCGCGCTGCGCCCCCGGCTCGGCGGGCTGCTGCGCTACCAGCTCTGGTTCACCCCCGTCGGCGTGCTCGTCGGCGGGATCGTGCTGCCGCTGACCGGCGGTGCGGGCGTGCTGTGGCTCGCCTACCTGCGGGCGCGGTACTACCTGGTGATTCCGCTGCTGCTGGGTGAGCAGCTGCCGTACGCGGCGGCGGTGGCCCGCTCCCGGCTGCTCGCCGACCGTGCGAGCTGGTCGCTCGCCTGGCTCTGGATCTGCCGGATGCTGCTGCTCACCGTGCTCGCGGTGCCGCTGCTCGCCATCCCGCTCTACCTCTCCGACTACACCGGAACGCACCGCTGGGCGGTGATCCTGCTGATCACCGGCGGTGCCCTGCTGATCGCCGCGATCGGCGAGCTGATCGACGCCGCGGGCCGGGTGGTCTGCTACGTCGACCGCCGCTGCCGCCGCGAGGGGTGGGACATCGTGGTCGCGGGCGGCCCCCGATGAGCCCCGACCTGGGCAAGCGCCCCGGGCCGGGCACCGGCTCCGGGGCGCCCGGCGTACCGCGGCTGGGCCCCGCGGCCGAGCATCGGGCCGCGTCCGAGGCAGCGGCGGCCCGCCGCGACTACGACACCGCGCTGCGCGAGCGGTTCCGCGCGGTACTGCGCGGGCTAGAGCAGAACGGCACGCTCGAGGTCCGCCGCTCGCGCACCGCGCAGGAGACGGCGGACGACGCCTCGACCACGCTCCCGCTCGAATCCGCGACCCCGCTGCACCCGGCGGCCGGCTCCTTCGACGAGGTCGTCTACGGCGGCAGACACGCCACCGAGGACGAGTACCGCCGCCTCGAGTACGCCGACCGCTACTCCGCGGGCGCACCCCCACCGGCCCCGGAGCCGCAGGAGCGCCCCGAGGTCGAGAGCCGGGCCCGCAAGCGCCGCCGCGACCGGCCGGAACTTCCCCGGCTCCTGCGCAACCCGCGCTTCTGGGGCACGCTCGCCGCCGCGATCGCCCTCGGCTTCCTGCTCTACGCCCTGCTCCAGGGCTGCGGCGCGCCGACGTCCCCGCCGCAGCCACCCCCGCCCGAGCTGCCCCCGCCGCCCACCGACTACCCGGACGACATCGACTTCCCCGGCTTCGGCCCCGGCTCGGACTCCATCTTCAGCCGCCTCCCGGCCCCGCTCGCCTTCGGCGGGCTGCAGCTGCTGGTCGCGGCGGCGGTGCTGGTCTGGTGGCGGGCCCGGCGGCGCGGCGCGCTGGTCGGCGAGCCGCGCCCGATCGAGGTGCGGGCCAACGAGCTGCTGGCCGGGCAGGCCGCGCTGTACCGCCGCTCCGGCGACCACGAGCACATCGCGGCCACGCTGCGCCGCGCCACCCTGCGCCGGATCCGGCCGCGGCTCGGGCTGCACCCGGAGGACGGGCCGGAACGGGTGGTCGCGGTGCTCGCCGCCCGGCTGCGCGCGGAGCCCGCGCCGCTGTACGCCGCGCTGTACGGCCCGGTCCCCGACGCGGCCGCCCTCGACCACGTCGCCACCCACCTTGATCTGATCGAAGCGGAGCTCGGATGACCAGCACGGACACCACGCACACGCCCACCGCGGCGGACGCGCACGCCGCGTTCACCGCGCTGCGCGCCGAGATCGGCAAGGCGGTCGTCGGCAATGACGACGCCGTCATGTACCTGGTGCTGGCCCTGCTCTGCCGGGGGCACGTGCTGCTGGAGGGCGTGCCCGGCGTCGCGAAGACGCTGCTGGTCCGGGCACTGGCCACCGCGCTCGACCTCACGCACACCCGGGTGCAGTTCACCCCCGACCTGATGCCGGGCGATGTCACCGGGTCGCAGATCTACGACCCGCACTCGGCCGAGTTCACCTTCCGGCAGGGCCCGGTCTTCACCAACCTGCTGCTCGCCGACGAGATCAACCGCACCCCGCCGAAGACCCAGTCCTCGCTGCTGGAGTCGATGGAGGAGCGGCAGGTGTCGGTGGACGGCACGCCGCGCCCGCTGCCCGACCCGTTCGTCGTGGTCGCCACGCAGAACCCGATCGAGCAGGAGGGCACCTACCCGCTGCCCGAGGCGCAGCTGGACCGCTTCCTGTTCAAGGTCGACATCCACCTGCCCGGCCGGGACGACGAGTTCCGCATCCTGCACCGGCACGCCAGCGGCTTCGACCCGCGCGACCTGAACGCCGCGGGGCTGCGCCCGGTGGCGGGCGCCGCGCACGTCGCGGCGGGCCGCGCCGCCATCGCCCAGGTGACGCTCGCCCCCGAGGTGCTCGCCTACATCGTCGACCTGTGCCGGGCCACCCGCACCGCGCCCGCCGTGCAGCACGGCGCCTCCACCCGCGGCGCCACCGCGCTGATGGCCGCGGCCCGCGCCTTCGCCTGGCTGAACGGCCGCGGCTTCGTCACCCCGGACGACGTCAAGGTGGTCGCGGTCGCGGTGCTGCGGCACCGGCTGCAGCTCCGGCCGGAGGCGGAGCTGGACGGCGCCAGCGCCGAGGCGGTGCTGGCGGCGCTGCTGCACGCCGTCCCGGTCCCGGTCTAAGCCGTGGTCGTCACCGGCCGGACGGCGGCCGCGGCGGGGCTGCTCGGGCTGCTCGTCGCGCTGGTGCTGCCCTCCTGGATCGGCGTGGTCGCGGCCACCGCGGCGCTGGCCTTCGCGGTGCTCGTCGATGTGCTCGCGCTGCCCCGGCGGGACGAGCTGACGCTGCGCCGCGACCCCGTCACCACGGTCCGGCTCGGCCGGGAGGCACGCGTCGAGCTGGTGGTCACCAATACCGGCGGCCGCCCCGCGCGCGGCACGCTCTGGGACGACTGGCCGGACAGCGCCCGCGCCGCGGGCCGCGAGCACCCGCTCGACCTGCCGGCCGGGACCACGACCCGGCTGCACACCACGCTCACCCCCACCTACCGCGGCGACCGCGCCGCCGGGCCGGTCACGGTGCGGCTGCGCGGACCGCTCGGCCTGGCGGGCAGGCAGTTCCGCTACGAGGCCGCGGCGCGGGTGCGGGCGCTGCCCGCCTTCCGCGCGGAGAAGCTGCTGCGCTCGGCGGTCAAGCGGCTACAGCACCTGGACGGCCGCAATGTCGCGAACAGGCGCGGCCAGGGCACCGAGTTCGACTCCTTCCGCGAGTACGTGGCCGGGGACGATGTGCGCGCCATCGACTGGCGCGCCACCGCCCGCGCCACCGACGTGCTGGTCCGCACCTGGCGGCCGGAGCGGAACCGGCACGTGGTGCTGCTCGTGGACACCGGGCGGCAGGCCGCGGGGCGGGTCGGCGAAGGGACCAGGCTGGATGCCGCCATCGAGGCGGCGCTGCTGCTCGGCGGGCTGGCCGCGGCGGCGGGCGACACCGTCGACCTGCTCGCCTTCGACCGCGAGGTGCGCGCCGAGGTGCGCGGGGTCACCGGGAACAAGCTGCAGCAGCGGCTGCTGCACGCCACCGCCGGGATCACCCCCGCGCTGGTCGACACCGACTGCGCCGGGCTGGTGCGCGCCGCCATCCGGCGCAGCCGCAGGCGCAGCCTCATGGTGCTCTTCACCGCGCTGGACGGCGCCGCCGTCCGGGAGAACCTGCTTCCGGTGCTTCCGGTCCTCGCCCGCAGGCACCGGGTGCTGCTGGTCTCGGTGACCGATCCGGAGATCGCGGCGGCGGTGGCCGGGCGCGGCGGTGATCCGTACACGGCGGCCGCCGCCGAACAGGTGCTCGCGGAGCGCGCCGTGGTCACCGAGGCGCTGCGGCGCGGTGGGTATGCCGTTGTGGCGGCCGGGCCGGAGCGGCTTCCCGAGGCGCTCGCGGACGAGTACCTGGAGCTCAAGCAGTCCGGGACGCTGTAGGGGTTCAGCCCACCGGTGGTGGCACGAAGCCGTTCCCGCCGCCGGGAGTCCCGCTCGGCGGCAGGCCGGGAGCGCTGCCCGGCAGCGCCGCCCGCGGGCTCCACGGCGACGGACCGGGCGCCGCGCCCCCGACGGGCACGAGCTGGGGCAGCGCCGGGCCGAGGCCGTTTCCGGCCCCCGGAACCAGCACCGGACCGCGCAACCCCGGCAGCGCCCGACGCTGCCGCTCCGCCACGATCGCGCCGAGAATCTGCACCGGCGGCAGCGTGCCGGGCGCGGGGACGCCGAGCGCGGCGCAGACCGCGCGCACCAGCGCGACCCCGAGGTCGTGCGCGGCGGCGGGGGTGAGATCCGGGAGCCGGGTGAGGTAGCGGCGCACCGCGAGCGCCAGATCGTCGGGGAGCGCGGTCGGGTCGGTGCGCGCGACCCACTCGGCCAGCCACGGCGGCGGCACCGCGAGCGCGGGCAGCGGCAACCGCCGCTGCGCGTGCACCACGACGGTGCCCGCCAGCACATCCCCCACCCGCCGCGCGTTCGGCGAGCAGAGCGAGGTGAGCACGGCGACCGCGCCGAACACCCCGAGCAGCCAGAAGTCCACGATGGCCCCGGCCAGCCCGCGGGTCAGCGTGTGCCGCAGGTCCACCGGCCCGCCGTCGGCCCGCACCACCCGCAGCCCGAGCACGAACTTGCCCGGCGTGCGCCCGGTGGTCAGCGTCTCCCAGAGCACCGGGTAGCCGATCAGCACGCCGACGATCAGCACGACGACGAGCGCGTCGAACCAGGCGGAGTCGAGGTCGAACCTGGTGCCGAGCACCAGCAACCCGCCTGCGGCGAGCAGCGCGAGCACGACTTGGAGCACCACGTCGACGAGGAACGCGGTGGCGCGGGTCGGGATGCGGGCGATCGGCAGTTCGAGCGCGACCGCTTCGCCCGTGGTGAAGGCAGCCATGTCGCCTAGCATTCTTGCTACCGGCGGGAGTGGGAGGCAACCGAATGGACGTCGACGCGTACGGCTACACCCATCGCCGGTCCTGGGCCCGGCTCGACGAACTCGCCACCAAGCGCAGGCTCACCGGGCAGGAGGTGGACGAGCTGCTGGCCCGCTACCGCCTCACCTCGCAGCAGCTGGCCCGGCTGCAGCAGCACAGCCCCGACCCCGAATTGGTCGCCGGGCTGAGCGCGGTGCTCACCAGGGCCCGCGGCCGCGTGCTGCGCACCCACTCGGACAACTGGGCGCAGGTCGGCCGGTTCTTCACGCACCGCTTCCCGGCCGCGGTCTACCGCGCGTGGCCGTGGTGGGTCTCGGTGACGCTGCTCTTCCTCGCGGTCGCCACCGGCGTCGCGGCCTGGGTGGCCGGGTCGGGCTCGGCGCGCCGGGCGCTCGGCCTGCCGTCGGACACCTCGCACCTCACCGACGCGGGCGGCGCCTTCGAGTCCTACTACTCGGAGCACCCGAACGACGCCTTCGCCGCCCAGGTGTGGACCAACAACGCCCTGGTCGCCGCCGTCGCGCTCTTCACCGGCGCGCTCATCCTCCCCGCGGTCTACGTGCTGGTGATGAACGCGGTGAACGTGGGGGTGAGCGCCGGGCTGATGGCCGACGCGGGCCGGCTTGACGCCTTCTTCGGCTTCATCCTGCCGCACGGCATGCTGGAGCTGACCGCGGTCTTCGTGGCCGGCGGCGCCGGGCTGAAGCTGGGCTGGACCATTATCGACCCGGGCAGGCTGAGCCGGATCGAGGCCGCCGCCAGGCAGGGCAGGGCCACCGCGACCATCGCGCTCGGGCTGGTGCTGGTGCTGTTCGTCTCGGGCCTGCTGGAGGGCTTCGTGACGCCCAGCGGCTGGCCCGCCCCGGTCCGGATCGGGGTGGGGCTGGCCGCCGAGATCGCCTTCCTCGCCTACGTCTTCGGCCCCGGCCGCCGCGCGGCGGCGGCCGCCGACCGGAAAGCGCTCGCGCGCTGAATAACTCGTTCCTGAACTAGCATCCGGCACACCTCACGACACCATCCCGCGAACCGAATCCCGCACCCCAGCCAACTCCGAGCAGCCGCAGCGGTGAACGAGGGGGAAAGCGAGGGTTCCGGGAGCGCTACCACGGGGCCGCGAACGGGCCTGCACCGAGGTTCCTGTCGGGACGAATTCCCTACTCCCCCATTGAGTTGCGCTGGCCGCAGCGAGTCGCCGCTCAACTGCGGCCAGCGTTACCGACAACTCTACACAGTCGTTATCTGGACGCAACCCTCCCGGCCGAGGTCAGCAGGGGTGCGGCAGCCCGCCGGCAACCCCGGCGGCGGGGCCGATTCTTCGCATCGGAGGCGAAGCCGGAGCAGCCCCGGAAACCCCCTTTCGGACCTTCGCCCCCGAGCCTCCCGACGCGCGCGCCCCGACTTCCGGGGGCGCTCCGGAATGGTTTGCGGACGCCGATCGCGGGAATCGGAATGTTTCCATGACACCCATCTTCACCAGGGGTTTTCCGGATGTTCACGGAGATAGCCACCGATTGATCACGCAGAAAAAAACCTAGAGTTGGTTCCAGATGCAATTCACTGCATGCCGCGTCCGCGACGGTTCACACAGATGTACTTGCATTTGTACGACCACGGTTTTCACCGCCTGTGAAACACCCCCGAAAACCTCCGCGGTGGGGCCCTCCGAGCACCGCCACCGCAACCCGAATCCGCAGTGTGATCTTCACCTCACTCCGACCGCGACCTGCGGAAACGATATGAACCGGCGTTAACGCGAACGATTGACGGACACCGAGCTGGACACTCTGTGAAACTCGGGCCCCGCTGGGCGACCTCACGATCGCCGCGAGGTAGCGGATACCGGGCCGCGAGACCGGATCGGACGTCTATCCGGCAGCTCAGAGGCACATTTGAGCCGGTAACCACGCGATTCTGCCCGCATAACCGACCCGAAGTCCGGTTACGCGGGCAGAAATCAAGATCAGCTTCTGTAACCCCTCGTCACGCCTCCGCCAGCCCGAAGCGGCGGTGCACCTGCCGGAGCGGGCGCGGCGCATACCAGGCCGCCGGGCCGAGCAGCCGCATGCTCACCGGCACCAGCACGCCGCGCACCAGGGTGGCGTCGATCAGGATGGCGAGCCCGGCGCCGAGGCCGAAGAACTGGATGAAGCGCACATCGCTCACCACGAAGGCGAGGAAGCTGATCGAGATCAGCGCCGCGGCCGTGGTCACCAGCCGCCCGGTCCGCGCCAGCCCCTGCACCACGGCCTCCTCGTCACCGAGGCCGGAATCGCGCAGCTCCTTGATCCGGCTGATCACGAAGACCTCGTAGTCCATGGACAGCCCGAAGGTGATGCAGAAGAGCAGCAGCAGCATCGAGACGTCCAGCGGCGCCGGGGTGAAGCCGAGCAGCCCCGCGAAGTGCCCCTGCTGGAACACCCACACCATGAGGCCGAGCGTCGCGGCCAGGCTGAGCGCGTTGGAGAGCAGCGCGCGCAGCGGCTGCACCACGCTCCCGGTGAAGAGGAAGAGCAGCACGAAGGTCGAGATCACGATCCAGCCGACGGCGTAGGGCAGCCGTGACCCGATCGAGGCCAGGCTGTCCCGCAGCTCGGCCACCTGGCCGCCGACCAGCGCGGTGCTGCCCGGCGGTCCGGGCACCGCCCGCACGAGGTCCACCAGCTCGCGGGCCTGCGGCGATTCCCGGTCCAGCTCGGTGAGCACGGTCAGCCGCTGGGCCTCGGGCCGGGCGAAGCGGGTGTCCGCGGGCGAGCTCGCCCGCAGCGCGCCATCGGCGAAGGTGCCCGCGGCGGAGTCCACCTGGGTCACCCCGGCCACCCCGGAGAGCGCGGCGGCGTACCCGGCCAGCGCGGCGGGGGCGACCGCGCCGGTGGTCACCACGGTCAGCGAGTTGAGATCGCCGCCGCCGAAGTCCGCGCGCATGGCGTCGCCGACCTGCCGCACCTCGGTGGTGGCCGGGAGCACCCGGTCGTCCGGGGTACCGAACCGCACGTCGAGCAGCGGCGCGGCGGCCAGCAGCAGCAGCGCGAGCACCGGCAGCCCGGCCAGCACCGGGCGGCGCAGCGCGAAATCGGCCACCCGCCGCCAGAACGGCGCCGCATCGCCGCGGATGCCGCGCACGCCGGGCACCTTCCAGGCATCCGCCCGCGCGCCGAGCACCGCGAGCAGCGCGGGCAGCACCACCACGCCCGCCACCGCGGCGATCGCCACCACGCCGATGCCGCCGTAGGCGAAGGAGCGCAGGAAGTACTGCGGGAAGATCACCAGCGCGGCCAGCGCGGCCACCACCGTCGCGGCGCTGAAGGCGATGGTGCGGCCCGCGGTGGCGACGGCGCCGGCCACCGCCTCGTCCGGGCTCCGCCCCGCCGACCGGTGCTCCCGGAACCGCGCGACCATGAGCAGGCCGTAGTCCACGGCGAGGCCGAGGCCGAGCCCGGTGGTGAGGTTGACCGCGTAGATCGAGACGTCGGTGATCGAGCCGAGCACCGAGAGCTCGGCGAAGGTGCCGAGGATGGCGATGCCGCCGACCACCAGGGTGAGCAGCGCGGCCACCACATTGCCGTAGGCGAGCACGAGCAGGATCAGGATGAGCGGCACCGCGATCGCCTCGGCCAGCGCCAGATCCGAGCCGATCTGCTCCGAGACCGCGTGGAAGACGGCCGAGCCGCCACCGACGAGCACCCGCACCGGTGCGCCGTCCGCCTGGTACGCGGCCACGATCTCCGCGGCGGCGCGGTCCTGCTCGGCCGGGTCGGTGGCCGCGTTCCCGGCCAGCACCACCGCCGCGCCGCCGTCGGCGGCGCGCATGGCGGGCGAGCCGGTGTCCCAGTACGAGACCACGTTCACCAGCCGGTCGTCGGCGGCGAGCCGCGCGGCCAGCGCCCGCCCCGCCGCCGCGGCCTCCGGGTCGTCGATGCCGCGCTCCGCGGTGACCAGGAAGACGTAGTCGCTGTCGGTCCCGAACTCCGCGGCGAGCCTGCTCGCGGCCAGGCTGGACTCGGCGCCGGGATCGGTCTGGCCGCCGGACTGCATCTTGCCGAAGGCGGTGGCGCCGAGCAGCCCACCGCCGAGCAGCGCTAGTACGCCGGCGATCAGCACCAGCCGCGCGTGGCGGACGACGAACCCGCCGAGTTTTTCGAACATCCCCGCTCCCTCAATGTGTACATCCATAAACTTTATGGGCGTTAACTTGCCACATGATGTGTACGGGCGTCAACATCGAGCGGGTGACGAAGAAGAAGCCGGCGGGCGTCTACCACCACGGCGACCTGCGCAATGCCCTGGTCCAGGCGGCGGGCGCGCTGGCGGTGCGCGGCGGGCCCGGCGCGGTGACGGTGCGGGCCGCGGCGCGCGAGGTCGGGGTGACGCCGACGGCGGCGTACCGGCACTTCACCAATCAGGAGGCGCTGCTGCAGGCGGCCCAGCAGCAGGCCCAGCGCACGCTCTTCACCGCCATGTCGGCCGATGTGGACCCCGGCGCGCCCGCCATCGAGCGGCTGCGCGCGGCGGGCCGCGGCTACATCACCTTCGCGCTGCGCGAGCCGGGGCTCTTCCGCACCGCCTTCTGCGCCCCGGCCAATACCGGCGCGCTGGCCGGTGACGAGCCCGCCTTCGCGCTGCTGTCCACGCTCCTGGACGAGCTGGTCGAGACCGGGTACACCGCACCCGAGGACCGCCCCGACGCCGAGGTCGCCGCCTGGGCGGCGGTGCACGGCGTCGCCGCGCTGCTGCTGGACGGCGTCTTCTCCCGGCTGGAACGGGACGCGGCGATCGATGCCGTGGTCGGGGTGGTCGCGCGCGGCCTGGCCACCGGCCCCGCCGCCCGCTGAGGCCGGCGAGTTCGAGCCGCGCAGAGCGCAATTCATGGCGGGCCCCGGCTCGCTAGCATGGCGGTATGGCAGGTCTGCGCGCTCGCGCCCTCGGCACCCTGGCCGGGCAGCTCGGCAATCCGCACGGAATTCTCGGCACGGTGGTGGCCGGGATGCTGAATCGGAGCAATCGCCCCGCGGTGGCGGCCGCCGTCGCGGCGGCGGGCATCACGCCGGGGGCGACCGTGGCCGACCTCGGCTTCGGCGGCGGGGCCGGGCTGGCCATGCTGCTGGACAAGGTCGGCTCCAGCGGCATCGTGCACGGCGTCGAGCTCTCCCCCGACATGATCGCGAGCGCGCGCAAGCGGTTCGCGCCGCAGGTGCGCTCCGGCACCCTGCAGGTGGCCGAGGGCTCGCTCACCGCGCTGCCGCTGCGGGACGGCGTGCTCGACGCCGCGATCACCGTCAACACGGTGTACTTCGTCGAGGAGCTGGCCGCCGCCTGTACCGAACTCGCCAGGACGATCCGCCCCGGCGGGGTCGCGGTGGTCGGCATCGGCGACCCGGAGGCGATGGCGAAGCTGCCCTTCACCGCGCACGGTTTCCGGCTGCGCGCCGTCGACGAGGTGGCAGGCGCGCTGGAGCAGAGCGGCTTCCGGGTGCAGCGCAGCAGCCCGGAGGGCACCGCGCTCCCGTTCCACGTGCTCGCCGGGCGGCGCGGGGTGGGGTGAGCGGCCCCGGAAACGCGAAAAACCCGATCCGATGGACCGGGTTTCCGAGCTGTGGGCGAAGGGGGACTTGAACCCCCACGTCCTTACGGACACTGGCACCTGAAGCCAGCGCGTCTGCCATTCCGCCACTCGCCCGAGCGACTCGAAGACCGTATCACGCAGCCTCGGCGAAACCGAAATCGCCTGTTGACACCCTGTGACCAGTCCTTGACCATCCCGGGAACCTCCTGGGCTTTCCGGGAGTTACAGGGGTGGAGGATCGTGGATATCATGCAGTGAACGTGCTCGAACCACGACACGCCAACCAGTTGTGTCGTTGTTACGGATCGGTAGGAGTCCACACACCGGAGGGAGGCTGAGATGGGCATCGTCGATCGATTCGAGCGGCGTCTGCAAGGCGCCGTCGGTGATGCGGCCGCTCGCGTCTTCGGTGGCAGCGTCGTCCCCCAGGAAGTGGAGGCGGCGCTGCAGCGTGAGGCGTCCGATCGGGTCCAGGACGTCGGCGGCGGGCACCTGCTCGCGCCGAACAGTTATGTGATCACCGTCGCCACGTCCGATCACGAGCAACTCGCCGCAGATTCCGAGCTCACCAGCAAGGCGTTCGCCAAGCACCTGCACGACTACATCCGCGATCAGGGGTGGCAGACGTACGGCGAAGTACACGTGGCATTCGAGGCATCCCCTACGCTGCACACCGGACAGTTCAGGGCGAGCGGCCGGGTGGATCCCGACGTCGGCCGCGGAGCTCCGGCTCCTGGCCGATCGGGGGCGTCCGCTTCGCCGCCCGGAGCTGCGCACCAACGACCCGCAAACCCGCAACCAGGAGCTGGCCCCATGACGCAGAACTCTGGCTACGACCCGAGCCGTGAGCCCGCGGAGTCCGATCCACGCAACCGCGGGTACGCACCGCCGCCCGCGGGCCGGCCGCAGAACGGCGCCTACGGCGACGACTACGGCCGCGGCGGCGCGCCGGAGGGCTACAGCGACTACCAGGCCGGTGGCGACTACCAGAACAGCTACGGCCAGCAGGGCTACGGCGAGCAGCCCGGGTACGGCGCGGGCCGGTCCTACGGCGAGCAGCCCGGCGGCTACGGCCAGCAGGGCGGGTACGGCGCGGGCGGCGCGCCGCAGGCCTACTCCGAGCCCGGCTACGAGCAGCAGCAGGGCGGGTACGGCGGGCAGCCCCCCGGATACGGCGCGGAGCGCGGCTACGGCCAGCAGGGCGGCGGCTACGGCGCCGAGCAGCCCGGCTACGGCGGCGGCGCCCAGCCCGGCTACGGCGAGCCCGGCTACGGCGCCGAGCAGCAGGGCGGCTACGGCGCGGAGCAGCAGCCCGGCTACGGCCAGCCCGGGTACGGCGCGGGCGGGCAGGCCGGGTACGGCGAGCAGGGCTACGGCCAGGCGGGCGCGGGCTACGGCGAGCGCGGCGGCTACGCGGGCGGTGGCGCGGCCGCGCCCGCGGGCTACGGCCAGGCGCCGGGTGCGGCACCGGGCTACGGCGCGGAGCAGGACTACCGCGATCCCGGCTACGGCGAGCAGCCCGGCTACGGCCAGGGCGGCGGCTACGGCGCCGAGGAGCGCGGCGGCTACGCGGGCCAGCAGGCCGGCTACGGCGAGCGCGGCGGCTACGCGGGCGGCGGCGCGGCGGCACCGGCGGCCCAGCCCGGCTACGCGGCCCCCGCGGCCGGCTCCGGCTTCCAGGCCACCCTCCAGCTGGACGACGGCAGTGGCCGCACCTACCAGCTCCGGGAGGGAAGCAACATCATCGGCCGCGGCCAGGACGCGCACTTCCGGCTGCCGGACACCGGCGTCTCGCGCCGGCACATCGAGGTTCGCTGGGACGGCCAGACCGCCATGCTCTCGGATCTCGGTTCCACCAACGGGACGCTGGTCAACGGGTCTCCGGTGCAGGACTGGCAGCTCGCGGACGGCGATGTGATCCGGGCCGGACACTCCGAGATCCTGATCCGAATCGTCTGATCCCGTAAGCTCGCCAACCAGATCACAGGTACGACGGCAGCCGTAGGCGCCGTCGTACCGTGTTCACACCCGGCCTTCGGCCCTATGATGCTGCCAATCCACGCGCGGCTCGTCGGACGAATCCGAGCCGGGTGAGGTCAGCAAGCCGATGGGGGCTCTCGAGCCGCCGTCGTCGTCCGCGCACACGGTGAACAGGAGGTGGAACGCCGTGCAGGGACTGATTCTGCAAGTGACCCGTGCGGGGTTCCTGCTGCTGCTGTGGCTGTTCGTGTGGGCTATCCTGCGGACCTTGCGCAGCGACATCTACGCGGCATCCGGCATCCGGATACAGCCCAGGGCCACACGCGGGTCGACGGTGCTGCCTTCCTTCAGCCGAGGCCAGAAGGGCGCCAAATTCCTTGTGGTGACTCATGGTTCACTCGCCGGCACCCGCATCACGCTCAGCACCCAGCCGGTGCTGATCGGGCGTGCGGACGATTCCACGCTGGTACTCACCGACGACTACGCCTCCACCCGGCATGCCCGGATCTCACCGCGCGGTGACGACTGGTACGTCGAGGATCTCGGCTCCACCAACGGCACGTATCTCGACCGTGCGAAAGTCACCACCCCCGTTCGTGTTCCGCTCGGCACCCCGGTGCGAGTCGGCAAAACAGTGATCGAGCTCCGATCGTGACACTTGTTCTCCGCTATGCAGCGCGCAGCGACCGCGGTCTCGTCCGGGCCAACAACGAGGACTCCGTCTACGCGGGCGCCCGCCTGCTCGCCCTGGCGGACGGGATGGGCGGCCACGCCGCGGGCGAGGTCGCCTCACAGCTGATGATCGCCGCGCTGGCCCACCTCGACGACGACGAACCCGGTCCCGACCTGCTCGGCAAGCTGGACCACGCCACCCGCGAGGGCAATGCCGCGATCGCCGACCAGGTCGAGGAGGAGCCCGAGCTCGACGGCATGGGCACCACGCTGACCGCGATCCTCTTCGCGGGCAAGAAGCTCGGCATGGTGCACATCGGCGACTCCAGGGCGTACATGCTCCGCGACGCCGAGCTGGCCCAGATCACCAGGGACGACACCTTCGTGCAGTCGCTGGTCGACGAGGGCCGCATCACCCCCGAGCAGGCGCACACGCACCCGCAGCGCTCGCTGATCATGCGGGCGCTCACCGGCAACGAGATCGACCCGACGCTGGTCATGCGCGAGGCCAAGGCGGGCGACCGCTACCTGCTCTGCTCGGACGGCCTCTCCGACGTGGTCAGCGACGAGACCATCGCGAACACCATGCGTGAGGGCAATACCGACGAGTGCGCCGACCGGCTCATCGAGCTCGCGCTGCGCAGCGGTGGCCCGGACAATGTCACCGTGGTCGTCGCCGACGTCATCGACCTCGACTACGGCCAGAGCCACCCGATCGTGGCAGGCGCCGCCTCCGGGGTGGACGACGACACGCCGCCGCCGAACACCGCCGCCGGCCGGGCCGCCGCCATCCGCCCGCCCCGGCAGAGCACGCCGCGGCGCAGCGCCGCGAGTCCGGAGCCGGAGCCGCCCGCCAAGTCCAAGAGGCTGCGCTGGATCGCGCTCGCCGTCGCGCTGGTGATCGCGGTCGGGATCGGGCTCATCGTCGGGTACAAGATGATCCGCAGCAATTACTACGTCGGGGCCGACAACGGCTCGGTGGTGATCCTGCGCGGGCTGCCCGGCACCGTGCTCGGCTGGTCGGTGCACGATGTCGACCTGGTCGGCTGCGTGAGCAAGACCGGGCAGCTGACGCTCGCCGTCCCCGGCACCGACCAGCCGGCCGGCTGCCTGCCGCTGAAGGTCGATGACCTGGAGCAGACCGGCCGCGACCAGGTCGAGCGCGGGCTGCCGCCGGGCTCGCTGGAGAAGGCGAAGGACCAGATGGAGGTGCTGGCGCAG
This sequence comes from Nocardia sp. NPDC050697, assembly GCF_040654395.1. NCBI lineage: Bacteria > Bacillati > Actinomycetota > Actinomycetes > Mycobacteriales > Nocardiaceae > Nocardia > Nocardia sp. NPDC050697. Next base: position 206,839 of record NZ_JBFAHY010000002.1, read on the forward strand.
CGCGAGCTGCTGCCCGCCTGCGTCAAGGCGACCACGCCGACGACGCAGCCCAGCACCCCCGCGCCGCAGCCCGCCGCCTCGCCCGAGCCGGCTGCCCCGGCGCCGGAGCCCGCGCCCGCCCCGCCCGCCGAGCCGCAGCCGGGTCAGGAGAACCAGCCTCCGACGCCGAAGCCGGAGCCGACGCAGCCGTCCACCCCCCAGATCGCGGGGGAGAACTGCCGGGTGACGGACTGATGTCCGCTCCGGCACCGCCGCAGGCCGGGGGGTACCCCAGCCCGCCCGGCGGCTTCGCGCCCGCGCCACCGCCGACCACGCGGCGGAACGCGGAGCTGCTGCTGCTCGGCTTCGCCGCGGTGATCACCACCGCCTCGCTCTTCCTGGTCGAGGCGAGCCAGGAGCAGTCGATCACCTGGGAGATCGCCAAGTACGGGCTGGCCTACCTGGCGCTCTTCGGCATCGCGCACCTGGCGGTGCGGCGCTTCGCGCCGTACGCCGACCCGCTGCTGCTGCCGATCGCCGCGCTGCTCAACGGCCTCGGGCTGGTCCTGATCCACCGGCTCGACCTGGCCGCCGCGCAGAGCGCCGCCTACAACGGCTCCGAGGCGCCGTCGCCGGACGCCAACTCGCAGGTGCTCTGGACCGCGATCGGCATGATCGTCTTCATCGGCGTGCTCGTCGTGCTGCGCGACTACCGCACGCTCGCCCGCTACAGCTACACCCTCGGCCTGGTCGGGCTGGTCGCGCTGGCCATTCCGGCGCTGCTGCCCGGACGCTTCTCCGAGGCCAACGGCGCCAAGATCTGGATCCGGCTGCCCGGCATCAGCCTGCAGCCGGGCGAGTTCGCCAAGATCCTGCTGATCATCTTCTTCGCCTCGGTGCTGGTCGCCAGGCGCGATCTCTTCACCGTCGCGGGTAAGCGCTTCCTCGGCATGGAGTTCCCGCGCGCCCGCGACCTCGGGCCGATCCTGGTGGTCTGGATCGTCTGCATCGGCGTGCTGGTCTTCGAGAAGGATCTCGGCACCTCGCTGCTGATCTTCAGCACCGTGCTGGTGATGCTCTACATCGCCACCGAGCGGGTGGGGTGGCTGCTCATCGGCTTCTCGCTGCTCGGGGTCGGCTTCGTCTTCGCCTACCAGCTCTTCGGCCACGTCCGGGTGCGGGTGGACACCTGGCTGCACCCGTTCGAGGACTACAGCAATACCGGCTACCAGATCTCGCAGTCGCTCTTCGGCCTTGCCACCGGCGGGCTCGCCGGCACCGGGCTCGGCAGCGGCAGGCCCTCGCAGGTGCCGTTCGCCAAGACCGACTTCATCGTCACCACCATCGGCGAGGAACTCGGGCTGATCGGGCTGGCCGCCGTGCTGATCCTGTTCCTGATGCTGGTGGTGCGCGGGCTGCGCACCGCGCTCGCGGTGCGCGACAGCTTCGGCAAGCTGCTCGCCGCCGGGCTCGCCTTCACCATCGCGGTGCAGGTCTTCGTCGTGGTCGGCGGCGTCACCAAGCTGATCCCGCTGACCGGCCTCACCACCCCGTTCGTCTCGTACGGCGGCTCGTCGCTGCTGGCCAACTACGCGCTGCTCGCGCTGCTGATCCGGATCTCGGACGCCGCCCGCGCGCCGGCGCCGGTGGCGCGCAGGGAGCCCGCCGCCCCGCTCGCCGAGGCACAGACCGAGATGATCGGGCGCCGACGGGAAGCGAGGCCCCAGGAATGAACACCCCCCTACGCCGGGTCGCGGTCGCGGTGATGGTCATGATCGTGGCGCTGCTGATGAACGCGACCTACGTGCAGGTCATCAAGGCCGACGACTACCGCCTCGACCCGCGCAACTCGCGCGTCCTGCTGGACGAGTACTCCCGCCAGCGCGGCCAGATCGCCGCGGGCGGCACCGTGCTCGCCAGCTCGGTGGCGACCGACGACCGGTACAAGTACCTGCGCACCTACCCCACCGAGCCCGCCGCCTACGCCCCGGTCACCGGCTTCTACTCGATGAACTACGGCAGCACCGGGCTGGAGCGCGCGGAGGACTCGCTGCTCAACGGCTCGGACAGCCAGCTCTTCGGCCGCAGGCTGATCGACATGATCGCCGGGCGCGACCCGCGCGGCGCGAACGTGGTGACCACGCTGAACCCGGCCATGCAGCAGGTCGCCTACGACCAGCTCACCAGCAAGGGCTACACCGGCTCGGTGGTCGCGATCGAGCCGTCCTCGGGCAAGATCCTGACCATGGTCTCCACCCCGAGCTACGACCCGAACCGGCTCTCCGGGCACGACGGCGCCGCGGTCTCCCAGGCCTACGACGAACTCAGCGACGACCCGGACCAGCCCATGCTGAACCGGGCCGTCTCGCAGACCTACCCGCCCGGCTCCACCTTCAAGGTGATCACCACCGCGGCCGCGCTCTCCGCCAATGTCGTCAGGCCGGAGGACCAGCTCACCGCCGCGCCGACGATCACGCTGCCCGGCACCAGCACCACGCTGGAGAACTACAACGGCAATACCTGCGGCGGGGGCGGCACCGCCTCGCTGTACGACGCCTTCCGCTTCTCCTGCAACACCGCCTTCGTCGAGCTGAGCCAGCGGGTCGGGGCGGCCGCGCTCAAGGACGAGGCCGCCGCCTTCGGCATCGGCCCGCACCGCGGCATCCCGATCCCGGTGGCGGAGAGCACCGTCGGCAGCATCCCGGACGCGGCCGCGCTCGGCCAGTCCAGCATCGGCCAGCGCGATGTCGCGCTGACCCCGCTGGACAACGCCGTCGTCGCCGCGACCGTCGCCAACGGCGGCGTCCGGATGGAGCCGTACCTGGTCGACCAGACCCAGGGCTCCGACCTCAGCGAGCTCTCCCGCACCGAGCCGGTCTCGGTGGGACAGGCGGTCAGCGCCCAGGTAGCGTCACAGCTGACCAACCTGATGATCGCCTCGGAGAACAACACCGCCGGCAGCGGGCGGTCCGGATACCAGATCGCCTCCAAGACCGGCACCGCCGAGCACGGCAGCGACCCACGGAACACCCCCCCGCACGCGTGGTACATCGCCTTCGCGCCCGCCCAGAACCCGAAGATCGCCATCGCGGTGATCGTCGAGAACGGCGGGGATCGCGCGCTGGCCGCGACCGGTGGCTCGGTGGCGGCTCCGGTGGCGCGCGCGGTGCTCGACGCCGGGCTGCGAGGGGGCTGAACAAATGGACGTGCGAGTGAATGTACGGGGGCCCCAGTGCTGAACAACGGCGCCATGATCGCCGACCGATACCGCCTGCACCGGCTCATCGCCACCGGTGGCATGGGGCAGGTGTGGGAAGCCCTCGACACCCGGCTGGACCGCCGGGTGGCCGTCAAGGTGCTCAAGTCCGAGTTCTCCACCGACCCGACCTTCCGGCAGCGCTTCCGCACCGAGGCGAAGACCACCGCGCAGCTGAACCACTCCGGCATCGCGGGCATCTACGACTACGGCGAGACGCTCGACCCCTCCGGCGGCGAGATGGCCTACCTGGTCATGGAGCTGGTGCAGGGTGAGCCGCTGAACGCGGTGCTGAACCGGCTCGGCCGGCTCTCCGTCGTGCAGGGCCTCGACATGCTGGAGCAGACCGGCCGGGCGCTGGAGGCGGCGCACGTCGCCGGCGTTGTGCACCGCGACGTCAAGCCGGGCAACATCCTGGTGACGCCGACCGGGCAGGTCAAGATCACCGACTTCGGCATCGCCAAGGCGGTCGACGCCTCGCCGGTCACCAAGACCGGCATGGTGATGGGCACCGCCCAGTACATCGCGCCGGAGCAGGCGGTCGGCGAGGACGCCACCGCCTCCTCCGACGTCTACTCGCTCGGCGTGGTCGGCTACGAGGCGCTGGCCGGGCAGCGGCCCTTCACCGGCGACGGCGCCATCACCGTCGCCATGAAGCACGTGCGCGAGGCGCCGCCGCCGATGCCGGCCGATCTGCCCGCCAATGTGCGCGAGCTGATCGAGATCGTCATGGCCAAGGACCCGAACCAGCGCTACGGCAGCGGCGGCGAGTTCGCCGACGCCGTCGCCGCGGTCAAGGCCGGGCGCCGCCCGCCGCCGCCGCGCGCCGGCGCCACCGGCTCGATGACCGGCGCGACCCGGGTGCTCCCCCCCGGCCCGACCGCGATGATCCCGTCCGGCCAGCAGACCTACGAGGGCGCCACCGTGCGCTACTCGGCGCCCGCCGCGAACGCCGTCGCGCACGCGGGCCCGCCCACGCACGGCCACGCCCCGGCCACCGCGCACGCGCAGCGGATCCCGCCCGCGGGCGGCACCCCGGACCGCAGGGACGAGAACAAGTCCACCCGGAACTGGCTGATCGCGCTCGGCATCGGCGCGGTGCTGCTCGGCGGCGCAGTGATCTACCTGCTCTTCGGCGGCGACACCAACCCGGAGAACACCCCGGCGCCGACCACGACGCAGGCCCCGATCGCCCCGCCGCCGCCCGCGCCGATCACCACCACCAGGCAGGCGCCCCAGCCGGAGCCGGAGCCCAGCTACGAGCCGCCGCCGACCACGACGGAGGCCCCGACCAGCACGCAGGCGCCGACCACGACGACGGTGCCGCCGAGCAGCGCGCCGAGCACGACCAAGCCAACCACCACCGCGGGTAGCACGACGTCGCGCTCCCGCTTCCCCACGCTCGACCTGCCGTTCCCCGACGCCCCCGGTGCCCAGGGGGCGGACTCCACTTCCCGCGCGCCCTTCACCCCGTGGCAAGGACAACAATGACGACCCCGAAGAATCTCGGCTCCCGGTACGAGCTGGGCGAGATCATCGGGTTCGGCGGGATGTCCGAGGTGCACAAGGCCCGCGACGTCCGGCTCAGCCGGGACGTGGCGATCAAGGTGCTCCGCGCCGACCTGGCCCGCGACCCCACCTTCTACCTGCGCTTCAAGCGCGAGGCGCAGAACGCGGCCGCGCTGAACCACCCGGCCATCGTCGCCGTCTACGACACCGGCGAGGCCGAGATCGACGGCGGCCCGCTGCCGTACATCGTGATGGAGTACGTCGACGGCGACACCCTGCGCGACCTGGTGCGCGGCAAGGGCCCGCTGCCGCCGCGGCGCGCGATGGAGGTCATCGCCGACGTCTGCGCCGCGCTCGACTTCAGCCACAACGCCGGCATCGTGCACCGCGACATGAAGCCGGCCAACATCATGATCAACCGCTCCGGCGCGGTGAAGGTCATGGACTTCGGCATCGCCCGCGCCATCGCGGACAGCGCCAACCCCATGACGCAGACCGCCGCGGTGATCGGCACCGCCCAGTACCTCTCCCCCGAGCAGGCCCGCGGCGAGACCGTCGACGCCCGCTCCGACGTCTACTCGGTCGGCTGCGTCCTCTTCGAGATCCTCACCGCCGAGCCGCCCTTCACCGGCGACTCGCCGATCGCCGTCGCCTACCAGCACGTGCGGGAGGATCCCCGGCTGCCGTCGCACGTGCACTCCGGCGTCCCGCGCGAGCTGGACTCCGTCGTGCTCAAGGCGATGAGCAAGAACCCCGCCAACCGGTACCAGAGCGCCGCCGAGATGCGCGCCGACCTGATCCGGGTGCTCGGCGGGCAGAAGCCGAGCGCGCCGATGGTGATGACCGACGAGGATCGCACCACCATCATCGACTCCGAGGAGCCCGCCCCGCGCAGCTACCGCACGGTGGAGCGGCGCGAGGATCCGGACGACGCGGAGCCGCCGGAGCAGAACGAGCGCCGCCGCTCGGCCTACCTAGCGCTCGGCGTCGCGGCCGCGGTGCTGGTGGCGTTCGGGCTGTTCTGGGCGTTCCTCGGCCCGGGGAGCAAGCCGGACCAGAAGGCCGTTCCCGACCTCTCCGGCAAGCCCGCCGCGCAGGCGCAGACCTCGCTGCAGCAGCTCGGCTTCAGCGTCGCCATCCAGGAGAAGCCGGACGCCAGGGTGGCGGCGGGCAATGTGATCGCCACCCAGCCGCTCGGCGGCTCGCGGGCGGACGAGGGCAGCACCATCACCGTGCAGGTCTCCACCGGCCCGCAGCAGGTGCAGGTGCCCCGGCTGGACGGCCTCACCCAGCAGCAGGCCGAGCAGGAGCTGAACTCCAAGGGGCTGCGGCTGGACCCGAACCTCCGCAAGCAGCCCTCCGGTGACCAGGAGCGCGACAAGGTGATCGCGCAGGAGCCGTCGGCGGGGTCGCGGATCGATGTCGACGGCGCCGTGCTCGTCACCATCGGCACCGGGCCGGAGCAGGTGCGGGTGCCCAATGTGGTGGGTCAGGACATCAATGTCGCGCAGCCGAACCTGGTGGACAGCGCCGGGTTCGAGATCGTGATCCAGGAAGTCCAGTCCAGCAAGCCGAAGGGCGAGGTGGTCGCGACCACGCCGTCCGGCGGCACCACCGCGGAGAAGGGCTCCACCGTCACCGTGCAGGTGTCCAGCGGTGAGCAGGTCCGGATGCCGTCGCTGGTCGGGCTCACCGTCGCGCAGGCTGTCGACCGGCTGCGCGCCGAGGGCTGGTCCGGCGGCGCCGGGCAGATCGACCAGTCCACCCAGGGCACCTTCGACACGCTCGCGGTCGGCAAGGTGATCGGCCAGCAGCCGAGCGCGGGCTCGTCGGTGGCGAAGAACGGCACCGTCTCGCTCACGGTCGGGGTGCTCGGACCGCCCTGATCGCTCAGGAGAGGTCGAGGTGGCGGTTCACTGCGCGCGCCGCCTCGGCCAGCTCGGGCAGCTCCAGCACCTCGACGCCGTGCCGGCGCAGCAGCTCCACGCCGACGCAGTCGGCGACGAAGGTGGCCGGCTCGCGCCAGGCGATCACCACGCGCGGAATTCCGGCGTCCAGCACGCGCTGGGTGCACGGTTTTCGGCTTGCCGTGGCGCGCTGCGAGCAGGGCTCCAGCGTGCTGTAGAGCGTGGCGCGGCGCAGCCGCGGGTCGTCGGCGGCCAGCTTCGCCAGCGCCGCCTCCTCGGCGTGGTTCTTCGCGTCGCCCTCGCGCGAGTAGCCGGTCGCCAGCTCCACGCCGTCCGCCACCAGGATCGCGCCGACCGAGAAGGCCGTCGCGCTTGGCGGGCTGAGCCGGGCCAGGGCGATGGCGCGTTCCAGGAATCGGTGGTCGTCGCCGGGCATCAGCTCTCCTCCTCGGTGGCCGCGCGGCCCGGCCGCCGATGCGGCTCGCCGCGCGGTAGATAGCGCAGGACGGCCACGTCGCCGACGGCCTCCACCCCCGCCAGCCGCATGCGGTGCGACGGGCCGCCGGGGAACGCTGCCTGGCCGACGAAGCGCGGGGCCGCCGCCTCGCCGACCAGGATCGGCGCCACCGCGACGTGCAGTTCGTCGGCGAGCCCCGCGGCCAGGAAGGCGGTGTGCATCCGGGTGCCGCCCTCCACCATGAGCCGCCCGATCCCGCGCGCGCCGAGATCGTCGAGCAGCGCGGCCGGGTCGAGCTCGGGGCCGAGGCTGTGGATCTCGGCCAGCCCGGTCAGCCGGTCGCCGAGCCGGGTGCGGCCCGCGTCGGTGGTGTAGACGAGTTTGGCGCCGCCGTGGTGCCAGAACCGCAGCCCGGCGTCGAGGTCGCCGAGCGCGGTCACGGTGATCTTGAGCGGGTACTCGGGCTTGCCCGCCGCCTGCCTGGCGGCGCGGCGCTCGGCGCTGTTCACCAGCAGCCGCGGATTGTCCCGGCGCAGCGTCTCGGCGCCGATCAGAATGGCGTCGGACTCGGCCCGCACCCGGTCCACCCGGTCGAAATCCGCGGCGTTGGAGAGCAGCAGCCGCTGCGGGCTCGCGTCATCGATGTAGCCATCGACGCTCACCGCGACCGACAGCAGCACATGGGGCCGCGCGCTCACTGCGGCACCAGCGCGGCGACCTCCGCTTCCAGCGCCGCGACCAGCCCCTCGGCGGGGCGCTGCCCGCACACCTCCAGCCAGTTCGCGAGCATCCGGTGGCCCCCCTGGGTGAGCACCGACTCCGGGTGGAACTGCACGCCGTGGATCGGCAGCGTGCGGTGCCGCATCGCCATCACGATCCCGCTCTCGGTGCGGCCGAGCACCTCGATCTCCGGCGGCAGCGTCTCCTCCAGCACGGTGAGCGAGTGGTAGCGGGTGGCGGTGAAGGGGTCGGGCAGCCCGGCGAGCACCCCGGCCCCGACGTGGAACACCTCGCTGGTCTTGCCGTGCAGCAGCTCGGGGGCGCGGGTGACGGTGCCGCCGAAGACCGCGCCGATGGCCTGGTGCCCGAGGCAGACGCCGAGCAGCGGGGTCGCGGCGTCGGCGCAGGCGCGCACCAGCTCCATGCTGACCCCCGCGCGGTCCGGGGTGCCGGGGCCGGGGCTGATCAGCACGCCGTCGTACTCGGTGGCGATCCCGGCCGGATCGGCCAACTCCGGGTCGTCGTTGCGCCACACCACGGCCTCGACCCCGAGCTGGCCCAGGTACTGGACCAGGTTGAAGACGAAGCTGTCGTAGTTGTCGACGACCAGAACGCGCATGAGACGAGCGTACTGGCCCGCGCAAACCGGTATCCGAGGCCGTGACCTGGTGGGCTAGCCTGGAACCCGAGACCACGCGGGCGGCCGGTACCCCGCCCGTACGCCGAACGCGAGGACACCATGCCGAAGTCGAAGGTCCGCAAGAAGACCGACTACACCGTCAACCCGGCCAGCCGCACCCCCGTCAAGGTGAAGGCGCTAGGCCCGTCGCCGGTCTGGTACGTCGCCGTCATGCTCGGTTTCATGCTGGCGGGGCTGGTCTGGCTGCTCGTCTACTACCTGGCCGCCGAGCAGATCCAGTGGATGGCCGATCTCAATGCCTGGAACTTCCTCATCGGTTTCGGGCTCATGGTGGTCGGGCTGATCATGACCATGCGGTGGCGCTGACCTGGTCCTCACCCGAATCACACCGGTGTGTTTCATGCACACCTGTGGATGATTCTGTGGACAACTCGAGGACAACCTGGGGAGAACGCCCGTGAACGCCGGTGACACCGACGATCGCACCACCTGGACCACCCCCGCGCCCGCGCTCGCCGCCGTCGCCGTCGGCGGGGTCGCGCTCGGCATCGCCGCGTTCTTCGCCGCCGACGCGCCGAGCACGGTGCTGGTCGGCGTGGCCGCGCTCGGGCTGCTCGGGCTGGCCGCGCTCGGGCTGCGCCAGCGCCCGCGGGTGACGATCGTGCCCGGCGCCGAGCCGCGGCTGGTGGTGCGCGGCCTCACCGGGCCGGTGACCTACACCCGCTCGCAGATCCTGCGCGCGCGGATCACGCACTACCGCAGGCTGGGCCGGAAGACGCCGATGCTGGAGCTCGACGTCGAGCGCGCGGAGCGCGACGACGACCGGCTGCTCATCTTCGGCCGCTGGGATCTCGGCGCGAACCCGGAGGACCTGTTCGACGCCATGCTCCGGCACAACCTGGTGCACCGGAGCTGATCAGGCGGCCAGGCTCAGCCCGGCCGCGCCGATCACCGCCAGCGCCCCGAGCCCGACCGCGGCCAGGCTCACCCAGCCCATGGTGCGCGCCGCCGCCGGCGACTTCGCGCCCGCCCACTGCGGCAGGAAGAGCACCCCGAGCGTGGCGAGGGTGCCCGCGGCCAGCCCGCCCAGGTGCCCCCAGAGCGAGATGCCGGGCAGCGAGAGGCTGATGATCACATTGATGCCGATCACGATGAGCATCTGATTCGGGCTCTGCCGCAGCCGGATCAGGACCACGGTGACCGCGCCGAAGAGGCCGTACACGGCCCCGGAGGCGCCCGCGGTCAGGCTGTCCTGGGAGAGCAGCATGACGCCGGCCGAGCCGCCGAGCAGCGCCACCAGGTACACCAGCAGGTACCGCACCCGCCCGAGCACCAGCTCGCAGTCCCGGCCGACCACGTACAGCGCGAACATATTGACCAGCAGGTGCAGCGGGCCGTAGTGCAGGAAGCCGGAGCCGAGCACCCGCCACCACTCGCCGTCGGCCACCGCGGGCGGGTAGAGCACCCACTGCAGGAAGAGCCGGGAGCGCTGGTTGTCCAGCACGCTGTTCGCCTGGGCCGCGGTGATGCCGAAGATCACCAGGTTGATCGCGATCAGCGCGTAGGTGACCAGCGGGCGCGGCGCGGTGCCCGCCGGCGCGCCCGCCACCGTGCGCACCTGCGGGGTGGAGCGCCGATCCTGCTGCAGGCAGTCCACGCAGTGCTGCCCGACGGCGGCCGGGCGCAGGCAGTCGGCGCAGGCAGGGCGGCCGCAGCGGGTGCAGGCCAGGCCGGTCACCCGATCCACGTGCCGGACGCAGACGGGGGCGGGCGGTTGTGGTTGCATCGTCTCCTCGCTCCGTTCCCGCCGCGCGGCGGTCCTCCCCCGGCCATCCTGCCATCTCGCCGCGATGACGCAGGTCGAGAGGGGATTCGGCACGGTTCCGGCCGGTGTGCCACAGTGGTGCCATGAGCTCGGCTTCCCGGCGGCCATCCGCCCGCTCCCGCACGCGCAATCGCCTGATCGCCGCGGCCGCCGTCACGGCCGCGGGCGCCGCCGCCGCGGTGGCGCGCAGCCGCCGCCCGCAGCCCCCCGCCCCCGCGCCCGCGCCGCCGCGCATCGGCTCCACCCGCAGCGCGGGCGAGCCGGAGACCGACACCCCCGCCTGACGCGAGAGCGCGCCCGCGCGCGAAGCGCGTCCTAGCGGCTCACCGTCCGCTGGTACCGCCGCAGCGACAGCGGGATGAAGATCACCAGGATGACGACGATCCAGATCAGCGTGGTCGCCACCGGGTGCTGCATCGACCAGGCGTCGGACGGCGGCGCCAGCGGGCTGGTGTTGCCGAACAGCTCCCGGGTGGCCTGGGTCAGCGCCGAGACCGGGTTCCACTCCGCGAACACCTTGAGCACGCCGGGCAGATCATCGAGCGGCACGAAGGTGTTGGCCAGGAAGGTGAGCGGGAAGATCACCATGAAGCTGGCGTTGTTGAACACCTCGGGGGTGCGGACCAGCAGCCCGACCGTCGCCATCAACCAGGACAGCGCGTAGGCGAAGAGCAGCAGCAGCACGTAGGCGAGCACCGCGTCCAGCACCGACCCGCGGATCCGCCAGCCGACCACGAGCCCGGTCAGCGACATCACCACCAGGCTCACCACATTGATCACCACATCGCTCACGGTCCGCCCGACGAGCACCGCGACCGGCGCCATCGGCAGCGAGCGGAAGCGGTCGATGATGCCCTTCTGCATGTCCTCGGCCAGCCCGGCGCCGGTGAAGGTGGAGCCGAAGACCACGGTCTGCACGAAGATGCCCGCGATCAGGAACTCGCGGTACCCGCCCTCCAGCCCCGGCACCTGGATCGCGGTACCGAAGACGTAGGCGAAGAGCAGCACGAACATGATCGGCGACAGCGTCGCGAAGACCAGCACGTCCGGCACCCGCTTGATCTTGATGACATTGCGCTTGGTCACGGTGACGCTGTCGATCACCACGATGCGCAGCCGCTCCAGCGGCCCGGGGTCGCCGGGCAGCTCCACCGGCGTGCTGGTGGCGGTCATCGGGAATGTCCTTCCGTCGATTCGAGCTGCTTCGCGGGGTGCTCCGGCGCCGCGTCCGGGGTGAAGCGGGCATCGTCGCCGTCGGCGGGCTGCCGCTCCTCGGCCTCGTGGCCGGTGAGGGTGAGGAAGACGTCGTCGAGCGAGGGCCTGCGCAGCGCGATGTCGCGCAGCCGGATGTCGTTCTCGGCGAGCGTGCCGATCGTGGCGACCAGCGCCGACGAGCCGTCGGCGACCGGAACGGTGAGCCGCCGCAGCCCCTGCTCGACCTGGATGTCGCCGTCCGCCAGCCCCTTCAGGAGCTGTTGCGCCACAGCGACCTTCGCCTGGTCGTCGACGGTGAGCTCGATCCGGTCGCCGCCGACCATGGACTTGAGCTCGTCGGCGGTGCCCTGGGCGATCACGGTGCCGTGGTCGATCACCGCGATGGAGTCGGCCAGCCGGTCCGCCTCCTCCAGGTACTGGGTGGTGAGCAGCAGCGTGGTGCCGCCCGCCACGAGCTCCTCGATGACGTCCCACAGGTCGAACCTGGCCCTCGGGTCGAGCCCGGTGGTCGGCTCGTCCAGGAAGAGCACCGGCGGGTTCGCCACCAGCGCGCCGGCCAGGTCGAGGCGGCGGCGCATGCCGCCGGAGTAGGTGCGCACCGGGCGGTCGCCGGCGTCGCTGAGCCGGAACCGGTCGAGCAGCTCCCGCGCCCGCTCCTTGGCGCGCTTCACCCCGAGGTGGTAGAGCCTGCCCACCATCTCCAGATTCTCGAAGCCGGTGAGGTATTCGTCGACCGCCGCGTACTGGCCCGAGGTGCCGATCCGCGAGCGCAGCTTGCGCGGATTGCCGAGGACATCGATCCCGGCGACGGTCGCCTTCCCGGCGTCCGGGATGAGCAGGGTGGTGAGGACCCGGACCGTGGTGGTCTTCCCGGCGCCGTTGGGGCCGAGCAGCGCGGTCACCGTGCCCTCCGGCACCGACAGGTCGAGTCCGTCCAGCGCCACCACCTTGCCGTATCGCTTGACCAGCCCCTCGGCGACGATTGCGTCGGGCATGATTCTCCTGAGTTCGTGATGGAAGACCGATTCGGGCGCCAGTATTACCCCGGGGTCCGACAGATTCCATCGAATTGTCCGGGTTTTCCGGAAGAATTAAGGCGCTACCTGCGCTGATGCCGATCGAAGCCGACCGGGAGGGCCGCACCCCGCGACGCTCGGGGTTACCGCGGGGCGCGGCCGGATCCCATCCTCGATCGCCCGGCATCGCCGGACACGCGTAGTCGACTACTCGACCACTCCCCCGCGCACCGCCGCGACACGCGGAAAGGCGGGATTTCCGCGGCGCCGCGCCGGGCGGGCGCGGCGTCCGGAACACCGCTGATCCACAGTCGGGAATGTCCGGTTGTTGACGGGTATACCAATGCGGGCCAGCCCTTTTGGCTAACTTCGGGCACCCGCCGCGGCGGCGCGGCGGACACCCCGCACAGCCCCGGTCAGGGGCCCGCCGCGGCACCGCGAAAAATTCTCCGAAAGTGGTGCTTGCCACGCACCCGCGAACGCGAATCTTCGCGTAGGATCGTTCTCGTCGGCCCCTCCCCCCCGGGCCGACCACACGCGGGCCTCGGCTAACTCCCCCCCTTCGCCGAGGCCCGCTCCCCTTTTTGCAGGAGGTTCTTCCTCCATCTCGGCAGGTGGCTACCGGTGCCGGAGCGAGCGGCGGGCTACCCGCCGGTCACCTCCGCGCGAGGGCCTGCCAGGCGGCGCTGGTGCGCAGCGCGCGCACCCGCTCGGCGGTGTTCAGCAGCCGCCGATCGCGCTCCCAGCGCTCCCGCGCCACCGGGTCGGCGGAGTTCCACAGCGAGCCGATCTCGGCGAGCAGCTGGTCCACCAGATCGAGGGTGCCCGCGAGCGCGATGTGCACCGCGGGCGATTTCGCCAGCGCGAGTACCGGATCCGGCGGCCCGGCGGGGACCGCGGGCGAACCGGAGGGCCTGCCGAGCCCGAGCCCGCGCACCGCGGCCACCGCGCCGAGCAGCCGCTGCACCGTCGCCGGTGGCCAGCCGGAGTCCCGTGCCACCCGGATCAGCAGCCCGAGCGTGGCGGCGAGCACGTGCGCGTCCTCGAAGGTGCGGAACGGCTTGAGGTGATCGGCGTAGCCGTCGCCGAGCAGCGGGACCGCGGGAGCGTCGGTGAAGGTCAGCACGGCGTGCGGGATCTCGGGGGCGAACGGCGTCGCGGGCAGCGGCTCGGCGCGCACGCCCGGCCCGCGCGGGTCGACCATGGCGGTGCGCACGGTATTGCGACCGTCCGTGCCCGGTCCGGCGCTCGCGACCACCACGAAAGCGTCTGCCTCGGAGCCGAGCGTGGCGAAGGTCTTGGTACCGCTCACCGTCCAGTCCGGCCCGCGCCGGCGCAGCGCCGTCTCGATGACGGCCGGGTGCGCCCCGCCCGCCTCGGTGGCGGCGAGCGAGACCAGCGCCGCCGAGGGCAGTCCAGGCAGCAGCGCCCGCAGCGCCTCCTGGTAGCCGGCCACGAAGGCGTAGCCGAGCCGGTCGGCGGCCCAGCCGCCGAGCACCGCGGCGTCGATCGAGTCGGCGCAGCGCGCGGTGACCCGCCGGTGCGCGGCCCAGGCCGCGGCGACCGAATCGAGCGGATCGGTGCCGGGCGCGCCGGTGAGCAGGTGATCGAGCAGCACGCCCAACGGTAACCGGTCGCTCACTCCCACGGCGGCGGCCCCTCCCCGGTCTGCCATGCGGTGAGCTCGTGGTTGTCGACCAGCACGATTCCCATGTGCGCCGCGTACTCGCGCGCCTGCTTGCGGAACCCGCCCGCGGTGGTGACCACCGCCGCGACGTCGGCGCCGTGCACCGCGAAGCAGGTGCCGCCGAACTTCTGCAGATCCGGCCCCGACACCCAGTTGTCCACCCGATACCGCTTGGCCTGCAGCACGATCCGGCGCCCGTCCGGCGCCCGCGCCAGCACGTCGGCCCCCAGGTCCCCGGCCCCGCCGACCACCGCGACCCTGGTGCACCCGTCCCGCCTGCACAGATCAGCCAGCGCGTGCTCGAACTGCCCCGCGCTCATCTCCGCGAAGGTGAGCGCCGCCCGGATCCGTCGCTCCCGCCGCAGCCGCCTGCGCGCCGCCAGCCCGCTCCACCACATGCTCACCGCGATCACCGCGCCGACCAGCAGCACCGCCACCAGGGCCACCAGCGCCGCATTGGCGGAGATCCAGCGCCAGACCGGCGCCGCCAGCACCGCGAGCAGCACCAGCGCCACCACGGCCGAGACGGCGCCGTTCACACCCCGGCTCCGCGCCCGCCTGCCCCTGTTCGCCACGCGCACCCCTACACGTCCACCGACAATGCGCCCACCCTACGGGCAGGCGCCGACAGCTACGGAGGAGGAAGGAAAAGAAGTGGAGCCTAGGGGAATCGAACCCCTAACCCCTGCCTTGCAAAGGCAGTGCTCTGCCAATTGAGCTAAGGCCCCGAGCCGAGGACCGCGTCAGCGGGAGGTGACCTCGTGCCAAAGATCGGCTTCGTCCCGCTTGCGGAGCTTGGTGATCGCGAGGAGAACCGCTGCCACGGCACCGGCCGTGAGGAGAAGCTTCATGGTTCCCACCCTACTGTGTGCATCCGATGGGTGGGCCTAGGAGGACTTGAACCTCCGACCTCTTCGTTATCAGCGAAGCGCTCTAACCGCCTGAGCTATAGGCCCGTGTTCGACCGGATCGAACGTGTCGAGAGTACACAACACCCCGACCCGGAACCAAAACGGCTGGTAGCGCCGGTGTCGGCGCTACCAGCCGGAGTGGTCTAGTCCGGGTCGGCGAGCGTCACCTGGATGCCGCCGACGAGATCGCAGCACTGGTTGTAGATGAAGACCCCGACGGTGCCGAGCGCGGTGAAGAGCACCACGTTCACCAGCCCGATGACGCCGGCGTAGCCGAAGACCGTGCCCGCGTCGATCAGGCTGGCCGAGCCGCCCTCCTGGGAGACCATGTCGCCCAGCGTGGTGTCCAGCCGCTCCCAGACGCCCATGCCCTCCAGCACGATGTAGAGCAGGCCGACGGCCAGCATCCACACGAAGAACATGGCGACGCTGATGACCAGCGTGATCTTCAGGGTCGACCAGGGGTCGATCCGGCGGATCTGCACGGTGGCGCGCAGCGGCTCGCCCGCCTGCACCGCCGCCGCGACGGCGACCGGCGCGGAGGGCGAGACCGGCGGCTGCTGCTGGCCGGGGGTGTAGTACGGCAGCGCCTGGTCGGGCTGCTGCTGGTGCTGCTGCGGGGGCAGCGGGTGCCGGATGTCGGAGAGATCCGGCATGTCCTTGACCAGCTCCGGCCGCGAGATGCTGCGGGTGGGGCCGTCGATACCGACCGATTTGGTCATGGCCGCTTCCTTGCGGGCGGCCTTGGCGGCGAGGTCGGCGGTGGTGCGGGCGTTGGTGACGCCGCCGCCGAGCCCGCCCGACCCGGACGGGCGGCCGGTGACCGGCGCCTGCCCGGGGCGGTACAGGTTGGACTGCGGCTCGCGCTGCGGCAGGTTGGACTGCGCTTCGCGCTGCGGCAGCTGCCCCCAGCCGCCGTCCTTGAACGCCTGCTGCCCGCCGGTGCCGGGGCCGCTGTCCTGGCCCTGCGCGTTCCCGCCGAGCCGGACGGTCTCCTGGTCACCGGTCTTCGGAGCCTCGGGCGCGCGCTCCCCGTTGCCCTGCGGCCGGCCCGGCTGCCCCTGTGCGGCAGCCGGATTCGAGCTGCCCGGCTGCCGCTGCGGCAGCTGGCCGGGCGCGCCCTGCGGCCCCTTGCCCTGCGGACCCTGCCCCGGAGCCGGCGCGGACGGCGCCTGTCCCTGACCATTGCCCGGTGCATCCGTTCCGTTCTCGCCTCCCGGACGCGGGATCGGGCGCGGCGGAATGGGTGACGGTGCGATCCGCTCGGTCACGCCGTTCGTCTGATGGCGCTCGTCGTTCGGCTGATTCGGAGTGGTCAATGGGATTCCTTGGGTCCGTTCTGTGCCGCCGCTGTGAGGACTACTGCTGGGAGGAACCGGGGTCTTCGACCTGATCGGGCTCGTCGGCATTGCGTGCGATTGCAAGCAAGGTATCGCCCTCGCCGAGGTTCATCAATCGCACGCCCTTGGTCTGCCTGCCCGCCCTGCGGACCTGCCGAGCCGCCGTCCGGATGACGCCCCCGCCGGAGGTGATCGCGTAGAGCTCGTCGTCGTCGTCGACGATGAGTGCCCCGACAAGCGTCCCACGCCTGGCGTCGAACTGGATGGTCAGTACCCCCTTACCGCCGCGGCCCTGTGCGGTGTACTCCTCGATGGCGGTGCGCTTGGCGTAGCCGCCCGAGGTCGCCACCAGAAGGTAGGTGCCCGCGCGCACCACGTTCAGCGAGAGCAGCTCGTCGGAGGCGTTGAATCGCATGCCCTGCACGCCGGAGGTGGCCCGGCCCATCGGGCGCAGCGCCTCGTCGGTGGCGGAGAAGCGGATCGACTGCCCCTGCGCCGAGACCAGCAGCAGGTCCTCCTCGGCGGAGCAGAGCACCGCGCCGACCAGCTCGTCGGTATCGCGCAGGTTCACCGCGACGATGCCGCCGCTCCGGTTGGAGTCGAAATCGGCCAGCCGCGACTTCTTGACCAGGCCGTTCTTCGTGGCGAGCACCAGGTACGGCGCGTCGCCGTAGGTCGTGATCTGGATGATCTGGGCGATCTTCTCGTCCGGCTGGAAGGCGAGCAGGTTGGCCACGTGCTGGCCGCGGGCGGTGCGGTTGGCCTCCGGCAGCTCGTACGCCTTGGCCCGGTACACCCGGCCCTTGTTGGTGAAGAAGAGCAGCCAGTCGTGCGTCGAGGTCACGAAGAAGTGCTTGACGATGTCGTCCTGCTTGAGCCCGGCGCCCTGCACGCCCTTGCCCCCGCGCTTCTGGCTGCGGTAGAGGTCGGTCCTGGTCCGCTTGGCGTAGCCGGTCTCGGTGATGGTGACGACCACGTCCTCGCGGGCGATCAGGTCCTCGTCGGCCACGTCGCCGTCGGCCGAGACGATCTGGGTGCGCCGGTCGTCGCCGTACCGCTCGACGATCTCGGTGAGCTCGTCCCGGACGATCGCGCGCTGCCGCTCCGGCTTGGCGAGGATGTCCTTGTAGTCGGCGATCTCCAGCTCGATCTTGGCCAGGTCGTCGACGATCTTCTGCCGCTCCAGCGCCGAGAGCCGGCGCAGCTGCATGTCCAGGATGGCGGTGGACTGGATCTCGTCGATGTCGAGCAGCTGCATCAGCCCGGTGCGCGCGGTGTCGGTATTGGCCGACCGGCGGATCAGCGCGATCACCTCGTCCAGCGCGTCCAGCGCCTTGACCAGGCCGCGCAGGATGTGCGCCCGCTCCTCGGCCTTGCGCAGCAGGTACTTGGTGCGCCGGATGATGACCTCGAGCTGGTGGTTCACGTAGAACCGGATCATCTGGTCCAGGCGCAGCGTGCGCGGCACGCCCCCGACGATCGAGAGCATGTTGGCGCCGAAGCTGGTCTGCAGCTGGGTGTGCTTGTAGAGGTTGTTCAGCACCACCTTGGCGACGGCGTCGCGCTTGACGGTGACCACGATCCGCAGCCCGACCCGGTCCGACGACTCGTCGTGGATATCCGAGATGCCCGCGATCTTGCCGTCCTTGACCTGCTCGGCGATCGCGTTGATGAAGTTGTCGGTGTTGACCTGGTACGGCAGCTCGGTGATGACGATCGTGGTGCGGCCGCGGTTGTCCTCCTCGATCTCCACCACGCCGCGCATCCGGATCGAGCCGCGGCCCGTGGTGTAGGCGTCGTGGATGCCCTGGGTGCCGACGATCAGCCCGGCGGTCGGGAAGTCGGGGCCCTTGATCCGCTCCATGCAGGCGGCGAGGGTGGCTTCCTCGTCGGCGTCGTGGTTCTCCAGCGCCCAGTAGATGGCGGCGGCCAGCTCGGTCAGGTTGTGCGGCGGGATGTTCGTCGCCATGCCGACCGCGATGCCGTTGCTGCCGTTCATCAGCATGTTCGGCACGCGGCTCGGCAGGACCACCGGCTCCTGGGTCTTGCCGTCGTAGTTCGGCACGAAATCGACCGTCTCGTGGTCGATCTCGCGCAGCATCTCCATGGCCAGCGGCGTCAGCCTGCACTCGGTGTACCGCATGGCGGCGGCGCCGTCGTTGCCGCGCGAGCCGAAGTTGCCCTGGCCGTCCACGAGCGGGTACCGCATGGACCAGGGCTGGGCCATCCGGACCAGGGTGTCGTAGATGGCCGAGTCGCCGTGCGGGTGGTAGTTGCCCATGGTCTCGGAGACCGGGCGGGCGGACTTCACGTAGCCGCGGTCCGGGCGGTGGCCGTTGTCGTACATCGCGTAGAGGATCCGGCGGTGCACCGGCTTGAGGCCGTCGCGCACCTCGGGCAGCGCGCGGCCGACGATCACGCTCATGGCGTAATCGATGTAGCTGTTCTGCATCTCCTGCTGGATGTCGACCGGTTCGATCCGGTCGCCCGCGCCGTTCGGTGGCAGCGTGGTGTCGGTCATGCGGGAAGTCTCCTTGGTGGGCTGACGTGCGGGAACGCGGGAGCGCCGCCGCTGGGCGGCGGCGCGTCACCGGCTCACACGTCGAGGAAGCGGACGTCCTTGGCGTTGCGGGTGATGAAGCTGCGGCGGGCCTCGACGTCCTCGCCCATCAGCACGCTGAACAGCTCGTCGGCGGCGGCCGCGTCGTCCAGGGTCACCTGGCGCAGCACCCGGACGCTGGGATCCATGGTGGTCTCCCACAGCTCCTTCGGGTTCATCTCGCCGAGACCCTTGTAGCGCTGGATGCCATCGTCCTTGTTGATCTTCTTGCCCGCCGCGAGCCCGGCCTCCATCAGCCCGTCGCGCTCCCGGTCGGAGTAGGCGAACTCCGGCTCGCCGCGCTGCCACTTGAGCTTGTACAGCGGCGGCTGGGCCAGGTAGACGTGGCCGTGCTCGACCAGCGGCCGCATGAAGCGGAAGAGCAGCGTGAGCAGCAGGGTGGAGATGTGCTGGCCGTCCACGTCGGCGTCGGCCATCAGCACGATCTTGTGGTACCGCAGCTTGGCGATATCGAACTCGTCGTGGATGCCGGTGCCGAACGCGGTGATGATCGACTGCACCTCGTTGTTCTTGAGGACCCGGTCGATGCGCGCCTTCTCGACATTGATGATCTTGCCGCGGATGGGCAGGATCGCCTGGTACATCGAGTCCCGGCCGGACTTGGCCGAGCCGCCCGCGGAGTCGCCCTCCACGATGTAGATCTCGGACTTGTGCGGGTCCTTGGAGCGGCAGTCGGCCAGCTTGCCCGGCAGCCCGCCCAGGTCGGTGGCGGACTTGCGGCGCACCAGCTCGCGCGCCTTGCGCGCGGCGACCCGCGCCTGCGCCGAGGAGACCGCCTTCTGCACGATGGTCTTGGCGTCCGCGGGGTTGGCCTCGAACCAGTGCTGCAGGTGCTCGTTGCAGGTCTTCTGCACGAACGACTTGACCTCGGTGTTGCCCAGCTTGGTCTTGGTCTGCCCCTCGAACTGCGGCTCGCCGACCTTGACGCTCACGATGGCGGCGAGCCCCTCGCGGATGTCGTCGCCGGTGAGGTTGCCGTCCTTCTCCTTGAGCAGCTTCTTGTCCTTGGCGTACCGGTTCACCACCGTGGTCAGCGCCGCGCGGAAGCCCTCCTCGTGGGTGCCGCCCTCGTGCGTGTTGATGGTGTTCGCGAAGGTGTGCACCGACTCCGAGTAGCCGGAGTTCCACTGCATGGCGACCTCGAGCTCGTGCCCGGTGCCCTTGCCGGTGAAGCCGACGACGGAGTTGTGGATCGGCTGCTTGGTGCGGTTGATGTGCCGGACGAAGTCCTCCAGGCCACCGGGGTAGTGGTAGGTCCTGGTCTTGACCTTGTGCTCGGTCTCCTCGGCCGCCGCCTCCTCGGCCTGCTTCGGCGCCTCGGCGGTATCGCCCGCCTCGTCCGCGGTCACCTGCTCCGCGGTCACCCGCTGGTCGGTGAGGGTGATGGTGAGCCCCTTGTTCAGGAACGCCATCTCCTGCAGCCTGCGCGCCACCGTCTCGAAGTTGTAGACGGTGGTCTCGAAGATGTTCGGGTCCGCCCAGAAGCGGATGACGGTGCCGGTGCGGTCGGTCGGGTCGCCCTGGACCAGCTTGCCCGGCTTGGCGTCCTTGTACTCCTGGACCCAGTGGTAGCCACGGTAGTCGATCTCGGCCTGCAGCCGGGTGGAGAGCGCGTTCACCACCGAGATGCCGACGCCGTGCAGGCCGCCGGAGACGGCGTAGGACTCGCCGTCGAACTTGCCGCCGGCGTGCAGCTGGGTCATGACCACCTCGATGGTGGGGATGCCCTGCGCGTGCATGTCGGTGGGGATACCGCGGCCGTCGTCGACCACCTCGACGCCGCCGTCGGCGAGCAGCGTGACATCGACCCTGGTGGCATGGCCGGCCATCGCCTCGTCGACCGAGTTGTCGACGACCTCCCAGATGAGGTGGTGCAGACCGCGCTCACCGGTGGAGCCGATGTACATGCCAGGGCGCTTGCGGACCGCCTCCAGCCCTTCGAGCACCGTGATGGAGGAGGCACCGTAGTCCTGCTTGCCCGTTGTCGAGCCCGATGCGTTGGAGTCCTTGGCAGCCACTGGTCGGTAGCTCTCCTTACTTGCTGATCCCGGCCTCTCGCCCGGCTCGCGCACACGTGGCCCCCGACCGGTGCGGTTGGGGAGAGATCACGCCGATCCACGGGTGGCGGTGCCGATCGAGCCGAGCGCCTCGCCGCTGGTTACTCCACCATCCTACTGGTAGGGCCGACATACGCGGTACCTGCGACACCCCTGAGAGCTTCCAGGAGCGGAGAAAACGGATTTCGGCGGGACCGGTCCGCCTCCGGAGGGTTCGAAAGGCATCCTCGGGCGATCAGAGGCCAGTGCGGAGCGCTCGGCTCAGCTCACCCGCGCGGCGCCCGCCCCGGCGATGAAGCCCGCGGCCGCGGCGGCCAGCTCGGCGGGGTGCGAGAGCGGGGTCCAGTGCCCGCCCGCCAGCCGGACGGTGTGCAGGTCGCGCACCCAGTTCGGCGCCTCGGCGTGCACCACCGGCCGCACCGCGCGGTCGCCGGTCGAGATCACCAGCTGCACCGGAACCTCGACCGGGCGCGGCCGGGGCGCGCGCAGCCTGCGCCGGATATTGGCCCGGTACAACCGCATTCCGTTCACCATATCCCGCGCCAGGGTCGGGGCCGGGGTCACCAGGGCGGCGTCGATTCCGTCGAAGAAGGTCAGGAAGGCGGGCCAGCGCGGGGCGAGCAGCCGCAGCACCGGATCGGGCAGCTTCGGGATCTGGAAGGCGACGGTGTAGGCCGAGGCCACCGACTGCTGCAGCGCGCCCGCCACCCGGCTCGCGGTGCGCGGGCCGCGCAGGTAGGCGCCGAGATAGTCGAGGTTCGGGCCGGAGACGCAGGTGAAGGAGGCGATGGCGGACTCCGCGTCCGGCGCGGCCGCCACCTCCCAGCCGAGCACGCCGCCCCAGTCGTGGCCGACCAGGTGCACCCGCTCGCCCGGCGCGACGGCGGCGAGCACCGCGCGCACGTCGGCGGCGAGCTCCTCGATCCGGTACTCCGGGACTGCGGTGGGGGCCGTGCTCGCGCCCGCGCCGCGGTTGTCGAAGGCGATGACGCGGTGCTCCGCGGCCAGCTCGGCGGCGACCGGCTCCCAGAGCGCGTGGGTGTCGGGCCAGCCGTGCACCAGCAGCACGGGCGGACCGGCGGGGTTGCCGGTCTCGAAGACGGCCAGGTCGACGTCGCCGCGGCGCACGGTCCGAGCGGGTTCGGCGGGGAAGACCATCGGCAATCCTTTCGCGGGGCGCGGTCGGTTCCACGTGAAACCGGGCCGCCTCGTCGGGGATTGAATGTAACACTGAGTATCAGGTAAATGCCACGGGTCAGCCGTAGGTGTCCCGCGGCCCGCGGCCCTTGACGTGCCGATCGCCCTTGCGCCAGCTCGGCGCGGCGGGTCCGGCGATGCGCAGCGAGGTCACCACGCCCGGGCCGACCGCCGCGGTGATCTTGGCCAGGATCTGGCTCTGCAGCATGCGCAGCTGGGTGGCCCAGGCGGTGGATTCGGCCTGGATGTGCAGCACCCCCTCGCGCAGCGAGAGCGGGGTGGCGTGCGCGGCGACGTCCTCGCCGACCACCCCGGCCCAGCGGCCGAAGACCACGCCCTCGGCGACCTTGGCCGACCAGCCGCGGCTGCGCACCAGCGAGCCGGTGAGGGCGGAGAAGAGCTGCGGGTCGCGATCGTCGGGCCTGGCGCCGGACCAGCCGCTGCGCCTGCGGCCACCGCGCCGGGCGGCCCGGCGCGGCGAGGCGCGCCCCTGCCCGACCGATTTCCCCGCGGCCCGCGCGGCGGCCCGCGCCTCCTCCAGCGCACGCCGCGCGAGGTCGATTCCGCGGAGCTCCGGCTGACCGTCCGGGCCGGTCGTCGGTGCTGGTGACGGCGGTGCGGGCGGGCGGCTCGGGTCATCGGGATCGGTCATCGCGGGCCCTCCCTTCGCCGCCGCTCCGGGGAGTTATCCCCAGTTCTGTCACGTTATCCACAGGTGCCGCGGTGCCCGGCCCCGGTGCGCACCGCGCTGTGACCGAGTCTTGACCTTGTCCGTCGAACGCCTGTTCGCGATAGGTTTTTCCACTGCTCGAAAGGCTTGCGGAGCGCCTCGAGCTGCGGTTTCCCGGTCGCCGCCGCGACGGTTGTCCCACATTTCTCCACAGGTACCCGGTACCGGGCGGGAAGAACGGGGAACGGGGTCCGGGGGGCGGCGCGCCGGTCACTCTACGGCAGCACCGGCGTCCGCGGTGAGCAGGGAGACGCGGCTGTCCGGGTCGCCGGTGGTGTGCACCCGCAAAGGCGTGGCATCCAGCTCGGCGGGGACGTCCTCCGGCACCGCGGCGGTGATCAGCACCTGCTCCGCGCCGGCCGCCACCGCGGCGAGCGCGGTGCGCCTGCGCCGGTCCAGTTCGGCGAAGACGTCGTCGAGCAGCAGCACCGGCTCGGCGCCGGAGCCGCGCAGCAGCTCGAAGGCGGCGAGCCGGAGCGCGAGCGCGAACGACCAGGACTCGCCGTGGCTGGCGAAGCCCTTGGCCGGGCCGCCGCCGAGCAGCAGCTCCAGATCGTCGCGGTGCGGGCCGACCAGGCAGACCCCGCGCTCCAGCTCCCTGGTCCTGGCCGCCGCGAGCTCGCGCAGCAGCACCGCCTCCAGCTCCTCCCGGTCGGTGCCCGCCGGTGGGCGCGCCGGATCGAGCAGCTCGGGGGGCAGGTAGCCGCTGCGGTAGCCGATCGCGGCCGGGCGCGATTCCGGCGCCAGCACCCGGTACGAGGCGGCCAGGTGCGGCGCCAGGTCGTGCACCAGCCGCAGCCGGTGCTCGAGCAGTACCGAGGCGTGCGCGGCGAGGTGGCCGTCCCAGACGTCGAGCGTGCTCAGGTCGGCGCGCGACCGCACCTGCCTGCCCGCCGTCTTGAGCAGCGCCGAGCGCTGCCGCAGCACCCGGTCGTAGTCCGCGCGGACGGCGGCGAGCCGGGGCAGCCGGGCGGTGGCCAGCTCGTCCAGGAAGCGGCGGCGCTCCCCCGGGTCGCCGCGCACCAGCGCGAGATCCTCCGGGGCGAAGAGCACGGTGTGCAGGATGCCGAGGATCTCCCGCGGCCTGCGCGCGGGCGAGCGGTTGATCTGCGCGCGGTTCGCTGCGCCCTGGTTCAGCTCCAGATCGATCCGCAGCTCCCGGCCCGCGTTCACCACCGCGGCCCCGATCCGGGCGCGCTCGGCGCCGGTGCGGATCAGCGGGGCGTCGGCGGCGACCCGGTGCGAGGCGAGCGTGGAGAGGTAGCCGACCGCCTCCAGCACATTGGTCTTGCCGTTGCCGTTCGCTCCCAGCAGCACCGTGCGGCCTGGGGACAACTCGACATCGAGCTGTTCCCAGGAGCGGAAGTCGCGCAGCGAGAGCGCGCGCACGAACATCGGCTACCCCCGCCGGGACCGGGCGGGCAGTGCTCCGCTCACCCGGCTCAGCCCGGCAGCCGGACCGGCATCAGCAGGTAGGTGTACGGGCTCTCGATGGCCGCGAACGCCCCCGATTCGGCGGGCTGCGGCTCCTCCTCGGCCGCGGGCAGCAGCACGGCGGGGCGGCTCGGCGTGGTGAAGCCGAAGGTCACCCGCTCGGCGTGCAGCGCGGAGAGGCCGTCCACCAGGTAGCCGGGGTTGAACGCGATGGTCAGCGGCTCGCCGCGGAACTCGGCGTCCAGCCACTCCTCGGCGCGCCCGGCGTCGTCGCCGCCGGCGGAGAGCTGCAGCCCGTCCGCGGAGAACTCCAGCCGCACCTGGGCACCGCGCTCGGCGACCAGCGCGACGCGCTTGATCGCCTCGGTGAGCGGCGCGACCCCGAGCGTGGCGATCGAGGTGTGCTCCTTGGGGAGCAACTGGCGGAACTTGGGGAATTCGGCGTCGAGCAGCCGGGTGGTGGTCCGGCGGCCGCCGTTCACGATGCCGAGCAGCCCGTCCGCGCCCGCACCGGAGCCGAGCGAGAGCTGCACCGGCACGTCGGAGGAGCCGAGCGTCTTGGCGGCCTCGGAGAGCGTGCGCGCGGGGATCAGCACCGCCGTCTGCACGTCCGGGCGGGCCGGCTGCCACTCCAGGTGCCGCACGGCGAGCCGGAAGCGGTCGGTGGCGGCCAGGACCACCTTCTCGCCCTCGATCTCCACCCGGATGCCGGTGAGCATGGGCAGGGTGTCGTCCCGGCCCGCGGCGACGGCCACCTGGCCGACGGCGGCGCCGAACACGTCCACCCCCACCGAACCGGTCTGCTGCGGCACCTCGGGCAGCTGGGGATAATCCTCCACCGGCATGGTCGGCAGCGAGAACTTGGCGCTGCCGCAGGCGATCAGCACCCGGGTGCCGTCCAGCGAGACGTCGACCGGCTTGTTCGACAGCGACTTGGTGATATCCGCGAGCAGCCGCCCCGAGACCAGTACCCGGCCCGGCCCCGCGACCTCGGCGGCCACCCGCATCTGCGCGGAGACCTCGTAGTCGAAGCCGGAGACGGTGAGCCCGTCCTCGTCGGCGACGAGCAGCACACCGCCGAGCACCGGCACCGGCGGCCGGGAGGGCAGGCTGCGCGCCACCCAGGCCACGGAGTCGGCGAAGTCCTCGCGGGCGACCCGAAACTTCATGCCGGAAAGCTCCATCGCCCGACCCGT
This sequence comes from Nocardia sp. NPDC050697, assembly GCF_040654395.1. Lineage (NCBI taxonomy): Bacteria > Bacillati > Actinomycetota > Actinomycetes > Mycobacteriales > Nocardiaceae > Nocardia > Nocardia sp. NPDC050697. The sequence goes on from NZ_JBFAHY010000002.1 coordinate 232,535, forward strand.
CCTCTCCCGTTGGCGTCCAGTTCCGTCGATCTGCGTGCGGCGAACCCGCGGCTGCGCGCTCGGCGGGGCGACCCGATCGCTGCCCACGCAGTCTGGCACACGCGACCGACATCAAACCGTACTCGCGCGGTCGAACGCCTATCGCCCGAACCCCGCCTCCGGCTCCCTGCTCCCCGTCGCGCTCCGGCCGCGAGGTCGTCGCACCGTTTTCCACACAGCCTGTTTCAAAAGAGATCTCTCTTAGAAGAGAACTGAAGCAGTAGTAGGTCCTGTGGAATCTGTGGACTCGAGGCGATTCCGCAGGTGGGACGGCGTGGTGCCATGGGGATGGACGGTGAGTGTCTCGAGGATGAACGGGGGTCGGCTGTGGATGGCCGAAAGTTGTCCACCATCCATCCTCGAGTCATCCACCGGTTGTTCCACCATGAAACCCCAGTTGTGCACACCTGTGCAGGAATCCGTGGACTACCTCGGGATTCCTCGAGGAGTCCACATGAACTCCTCGAGGAATCCACAGGGCCTTGACCGGCATCTGCCCAGCTCAGTGCCTGGGGGTGAAATCGCCTGTGGAAACTGTGGATTCCCCACCTGTGCACAGTGCTCCCGAGGCCCCGCGCCGAGCCTGTGGAGCAATCGGTGGACAACCCCGAGTTTCCTCGAGGAATCCCTGTGGATTCCTCGAGGAATCCACAGGCACAAAAAATGCACTGCCCCTGGTCAGGGGCAGTGCACAGGTGTTAGTAAAGGATCAGCGCGAGCGCTGCTTGATTCGGGCTGTGAGTTCTTGCACCTGGTCGTACACCCGGCGCCGCTCGGTCATCTCCTTGCGCACCTTCTTCTCCGCGTACATCACCGTGGTGTGGTCGCGGCCGAAGGCCTGGCCGATCTTCGGCAGCGAGAGGTCGGTGAGCTCCCGGCAGAGGTACATGGCGATCTGCCTGGCCTGCGCGAGCGGCCGCGCCTTCCCCGGCCCGGTGAGCTCCTCCATGGTGGTGTTGAAGTACTCCGCGGTGACCGCCATGATCGTCGCCGCGTTGATCTCCAGCGCGGTGGTGTCCGGCATGAGGTCGCGCAGCACCACCTCGGCCAGCGAGATCTCCAGCGGCTGGCCGTTCAGCGAAGCGAAGGCGGTGACCCGGATCAGCGCGCCCTCCAGCTCCCGGATATTGCGCTCGACCCGGCTCGCGATCAGCTCCAGCACGTCGTGCGGGACATCGAGCCGGTCCATCCGCGCCTTCTTGCGCAGGATGGCGATCCGGGTCTCCAGCTCCGGCGGCTGCACATCGGTGATCAGCCCCCACTCGAAGCGGGTGCGCAGCCGCTCCTCCAGGGTGGCCAGCTGCTTGGGCGGCCGGTCCGAGGAGACCACGATCTGCTTGTTCGCGTTGTGCAGCGTATTGAAGGTGTGGAAGAACTCCTCCTGGATGCCCTCCTTGCCCTCGATGAACTGGATGTCGTCGACGAGCAGGATGTCGGTCTCCCGGTAGCGCCGCTTGAAGGCGACCTTGCGGTCGTCACGCAGGCTGTTGATGAAGTCGTTGGTGAACTCCTCGGTGGAGACGTACTTCACCCGCATGCCGGGGAAGAGCCGCTGCGCGTAGTGCCCGGCCGCGTGCAGCAGGTGGGTCTTGCCGAGGCCGGAGGCGCCCCAGACGAAGAGCGGGTTGTAGGCGCGGGCGGGCGCCTCGGCGATCGCCACCGCCGCGGCGTGCGCGAAGCGGTTCGACGCGCCGATGACGAAGGTCTCGAAGGTGTACTTGGCGTTCAGGCTGGCCGAGGAGGGCGGCGCCGCGTTCTCCTGGCTCTTGGCGAAATACGTCGGCCAGGCATTGCGCACCGGGACCACCGGCTCGTCGTCCGGCGCGGCGGCCGGCTCCGGCTGCGGTGCGGCCGGGCCGTCCTCGTCGTCGTCCCGGCTCCAGCCGCGGCCGGGGAGGTCGGCGCCGAACAGCGTGTCCTGACCCGCCCGCGCGCCGTCCCTGCGCTCGGCTCCCGGCTCCCGGAAGGGGGTCTCGGCGCCGTCGCGGCCGCGGCGCTCGCCGTCGGGGTAGGGCCGCGGCCGCTCGCCGTCGTACCCGCGCGGCGCGTCGCTCTCGGCGAACCGGGGCGGCTCGGGGTAGCGGGGTTCGGCGTAGCGGGGGGTGTCCTCGTACCCGCCGTCCTCGTACCCGGCGTCGTCGGCGCCGGGGAACGGCCTGCGCTCGGCGGGCTCGTCCTCGGGCTGCCTGCCGAAGCCGCCGCGGTCGCCGTAGCCGGGGTAGCGGGCGGGCGCCTCCGGCTCGCCGGCGTAGCCGTAGCCGCCGCCGGGGCGGGTGCGGTAGGCGGTGTCGCCGGCGTACTCGTTCTCCTCCGGGTAGCCGGGCTCGGCGAAGCGGGCGCCGCCCTGGTAGCCGGGCTCGCCGCGGTACTCCTCGCGCGGCGCCGGCTCGGCGGGCTCGGCCGGCTCGTACCTGCCGTAACCGGTGCGGGCGTGCTCACCCTCGGGGCGCGAAGTCATCCTGGCGTGCCGCGCCCCGGTGCCCGAGCGTTCCGCGGCACCGGGCGCGGGCGCCGCGATCCGCACCCCGAGCCCCTCCACCTGCGGCCCGAGCCTGCGGCCGAGCGACCGCAGGATGGGCTCGCGCAGGTCGCGCTCGATCGCCTCCTGGGCGAGCGAGGAGGGCACCGAGAGCAGCGCGAAACCCTGCGCCACCGTCAGCGGCTTGACGAGCTTGAGCCAGGCCTGCTGAGCTCGGGAGACCGCCGCGATGGCACCGTCCGGCGAACCGGCGGTGAGCTCGGCGACCACCTCGGGCCAGACGGTGGCCAGCACATTCTGCTCGTCGTCCATGCAATTGCCTCCCCGGAATCGGTCGAGTGGAGCGGACGGCCGGAAGGCGCGGCGAGCGGGTGCGCACCCGTGATCCCGCATACATCCGCAGCCGGCTCGAAGCTGCCCGAATCCCCCATTCGGGCCACGGCGTGGCACCGTCGGCTCTACGAATATGCCACTCGGCTGGACTTTCCACACAATCTATCCACAGATGTGGAGAACCCTGGGGATGAAGGCAAAAGCCCCGGTGAGCGCCGCTGCGGGGCCTGGACCTGCACTTCTGTGGCTACCGATGAGCAACTGCGGTCCGGCGGGCGGGGCACGAGCGTCAGGGGATGTGGACGAACTCACGATAGCCGGTGGGCCGGACCCGCGGAAGGGAGGGGGTGCGCGCAACCCGGGGGGCGAGTTTGACCTGGTCGAACGGTCTCAGTACCCTCATACAGTCATCCCCCGGTGTGATGGGTGGTCCTGTGCTGACCGGAATCGGTCGTGATCGACCGACTGTGCGCCGGGACCGATCCGCGCCGCGAGGCCGGACGGATGTTCCACCGACAAGCTTCGGGCGCCGCGGGGTGCCCACCGACTCGAGGAGTGTTCAACCGTGGCCAAGGGCAAGCGGACGTTCCAGCCGAACAACCGTCGTCGGGCGCGGGTGCACGGCTTCCGCCTCCGGATGCGCACCCGTGCGGGTCGCGCCATCGTCTCGGCGCGTCGCCGCAAGGGCCGCGCCGAACTGACTGCCTGATCCCGATCGCTCTCGGACGCTCGGGTGTTGCCTGAGCCGTATCGGTTGCATCATCGTGCCGATTTCTCCCGGGCGGTGCGCCGCGGCCAGCGAATCGGGAGACGAGATCTGGTCGTGCACGCGTTCACGCACGGGTACGACCAGGGCTCCGGCACGTCCGCAGCCACCGGGAGCGAGCAGGTACCGGCTCTACCGGCCGAACCGGCGGTCCGCATCGGCGGGCCGCGCTTCGGCCTGATCGTCAGCAAGGCGGTGGGCTCCGCGGTGATTCGTCACCGCGTGGCCCGCCGCCTGCGTCATCTGTGCGCCCAGGTGCAGGCCGAGCTGCCCGCGGAGATCGACATCGTGATCCGGGCGCTCCCCGGCTCGGCGGCGGCCGGCTCGGACGACCTGCTCCGGCAACTCCGCACGGCGCTGCGCAAGCTCGGGCTCACCGAGCGGGCGGGCAGCCCGTCGTGACGCGCATCGCGCGGCTGCCCGCGAACGCGCTCATCTTCCTGATCGAGCTGTATCGGACCTACGTGTCCCCCACCCGCATGCCGATCTGCCGATTCACCCCCACCTGCAGCGAGTACGCGGTCACCGCGCTGCGCACGCGGGGGCTGGTGATCGGGCTGTTGCTGACGGTCGTGCGCTTGGTGAAATGTGCGCCCTGGCACCCTGGTGGGTGGGACCCCGTTCCGGAACGGAAACGAGGCGCGCGCCGCACCGCGGACGCGGCGGGGCCGAAGGCTTGGTAAAGGATCGCCGCCCGCGGTGATCGGCGAGACGTAACGACGGGAGTACACAGAACCGTGCTCGATTTCATCTACTATCCGGTGTCCTGGATTCTGTGGTTCTGGCACCGAGTATTCGGGTTCGTGTTCGGCGCGGACAACGGTGCCAGCTGGGCGCTGGCGGTGGTGTTCCTCGTCTTCACGCTGCGGCTGGTGCTGTACAAGCCCTTCGTGCGCCAGGTGCGGACCACCAAGCAGATGCAGGAGCTGCAGCCCCAGATCAAGGAGCTGCAGAAGAAGTACAAGAACGACCGCCAGAAGATGGCGACCGAGATGCAGAAGCTGCAGAAGGAGAACGGCTTCAACCCGCTCATGGGTTGCCTGCCGATCCTGGCCCAGGTGCCGGTCTTCCTCGGGCTGTTCCATGTGCTCCGCTCCTTCAACCGCACCGGCCACGGCATCGGCCAGCTCGGCATGAGCGCCTACGACAACGCGCACACCCCGAACTACGTCTTCAGCGCCACCGACGTGCAGTCCTTCCTGAGCGCTCGCATCTTCGGCGCGCCGATCTCCGCGTTCATCACCGCGCCCGCCTCCGAGCTGCAGGCCTTCGCCGACTGGGGCGGGGTGCCGAGCAAGCTGAGCATCGCGCTGGTCGCCATCCCGCTCATGATCATCGCCAGCATCGCGACCCACTTCAACGCGCGGGCCTCGGTCGCCAGGCAGACGCCGGAGGCCGCGGCCAACCCGCAGGCCGCGATCATGAACAAGCTCGCGCTCTGGGTCTTCCCGCTCGGCGTGCTCGTCGGCGGCCCGTTCCTGCCGATCGCCATCCTGCTCTACTGGGTCTCCAACAACATCTGGACCTACGGGCAGCAGCACCTCGTCTTCGGCCGCATGGAGCAGGAGGAGCTGGCCAAGAAGCAGGCGAAGCTGGACCAGCGGTCGCAGAACGCGCCGAAGCCCGGCGCCAAGCCGGTGGACACCAGGAAGAAGCCGCAGCAGGCCGCGGCCGACACCGAGGAGCCCGCGAGCACCAACGGCTCGGAGCCCAGTGCCAAGCCGGCCGCGAAGGCGGCCGGGAAGAGCTCCGGCCAGAAGCGTCCCGGCGGGCAGAAGCGCCCGGCCAACCGCGGCCGCGCCAATCAGAAGCGCAGGCGCTGACCGCTGTCCGTTGTCGCGGGTGACGGGGCGAGGCGAACCGTTTCCCGCGGAGAACAGATGAAGGAAAATCACATGACTGCTGAGATCGACGGAGGGGACGCCACCGTGGCGACGACGACTGTGAACGCCGATCCGGAGACCGACGAGGTCGAGACCGACGCCGAAGAGGCGCTCATCGAAGAGGGCGAGATCGCCGGCGATTACCTCGAGCAGCTGCTCGACGTACTCGATTTCGACGGTGACATCGATCTCGATGTCGAGGGCGACCGCGCCGTGGTGAGCATCGACGGCGGCAACGATCTCGCCAAGCTCGTCGGCCGTAATGGCGAGGTGCTCGACGCGCTGCAGGAGCTGACCCGGCTCGCGGTCCAGCAGGCGACCGGCGAGCGCAGCCGGCTCATGCTCGACGTCGCGGGCTGGCGGGCCAAGCGTCGCACCGAGCTGAGTGCGCTCGGCGAGGCCGCGGCGCAGCGGGTGCTCGCCAGCGGCGCCCCCGAGCCGCTCGTCCCGATGACCCCGTTCGAGCGCAAGATCGTGCACGACGCGGTGGCGTCGGTGGATGGCGTCGCGAGCGAGAGCGAGGGCGTCGAGCCGAACCGGCACGTGGTGGTCGTCCCTGCGTGACGCACTCCGCCGCGGCGGATGATTGGATAGGGCCTCTGGTCTCCGGACTGGAGGCCCTCGCCGTCTCCGGACCCCTCCTGTCTCGGAAGGATGTTTCACGTGGAACCTGACCTCGGTGCCGTCGAGCCGAGCCTCGTCGAGCCGCCGCCGGCCGCCGCGGTGATCTTCGGCGACCGGCTGCCGCTCGCGGTGCGGTACCACGCCGCGCTCGCCTCGTCCGGTGTCGAGCGCGGGCTCATCGGGCCGCGGGAGGTGCCCCGGCTGTGGGATCGGCACATTCTCAACTGCGCCGTGCTCGGCGAGCTGATCGAGGCGGGGTCGACCGTCGTCGATGTCGGGAGCGGCGCCGGGCTGCCCGGGATCCCGCTCGCCATCGCGCGGCCGGACCTCCGTATCTCGCTCGTCGAGCCGCTGCTTCGGCGGACCGTTTTCCTCAGCGAGTTCCTCGAGGAGGCGGAGTTGCCGGTGACCGTCGTCCGGGGACGGGCCGAGCAGGACGGGGTGCTGAAGGAGGTCGGCGGGGCGGACGTCGTCACCTCCCGCGCCGTCGCCCCGCTCGGCAAGCTCGCGCAGTGGTCGATGCCGCTGCTTCGGGATCACGGGCGGATGCTCGCGCTCAAGGGGAGCAGTGCGCGGGAAGAGGTCGAGCGGGATGCGCACGATCTCGCCCGTGCCGGGGCCGGGGGTGTTGCGGTGCTGGAGTGCGGGGGTGAAGTGCTGGAGGTTCCGACGTTGGTGGTGTCGGCGGAGCTGCTCCCCCGCTCCGAGCGGGCTGCGTTGCGGCGTGCGGTGAAGGGGCGGAAGGGTGGGGTGCGGGGGAAGTAGGGGTTGGGGTTTCACGTGGAACGGAGCGGTCGTGGGTTGTCGACCGCAGCGCGTCGGTCTGGTTCGTCTCGGGCCGCTGGGGACTCCCGCTGCTGAGCGCGACGAGTTGGTGAGGTCAAGGATTGTGCGGCTGAGAAGTCGCCTCGACTCGAACGTTCGATCTGCGTAGGCGTGAGGCAGGACGCGCTGCTTCTTCCGCGCCAGACATGTTTCCCGTGAAACACGGTGACTTCGAGGAAAAGCTCCAGACGCTTCAGTGGTGAGTTGGCTGCGGCACGTAGCGGCGAAGCCCGACATCGACTCCCCTCGTCGAGCAGCGGTGACTGTGGTCGCGCGAGTGTGCCTGTCGTAGAGGCAAGGAGGGGTGCCTCCCGCGACGAGGCGCACGAGACCGACGTTCGCGCCGCCGGGCCGAGACTTCAGTGCAGCCGCCCTCGATGCGTAGGGATCTTGGTATCGGGCGAGGCGATCACCAATGGTGAGGACTGATCGCCGGTAGGCAGCATGCCGCCGTGTGGCTAGTTCCGTGGCCGCGCTCATCCGGCGGCGATGTTTCACGTGAATCACCGCGACCGCGCACAGAAGGCAGGGGATGCCCAGCGCCGCCATTCGAGTGCCGCCATGGCCAGCCAGGACTCACCGCCTCGCTCCGGTATCAGGCGGACCCACGCCGCGCTGGCCGGCGTCGGGACGTGCGGCCTCCCGCAGGCGATGCGGTGGGAAGGTCGGTCACCCCGGTCAGCATCGCGGCCGCCAGCGCGCGGTTCGCGCTCCGCAGTGACCTCGCCAGCGATGGAGCAGTGAAGCACGTGTCACGCGTGATGAACGCCGTAACTGAAACTCGCGGCCGCCGAGGCGCAGGGCGCACGGATCGCGATCAGACCATGGCGAGCACGCCGGGTCAGCGGAGGTTTGAGTGTGGTCGCTCGGGATGGGACCGACGTCGCTTTGGTAGCGCGAACATTCTGCGTCGGCAACATCGAGCAGCCGGGTGCGCGTCGCGCAGGAGAGGGTGATGTGGGCGCGCCCCCGCGGCGTCTGTCCACGCCGCCCCGTGCGACGACGCCGCAACTGCTCCCGACTCGAGCGTCAGCCCGCCGCCTCGACCCAGCCCGTCAACGACCGCCGGTGCAGTGGACGGGCAGCAGCGAGTGGACCGTCGCCGCGCTCGCGCTAGGCCTGCGCCTTGTCCAGGCGGGCAACGGCCGACAGACCCGGACTCGATGAATCCCGAACCTGTCCCGCTCTCCCGGATCGCGCGCCGACATCGGCGGCGCCGCGGCGCGGCTCTACCACCGCCACACCCGGCTGCTGTCGCGCTGGAAGCTGATCCGCGAGCGGCAGAACCGGCTTCACAGATCCACGTTCTCCCCGACTCGCCAGCGGCGAGCCGCGACCGCGCACTGTTTCACGGGAAACACGACCCGACCCCACTCCCCCAACAACCACCCCGAACCAACCGGAACTACGAAAAACGCCCGCTGTTTCACGGGAAACAACGCACATTCCGCGTGTCGTCCACGCCCCGCCGCGATTCAGCTTTCGTTCCGCCCGCACTGCTGGCAAAGTAGTCACCGTCGGCGTGAGCGTAGTTGCCACGAAGGGATGTGGGTGTCACAGCGGAGGCACAGAGCTCCGCTCGGACCTTCGGATCTCGCGTATCCGATCAACGCATCTCGATCCCCCGACACGGCTGTGAACGATCCGACTCCGTGCGCGTGCGTGCCGGTGTGCGGGGTCGTGAGTTCTCGGGTTAGGAGCAGTTATGTCGAGCGGGCCGGCGAATGTTTCACGGGAAACCACGTCGAGAGTTCCGGGGATGCTGGACTCCAGCAGCTTCGATGCGGAGTCGTTCGGGAACACGCCCTTCGGGCACATCTCCGCGAGCGAGACCCCGATCGCCGTGGAAGCGCATCGGGCCAGTCAAGTGCTTCATCCAGGAGGTGTGACCGTGCCGAAGCCGCGTGAGCAGCGCATCATGACGATCGCCAACCAGAAGGGCGGCGTTGGCAAGACCACCACGGCGGTGAACCTGGCGGCCGCGCTGGCGCACCAGGGAATGACCGTGCTGGTGATCGACCTCGATCCGCAGGGCAATGCCAGCACCGCCCTCGGGATCGATCATTACTCCGGCGTGCCCTCCAGCTACGAGCTCCTCATCGGGGAGACCACGGTGCAGGAGGCGATCAAGGTCAGCCCGCACAGTGAGCGGCTGCTCTGCATCCCGGCCACCATCGATCTGGCCGGTGCGGAGATCGAGCTCGTCTCCATGGTCGCCAGGGAGGGCCGGCTGAAGGCCGCCATTCAGGAGGCCAATCTCGCGGGCTACAACATCGATTACGTCATGATCGACTGCCCGCCCTCGCTCGGGCTGCTCACCGTCAATGCGATGGTGGCGGCGAAGGAGGTGCTGATCCCGATCCAGTGCGAGTACTACGCGCTGGAGGGCGTCGGGCAGCTCATTCGCAATATCGGGCTGGTGCAGTCGCACCTCAACCCCGAGCTGCACGTCTCCACCGTCATCCTCACCATGTACGACGGCCGGACCAAGCTGGCCGACCAGGTGGCCGAGGAGGTGCGCGCGCACTTCGGCGACGTGGTGCTGCGCTCGGTGATTCCGCGCAGCGTGAAGGTCTCCGAGGCGCCCGGCTACGGCATGACGGTGCTCGATTACGATCCCGGTTCCCGGGGCGCCATGAGTTACCTCGACGCGGGCCGGGAAATCGCCGCTCGCGGCGTGGCGCAGCGCGACGACGCCGCCAGTGCCTGACCGCCTGCGACGATTGAGAACACGGGCCGGTGGCGAACAAGGAAGGGATCGGTAGGCCGATGACGCAGGCGAAGAAGGGCGGATTGGGACGCGGACTGGCCGCGTTGATTCCGACGGGCCCGGTCGGCCCACCCGGTAACGGCACCGCGCTGAGCGACCCCGCTCCGGCGCCCACTCCCCTCCCCCGTGCGGTGCCGATCGGCGCCACCGAACTCCCCAATCTCACCGGCCTGGTCGATACCGGCGGCGCGGTCTACCGCGAGATCCCGCCGGAGCAGATCGAGCCGAACCCCAAGCAGCCGCGCACGTACTTCGAAGAGGACGCGCTCGCGGAGCTGGTGCACTCCATTCGCGAGTTCGGGCTCATGCAGCCGATCGTGGTCCGCCGGGTGCAGCCGGGCGTCGACCGCTACCAGCTCGTCATGGGCGAGCGGCGGTGGCGGGCCAGCCAGGAGGCCGGGCTCACCGCCATCCCGGCCATCGTCCGGGAGACCGCCGACGACTCCATGCTGCGCGACGCGCTGCTGGAGAACATTCATCGGGTGCAGCTCAACCCGCTCGAAGAGGCGGCTGCCTACCAGCAGCTGCTGGAGGAGTTCGGGGTCACGCACGAGGAGCTGGCGAGCAAGCTCGGCCGCTCCCGTCCGGTGATCACCAATATGATCCGGCTGCTGAAGCTGCCGATCGCGGTGCAGCGCCGGGTCGCGGCGGGGGTGCTCTCCGCGGGGCACGCCCGTGCCCTGCTCGGGCTGGATGCCGGCGCCGACGCGCAGGAGGTGCTGGCCGCCCGGATCGTCGCCGAGGGGCTCTCGGTGCGGGCCACCGAGGAGGCCGTCACCCTCGCCAACCGCGACGACTCGGTGATCAAGCCCGCGCCGGTGCGGCGCAAGCCGATCCACATGCCCGGCCTGCAGACCGTGGCCGAGCGGCTCTCCGAGTCGTTCGACACCCGGGTGGTCGTGAGCATGGGTAAGCGCAAGGGCAAGATCGTGGTCGAGTTCGGCTCGGTCGAGGACCTGGAACGCATCGTCGGAATGATGGAGCAGCAGCAGCTCGGCGGGTGACCCCATATGTGGATTTTCGGCGCTGTCAGCCGATGACCGAGAGGCCAGGCTTGAAACGTCACTGTGACAGTGCCGGAAATCCGACTGCGAAAGCGGCTTCGCCCCCGAAGGGTTTCGGATTTCGACGGATCGCCTATTCTTGCGAGCGAGACCAGTGAGCGTAGACGAATCGGACAGCTGGAGGCTGAGCAGAGCGGTGTCGACCAGCGTCACAGCACTCACCCTCGGGGAGCTCGACAAGTTGCCCACCCACGCACGGCGGTGCGTCTTCTGGGAGATCGATCCCGCGGTGGCCGAGGACTCCCGGGAATTCAGCGACCCGGTCTTCGAGAAGGAGGCCTGGCTCTCCACGGTCATGCTGGAGTGGGGCTCCTGCGGCCAGATCGCCGAGGTGGACGGGCAGGGTGCCGGGTGCGCGCTCTACTCGCCGCCGAACGCGGTTCCGCGCGCCGGACTCTTCCCCACCTCGCCGGTGAGCCCGGACGCCGTCCTGCTGACCACCCTGCGGGCCGAAGCCCTCTACGCGGACCGGGACATCACCCACCAGCTGATCCAGGCCGTGGTGGCCGATCTGGTGCGCCGCGGCGTCCGCGCCCTGGAGGCCTTCGGCATCCGCTCCGCTCCCCCGGCCACCCTGCTCGGCGATCGCACCGCGGGGTCCATGCGGCTGCTGGAGCGCATCGACAGCCCCTCCCTCGGCGCCGCGCCGAGCGCCAGCGCCGCCATCGGCCCGTGCTCGCCGGAGACCTGCATGATCGAGGCAGGCATCCTGGAGGACGCCGGCTTCGAGGTGGTGGCGCCGCACCACCGCTTCCCCCGGCTGCGGCTGGAGATCGACTCCGACCACGGCTGGAAGGAGGATGTCGAGCGCGCGCTGGACCAGCTGCTCGCGGCCGCCTCGATGACCCCGCCCGCCCGCGTCGGCGCCCCCTGCTGAACCCCGGAGACGACAGTGGCCCCGCCCGGAATCGGACGGGGCCACTGCTGCCCTGAGGCTACATCCGGTCGGCCGCGGCCAGCTCCTCGGCGAGCAGCTCGGCGAAGGTGTAGGTGCCGGTGGGCTGATCGTCCTGGCCGAGCAGGTACAGCCGCTTGACCGAGACCAGGATGGCCTCGGCGATCACGTCGCGCATGCGGGGCGTGGTGAGCACGGAGGCGTCGTATTCGTTGGTCAGGTAGCCGATATCCACCTGGACCGTCGGCATCTTGGTGAGCCGGAGCAGGTCCCAGGTGCGCGGGTGCGTGCGGCAGTCCTGCAGCGAGGTCCGCGCCACCACCTCGCGCTGGATGTAGCCGGCCAGCACCTGGCCGATCATCGAGACCGAGCCGTGCGAATTGCCGAAGTAGAAGCCGGCCACGCCGTTCGCCGACGGGCTCGGGTTGGTGGCACAGCGCAGCGAGATCATGAGGTCGGCGTCGAAGGCATTGGAGGTCTCGGCGCGCTCGGCATCGCTGGGGTTGGCGTTCCAGGGGCGGGAGAGGAAGGTCTCCATGCCGGTGGCGGCCATCCGGCCCTCCAGCCTGCTGGCCAGATCCCAGAGCACCTCGGACTCGTAGACGTCGCCGTACTCGGTCGGCACCGGATGCCCGCGATCGGGGCCACCGAGGCCCGGGTCGATCACGATGCGCTTGCCGGTGAGCTGCGGCCCGGCCCGGTGCACGACCTCCTCCTCGGCGATCCGGTGCGGATTGCCGCCGGTCACGCGGGCGCCGAGCAGCTCCAGCGAGCGGAGGGTGTCGGGGCCGCAGATGCCGTCGGCGGCGAGCCCGATCTCGCGCTGGAAGGCGGTGAGCCCCTCGTGCGTGTGCGGGCCGAAGTAGCCGTCCACCCGGTGCACGTAGAAGCCGAGATCCTGCAGCCGGCGCTGCAGCGTGGCCACATCGTCGCCGTACAGCGGGGCGGAGAGCTGGTAGATGAGGGTGCGGGCGCCGAGCCGGTAGGAGGCTTCCTTGAGCGCCCGGTAGGTCGCCGGGCCGACGATGCCGTCCACCAGTAGCCCGCGGTGCTGCTGGAAGGCGCGCACCGCGGAGTCGAGCGGGTGGTCGAAGGCGGCCTCGACGTCTTTCCAGTACTCCGGCGGGTCGTTCTGATCCGCGCCCGCATGAGAGTTCAGGAAACCCAGACTCGCCAGGGTGCTCCGGACTTCCGCGACCGCCGGACCGCCGTCGCCGTGACGAAGTCGGTGCATGCGTGAGGGCCCTTTCCTTCCGTTGAACCCGGGTACCCACTCGTGCGACGGGATGAACCCGCGCCCGAGGCGAACGTCGGTCGATTGTCTCAGACCTCGGCCATAACCCCGCAATCGCGGGTCCCAGGCATCCTACGGCGAGTCGGCGCTTCCCGGCGTCAGATGACGCCGTCGAGTTCGCGCAGCAGCGCGGCCTTGCCCTTGGCCCCGACGATGCTCTTCACCGGCTTGCCGCCGGAGAACAGCATCATGGTCGGCAGCGAGAGCACCCCGTATTCGCGCATGGTCTCGGGGTTGGCGTCCGCGTCCAGCTTGGCGATGGTGAGCTTGTCGGCGTGCGAGCCCGCGATCTCCTCCAGGACGGGGGCGACCATCTTGCACGGGCCGCACCAGTCGGCCCAGAAGTCGACGAGTACGGGCTTCTCGCTGAGCAGGACATCGTCGGCGAACGAGGCGTCGGTGACGGTCACCGTCTTCTTGTCGGACACGGGGTATCTCCTTGTGCTGGAACGGGGTCCGTCAGGACACCGGGGTCACCGGGGAACCGGCGTGGTCGAGCGTGTTCGACGTGATGTCGCCCTGCTCGCCCAGCCACCGCTCGGCGTCGATCGCGGCGCGGCACCCGGTGCCCGCGGCGGTGATCGCCTGGCGGTAGATGTGGTCCACGAGGTCGCCGACGGCGAAGACCCCGGGGATGTTCGTGGCGGTGGTCGGGTGCTGCACCTGGACGTAGCCGTCGGCGTCGAGCTCGACCTGGTCGCGCACCAGCTCGCTGCGCGGGTCGTGGCCGATGGCGACGAACAGCCCGGTGGCGGCGAGCTCGGAGGTCTCGCCGGTCCTGGTGTCCCGCAGGGTCAGCCCGGTCACCGCGGAATCGCCGTTGACCTGCACGACCTCGGTGTTCAGCACGAACTTGATCTTCTCGTTGGCCTTGGCGCGCTCCAGCATGATGCGGGAGGCGCGGAACTCCTCGCGCCGGTGCACGATGGTGACCGTGGTGGCGAACTTGGTCAGGAAGATCGCCTCCTCCATCGCCGAGTCGCCGCCGCCGACCACCACGATCTCCTGGCCCTTGAAGAAGAAGCCGTCACAGGTGGCGCAGGCGCTGACGCCGCGGCCGAGCAGCTTCTCCTCGCCGGGGACGCCGAGGTAGCGGGCGGCCGAGCCCATGGCGAGAATGATCGCGTAGGCGCGGTAGGTCTCGTCGCCGACGGTGACAGTCTTGATCGGACCGGAGAGGTCGATGGCGTCGACGTCCTCGGTGCGGATCTCGGTGCCGAAGCGCTTGGCCTGCTCGCGCATCTCGTCCATGAGGTCGGGGCCCATGATGCCCGCGCGGAAGCCGGGGAAGTTCTCCACCTCGGTGGTGGTCATGAGCGCACCGCCGAACTGGGTGCCCTCGAACAGCAGCGGCTCGAGCTCGGCGCGCGCGGCGTACACGGCGGCGGTGTACCCGGCGGGGCCGGAGCCGACGATGATCAGGTCGCGAACAGGCGTGCTCATGGTGCCCTTCCGAAGGAGTGGGACGTCGGACGTCTCGGTCAACACCAGGGTATCGGGTGGAATTCCCGGTGTGGTGCGGGCCGCTCGGGGGCGAAATCGCGGGCTGTGCGGGCGATCACCCGATATCGGTGCGGGTGAGCTGCTGCGGATCGCCGGTGGTGCAGCCGGTGCCGACCACCAGCGCGGTGACGCCGGGCGAGCGCGGGCCCGCGAGCAGGACCAGCACCGCCGGGCCGCCGCGGAAGACCACGTCGGTGGAGCCGAGCACCGGCCGTTCCAGGCCGTTGGCGGCGACGCAGCGCTGCAGGGCGGCGGCGCTGCCGAGCGCGCCGGTGACGTCGTTGCGGCCCATGACGCCGAGCGCCGCCGCCGAGGTGAGCTGGTCGCCGACGTTCAGCGCGGTCGGCGGTTGCGCGGTCGGGGTGCCGGGCTCGGTTCCGGTGCGCAGGAATGCCGCGAGTCCCGCTGCGATAGCGAGGACAACGAGCGCCGCCGCGGCGGCGGGAAGCAGATAGGTGGGGCGCCTGCGCCGGGGCGCCAGCGGAACCACGGCGCCTGCCGCGGGGGGAATGCCGGGCTCGGCTGTCGCCCCGACATCGCCGGTAGCGGGGCCGAGCCTGGTTGTCGCCTCGACATCGCCGGTGCCGGGTCCGGTTGTCGCCTCGACGCCGCTGGTG
This sequence comes from Nocardia sp. NPDC050697, assembly GCF_040654395.1. NCBI lineage: Bacteria > Bacillati > Actinomycetota > Actinomycetes > Mycobacteriales > Nocardiaceae > Nocardia > Nocardia sp. NPDC050697. The sequence goes on from NZ_JBFAHY010000002.1 coordinate 247,627, forward strand.
GCGGGACCGAACCTGGTCGTCGCCTGGACGTCGCCCGGATCGGGGTCGAGCTGCGCCCCGACAACGCCGGAGCCGACCGGCGGCGGCAGCGCTCCGCCCGGGGCACGGATGCCGGTCACGCCGGGAACGGCACGATGCTCGACCTGCTCGGTCGGCTCGACCCCGTCGAGATCGGTGACGAACCGCTCCAGCCGGGCGGCGATATCGGCGGGCATGGCGTGCAGCACCCGCTCCTCCGCGCCGAGGGCGCGAATCCGGGTGCGCACCTCGTCCAGCGAGCGGAGCACGCGCAGCGCGTCGGGATCGCGATCGACGGCGCTCAGCAGCTGCTCCCTGACCTCCGGCTCGAGGTTCCCCGCGTGCAGATCGGCCAGGATGTCCGCCGAGAACGGAGGCTGCGGGACCGAACGGGTCACCATCGCACCTCCGCTGTTCTCATCCGACATGGCACTCAGGTCCCCTTCGCGACGGGGGCGGTCGTCGTGTTCATCGCGCTGTGGTCCGTCACTATTAATGACGCACCGCCACTACGTCCGGTTCCCCGGGTCACGGAGATCCTCCAGCTGCTCCCGCAGCCGGAGCCGGGCACGGGCACACCGGCTCTTGACGGTGCCCTCGGCGACCCCGAGCAGCACCGCCGTCTCGGCGACGCTGAGCCCCTCCAGGTCCACCGCGACCACGGCCGCGCGCTGATCCGGCGGCAAGGTGAACAGTGCCCGCCCGAGCATCAACGAAACTTCCAATTCGGCGATTCCATTCCGGGGATCCGCCGGGTCCGGCATGGTCTCCGGCGAGAGCGAGATCGCCCGCCTGGTCTTGTTCCGCCGGATGCGGTCGAGGCAGGCGTTCACCACGATGGTGTGCATCCAGCTGCGCACCTCGGAATCGCCGCGGAAGGAGCCGGCGGTGCGGTGCGCGTTCAGCAGCGCATCTTGCAGCGAATCGGCCGCGTCCTCCCTGGTGTAGGCGATGCGCATGGCGGTCTGCCAGAGATGATCGCGGTGCCTGCGCAGCAGCTCGGCGAAGGCGTGCTGCTGACCGGCGACGTGTGCGCGCAGCAGCTCGATATCGCTCGGCGCACCGGGCTCGAACGGCCGCGACTTCCCCCCGCGGTTCACTTCGGACGACAATGCCAACCCCTTGGACAGCGCTCCCTGCGGTGCGGGCGCGGTCGCCGGCACCAGCTCCCCTGCCGAGAGCGCGCAGCGATCATAGCGTCGGTGACGATTCGGGAGCAACCGGACCGTATGGGCCGGGCAACCCCTGTTACGCAGGGATTTTCAGGGTGTGGCGTCGAAGCGGAGCTCGCCGATGGCGGTCTGGAAGCGGCCGCCGTCATTGCCGAGGCCGGTGATCCAGACCAGGACGTAGCGGGCGGCCTGGTCGGTGCGCACCGGAATGTCGGTGACGCCGTTCTCCAGCCGGGCCGAGCCGATCAGCTGGGTCTGGTCCAGCGTCGGCGAATCGGTGGGCGAGGTGCGGATCTCCACCGTGGTGCCCGCGCTCGGCGACTCGATGGCGACCGAGCTGAGCCGCGCCGGGGTGGGCAGCGTGGCCAGCAGCCCGACGCCCTTCTTGAGCGCGGGGAACTGCTGGAAGTACTGGTCGGTGCGCCAGGTGCTGGCCGGGTCGCGGTCGATCACGGCGTCGGCGTTGCCGGTGCCGTCCGGGGTGCCCTCCGGGGAGAAGACGCCGACCGCGGTGGCCGGCACCGGCGCCCCGCCGCCGGTGTTCGCGGCGGGCTCGGCCGGGCCGATCGGCGCGGCAGGCGGGGCGGAGGTCTCGCTGGTCAGGCCGATATTGTTGGACTGGTCGAGCGGCTCGGATGGCTCGCCGCCGGCGAAAAAGCTGACCATCCACCAGATCACGATGCCGACCACCAGCGCGGCCAGGATGCCCAGCCCGACCATGATCCAGAGCATGCGCTGCGAGCGCTCCCGCTCGGCGGCGAGCAGCTCGGGATCGGCGAGCGACTCCTCGACCGGCGGCTGCTGCCGCTGGCCGAGCCGCAGCACCGGGATGAAATCGGTCTTCTGGTCGACGACCGAGGCCTGCTCCAGCACGTGCTGGACGGTGGCGGCGGTGCGCACGCCCTTGTTCGACTCCAGCGAGCGCACCGCGACCGCGGAGATCTCGAAGGGCACCTCGGGCCGCACCTGGCGCGGCTCGACGGGGGTGCCGTCCTGGCCGAAGTCGGCGAGCCGGAGCCCGCCGACGGTGGCGGCCTGTCCGCTCAGCCCGCCGGAGCGGATCGGCCAGCGGGCCAGGATCAGGGCGTAGAGCATGGCGCCGAGGCCGCGCACGTCACCCTGGGCGTCGGCATCGCTGAGCGTGCCGGGGAAGGCGAGCACCGCGTCGCCGGAGGCGCTGATCCGCACTCGGTCCGGGTGGTCGATGGAGAGCGCGCCGCCGCCGCGGTGCGCCAGCTCGGCGGCCGAGGCGAGCACCCGGATGGCGCGCGCGGCGCCGATCGGCGACGGCACGGTCTCGGCCATCTCGCGCAGCGAGCGGCCCGGGGTCCACTCGGCGACCACGATGCCGCCGGAGGAGCCGCGCACCACGTCGAGCACCCTGGCCAGGCCGGGCGAGTTGATCCGGCCGAGCCGCAGCGTGCGGGAGAGGATGGCCTGCGGGCCGTCCTGCCCGGCGTTGTCGCCGGACTTCTGATCGGCGTCGACGAAGGTCAGCGCGACCTCGCGGTCCAGCTTGATGTCGAGCGCCTGCCAGAACTTGAGCCCGCGCGAGCCGCCGCAGTCGGCGAGCAGCCGGTACCGGCCGCCGGCGACCGAGGCGCCGGGAATCAGCTTGGGGCCGCGCGGGATCCGGCGGCCGGGGCCCTGCTCGCCGCCGACCGGCGGGATCGGCAGCATGCCGGTGTCGTACATGGGGTCGCGCGGCGGGTGGGCGTGCGCGGAGCCGGTGTCGGGCTGCGCGCCGGGCGGAACGGCCGCCTCCGGCGGGAGGTCGCCGGGGCCGATCCGGACCGTCGCCTGGGCGTCCGGCGTGACCGGAGCGCCCTGCGGCGCCGGGGCCTGCGGCGGCACCCGCCCGCCCGGCTCCGGCTGGGGCGGCTGCTCCGCGGGCCGATGCTCGGTGGAGAGCCCGGCGGGCCGGTTCCCTGGGGAATCGTCGGCCGGGACGCCGCCCACCGCGTCGTCGCTCACCCTCGGTCCTCCTTCGGCCGGATACGTCGAAGTCTCGTCGTCGCCACTTGTGCTTCTCTGCCGAACAGGGTACGGGAAGTGCCCCGAACCGGTACGGCCAACGGCGTCCGGCCGGATGACCGGAAGCACCATGGTCTGCGTGGAGTCCCCGTAGGGGTCGAACCGCGGGTACTCGTACTGGTCGCGGCGTTGCAGCACCCGGGTCGCCTCCTCGGCGGCGGGCGCGTCGAGGTCCAGATCGGGGGCGGGCGGGGTGATGCCGAGGCGGCGCGAGACGGCGACGGTGATCGCCACGATCTCCGGGATGCCCGCCAGCCGCATCAGCCCGAAGGCGACGCCGAACATGACGACCGCCAGGATCGCCACCCGGATCAGCGAGCCGGGGCCGCCGAACGACTCGGAGAGCTTGCCGAGCCCGAGCACCCGGTCCACGATCAGCATCACCGCGCCGCCCGCGATGGCGGCCAGCACCACCCGGGAGACCGTGCGCCCGACATTCGCCATCCGCAGATCGCCGAGGCTGCGGTGCAGCAGGTAGCCGCCGATGATCGCGCCCGCGGTGTAGCCGAGGCCGTTGGCCGCGCCGAGCATGATCACCACGTGCGAGCTGTCGCTGGAGAGCACCGGGGCGAGCGCGGAGAAGAGGATCTTCACCGCGGTGATGCCGAGGACGATCCAGGTCGGCGTCCAGGCCTGCTCGCGGGCGTAGAAGACGCGCAGGTGGATCAGCACCATGGAGTACGGGATCAGCGCGAACGCCGACCAGCTGACCGCCTGGCCGAGCCGCTCGGCGTCCTCGGCGAAGCGCGCGTAGCCGAAGAGCGCCTGGCCGACCTGCGGGCCGGCCAGGGTCAGGAAGACCACCACCGGGACCAGCGCGATCATGGTGAGCCGGGTGGCGACCGAGAGGTCGTCGACCACGGCGGGGGTGTCGTCGGCGGCGGCATTGCGGCTCAGCCGCGGCATGATCGCGGTGAGCAGGGTGACGCCGAGGACGCCGTACGGGAGCTGCAGCAGCAGCCAGGCATTGGAGTAGATCGCCGGCCCCGCCTCGTCGGCGTGCGAGGAGATGTTGTTCGCGACGATCAGCCCGATCTGGCTGATCAGCACGTACAGGATGATCGCGATGCCCATCCGGCCGAACTGCTTGAGCCGGGCGTCGATCCCCCACAGCGGGCGCAGGTCGATGCCGTGCCTGCGAATGGCGGGCAGCAGGCTGGCGGCCTGCACGAAGACGCCGGTGGTCACGCCGAGGCCGAGGACGAGCAGCTTGGAATCGCCCATGCTGACCGGGTTCAGGCTGATCTCGCCGGGGGTGAGCGCGTAGGCGCCGAGCATGACCAGCACGACCACGTTGTTCAGCACCGGCGCCCAGGCGCCGGGGCGGAAGGCCTGCCTGGTGTTCAGGATCGCGGTGAGCAGGGCCGACATGCCGTAGAAGAGGATCGCCGGGACCAGCAGGAAGGTGAGCGCGGTGGTGAGCTCGGTGTTCACCTTGCCGTCGGAGGAGACGAAGACGTGCGTCGCCAGGATCGGGGCGGAGGCGGTGGCGAGCAGCGCGGCGACGGCGAGCACCGTGAACGCCGCGGTGACCAGGCGGCGGACGAAGGCGGCGCCGTAGTCGTCGTCCTCCTGCTCCGCGCGGATCAGGGTGGGGACCACGATGGCGGTGAGCACGGCGCCGAGCACCAGCTCGGCGATCATGTTCGGGATCAGGTTCGCGGAGACGAACGAGCTGGCCACGGCGGGGCCGAGCACCGCGAGCAGCAGCAGCTGCTTGCCGAAGCCGGTGATCCGGCTGATCAGGGTTGCGATGGCGATGGAGCCGGAGTCGCGGAGCAGGCGGGCGTTCGCGCTCTCCTTGGACTCCGGGCGCTCCGGCTCGGCGGCGAGCGCGGTGCCCGCCCTGGCGGACTGCGCGTAGTGCGAGGTCGCTGGCTCGGCCGGGCGGGCGTGCTTGGGCTCGGCCGCCGGGATGCGCTGCGGGGCCGGGCGGTGCGCGGGCGCCTCGTGCGCGTGCCTGCGGTCCTGGCCCGGTTCGGCGGGGTAGCGCTGCTGGCCGGGGTGCGCGGGCTGGCGGGGAAGGCCGCCGGAGGGAGGCTGGGCGCCGGGGCGGCGCGGGGGGGCCGCGCGGCGTTGTTCGCCGGGGATCGGCTCGCCGTGCGAGAGGGGGCGGGCGTCGCGCGGAGGCTGGATGCCGCGCGGAGGCTGCGGCTCCGCACGCGGCGGAGCGACCGGCCGGCCGTGCGGTACGTGGCGGTCACCAGGGGCGGGGGCCATCGGCTCACCGCGCGGCGCGGGCGGGCGGCCCTGCGGCATGCCGCGCTCGTCGAGCGGCGGTGCGGGCCGAGGGGGGCGCTCGCCGCGCGGCGGCGCCGCTGGTCGCTCGCCGTAGTTCGGCGGCGGAACGTGCCGGTCTGCGGGCCCTGGGCCGGGCGGACGCTGCCGCGGTACAGCCCCGGAGGGCGGTGCCTGCCGACCTGCGCCGGGCCGGGCTCCCTGGGGAGAGGGTCCGGGCGGCGGCGCCTGCCTCGGCATCCCCCCGGACGGCGGCGCATCGGGCCGCGAGCGCGCGCCGGGCGGTACCGGCGGCGCCCCGGACGGCCGCGCCTGCGGCATCCCCCCGGACGGCGGCGCCTGCCGCCCCATCGCACCGCTGGGGGCGGGGCCGACTGGGCGCGGCGGCGGCGCGCCGCCATTGCGCCCCGCAGGCGGAACGCGACGCGCCCCGTCGGGCCCGCGCAACCCGGGCTCACCCCTGCTGACCTGCGGAACCTGCGGCGGCGGATCGTCACCGAACCGCTCGGTGGCACCCTCGGGCATCCCCGCTCCCCCTTCCGGATCCACCCGAGGGCGGTGCAGCTGACGTTCCCAGGGCGCGCTCGGGGCGCGGCGGATGCGCGCGCCGTCCGGCTCGTCCTCCGGGTGGGGCCGATGAGCGGTCGGATGTTCGTCGCTCATCCTGCCTCCTGCTGTACTACTCGCGCACCGTGATTGTCCCTCACCGCGGCTCCCGGCGGCGGACAGCCCGGGCGAGGAACCTCCGGTACCGGCTCACCTGGCGCTGCACCTCCGGATCGAAGGCTTCGTCGGCCGGGTCCGGCCTGCCCCGGAACCGGTGCCAGAGGCGGCGTCCGGCCAGCAGCAGGAGCAGCGTCGCCGCGCACGCGGTGATGATCGCCAGCGCCTGGCCGTAGGCGTTCGACCGCACCGACACCGAGGTCGCGTTACCCAGTGCGACACCGTCGGGAGTGGTGAGCGAGATCGGGATGACGAGATTGCGGCTGTCGTTCACCTCGGTCGGGATCTGGAAGGAGCGGGTGCCGTTCGGCGGCAGAATCTGCTCACCGGTGTCGTCGATGGAGGCGTCCGGCGGCGCCTCGATCCGGAACTTGACCCGGATCGCCACCGGCAGCTCGTTCCGCGCCACCAGCAGCAGCGGGCTCTGCTCGGAGGCGAGGGTGTAGACGCCGCCGGGGGGGAGCACGGTGACCGAGCCGTAGATCCGGTCCATGGTGCTTCCGGTGCGGTCCAGCCTGCGCTGGGCGTAGACGTCGGGCTGGGCGGTGCCGCCCGCGCGCCGGTCGGAGAGGGTGAGCGCGCGGATCAGGTCGTCGCGCAGCGGGGTCACGTACTCGGTGGGGGTGAGCTCCAGCTCCGGCACCTCGACCAGCGCGCGGGAGAGCGCGGTGATCCGGGCGCCCTGGTCGCGGATCGGCGCGACGAAGCGCTCCGGGACCCCGTCGGCGACGGCGCGCGCCAGGTGGTCCGGCTCGTACGGCCGCGGGTCGGCGGGCTGGGCGAGCAGCTCGGGCAGCGGGCGCGCGGTGGCCATGCCGCCGGTGAGCAGCGCGTCCACCTGGCGGAGCAGGGTGATGGCCTCCTCCCGGTTGGCGCCCCACTGCTGCGGCGGGACGAGCAGCTGCGCGCGCGGCCGGTCCGGCCGCGGGTTGAGCGCGGTCCAGGTGAGCGCGCCGAGCGCGTCCTGCAGCCGGGCGGTCCTGGAGTCGTTGGTGACGTCGTAGCGCACCCGGGCCGGGGTGAAGGACGGGGTCGGCGGGTTGGAGCCGACGGCGGCGAGCGCGGTGGCGGACCAGATGTCGTAGGTGACGGCGTGCAGCGACGGGTCCGGCCTGGCGCCGGGGCCCTCCCCCGCCGGGGTCTCGGCCAGCGCGGCGACCGGGGCGGCGGGCACGATGTCCGGCATCCGGACCACCTCGGGGCGCGCGGGCTCGGCGGGCGTCGGCTCGGCGCCCGCGGGGCCCTGGGTGAGGTCGTCGGCGCCGCCCGCGCCCGCCGAGCCCTGCTCGGCGACGGCGGTCTCGGCGAGCACGGCGGTGCGGATGTTCTGGTCCCGGAGCAGCCCGCCCGCGCTCGGGTCGATGCTGCCGGAGTCGGGGATGCCGACCCCGCGCAGCGAGCGCACGCCGAGGATCCGGTCGACGATGTCGGCGGGCTCGCTCACCGCCCGCGCGGTGAGCGCCGGGTCGTGCACGGCGGCCAGCGCGGTGAGGTCGGCCTGCGCGAAGGGCAGCGCGACGGTGCAGTTCGCGGCGGCGACCACGCGCAGCCGGTCCAGCCAGGCCCGCGCCTGCGCGGCGCCGCTGCCGTCCCTGGTCTGGCCGTCCGGGTCGGAGGGGCTGGCCAGCACCCGGTAGCCGTCGGTCATGGCGGCGGCGGTGAGCAGCAGGTCGGGGTCGATGGCGAGGCAGATGCTCCTGGCCAGCGGCCGGTTCCTGGCGCCGTCGACGCCGATCTCGTTCTCCAGCGCGCCGAGCAGCTGGTCCAGCCGGCCGCCCTTGCCGAGCGAGGCGGCGAGCTCGTCGTCGGTGAGCAGCACCTGGCCGCGGTCCTCGGCGGGCTCGGTCGGCACCCAGCGCGGGCGGTCGGCGAGCGGCCAGAGCACGGTGGTGGCGACCGGCGGTGCCGGGGCGGCAGGCACCGCGGGCTCGCTCCCGCCCGCGGGCGGGACGCCGAGCACCGGGAGCAGGAAGCGGGCGTCGTCCAGCCGGGCCTGGGTGCCGTAGGCGGGCTCGCCGTTCACGTTGAGCAGCAGCGGGTAGACACCGGGCTCGGTGATCTCCAGCGCGCCCTCGGAGCTGTCGGTGCCGCCGCGGACCGCGACGGTCAGGATGAACTGCTTGCGCTGCCCGGGGCTGAGCCGCTCGGCGACGTCCTGGAACGGCCCGGCGAACTCGTAGTTCACCTGGTCCAGGCGCAGGCTGCTGCGCACCCCGCCCGGCTCGGTGACGGCGGGCGCGCGCTGGATCCGGACGCTGACGTCGTCGACCACCCGGTCGCCGATATTGGTGACGGTCCCGGTCACGGTGACCACCGGGTCGCTGGCGGTGGTGACCGCGGTCGGGGTCACCGAATCCAGCGAGAGCTTGAGGAACTTCGGCACCCCGATCTGCTGGTCGGCATCGCCCGCGACGCTGGGCTGGGCCGCTGCCTGACCCGTCAGCGGGGCCACCACCAGAATCGAACCGAGGATGGTCAGGATCGCCGCGGCGATCCGGAACAGCCCGCGTGTCATCGCTTACCGGTCTCCATCCGGTCGATCAGCCGGTTGGCCACCTCGGCGAGCCGCCGTTCGTCGGCGTAGGCGAGCCGGGAGTTCAGTTCGGTCAGCGGCACCCAGGCGACCTGGGTGACCTCGACGTCGGCGTCGGACAGCTCGCCGCCGACCGAACGCAACAGGAAATGATGCACGGTCTTGTGTACCCGCCTGCCCTCGGTCACGAACCAGTAGTCGATGTTCCCGAGTTCGGCCACCACGAGTCCGTTGATGCCGGTTTCCTCGGCGACCTCGCGGATCGCGGTCTGTTCGGCGGTCTCCCCCTCTTCGATGTGTCCCTTCGGCAGCGACCAGAGCAGCCGCCCGCGCCGGTCGGTGCGGCCGATGAGGGCGGCGCTGCGCTGCTCGGCGGGGCCGTCCAGCCCGGCAACGACGAGGCCACCCGCCGAGGTCTCCCGGACGGTACGCAGCCGGGGCCGCGACCCGTCGGCGGCCGAACCGCGGCGCCGCGGTTGGCGGCGTCTGCTGTTCGCGCGATCGGCCTGAGACACCCGGTAATCCTACTGTGCGCCGCGCCGGTCGCCGCGTGACGGCGGGGGTGCGCGCGGAAAAATCCCCTCGACCCTGCTCGGTAAGCTGCTGACTCGTGGTTTCTCCGAAGTCCGACAGCCCGGCCGCAGCCGACCCGGAACGCCGAACCAGGCTGCTCGCCGCCGCCGCCGTGACGCTCGGCGGGCTCAGCCCGGTGCTGACCCCGCTCGGCGAGCTCTTCGCCGCCGGCGGGCACCGGCTCTACCTGGTCGGCGGCAGTGTGCGGGACGCGGTGCTCGGCAGGCTCGGCACCGATCTGGACTTCACCACCGACGCCCGCCCGGAGCGGGTGCAGGAGCTGCTGCGCGGCTGGGCCGACCACCTGTGGGACACCGGCGGGCTCGCCTTCGGCACCGTGAGCGCCGCCAAGGGCGACCAGCAGCTGGAGATCACCACCTTCCGCAGCGACAGCTACGACCGGGTCTCGCGCAACCCCGAGGTCACCTTCGGTACCACGCTGGAGGGCGACCTGGTGCGCCGCGACTTCACGGTGAACGCCATGGCGGTGCGGATCGCGGGCGACGGCTCGATGGAGTTCGAGGACCCGCTGGACGGCATGGCCGCGCTGCTCGCCGGCGTGCTCGATACCCCGGCCGCCCCGGAGGACTCCTTCGACGACGATCCGCTGCGCATGCTGCGCGCCGCGCGCTTCGTCTCCCAGCTCGGCTTCGCGGTGGCGCCGCGGGTGCGCGCCGCCATGATCGCCATGGCGGGCGAGATCGACCGGATCACCGCCGAGCGGGTCCGCACCGAGCTGGACAAGCTGATCTGCGGCGCGCACCCGATCGACGGCATCGACATCCTGTGCGAGACCGGGCTGGCCGACCACGTGCTGCCCGAGGTGCCTGCCATGAAGCTGGAGATCGACGAGCACCACCAGCACAAGGACGTCTACTGGCACTCGCTCACCGTGCTGCGCCAGGCCGTCGACCTGGAGGAGGGCGACCCGGACCCGGTGCTGCGCTGGGCCGCGCTGCTGCACGACATCGGCAAGCCGGAGACCAAACGCAACGAGCCGGGCGGCGGCGTCAGCTTCCACCACCACGAGGTGGTCGGCGCCAAGCTGGTGCGCAGGCGGATGAAGGCGCTCAAGTACCCCAAGCAGTTCACCGAGGAGGTCGCGCGCCTGGTCTACCTGCACCTGCGCTTCCACGGGTACGGCAAGGGGCAGTGGACCGACTCCGCGGTGCGGCGCTACGTCACCGACGCCGACGACCTGCTGCCCCGGCTGCACAAGCTGGTCCGCGCCGACTGCACCACCAGGAACAAACGCAGGGCGGCCGCGCTGCAGGCCACCTACGACGAGCTGGAGTCGCGGATCGCCGCGCTGCAGCAGCAGGAGGACCTGGCCAAGGTCCGGCCGGACCTGGACGGCAACGCCATCATGGAGCTGCTCGGCCTCGCCCCCGGCCCCGACGTCGGCAAGGCATGGCGCTTCCTCAAGGAGCTGCGGCTCGACCGCGGGCCGCTGGACCGGGACGAGGCCGAGGCCGCGCTGGTCGCCTGGTGGAAGGGGCGGAACGGCTGATCAGAAGAGGATCAGCGCCGTTCCGGTGACGATGGCCGAGCGCATCTCCGCCAGGTCGAACGAGGCGCTCACCGCGGGCACCTCGGCCCGGAAGCGCACCAGCTCGCCCTCGCGGGTGCCGTAGACCACGCGGGCGTCGAAGGGCAGCTCGGCCAGCGGCACCGTGGTGGTGCCGAGCATCCGGCGCGGTACCGGGATCCCGGACCAGCGGGCTTTGTGCACGTCGATGGTGAGCGCGCCCTCGCGGATCTCGGCGTCCACCCAGGCGGTGATCCGGCGGCGCCGGTGCGTGGCCCGGATCCGGCCGTCCGGCTCGGCCGCCAGCGTCCACTCCAGCTGCCTGGTGCCGAGCCATTCCAGCAGCGCGGCGGTGCGCACGGTGCCGTCCACGTCCACCCGGGCGGCGCGCAGCCGGGTCGGCACGCCGGGGACCAGCCGGACGCCGTGCGCGATCACGGTGACGGTCTCGATCGGGTGGCCGTCCCAGCGCAACCCGGCGAGCACGGTCTTGGTCTGGAAGTGCGCACCCATCCGGCGCACCTTGAGCACCTCGAGGGTGGCGTGCAGCTCGTGGCCGAGCACGGTGGCGTCGATGGCGCGGCCGCCGAAGCGGCTCAGGATGCCCTCGCTGAGGAGCGTCATCAGCACGTCGGGCATGAGCGCGGTGACGGTGCCCGCGCCGAAGTCGGCGACCGGGTCCACCCAGGCCGTGGTCGCCGCGACCCACTGGGTGGCCCAGGACTGGTCGAGGAGCTTCTTGCCCACGTCCATGGCGCGCAGCGGCGACCAGAGCGGAAGCGCCGACCAGGATCTCGGATCGAAAGTGGCCATGACCGATCCGAGCGTAGCCGGGGAGCGTGAACGGGGGTATACCGCAGTGGCTTCGGGCACATGTCCGATTCCGCGCGGCGGCGGCGGCGCGGCTGCGATCCTGGACACTCCCTGCCTGCCATCGAGGAGGAGCGCCATGAACCGGGATCCGGCCTTCGACATCCGCCCGGCGGGCGAGACCGCGCTGCTGCTCACGCTCGCGCCCGGCGCCGACCCCATCGCCCTTGCCGAGCACCTGACCGCCCGCGCGGTGCCGGGGGTACTCGAGCTCGTGCCCGCCGCCGAGACCGTGCTGGTACTGGTGCGCTCCGCCGCGGCGCTGGAGCGGGTCGCCGACGCGCTCACCCGGATCGCCGCCGAACCGGGCGCCCATGTTTCCCGTGAAACCGCCGGCTCCGCCGAGCCGCTCGAGGTGCCGGTGCGCTACGACGGCGCCGATCTGGACGCCGTCGCCGCGCAGCTCGAGCTGACCACCGCCGAGGTGATCGCCGCGCACACCGGGGTGCTCTGGCAGTGCGCCTTCGTCGGGTTCGCGCCGGGGTTCGGGTACCTGCGCGCGCCGGACGGCCGGCTCGCCGTTCCGCGCCGGGACCGCCCGCGCACCGCCATCCCGGCCGGGTCGGTGGCGCTGGCGGGCGGGTACAGCGCCGTCTACCCCCGCGCCACGCCCGGCGGCTGGCAGCTCATCGGAAGTACCGACCTGGCGTTGTGGGATCTGCGCCGCGAGCCGCCCGCGCTCATCCACCCCGGCACCACGGTTCGCTTTGTCTCAACCCGGGGCGCAACGCGCGTTGCGGGTGCGGAGCGACCCGCGACCGCCGCGGTGAGCGACCCCGCTGTCCTGGTCGAACGGGTCGGCCCGGCGGTCACGGTGCAGGATCTCGGCCGTCCGGGGTGGACCGATTCCGGGGTCGGGCGCTCCGGCGCGGCCGACCCGGCGGCGCTCGCGCTGGCCAATCGGCTGGTCGGGAATCCGGAGACCGCGGCCGCGCTGGAGGTGCTCGTCGGCGGGCTGGTCCTCCGCGCCCGCCGCCGGATCACCGTCGCGGTGACCGGGGCGCCGCTGCCCGCGACCGTGGACGGGGTGCCGGTCGGGCACGCGAGCGTGCTCGCGCTGGCGGCCGGGTCGGTGCTCGCGCTCGGCGCCACCGCGGTGGGGTTGCGCGGGTACGTCGCGGTGCGCGGCGGGATCGAGGTGCCCGCGGTGCTCGGCTCGCGCAGCCGGGACACGCTCGCCGGGCTCGGGCCGCGACCGGTGGCGGCGGGCGACGAGCTCCCGATCGGGCCGCCGCCTGCGGCCTGGCCGATCGTGGATCAGGCCCCGGTGCCGCCGCTGCCGGCGGCGCCGGTTCCGGTGCGGGTGCGGCCCGGGCCGCGGGACACCTGGTTCGCCGACCCGGCCGCGCTCTTCGCCGGCGAGTGGCGGGTGACCAGCGATGTCGACCGGGTCGGGGTGCGGCTGGAGCGCAGCCGCGGCCCGGCGCTGGAGCGCGCGATCACCGCCGAGCTGCCCACCGAGGGGCTCCCGCTCGGCGCCATCCAGGTGCCGCCCGGCGGCGAGCCGGTGATCATGCTCGCCGACCACCCGGTGACCGGCGGCTACCCGGTGATCGGCGTGGTGGCCGCCGCCGACCTCGGTACCGTCGCGCAACTGCGCCCCGGCACGGCCCTCCGCTTCCGCCCGCTCAGCGCGGCTCGTTCAGCCGGGCGTGCATGAGGTAGACGTTGTAGCTGTCCCAGGCCGAGAGCAGGAAGTAGAGGTCGGTTCCGGTGGACCACGGGTGGATGAAGCCGCCGTAGGCCTTCGGGTAATCGGCGGTGAAGACCAGCGGCACCGGATCGCTCCAGACGCCCTGCGGCTCCTTGGCGGTGCGCAGCACGATGGCGCCGCGCATGCTGTCCAGGTAGGTCATCTGCCACTGGCCGGAGGCCGCGTCGTAGCGCACCGAGAGCTCGCTGGCCACGCCGAGGAAGAGCGGCGTCGCCGCGTTCTCCGCGGCCGAGGCCCAGCTGCCGTTCACCCAGTACTGGTATGCGGACTTGTTCCGCACGTCCGCCTTCGCCACCCGGGCCAGCCCGGCCACGCCGATCCGGCCGTTGGGCGTGCCGAACAGGTAGACGTAGTCGTCGTGCGGCACCATCGCCGCCACCTGGAATCGGCCGAGCCCGAAGAGGTTCTCCCACTTCGCGTGCTGATCCTTGGTCCAGGTGCGGCCGCCGTCGTCGGACCAGGCGAGCCCGCCGTGGTTGGTCCACCAGAGCCCGGGGATCCGGCTCCACCGGTTCACCGACATGTAGCTCAGGTACTGCCGGTCGCCGAGCGCGAAGCCGGAGGTCGGGATGGTGGTGGTCTCCCAGTTCTTGATCTTGCGGCTGCCGAGCACCTCGGCGGCGTGGCACGGGCTGTCCTGCACCATGGTGTCGATGGTCATGCCGTCGGCCAGGTCGCGGTCGGTGCTGAAGCCGAGCACATTGCTGCGCCAGTCCTCGTCCACCGTGCCGACGCCGCCCGGCCCCCAACCCTCGCCGAAGGTGTCGCCGAAGACCACGGCCACCTCGCCGGGCCTGCTCTCGTAGACGAAGCCGAGGTCGGTGCCATCCACCGACCAGCGCATATCGGTGCGGTTCTCGGAGCCGGGGCCGGTCACCTGCCGCACCACCCCGACCTCCGCCACCGAGCGCGCGGCCACCGGGGCGGCGACCGGGCCCGGCTCGACCGGGTTCACCACCGGCGGCGGGGCGGGCTGCGGCTCGGGGCCTCGGCCGCCCGGCACCGGGATCGGGATGGGCTCGATCTCCGGCTTGATCACCACCCGGGGCAGCTTGATCGGCTCGCTCGAGCCACTGCCGCTGGAACCGGCGCTGCCGGAGCCGGAGTCCGGCTTCTGCTGCGGCGCGGCGCCGGGGTGCGGGTCGGGGTCGGTGCCGGTGGACGGCTCCTCCGGGTGCACCGAATCGCGGACGTCGGGGCACGGGTTGTGGCACGGGTCGGCGGGCAGCGGTGGCTGGTCGACGCGGGTGTCGTTCTGCGGCGGGTCGGGCAGCGGGACCGGGGTGAGCTCCGGCCAGACAACCGGGATCTCGATGGTCTCCGGGATCTGGATCGGCGGCGCGGGCGGCGCGTTCGGGTCGGGGGCGCGGAGCAGCGGGTCGAAGCCGGTCTCACCGCAGCTGTTCACCGGCGGCGGCGCCCACGGGTGCGGCGCGGCCTGCGCGTTCGGCATGCCGAAGGTCCCGGCCAGCACCAGCGCGGACATCAGCGGTACGCGCTTTCCGGCACGACCCATCTGGGTAGCTCTCCTGTCGTCGAGGGGGAAGTCGAGCACGGGGAACGGCCGAGCAGGCCACAACCTACCCGGAACCGGCGTCCGGCGTGCCGCGTCCAAGCCGTTATGAGCGAGATCGAGTACCTCTTCGGAACCGGCGACGGTGTGCCGCACGGCTGGTCGAGCCCCGCCGACCTGTCGCTCGGCGGTACGCTCGACGCGGTGCGGCTGGATTTCGACGGGGACGGGCTGCTCGACGACGCGCTGTGGGATGCCGATCGGGACGGGGTCGCCGAGCTGGCCGCGCTCGATCTCACCGACGACGGCGTGCTCGACCACTTCTACACCGACCCCACCGCCCTCGGCACCTGGAATCACCAGGTCACCGGGGTGCCGGAGGATGCGGCGGTGGAGCCGCTCGGGTGGACGGTCCGAGTCGAGCCCGGTGCGGGGGCAGCGCGGCCGGATGTCGCGTGGCCCGCGAAGCCGGGCGTTCCCGCGCCACCGCCGGATATCGCGTGGCCTGCGCCGACCGATGTCATCACGCCGCAGCCGGGTACCGCGTGGCCGGTGCCACCGCCGCTTCCCGGGGTCAGGAGCTCGCTTCCGGCGCTGCGCTGAGACGCGCCTACCCGCAGGGCACCCGCACCTCGGCGCGGGCCCGGCGGCCGGTGAGCAGGACGGCGGTGATCCCGGCCAGGTAGCAGCCGGCGCCCGCCAGCACCACCGGGAGCGAGCGCCCGTCGGCGGGCACCACGGCGGCGGTCGCGGCCAGCGCCAGTACGAAGGTGATGTTGAAGACGGTGTCCTGCAGGGCGAAGACCTGGCCGCGGTGCGTGTCGTCGATATCCAGCTGCATGGTGGCGTCGCCGGTGAGCTTGATGGTCTGCCCGGCCAGCCCGAGCAGGAAGGCGCCGGCCAGCAGCAGGTACTGGGCGCGCTGCGCGGCGGGGCCCGCTTCGGCGACCGCGATCGGCGTCACCAGGGTCAGCTGCACCACGGTCGCCAGCACCAGCCCGGCCAGTACCGTGCGCGGGCGGCCGAGCCGGGGAATCAGGAGCGGGGTCAGCACGGCGGCCAGCAGCATGCCGGCGGCGGTCACGCCGATCGCCACCCCGAAACCGAGCAGCCCGGAGCCGACGCCCGCCTCCGCCGAGTCCGGGCGGCGCAGTACCAGCACCATGACCAGGGTATTGATCCCGAAGACGACGCGGTGCGCGCCGATGCCGAACATGGCGGTGGTGACCTCCGCCGAGCGCCATACCGCGACCGCGCCGGTGCGCAGCCCCGCCGCCACCGCGCGCGCCGTCGCCGTGAAATCGGCCGGGCCGGAATCGCCCGCGACTTCGGCATCGAGATCTACGCCCGGCCCCAACCGCCCCGGGGGGAACCCCGCGACCAGCAGCGCGCCGAGCAGCGGCCCACTCCCGGCCACCGCGACCGCGAGGGCCGACGCGGTATCACCCGCCCCGACCATGCCGATGACCGTGACCGCCACCGCGGCCCCACCCGCCGCGCACCCGGACGCCACCGTGGCCAGCACCGAGTTCGTCGGCACGAGCAGCCGCACGGGCAGCACCAGCGGCAGCGCCGCGGAGACCCCGGCGGAGACGAACCGGCTGATCCCGACCACCGCGAGCGCACCGACCAGCAGCAGCTCGGAGGAGGCCCCGCCGAGCAGGCTCAGGCTCACCGCGACGATGAGCAGCAGCCGCAGCAGGCTCGCGCCGAGCAGCACCCGGCGCCGATCCCAGCGGTCGAGCAACGCCCCCGCGTACGGCCCGATCAGCGAGTACGGCAGCAGCAGCACCGCGAACCCGGCCGCGATGGCCGCCGGATCGGTCTCCCGCTCGGGGTTGAAGAGAATGGCGCCGGAGAGCGCGGCCTGGAACACCCCGTCGCCGAACTGCGCGGCGAACCGCACCAGGGCCAGCCGCAGCGCGGCGGGGTACGCGCGGACCGCGCCCGCACCCGAATCCCATCGCCCCCGCACACCGGTCACGGGGCGAGGCTACCGGTCACGAGGCCCGCGGCTCCTCGACGAGGGCCCGCACCGCCTCCCGCACGTCCGCCGCCATCGGCAGCCCGGAGAGCGATTCCGCGTCGATCCAGGCATGGTCGTCGTGTTCGCCCGGCGCCAGCGCGACCTCGCCCGGCTCGGTCTCCACCAGGAATCCGAATTTCCGCACGCGGGCCCGGCGCCGGGTCGCGTAGTCGGTGGCGCCGAGGTATTCGGTGATCCGCCGCAGCCGCAGCCCGGATTCCTCCAGCAGTTCCCTGGCTACCGATTCCGCGAATGTCTCGCCGGATTCCACCCCGCCGCCGGGCAGCTCGTACAAACCGCCCCGGTAGTCGCCGGGCACCCGCCGGACCACCAGCAGTTTGTGTTCGCGGAACACCGCCACGCCGACCACGAAATCCGAAATTCCGTCACGCGCGGCGGTATCCCGGAGTTCGCGCTCCAGCCGTTCGAGCACTTCGGGTCGCATTACCCGCCACCTCCGCTCACGTTGTGCCGCTGGGCATCCCGCCCTCCGCCCAGCCGTTCCCCCGCACCGGTTCGTCCACTTTGCCGTATACCGATGGCATCGGGCGAATCGCGCCCGCTTCGTCACGGTCCGTTCATGTGGTGGTCGTCCGCGTAAAGTCCGAGGCGCCGGACTTTTCACGAGGAATTCGGGGAACCGCGACCACGGGTGCTCCTAGCCTGAAGAAAGACCGAGAGGAGGGCGGGTGTCCACGCTCACCACACCGCACATCGAGATCCATCGGGCCGGCGATCGGATGAAGACCCGGATCGCCTGGCTGGATTCCAAGCATTCCTTCTCCTTCGGCCCGCACTACGACCCGGAGAACACCCACCACGGGCTGCTGCTGGTGAACAACGACGACGTGGTGGCGCCCGGCCAGGGTTTCGAGACGCACCCGCACCGGGACATGGAGATCGTCACCTGGGTGCTGGAGGGCAGCCTGGTGCATCAGGACTCGCTCGGCCACAGCGGCGTCGTCTACCCGGGGCTGGCCCAGCGCATGAGCGCGGGCACCGGCATCCTGCACTCGGAGAAGAACGACTCCTGGCGCGCCGACCCGCGCTTCACCGCGCACGACGAGCCGGTGCACTTCGTCCAGATGTGGGTGGTGCCGGACGAGCCGGGGCTGACCCCCGGCTACGAGCAGCGCGAGATCGACGACGAACTCGCGCGGGGCGGGCTGATCACGGTGGCCTCCGGCATGCCGCGGCACCGCGAGCACGCCGCCATCGCGCTGAACAGCTCGCACGCCGCGCTGCACGTGGCGCGGCTGGCGCCGGAGCAAACGGTGCAGCTGCCGGACCCGCTCTACCTGCACGTCTTCGTGGCGCGGGGCGAGGTCACGATGGAGGGCGCCGGCCCGCTGGACGAGGGCGACGCGGTGCGCGCGAGCCGCACCGGCGGCCAGCGGATCACCGCGCTGCGCCCGTCCGAGGTGCTGATCTGGGAGATGCACGCGCGACTCGGCGCGGGCTGAACGTCGCTGATCGGACATCTTTCCCTGGGATCATTAACATCCCATCCCTACCGGTGCGATCCATTCGGCGAGCGCCTACCGCACCGCACCGGTCCGGCGCACGGCACCCGAACCGAGAGGACAGCCATGTCGCACTACCCGCCCCCGGGCCAGTACCCGCCGTCCGGGCAGTACCCCCCGCCGCCCGGCCAGCCCGGCCAGCCCGGCTACTGGCAGGAGTCGCCCAAGGGCAAGGGGCTCGCAATCACCGCCCTGGTCCTCGGCATCATCGCGCTGCTCAGCTGCTGGACGCTGGTCGGCGGCATCCTCTTCGGCGTCTTCGCCATCATCTTCGGGCTGATCGCCGGGATCAAGGCGCGCAACGGCACCGCCGGTGGCGGCGGCATGGCCGTCGCCGGCGCGCTGCTCGGCCTGGCCGGCATCGTGATCAGCGTGGTGATCGGGCTGTTCTTCTGGAACATCTTCGAGGACGCCGGCTTCACCGACTTCGTCGACTGCGTCAGCAGCGCCGGCAACGACCAGGCCAAGGTGCAGCAGTGCGAGGACGAGTTCAACCAGAACGTCCAGGACCGGTTCAGCATCACCGTCACCCCCGGCCCCACCAACTGACCCCACCCCGGAAGGGCGGGTGCGTCGGCATACTGGATTCGTGACCTCCGATGAACTCACCCGTCCTTCCGGTATCGATCTCAGCTACCTCGACGAGGGCGTGCGAGCGCAGGACGACCTGTTCACGCACGTCAACGGCAAGTGGCTGGCCGAGTACGAGATCCCCGCTGACCGCGCCGTCGACGGCGCCTTCCGCACCCTGTACGACCAGGCCGAGCGGGACGTCAGGGCGATCATCCTGGAGGCCGCCGACTCCGCGGCGCCCGCCGGCAGCGACGCCCGCCGGATCGGCGACCTCTACCGCAGCTTCATGGACGAGGCCGCGATCGCCGCGGCGGGGGCACAGCCCATCGCCGACGAACTCGCCGCGGTGGCCGCGGTCGCCGATCGCTCCGGCTTCGCGGCGCTGCTCGGCCGGCTCCAGCGCACCGGGGTGCGCGGCGCGGTCGGCGTCTACGTCGACACCGACGACAAGGACTCCTCCCGCTACCTGGTGTACCTGACCCAGTCCGGGATCGGTCTCCCGGACGAGTCGTACTACCGCGGCGACGAGTACGCGAGCATTCGCGAGGAGTACGTCGCGCACATCGGCCGGATCTTCGCGGTCGCCGCCGCCGACGAGCGGGTGCGCCCGCTGCTCCCCGCCGAGCTGGACGGCATCGGCACCCGCATCCTGGAGCTGGAGCGCACCCTCGCCGCCGGCCACTGGGATGTGGTGCGCCGCCGCGACGCCAAGGCGAGCTACAACCCCACCACCCTCGCCGCGCTCGCCGCCGAGCACCCCGGCTTCGACTGGGCCGCCTGGACCGATGCGCTCACCGCCGGGCTCGGCCGCGCCGGCTCGGAGATCTTCGCCGAACTCGTGGTGCGCCAGCCCGGCTACCTCGGCGCCTTCGCCGCCGCCTGGGCCGAGCGTCCGCTCGCGGACTGGCAGGCCTGGGCCGCCTGGCAGGTGCTGCGCGCCCGCGCCGCCTACCTCACCGACGAGCTGGTCGCCGAGAACTTCGCCTTCTACGGCCGCACCCTGACCGGCGCCACCGAGAACCGGGAGCGCTGGAAGCGCGGGGTGGCGCTGGTGCAGGAGCTGCTCGGCGAGGCGGTCGGCAAGCTCTACGTGGCCAGGCACTTCCCGCCGGAGGCCAAGGACCGGATGCTGGGGCTGGTCGGCAACCTGCAGGAGGCGTACCGGCGCAATATCGCCGAGCTGCCCTGGATGAGCCCGGAGACCAGGACCGCCGCGCTGGCCAAGCTGGAGAAGTTCACCCCCAAGATCGGCTACCCGGACAGCTGGCGGGACTACTCCTCGATCGTGATCGACCCCGCCGACCCGGTCGGCAACTACCGCCGCGGCTACGCCGCCGAGTTCGACCGCGACCTCGGCAAGCTGGGCGGCCCGGTGGACCGCGGCGAGTGGTTCATGACCCCGCAGACGGTGAATGCCTACTACAACCCCGGCATGAACGAGATCGTCTTCCCGGCCGCCATCCTGCAGCCGCCGTTCTTCGACATGCACGCCGACGACGCCGCCAACTACGGCGGCATCGGCGCGGTGATCGGCCACGAGATCGGGCACGGCTTCGACGACCAGGGCGCGGAGTACGACGGCGACGGCAACCTGGTCGACTGGTGGACCGATGCCGACCGCGCCGAGTTCGGCACCAGGACGAAGGCGCTGATCGCGCAGTACGACGTGCTCTCCCCGCAGGCGCTGCCGGACGAGAACACGGTGAACGGCGAGTTCACCATCGGCGAGAACATCGGCGACCTCGGCGGGCTCTCGATCGCGCTGGCCGCCTACCGGATCTCGCTGGACGGCGCCGAGCCGCCGGTGCTCGACGGCCTCACCGGGCTGCAGCGGGTCTTCTACGGCTGGGCCCAGGTGTGGCGCACCAAGGCGCGGCCGGAGGAGGCGATCCGCAGGCTCGCGGTCGACCCGCACTCCCCGCCGGAGTTCCGCTGCAATGCGGTGGTCCGCAATATCGACAGCTTCCACGAGGCGTTCGAGGTGCGGCCCGGCGACGGGCTCTACCTGGAGCCCGCGGAGCGCGTGCAGATCTGGTGAGAACGACGAACGCCCCCGGTCGCGGAGACCGGGGGCGTTCGCCTGCAGGGGGACGGGCGGATCAGGGGTTCCAGTCGCCGAGGCCGTCGGCGCTGGAGAGGGTGCCGCCGTCGGTGTTCTCCACCACCACGGGATCGCCCTTGGTGGCGTTGTCGAAGAACCACTGGGCATCCTCGGTGCTGAGGTTCAGGCAGCCGTGGCTCACATTGGCCCGGCCCTGCTGCCCCACCGACCACGGCGCCGCGTGCACGAAGATGCCGCTGTTGGAGATCCGGGTCGCGTACTCGACCTCGAGCTTGTAGCCCTCGGGGTCGGTGACCGGCACACCGTAGGTGGAGGAATCCATGGTCATCTTGCGCTGCTTCTCGCCCACGTAGTAGATGCCGTTCGGCGTCTCGTGCTTGGGCTTGCCCATGGAGGTCGGCATCTCCCTGATCACCTCGCCGTTGCGGGTGACGGTCAGGGTGTGGGTGTTGTCGTCGGCGGTCGCGATCACCGCGTCGCCGATGCGGAAGGCGCTGGTGGTGTCGCCCGCCTTCACCGTCACGTCGGTATTGGCCGGCCAGTAGTCGTTCGGCCGCCAGCGCACCTGCTGGTCCGAGCGCCAGTAGAAGTGCCCCGGCGTCTCGGTCGACGCGGTGACCTTGATGGCCCGCTCGGCGGCGCCGCGATCGGCGATCGGCTCCTTGAAGGTGATGACGATCGGCTGCGCGACGCCGACGGTCTCGCCGTCCGCGATATTGATCGACGGCGGCGCGAAGGTCGCCTGCGGCTCCGCGGGCGGGAGCACGGCGCCGTTCGCGGAGCCGGTGTCGATCCCGGGGAGCAGCGGCTCCGCCGGTGCGGGCGCGGCGATCAGGGCAGAGGCCGCCGCGATCGCCGCCGACAGCAGGATGCCCCGCCGGACGCGGCTCACGGTCCCGCTGCTCAGAGCGACATGCATAGGTTTCTCGTCCATTCCATCTCTGCACGCCCACCGGCGCGGCGCGCGCGTGCGCGAAACGCCTGCCGGCGGATGAGATTCTTCGGTGACGCGGAGCCCGATGACGCGACCCCGCACTTGATGACGACCCGACCCTGGCGTCATTCCTACCGGGCTACCCCGGGTCGGGGCCAGTTCTATCGCGGGGTCATAGCTCCATAGCCGAACGGTGAGCCAGGTCACTGACTAGGAGCGACCACTGGTAGGTCCGGAAAAGGTGCCGCTCATAGCGGTCGGAGGTGGGGCAGGGGGCGGGGCCGGACGATCTGGAATCGCCCGCTACCCAAACTTTTCGGTGAGCTAAATCACTCCGAGGCAGGCTGCCCGGACGGCACGTCCGAGCTGAGCCACCGCCCGAACGGCGTCGCCACGCAGCCGCGGCCAGTGGCCGCGTCCCAGGCGAACGCGGCGGTGCCGAGGCAGACGACCTCGCCCGCCTCGGTGCGCACCAGCGCGCGCGAGCCGTCCAGCGCGACGGTGACCGCGAGCGAGCGCGGCGGGACCTCCGGGGTGATGGTGGTCCGCGCGATCGCGTCGCTGCCATAGCCGAGCGCGATCGGAATGCCCGCGCTGCCCTCGCTCACCCCGATGCCGCCCGCGGCGCCGATGCCGAGCGCCCGCGCGCCGGTCGCCGCGCTCGCGTAGCCGACGCCGTCCAGCCCGGTGGCGTGCGCCTGCCCGGAGGCGTCCGAGGCGGCGCGGCAGCCCGCCTTCCCCTCGATCAGAGTCACATCGACGCCGTTCGCCGAGGCGCAGTCGACCCGCGCGGCGGAGGCGGTGCCCGGAAGCAGGAGCGAGGTGCCGACCGCGGCGGCCGAGCAGACGATCGCGCTGATCAGCTTCATGTCGAGTCCCCTTTCGCCCCCGGGTCCACCATACGCAGCCGCTGTCCCGAGCCGTCCACTCGACGCGCTACCCCGGGATGGTGTAAGCATTGCTTGATATTTCCAGCATCGCTATGCCACTTCGGATTCATACGGGGGTAC
The DNA here is from genome assembly GCF_040654395.1 of Nocardia sp. NPDC050697. Taxonomy (NCBI): domain Bacteria; kingdom Bacillati; phylum Actinomycetota; class Actinomycetes; order Mycobacteriales; family Nocardiaceae; genus Nocardia; species Nocardia sp. NPDC050697. Next base: position 270,671 of record NZ_JBFAHY010000002.1, read on the forward strand.
GAGTTCGGAGCGTTACAGGCTCGGGAGGACTGTTTCGTGTCTCGTCTCGTCGTTCGCCGTGTGCTCACGGCCACCTTCGGCGCGGTCGCCGCGCTGACCCTCATCGGGTGTAGCTCCACCGTCACCGGCACGGCGCAGCCCGAGATCGGCAACGGCACCGTGGACGCCGTCTCCACCACGAGCACCCCGAAGCCCTCCGGCAAGCCGTCCAGCGGCAAGCCGACCCCGTCGAAGGCCAACAATGGCGGCGATGTCGACTTCGAGGCCTCGATCGGCGACTGCGTGACGCTCGGCGGCACCATCAACGACGCCACCATCGCCAAGGCGTCCTGCGGCAGCCGCGCCTCCAACTACAAGGTCATCGGCAAGGCGCCGACCAGCGGCGAGTGCATCGGCGACCGGGACAACTACTACGCCGAGACCATCAACAACGTGCAGACCGGCGCGCTCTGCCTCGACATCGACTGGGTGGTCGGCGGCTGCATGGACGTCGGCGGCGACGACCCCAAGCGGATCGACTGCACCGAATCCGCCATCGAGGGCATCAAGGTCACCAATATCGTGCAGGGCACCGACGACGTGAGCGCCTGCAGCAGCGGCTCCGGCTTCAAGTACTCGGACCGCCGCTTCGTGGTCTGCGTCCAGGACCTGTAGCGGTACGCACAACAAAAAGGAGCGGGTGGGCCGATGCGGCCCACCCGCTCCTTTTTTCGCGGGCGGGATCAGATGGGACGGAAGCCGGAGCCGATGCTGTTGCGGCCGTTCAGGTCGTCCATGATCGTCGTCATATTGGTGCCGACCTCGGGGCCGTAGCAGGCGAAGGCCAGGTAGGCGTTGACCATCCCGACCAGCTGGTTGCCGACCACCACCGGCGCGCCGGAGTCGCCCTCCACCACGCACATCTGCGACCAGGTCTCGATATTGGTGGCGAAGACATCGCCCCAGGAGATGCCGCAGGTATTGCCGGTGGTGCGGCCCTCCTTGCAGACGATCATCGGGAACGCGGCCGGCCCGCCGATGCCCGCGATGGTGACATTGCCGACACGGTTCACCGGGGTGACGCGGCCCGGGTCGAACTGGATGACGGCGTAGTCGAGGCGCGGGTCGGAGTGCACGAAGCGGCCGACCACCCCGGCGCCGCGGTCCGCTTCGGCGTACACCTGTGCGCCGGGATCGCCGCAGTGGCCGGCGGTGATCCCCACCAGCCTGCCCGCGCCGTCGAAGCCAACGGTGGTGAGGGTGCACTCGAAGGCGTCGTCGATGACGATGCCGGAGCCACCGCCGAGCACCGGCGCGCCGGGCTGCGCCTGCGCGGCGCCCGCGACGGGGCCGAGCAGCGCCACTCCCAGCGCGACGGTGCAGGCGGCGCGTACCACCGTGGCGAGTTTGCTGAACATGTCCCTCCAGATCTGCCGAAAGCCCGCACGATATCAATCGCTCGCGCACATCGTGTCAGTAATCGCGGCCGGGTGCGGCATCCGCGGGACGACCTGCGATTTCGACAGACGCCACGCCGTGTTTCTTCCATCCGGTGATAGCACACAAGCATTACAGTCTGGAACCCGCCGGTCCGCTCGTGGCCGAAGCGTGACCGCGGAGCCGTCGGCGACCTGATTCGAATTTCGATGAAAGCGATTCGAGAAATAACACTCGTACACTCGCGAACCCCCGCTCATGCGGGTCTTTCTGAAACAGGTTCTTATTGGTTGGATACCGGAAGTCGGAAAATGTCCGAGGCGTTGTCGGGATTCATAGCTCGCCGCGCGCAGTGACCGGTATCTATGACGCCAATCACAGGGGTGTGCTGTGTTCTGGGCTACCCCGTAGTAAGGTGCTCCGAGCGATGCAAGTCGTCGGGGCAGGTAACCGGCGTCGAGAAGGGGTTAGACAGTGCAGTCGACCAAGAGTCCACCCACGGGGTCGCGGCTGAGTGGCGCGGTCGATTGGACCAAGGGGTACTGGGAAGATCACCCCAAGCGATCGCTCGAGACCTTCGGCAGGCAGATCCTCATGGGGATTGCCGCGGTGTCCGAGTTGTTCGTCGCCATATTTCGCCGGCGATTCCCGTTCGGGGAATTCGTGCGGCAATGTGCGTTCATGGCCAATGTCGCCGCGGCCCCCACGCTGCTGGTCGCCATTCCGATCGGCGTGATCGTCTCGATTCAGGTCGGCGCGGTCGCCGGGCAGGTCGGCGCCACGTCGTTCATCGGCGCGGCCAACGGCCTCGGCATCATCCAGCAGGGCGCCCCGCTGGTCACCTCGATCATGATCGCGGGCGCGGTCGGCTCGGCCATCTGCGCCGACCTCGGCTCGCGCACCATCCGCGAGGAGATCGACGCCATGAAGGTCATGGGCGTCGACCCGATGCGCCGCCTGGTCGCGCCGCGGCTCGGCGCGGCCATGCTGGTCAGCCTGCTGCTCTGCGGCTTCGTGGTCTTCGTCGGCTTCCTGACCGGCTACATCTTCAATATCTTCGCCCAGGACGGCACGCCGGGCAGCTACGTCGGCACCTTCTCCTCGTTCGCGGTCACCCGCGACCTGCTGGTGGCCCTGGTCAAGTCCACGATCTTCGGCCTGCTCGCGGCGATCATCGCCTGCGACACCGGGCTGAACACCCGCGGCGGCCCCGGCGGCGTCGCGAACTCCGTGAACTCCGCGGTGGTCAGCTCGGCGATCATGCTCTTCGGCGTCAACCTGATCATCACGCAGATCTACAACGCAATCTTCCCCCCACAGGTGGTCTGAGCCGGTGTCGTCGACATATGTGCCGCCGCTGCTGCGGCCGCTGAACCAACTGAAGCGCACCGCCAAGGCCCCGGTCGACCTGCTCGGCCGCCTCGGGCACCAGGTGTTCTTCTTCCTGCGCGCGCTCGGCTCGATCCCGCTCGCGCTGCGCCAGTACCCCAAGGAGGTCTGGCGGCTGCTCTCCGACGTCACCTGGGGCAACGGCAACCTGGTCGTCGGCGGCGGCACCATCGGCGTCGTGCTGATCCTGAGCGCGTTCGGCGGCATGACCGTCGGCATCCAGGGCCACACCTCGCTGAACCTGCTCGGGCTGAGCCCGATCACCGGCGCCATCTCGGCCTTCGCCACCACCCGCGAGCTCGGCCCGCTGCTCGCCTCGCTGGCCTTCGCCGCGCAGGCGGGCTGCCGGTTCACCGCCCAGCTCGGCGCCATGCGGATCTCCGAGGAGATCGACGCGCTGGAGTCGGTGGCCATCCGGCCGCTGCCCTACCTGGTGAGCACCAGGATCTTCGCCGCCATCCTGGCGATCGTCCCGCTCTACTGCCTCGGCCTGGCCATGGCCTACGTCTCCTGCGCCTTCACCGTGCAGCTCATCGGCGGCACCGCCAGCGGCACCTACCAGCACTACTTCTACCAATTCCTGATCCCGACGGATGTGCTGTACTCGCTGCTCAAGGCGATCATCTTCGTCGCGATCACCACCTTCATCCAGTGCTACTACGGCTTCTTCGCCTCGGGCGGCCCCGAGGGCGTCGGCGTGGCGGCCGGCCGCGCGATCAAGATGTGCATCATCGTGGTCGTGTTCGCCGATCTGTTCATGACCTTGGCCATCTGGGGCGTCAACCCCGGCATCCGGATCTCGGGGTAGGCGATGATCATCGATCCCAGTGGGCGCGGGCCCACCGTCCGGCAGATGCTGATCGCGGGCGTCTGCGGGCTTGTCGTCTTCGCGCTGCTCCTGGTCTTCCTGATGGCGCGCTACCAGGGCTACTTCGTCTCGAAGGTGAACGTGGTCGCGAACCTGACCACCACCGGTGACGGGCTGCCCGCCGAGGCGGACGTGAAGTTCCGCGGCGTGCTGGTCGGCACCGTCGCCGATGTCGAGGTCGCGGCCCGCGGCGAGCTGCAGAAGGTGCAGATCGAGCTGAACCCGGACTTCGCGGGCGGCATCCCGGCGAATGTCACCGCGCGGGTGGTGCCCTCCAACCTCTTCGCCGTCACCTCGGTGGAGCTGGTCTTCAACGGCCCCTCCGACGACTACCTGTCCGAGGGCGACCAGATCGAGGAGGACCGCAGCAAGGGCACGATCGCGCTGCAGGACACCCTGACCACCGTCCGCAATATCCTGGACGAGATCGACCCGGTGCAGTTCGGCCGGGTGATGGGCACGCTCTCGCAGGCGCTGGACGGCAGCGGCCGGATGCCCGGCTCCACCGTCGAGCGCGTCGACCGCTGGCTGACCGCCGTCGACCAGTCCATCCCGAACCTCGGCGTCATGCTGACCGACTTCTCCAACTCCTTCCAGGCGCTGAACGAGTCGGCGCCGGAGCTGGTGACCGTGCTCGGCAGCTCGGTGCAGACCGCGACCACCATCTCCGACCGCAGGTCGGAGCTGGTCGCGCTGATCACCGGCGCCAGCGGCACCTTCGACACCGTCAACAACCTCTTCGCGCAGAACCCGGATGTCGGCAAGCAGGTCACCGCGGGGACGAGCAGCATGTTCGGCTCGCTCGCCTCCGACCCGGCCTCGGTCACCCAGGCGATCGTGAACCTGAACCGCTCGATGCAGAAGCTGAACACCGTGTTCCACTGGGGTCCGCAGCAGCAGATGGTCTGGAACATGGGCATCACCTTCACGCCCTACCAGCCGAACACCGTCGCGGACTGCCCGCGCTACGGCGACCTGGCCGGGCCGAGCTGCTTCACCGCACCCGCGGTCGCCGAGATCCCGCCGCTGCCGGAGTCGCTCTCGCCGCGCAGGCTGGACGCCGCGGCCGGGCTGCCCGCGCTGGTGCAGCTGCCCGGCATGCCGGTGCTGCCCGGGATCACCACCCCGGCCGCCCCCGCGCCCGCCGCGGGCGCGGCGCCGGTGCCGTTCGCCGGAACCCCGCTGGAGGGCCTCTTCCCCATGCTGCCCCCGCTGCTCGGCGGCCCCGCCCCGGCTCCGGCCCCGGCGGCCCCCGCCGCACCCGCCGAGCCGGCCACTCCGGCCGCGCCCATCGCCTACACCGGCGATGCCGCGATCACCAGGTACCTCGGCAGGCAACCCACCGCGGCGGAGTACCTGCTGCTCGGTTCGATTACGAAGGGGATGACGTTGACCACCAGCGGTGACAGCCGATGAGCATCCGCAAGCCGCTCATCGGGTTCAGTCTCTTCGCCATCGTCTCGATCCTCGTCACCGTGCTGGTCTGGAACACGCTGGCACGGGTCGTCGAGGGCGAGACCAACACGTTCACCGCCACCTTCTCCGACGTGCTCGGGCTGAAGAAGGGCGACGACGTGCGGATGGCGGGCGTCCGGGTGGGCAAGGTCGAGAAGATCGACCTGGACACCAACAACGACGCCAGGGTCACCTTCGTGCTGCAGCGCGACCAGACCATCTTCGACGACACCAAGGCGCTGGTCCGCTACCAGAACCTGATCGGCCAGCGCTACATCGCGCTCGCCCCCGGTGACTCGCCGAGCGCGCGTCCGCTGAAGAGCAACGGCACCATCCCGCTGGAGCTGACCGAGCCCTCGTTCGACATCTCGGCGCTGCTCAACGGCTTCCAGCCGCTCTTCCAGGTGTTGCAGCCGGAGCAGGTGAACCGGCTCTCGGAGACCTTCATCCAGGCGCTGCAGGGCGACGGGGTCTCGCTGAGCGCCTTCGTGACCCAGGCGGCCGCGCTGGCCACCGACTTCCAGCGCCGGGACGTCATCCTGACCGACGTGATCACCAACCTCTCCGGCGTGATGTCGGGGCTCGCCAAGCGAGGTGACGAATTGGAGACGCTGGTGACCCAGACCAGGGCACTGATCGGCGGGCTGTACGACCAGGGCCAGAGCCTGCAGCAGTCCACCGTGCAGATCGCCGACGCCGCCGACGCGCTGGTCGGCATGGTCGGCACCATCCAGCCCAAGCTGGCGGCGGCGCAGAACTCCACCAGCGCCGCGCTGACCCTGCTGATCGCCAACGGCCCGGTCCTCGACCAGGCCGCGGTCGACCTGCCCGGCGTGCTCGCCAACGCGGGCAGCTTCGTCTCCGAGGGCAGCTACGCCAACGCCTACCTCTGCGGCCTCGACGTCTCGCTGTACGGGGTGCTCTTCCCGCGCGGGCTGTTCTCGCAGATCGGCGGCAACGGGCATTCGGCGGTGTGCAGGCCGTGATCGCGAAACTCCGCTCCCGCTTTCAGAGCAACCGCTACTTCTGGCTCGGCGTCCTCGGCGCGCTGTTCATCGTGCTCATGCTGATCATCTCCAGCTCGTTCCGGATGCTCGGCGTCGGCGAGCGCTCGCTCGAGATGGAGTTCGCGCAGGCCGCGGGCATCCGGGTGGGCGACAGGGTGAACGTCGCGGGCGTCGCGGTCGGCACCGTCACCGGGGCCGAGCTCGACGGCGACCACGTGGTGATCACCGCCAATGTGAACCGCGATGTCGAGTTCGGCCCGGACGCGCGGGCCGCCATCAAGATGGCCACCCTGCTCGGCGCCCGCTACGTGGATGTCGAGCCGGGCGACGGCAGCGGGCTGCCGGACGACCGGATCCCGCTCTCCAACACCGCGGTCCCGTACAACCTGGCCGACGTGGTGCAGATCGGCACGCCCAAGTTCGAGGAGCTGGACGCCGGCAAGCTGGCCGAATCGCTGAACCTGGTGAACCAGCAGCTCGGCGACTCGCCGCAGCTGGTGGTGCAGGCGCTGGACAGCGTCGGCGCGCTGGCCAAGGTGCTCGACTCCCGCAAGACCGACGTCGACCAGCTGCTCAAGGACATGGACCGGGTCACCCAGCTGCTGGCGGACAACCGCAACAGCGTGCTGCTGGTGATCACCCAGGGCGAGGCCATCGCCGCACGGGTGATGGAGCGGCAGGGGCTGCTGCGCCAGCTGCTGGACAATGTCGCCACGCTGACCAGGCAGCTGCAGGAGATCGGCGCGCAGAACGATAACCAGCTCGGCCCCACCATCGAGCAGCTCAACGTGATGGCTGACGGCCTGCAGAAGAACAAGGACAACCTGGACCGGCTGCTCAGCATCATGCCGCCGTCGATCCGCTACCTCACCAACGCGTGGGGCAACGGCAACTACGCGGAGGTCGGGCTGCCGTGGCTGTTCCCGGACAACTGGCTCTGCTTCGCGCAGGCGATCGAGGGGTGCGAGGGATGAGGAATCCGTTCCGCGTCGACCGGCGGGTGATCAGGGGCGCCGTGCTCGGCGCCGCGGCGCTGGCGCTGGCCGGCTGCTCGCTGCTGCCGAGCTCGGTGAACAACGCCATCGGCAACACCATCGAGATCACCGCCGACTTCGAGAACATCGCCGGCATGTACGAGGGCAACCCGATCCGGGTGCTCGGCATCGATGTCGGCAAGGTGGACAAGATCATTCCGCGCGGCACCTTCGTCGAGGTGCACATGTCGCTGGAGTCCGGCACGACGTACCCGGCCGAGGCGATCGCCGCGGTGGTCTCGCCGTCCATCGTCACCGATCGGCACATCGAGCTGACCCCGCCCTACACCGGCGGTGACGAGCTGGCCGACGGCGACCACCTGCCGCTCTCCCGCACCAGGACCCCGGTCGAGCTGGACACGATGATCAAGACCATCGACCAGTTCGCCGCCGCGCTGAAGCCGCAGCCGGGGCAGGACGGGCTCGGCCCGCTCTCCGGCCGGGTGCTCTACCCCATGCTGGACGGCCAGGGCGAGAAGCTGCGCGACACCCTGAACGCGCTCTCCGGCGCGCTCGCCGTCGGCGTGAACAACAAGGACGCCGTCTCCACCATCATCATCAAGCTCAACGAGCTGACCACGATGCTGGCCCAGAACGACCAGTCGGTGCGGGACTTCAGCAACCAGGTCACCCAGATGACCGGGCTGCTCGCCGAGCAGGCCCCCGGCCTGCAGGCCACGCTGCAGCAGCTGCAGGACTTCCTGGCCAATACCAGCGGGGTCTTCACCCAGTACCAGGACCAGCTGAACGGCAGCCTGGTCGGGCTCACCAACGTGACCCAGCAGCTGCGCGACAACGCCGCCGGGCTGGTCGAGGTGGTCGACGTCGCGCCCATGCTGCTGCAGAACATCGACATGACGATGAACCGCGAGCAGGGCTTCATCCGGCTGCACGGCCTGATCGGCACCGCGCTCTCCGGCGAGGTGATCAGCGTCTTCTGCCAGCGCATCCAGATGCGCGCGGACGGCTGCCGGACCGGGAACATGCAGGACTTCGGCCCGGACTACGGGCTCACCGCCGCACTGCTCGGACTGACGAAATGACGCGCCGCATGATCGGAGTGCGCCGGACGGCGCTGGCCATCACCGCCGCCGCGACGGTGGCGCTGCTCACCGGCTGCGGCATCTCGGTGGAGAACGTGCCGCTGCCCAAGCCGGGCGCCTCCGGCGACACCTACACCATCCGCGCGGTCTTCGAGAACGCGCTGAACCTGCCGGACCAGGCCAAGGTGAAGATCGGCGGCTCGGACGTCGGGGTGGTCTCCGACATCTCGACCAAGAACTTCCAGGCCTTCGTCGACATGCAGATCCGCTCCGATATCGAGCTGCCCGAGGGCACCACCGCCGAGCTGCGCCAGGCCACCCCGCTCGGCGACGTCTTCGTGGCGGTCTCCAAGCCGTCCGCGCCGCCGGGAACGCCGACGCTGCAGGACGGCGACACGCTGCCGCTGGAGTCCACCTCGGCCGGCGCCACCGTGGAGGAGCTGCTGGTCTCGGTCTCCATGCTCTTCAACGGCGGCGGCATCGCCAGCCTGACCCGGCTCGGCACCGAGCTGGACTCCATCTTCGGCGGCCGGGGTGATCAGCTGGCCCACCTGATCACCGAGATGACCGGCGTGGTCGGCAGCCTGAACGACAACAGCGCGCGGATCGACAGCGTGCTCGGCGAGTTCGGCACGCTCTCCACCACGCTGGAATCGCGCCGGGCCGAGCTCGGCCAGGTGGCGGATACGCTGCCGCAGATGATCGGCGCCATCGCCGAGAACAACAGGGCGCTCGGCGACCTGCTGCAGCGCATCGCGGTGACCAGCGCCGCGCTCGGCGACTACGCCACCACCTCCGGCGCCGACCTGGCCTCGCTGCTGGACAACCTGCGCGACCTGATGGACGCGCTCGCCGCCACCGGCGACGATTTCGGCGCCGCGATGGAGCAGCTGCACCTCATCGCGCCGAAGGTGGACGCCAGCTTCCGCGGCAAGAGCCTCGCCGTCTTCGCCACCGTCTCCAACCTGGACATCGGGCTGCTCACCGACCCGCCGAACAGCAAGCTGCCGGACCAGACCGACCTGAACGACTTCGTCGGCAGCTTCATCCAGGTGCTGCAGGTGGTCCAGAGCCGGGTGAACGGAGCGCCGCGATGAACCTGCTGCGGAACAAACTGGTGCTCTCCGGGATCGGGCTGGTGCTCGTGCTGATCGCGGGCGCCACCTACCTCGCGGTCGGCGTCATGCGGGTGAACCCGCTGCGCGACGAGTACACCGTGACCGTCTACCTGGACCGCTCCGGCGGGCTGCAGCCGGGCAACGACGTCACGCTGCGCGGCTTCCGGATCGGCAAGGTCGACGACATCACGCTCACCGACCGCGGCCAGCTGATCGCGGCGACGGCGACCATCGACAGCGAGTACCGGATCCCGGTGGACACCGGCATCTCGGTGCAGGCGCTCTCCGGCGCGGGCGAGCAGTACATCGACTTCCGCCCGGCCACCGACTCCGGCCCGTACCTGGCCGACGGCGCGGAGATCCGCTTCGACCCGGAGAAGATCAAGACCCCCACCCCGGTGTGGCAGGTGCTGGACAACTCCAGCGCGCTCATCGCGCAGGTGGACCCGCAGAAGTTCGGCGTCATCCTGCGCGAGCTCGATATCGCGCTGAGCGGCGGCCCGGACCAGCTGCGCGGCATGATCAACGGGCTCAGCCTGGCCTCGGCCGGGCTGGACTCGCTGCTGCCGCAGACCACCAACCTGATCGCCAACCTGCAGACCATCGCGGCCACCACCGCGAACGCGCAGCCGGACCTGGCCACGCTCACCGCGAACTCGGGCGAGCTCTTCACCCAGTTCAACAATGCCGATGCCGAGCTCAAGGCGCTGCTCGACCAGGCGCCGCAGTACTTCAGCGACCTCGGCGCGGTGCTCAGCGACACCACCGACCCGATCACCGGGCTGGCGACCAACTTCGTCGCGATCACCCGCGGCGCGCAGCTGCGCACCCCCGCGCTCAGCGCGCTCTTCCCCTCGCTCGCGCTCGGGCTGGACGCGCTCGGCGTGCCCGCGCACGACGGCGAATTCCACACCATCGTCGACATCTGGCCCCGGCCGACCTGCTACTACCAGTCGGATTACCTGAAGCCGGAGATCGTCGTCGACGAGACCCTGCCGCGCTGGAACTACTGCGTGAACCCGCCGCCCGGCCAGCAGATCCGCGGCGCCGCCAACGCGCCGCGGCCGGATGTGCCGAACAACGGCGCCTACATCCCGCCGGGAGTCGATCCGAACGAGCGCACGCTCCCCCCCGTGCGCTGAGCGGGCATACTCGCGGCAGTACGACCCGAATATCGGCGCGCCCGCGCCGGGAAAGCGCAGGACTGTATCGATGAGCACCGACGACGCCGGCAAGACCACCGACGAGGCCGGAACCGGCGCGGAGCCCGATGCCGCGGGCACGGGTGACGCCGCGGGCAAGTCCGCCGCGGCGAAACCGGCGGCGGACGCGAGCCCGTCCAAGCTGCCGCTGGTCGCCGCCTTCACCGCGGGCATCTTCGCGGTCGCCGCGGTGACCGCTGTCGTGGTGTTCTGGCGCCAGGCCGATCAGCGCGGCGCCGAGCTGGACGCCGTCACCGAGTCGAAGAGCGCCGCCTGCGAGTTCGGCCGCGCGGTCTCCGAGTACGACTACTCGAAGAACCTGGACCAGTACTTCCAGACCGTGAAGTCCGGCGCCACCGGCGACTTCCTGAAGGAGTTCTCCGACGCGCAGCAGGCGCTCACCGACGCCATGACCCAGGCGCAGGTCAAGTCCTGGACCGACGACGTGCAGTGCGGCTGGCAGTCCGGCGACGACACCACCGCCCGGGTGCTGGTGACGCTCACCCAGTACCGCACCAACTTCACCCAGCCCGCCCCGGACCGGCAGTACGTGGTGGTCATCGCCGACCTGGAGAAGTCCGGCGACAAGTGGCTGGTCGGCAAGCTGGACTCGCCCATGCTCCGCGGTGCGGGCAGTGGTCTCCCCGGCGGCACCGGCACCCCCGCCCCCGGCGGCGCGACGCCCGCCCCGGCCCCCGCGCCCACCCCGGGCGGCTGAGTCCGGATCGGCCGGGCCGACGCGTGATCGGCCCGGCCGATCTGCACCCCGGCCGCTGACTCTCGGCCGGGAGCCGTCAGAACAGGGTCAGCGACGGCACGGGCCGCTCCGGCCGGACCACCGCGACCGGCTCCGCCGTGACCGCGGGAAGCTCCGCGGTCACGGCGTCCGCCACGGCCGCCGTGGCGGCCGCCTTCCGCGCCGCTTCCCCGGCCAGCGCGTCGGCCTGCTCGTTGTAGTAGTTCCCGACGTGCCCGCGCACCCAGCGGAAGCGCACCGGCCCCGGCCGCCCGGAGATGGCCCGGTCGATCTGCTTGACCAGCTCCGCGTTCTTCACCGCGCCCCCGGTGGCGGTGCGCCAGCCGTTCACCCGCCAGGCGGAGATCCACTCCGAGGCGCACTTGATGGCGTAGAGCGAATCGCTCTCCAGCAGCAGCGGCTCCGGGCCGGGGTGCGCGACGATCGCCTCCAGGATGGCGCGCAGCTCGGCCAGCTGATTCGTGCCCGCCGGCGCGCCGCCGCTCGCCGAGCCACCGGCGTGGTTCACCCAGGCCCAGCCGACCGCGCCGCCCGGATTGCGGAGGCAGGATCCGTCGGTGCTCACGATGATCATGGCAGGCACCCTACGCAATCCGGCCGACAAGATCTGTTCCGTGAAATTCCTCGATCTCCCTTCGCAGCTGGGCCTCGGTGCGGCGGAGCGCCGCTCGGACCGCGGATTCGACGGGCCGGGCCAGCAGCCTGGCGAGCAGCCCGGTGGGGGTGGCGTAATCCGCCTCCGAGGTGAGCACCGACCGGCCGTAGCCGAGCGGATCGAAACGCAGCGTGAGCCGGCCCGCGAGCCGGCCGCGCAGGGTATAACCGATAACGACGTTGCGCCGGTAGTCGGTGATCTCGCACTCCAGCCTGGAGCGCCAGGGGCCGAAGCGGGCGCTCGTGCTGAACACGGCCCCGCGGCCGCGATCGAGCTCCCCGGCCGGTTCGAACCCGGCCACACCGAACATCCAGTCCGGGACGAAGCGATGGTTGTCGGCGTAGGTGAACGCCACCTCGACCGGAGCTCCCACGTCACTGGCATACCTGATGTGGCCCATAGGCCCTCCCTGATCCACGGCTGCGGTCAAAAGTACTACAGCAGTCCTCTTTATTCGAGGAATTCGCGGGGGAATCCAGAGATCACGAACTGGGCGGTCGGCTCTTTTCTCGCTGGTCAGCGCCCTCGGGCCGGGGTCGAGCCGAGCGAGTCGAGCTGGTCCACGATGTGCTCGGCGATCGGCATGGCCGAGGTCGCGGCCGGTGAGGGCGCGTTGAAGACGTGCACCGAGCGGGCGGTCCGGCCGAGCAGGAAGTCGTGCACCAGGGTGCCGTCCGGCAGCACCGCCTGCGCCCGGATCCCGGCCGGGTGCGGCCGCAGATCGGTGAGTTCGAGCTCGGGGCAGTAGCGCCTGCACTCGGCGAGGTACCCGCGCCGGAACATCGAATTGCGCAGCTCGCGCGCGCCGGTGCGGAGGTGCGCGCGGGCCAGCCGGTGGAAGCCGCGGTAGCCGAGCACCGCGCGCAGGTCGCGCGGCTCGACCGACCACTTGCGGTACTTCTCCCTGGCCAGCCCGAGCACCGCGTTCGGGCCGACGGTGAGCTCGCCGTGGATGGTCGGGCTCAGGTGTACGCCGAGGAAGGGCAGCGCCGGGTCCGGGACGGGGTAGATCAGCGTGCGCACGAGCTTCGCGCGCTCGGCGGGCAGCCGGTAGTACTCGCCGCGGAACGGAACGATGCGAAAGTCCGCGGGCAGCCCCGCGATCCGCGCCAGCCGGTCGGCCTGCAGCCCGCCGCAGACCACGAGCCGGGCCGCGGTCCAGGCGCCGGCCGGCCCGGCGACGGTCACCCGCTCCGCGGTCTCGGCGATATCGGTCACCGCCGCGTCGTACACCACCTCCGCGCCCGCCGCGACGGCGTCGGCGAGCAGCGCGCGGGCGATGGCCGGGTAGTCGACGATGGCCGTGCCCGGCACGAAAAGCGCGCCGACGCCGCGGATCCGGGGCTCCCGGCGGGCCAGCTCGGCGGCGTCGATCCGCTCCACCTCGACCCCGTTGTCGGCCGATCGCCGGTGCAGCGCCAGCATGCGCTCGTGCTCCACCGAATCCGTTGCCACCAGAAGCTTTCCGCACACCTCGACCGAAATGCCCCTGGCGCGGGCGAAATCGACGGTCCAGCGCGCGCCGCGCCGGCACAGCTCGGCCTTGAGGCTGCCCGGCTCGTAGTAGATGCCGGAGTGCACGACGCCGCTGTTGTGCCCGGTCTGGTGGGTGGCCGCCGCCCGCTCCTTCTCCAGCAGCAGCAGCGTCGCGCCCGGATGCCGCCGCAGAATCCGGTGCGCCGTCGCCACGCCGACGATGCCCGCGCCGATCACGCAGAAGTCGTACGCGGTGGGGCGGGGGGCGGCGGTCATAGCTCCCAGCTCAGCAGATGCCGGGCGCCGCGGGCGCACCGGGGTCAGGTGGTGACGCGGGCGGGGACCTCGGTGCGCTCCAGCCGCAGATCGTGGTCGCCGAGGGTCGGATCGCTGAACGTCACAGTGACCGAACCGCCGGTACCGATCTCCGTCCGGAGCGTCGCCACCGCGCGCGGATCGATCGAGCCGCCGGTGAGCGCGGCGAAGGTGGCATTGGTGTCCACCGTGACCGTGACGCCGCCGCTCGCCGACTCGCCCACGTGCGCGTCCAGGTAGGCATTGCCGACCCGCACGGTGCGGTCGACGGTGGGCTCCGGCGCCGCGGCCGGCTCCGGCCGTGGCGCGGGCTGCACCGCCGCGGCGGGCTCCACGCTCTCCGGCCGGGCCTGCACCGTGCCGGTGATCGCGGCGACCTCCCTGCGCTCGAAGAGCGCGGAGCTGATGGACGGCCGGTTCGGGCCGGCGGGGCGGTGCGGCTGCACCGCGGCGGGCGCGGGCTCGGCCGGGACGGCCGCGATGGTGCCCGGGATCCGATCCGGCAGGTTGTTCACGACGTAGGCGCCCGCCGCGGCGGTGAGCGCGATGCTCGCGGTGCCCGCGAGGACGATGGCGGTATTGCGGGCTATGCCGCGGCGCGGGGTCACGGTCAGGATCTCCGGACCCGGTTCGCTCGTTCTCTGGTTCTCGGTCACGATGCGGTCCTCTCCCTGCGTACCGAACTCCCCTTCGGTTCTGTGGTCGCACCCGGCCCGCACCGTCGGAAGCCGGACGCGCGTCCAGGCTACGGAACCCGGACGGAGCGCGCATACCCCTAGGTAGTCCAGGGTGTGCACAGCCTATTGTCGGCGCCGGACGTGGTGAACGGGTTTCGATCATGCACAAAACGGGTAAATCCCCGGCAGTCGGCGAGCGTCGCGCTCGACCCGCCCCTCAGACTCCCGGCCAACGGCGTCCGGCCGTCGACACGAACGGCGCACATCGACGTGGCGCTCGCCGGCCCCTGCTCGACTCACAACGGCCGTGGGAATCCCCGTTGTGACTCAGCCGAACTGACCCTCCGCCCGCCCGGCCCCGCTCGGCCCGGCGAATGCCTGCGCGATCGTCAGCCACTCCGCCGCATCGGCGCCGCGCGCCCGCACCGCCAGGTCGGCGGGGTGCCTGCGCTGCGTCACCAGCAGGCAGAAGTCGAGCGCGGGGGCGGTGATCCGCTGTTCCGCCTCGGCCGGTCCCCAGGTCCAGAGCGCGCCGTCCGGCGCGGTCAGCTCGATCCGGAATTCGGCCGCCGGCGGGGTCCGGCCGTGCACGGTGTAGGCGAAATCGCGGGTCCGGGCGCCGATGTGCGCCACCGCGCGCAGCCGGCGCGTCGGCTCCCTGGTCACCCCGAGCGCGTCGGCCACGTCCTGGCCGTGCGCCCAGGTCTCCATGAGCCGGGCGGTGATCATCGAGCCCGGCCGCATGGGCGGGCCGAACCACGGCACCTTCGTCCCCTCCGGCACCGCGCGCAGCGCCGCGACCAGGGCGGCGCGCCCGGCGCGCCAGCGCTCCAGCAGCGCGGCGGGCGGGGCGGCGGCCGCCTCCTCGGCGCCCTCGTCCACGAAGGTGGCGGCGCGCGGGCCGACCTCGGTGAGCATGGCGGCGAAGCCCGCCGGGTCGGTGGCGGAGCGCACGGCGACGTCGTCGGTCCAGGCCAGGTGGCCGATCTGGTGCGCGATGGTCCAGCCGGGGGCGGGGGTCGGCAGTCGCCAGCCCGCCGGGCCGAGCGGCGCGACCAGGCGTTCCAGCTCGGCGGATTCATCGGCGAAATCGGCGAGCAGCGCCTCCAGGTCGGCCATGCGACCCAGCATCGCAGCGGCCGCCGGAAAAGACAAGCGCGCGTGCTTGTTTATCTCACCAGCCGAACAGCAGCAGGTGGATCGCGCCGACGCCGAGCCCGAGCACCGCGCCGTGCAGGTACAGCAGCCAGGCGTCCTGCTCCACCGAGGCGTAGAACATCTCCATGAACTCGCCCGGGCTCATCAGCACCAGCTTGCGCGCGGCGAACTCATCGATCTTGTCCGCCTGCTCCCTGGCGAACTCCGCATCCTCCACCAGCGTCGGCGCCAGCCCGACCGCCGCGCCCGCCGCCGTCACCTTGAGGTTGTCGAACTGCTTGCGCCCGAACGCCGCGCGCACCACAGACGTGGTGCGGCCGAGCTGCCGGTTGATCTCCTCGGCGATCAGCCGCTCCAGCAGCTGCCTGGTCTTGTCGCCGTTCGGGCCGTCCAGCAGCTCGGCGGAGAGGTTCGGCAGGGTGAGCACCTGGTAGGCCAGGATGTGCGCGAGGTCGACGGCGGCCTGCGGCTGCCGCTTGGCCAGCAGCGCCTGCCGCCACAGGTACTTGTACCGGGGCTGCGGCTCGCCCGGCTCGAAGACCATCTTGACCGCGATCATGTTCACCAGGACGCCGATCACCGCCGAGGCGAGCAGCACCACCGCCCAGGCCGGGATCGCGCTGATCACCGGCAGCGTGCGGTGCAGGTGCAGGTAGAGCGCGAGCAGTAGCCCGAAGGGCGCGCCGAGCAGCCCGATCTTCACCATGAAGCGCAGCTCCGGCGCGGCGATGGTGGTGGTCAGGTCCTTGAGGATGGTCGGGTTCTGCCGCAGGTAGCGGATGACGAAGCTCTTGATGTCGATCAGCTGGTCGACATTGTCACCCAGCGATTCGAAGGCGCGCCGGCAGAGCGCGGGCAGCTCCCGGTCCACCCGCTGGTAGAGCAGCTGCCGGACCGCGCGCGGGAGGCTGCGCCAGAGCTCCGGGTTCTCCCGCTCCATGAGCTCATCGACCAGCGGCTCGACCTGCTTGCGGGCGAGCACCGCGATGTAATCGGCGATGCCGTCCAGATCCAGCTCCCGGATGAAGTCCCTGGGGCTGCCGATCCGCATGATCGCCATATCCACGCAGATGCTGGCCATCTTCTCCGCGCGGGCCGGGATGAAGCCCTGGAAGCCGAGTTGCTTGCCGTCGCCGGAGAAGGTCGGCAGCACCTGCACCCGGCGCGGGAAGTACGGGTAGAGCACCGAGAGCCCGGGAATCCGCACCCCGCGGAACTGCAGCGGCCAGAACAGCATGAGCACGCCGGTCCAGTTCGTCAGCCACCCGGCCAGCCCGGCGAAGATCGGGAAGGTGATCAGCTCGACCACGAACTTGGACTGCCCAGTGAGTTCTTCCCAGTCGACGAAGAGCCCGGAGGCGAGAGCAGTCACGGCGCGCGGTCCCCCTCGGTCCTGCCGGGTGGTGAGATATCAGGGCCCCAACATTCTCATTGCGCTCGAACCGGTGTCAACGCGCCACGACACCGCCGATGAAGGAGAGGCTCCGTGCCGATTCAGACCGTCGACCTCCCCACCCCGGACGGCACCGCGGACGCGCTGTTCGTGCACCCCGGCTCCGGCACGCACCCCGGCGTGCTGCTCTTCCCGGACGCCTTCGGCCCGCGCCCCGCGCTCGCCGAGATCGCCGAGGCCGTCGCCGCCCGCGGCTACGCCGTGCTGGTGCCGAACCTCTTCTACCGGGCCGGGCGGGCGCCGGTGGTCGAGCTGCCCGCGGTCGTCGATCCGAGCAACCGGCACGAGGTCTTCGACCGCCTCCGCCCGCTCATGGAACAGCTCACCCCCGAGCTCGCGCTCCGCGACGCGGGCGCCTACCTGGACTGGCTGGCCGCCGCGCCCGAGGTGGCGGACGGCCGGGTCGGGCTCACCGGCTACTGCATGGGCGCCGCGCTGGTGCTGCGCACCGCCGCCGCCTACCCGGAGCGGATCGCCGCCGGGGCCGGGTTCCACGGTGGCAGGCTGGCGGGCGACGCCGCCGACAGCCCGCACCTCGGGGTCGACGCGATCACCGCCGAGCTGTACTTCGGCCACGCCGACAACGACCCCTCGCTGCCGCCGGAGCAGATCGAGCGGCTGGACAAAGCGCTGGCGACCGCGGGCGTGCGCTTCCGTGCCGAGGTCTACGCGGGCGCGGCGCACGGCTTCACCCAGCGCGACCTGGCCAGCTACGACGCCGAGGCGGACGCACGGCACCTGCGCGAGCTCGGCGCGCTGCTGGACCGTGCACTGAGCTGAATTCGGCTTACGGCGAGTTCAACTACTCCTACGTCGTCCCCGAACTCCGGCGCCGCGGGCTCTTCCGCACCGACTACACCGGCAGCACCCTGCGCGACCACCTCGGGTTGAGCGCGGCGAGCCTGCAGCCGGTGCCGCGGAGCGCCGCCACCAGCGCCTGACTTCGCCCTCGGCGAACACCCGATCGACCCGGAACAAAGGCCGGACCCCCTGGGTTGAGTGGGCATAGCTCAACTTTCAGAAGGGTCGATATCGTGACTACACCTCGGAACCTGCCGGTGCTGTTCCTGACCGATCCGATCGTGCTGCCGGGCATGGTCGTGCCCATCGAACTGGACGAATCGGCGCAGGCGGCGATCGATGCCGCGCGCGCCGCGAAGGAAGGCCAGGTGCTGGTGGCGCCGCGGCTGGACGAGGGGTACGCGACGTACGGCGTCGTGGCCACCGTCGAACAGGTCGGCAGGCTGCGCGGGGGCGCGCCCGCCGCGGTGCTGAAGGCCGAGCGCCGCGCCCGGATCGGGCACGGGGTGACCGGGCCCGGCGCCGCGCTCTGGGTGGAGGCCGAGCCGGTGGAGGTGCCGCAGGCGGACGGGCGCACCAGGGAGCTGGCCGAGGAGTACAAGAAGCTCGTGGTCTCGGTGCTGCGGCGGCGCGAGGCCTGGCAGATCATCGACGCGGTGAACCAGCTGGCCGAGCCGTCCGAGATCGCCGACACCGCCGGCTACGCCTCCTACCTGAGCGGCGAGCAGAAGCGCGAGCTGCTGGAGACCCCGGACACCGTGGCGCGGCTGACCAGGCTCATCGAGTGGACCCGCGCGCACATCGCCGAGGCCGAGGTCACCGAGAAGATCGGGGACGAGGTGAGGGAGAACCTGGAGAAGACGCAGCGCGAGTTCCTGCTGCGCCAGCAGCTGAACGCCATCCGCAAGGAGCTGGGCGAGGACGAGCCGGACGGCGCGGACGACTACCGCACCCGGGTCGAGCGCGCCGAGCTCCCGGACGAGGTGCGCGAGGCCGCGCTGCGCGAGGTCGGCAGGCTGGAGCGGGCCGGCGACCAGAGCCCGGAGTCGGGCTGGATCCGCACCTGGCTGGACACCGTGCTCGACCTGCCGTGGACCGAGCGGACCACGGACAACACCGACGTCACCGCCGCCCGCGCGGTACTGGACGCCGACCACCACGGCCTGGACGAGGTCAAGGACCGGATGGTCGAGTACCTGGCGGTCCGCGCCCGGCGCGCGGCGCGCGGCCTGGAGGTGGTCGGCGGCCGCGGCTCCGGCGCGGTGCTGGTGCTGGTCGGCCCGCCCGGCGTGGGCAAGACCTCGCTGGGTGAGTCGGTGGCGCGGGCGCTGGGCCGCAAGTTCGTCCGGGTGGCGCTCGGCGGGGTCAGGGACGAGGCGGAGATCCGCGGGCACCGGCGCACCTACGTCGGCGCGCTGCCCGGCCGGATCGTGCGCGCCATGAAGGAGGCCGGGTCGATGAACCCGGTGGTGCTGCTGGACGAGATCGACAAGGTCGGCTCGGACTACCGGGGCGACCCGGCGGCCGCGCTGCTCGAGGTGCTCGACCCCGCGCAGAACCACACCTTCCGCGACCACTACCTGGACCTGGATCTGGACCTCTCGGACGTGCTCTTCGTCGCCACGGCCAATGTCATGGACACCATCCCCGGCCCGCTGCTCGACCGCATGGAGCTGATCACCGTCGACGGCTACACCGAGGACGACAAGGTCGCCATCGCGCGCGACTTCCTGGTCCCCCGGCAGCTGGAGCGCAATGCGCTCACCACCGACGAGGTGACCGTCACCGACGCGGCGCTGCGCGAGATGGCGGCGAACTACACCCGCGAGGCGGGCGTGCGCCAGCTGGAGCGGCTGATCGCGAAGGGGCTGCGCAAGGCGGCCACCAAGCTCTCGGCCGACGGCGCCGGCCCGCTGACCATCGGGCTGGACGAGCTGAAGGAGTACCTGGGCAGGCCGCGCTTCACCCCGGACTCCGCGGAGCGCACCTCGGTGCCGGGCGTGGCGACCGGGCTCGCGGTCACCGGCGCGGGCGGCGACGTGCTCTACCTCGAGGCCAATGCGGCCGAGGGCGAGCGCTCGCTCACCCTGACCGGGCAGCTGGGCGACGTCATGAAGGAATCGGCGCAGATCGCGCTCACCTACGTGCGCTCGCACCTGGCCGAGATCGGGATCGAGCCCGCGGTGCTGGATCGCAATATCCACATCCACTTCCCGGCGGGCGCGGTGCCGAAGGACGGGCCGTCGGCGGGCGTCACCATGGTGACGGCGCTGGTCTCGCTGGCGCTCGGCCGGAATGTGCGCGGTGACGTCGGGATGACCGGCGAGGTCACGCTGAACGGGCGGGTGCTGCCGATCGGCGGCGTTAAGCAGAAGCTGCTCGCCGCGCAGCGGGCCGGGTTGAAGACGGTCTTCATCCCGGCGCGCAACGAGCCGGACCTGGACGAGGTCCCCGCCGACGTGCTCGAGGCGCTGGATGTGCGCCCGGTCGCGGATGTGGCGGAGATCCTCGGCTACGCCATCGAGCCGGTCGCCGAGCCGGCGCTGGACGGTCCGGCCTTCGCCGCCACCGCCTGACCCCGGAACCGAACAGGCCGGGCCACCCCTCGTGGCCCGGCCTGTTCGCGTACCTGCCCGCGCCGGTCCGCGTCTTGCCGGATCGGCCGAGGCGCCCGCACCGGATCCGGGCGGAGTGCGCGGGTGCGACCGACCGACCCTGCCCCGGGGCTGCGCCCCGGGGGCCTCAGCCGAGCTCGCGCTCGACCGCCCTGGTCGTCCCCTGCGCGACGGCGCAGAGAACCGGCTCCGCCGCCCCGTCCTCGCTGAGGATCTCGCACCGCACCACGGCCTGCCGCCGGGTCGAGCCGGTCACCGTCGCCTCCGCGCGCAACCGCGTCCCGGCCGCAGGCCGCAGGTAGGTGATGCTGAACCCGCCGGTCAGCACATTGGAGCCGAGCACGGTGCCCGCCGCGAAGGTCAGCGCGTTGTCCGCCAGGTAGGCCAGCACCCCGCCGTGCACGAAGCCGAACTGCTGCCCGAGCTCAGGGCGGATCGGGATGGCGAGGCTGGCGGCGCCGTCGCCGAAGGCGAGCAGTTCAGTGCCGATGAGGTGCGCGAACGGCTGGCGGTCCAGCACCTCGCGCGCGGAGGTGGCATCGAGTACGACCATGGTTTCTCCGATCAATCCGGGTTCTGCAGGGTGCGCCAGGCGGCGGCCCCGAGTTCGGCGGCCACCTCGGCGGGCGGGCGGCGGATGGCTCCGGCCAGCCAGTTCCGCGCGTACTCCTGGGCCGGGCCGAGCCAGAGCGCGTAGAGCAGGTCGAACTCCAGCTCGCGGACCGCCCCGTACCCGGCGTGCGTGCGCCACCAGCGGGCGACGTCGAGCAGGAACTCCCGATTCCCCTCCTGCTCCTTCGCCCCCGCAGGCGCCGCGCCGAACAGCACCGTGGCCCGCGCCGGCTGCGCGGTGACCCACTCCAGGTGCGCCCGCACCCCCGCGGTCACGCCGCCGTGCGCGTCCGCGCTCGCCAGCACCGCCTGCCGGAAGTGCGCCTGGAAATCGGCGAGCGCGCCGATCCAGACCTGCCGGTAGAGCTCGGCCTTGTCCGGGAAGTGGTGGTACAGCGCGCCGACGCTGGCGCCCGCCGCCTCCCGGATCTGGGCCAGCGTCGTCTCCAGCACGCCCCGCTCGGCGAACTGCTGCTCCGCGGCCAGCAGCAACCGATCTCGAATCCGCACGACCAGAATAATATTCTGTCCTGCCCCAGAACGCCAGATGGTAAGACGGGGAGGTGGCCCGATGGCTGTTGCACGTCGACCTCGATCAATTCCAGGCCGCGGTGGAGTTCCGCCGCCACCCGGAGCTGCGCGGTCTGCCGGTGATCGTCGGCGGCAACGGCGACCCGGAGGAGCCGCGCAAGGTGGTCACCTGCGCCTCGTACCCGGCGCGGGCCTTCGGGGTGCGGGCCGGGATGGCGCTGCGGAGCGCGCAGCGCAAGTGCCCCGACGGCGTCTTCCTCGCGCTCGACCCCGCCGCCTACGACGAGGCATCCGACGAGGTCATGGCGGTGCTGCGCGGCTTCCCCGGCCGGGTCGAGGTCTGGGGCTGGGACGAGGCCTTCCTGGCCGCCGACACCGACGACCCGGAGGCGCTCGCCGCCGCCATCCGCGCGGCCATCGCCGAGCTCGAACTGACCTGCTCGATCGGGATCGGCGACAACAAGCTCACGGCCAAGCTCGCCACCGGCTTCGCCAAGTCGATCGGCAAGGCGTCGGCGGCCAACCCGGGCGCCGAGCCGGAGCACCGCGCCGGGGCCGCGACCGGCACCTTCCGGCTCACCGCGGCGAACTGGGTCGAGGTCATGGGGCAGCGCCCGACCGACGCGCTGTGGGGGGTCGGCCGCCGGATCGCGGCCCGGATGGCCGCGCTCGGCATCCACACGGTGGCCGACCTCATGGCCGCCGACCGGGACCGGCTGGCCGCCGAGTTCGGCCCGAATACCGGCCCCTACCTGTTGGCACTCGGCAATGGCAGGGGCGACACCGAGGTCAGCACCGAGCCGAGGGCCGCGGTGGGGCGCAGCCGGTCCGAGACCTTTCCGACCGACCTGACCGACCCCGCGGAGATCCGCGCCCAGGTCGCGCGGCTCGCCACCGGGCTCGCCGAGGAGCTGGCGGCGGCGGGGCGGGTGAGCACCAGGGTCTCGGTCACGGTGCGGACCAGCAGCTTCTTCACCCGCAGCAAGCAGCGCAAGCTCGCGGAGCCGAGCGCCGATATCGCGCTCATCGCGGAGGCCGCGGTCGCGGTGCTCGACCGGTTCGAGCTGGACCGCCCGGTCCGGCTGCTCGGGGTGCGCCTGGAACTCGTTCCCGAGTGAGCCCCTCGTATGCTTCCGCCATGACCTTCTCGGCGATGGTGGCCAACGCTTCGGACGGTGCGATCGTCCTTTCCCGAGAGGAGGTCGGCGACGACTTCCTCGGGGCGGGCGAGGTGACGATCGAGGTGCACTACTCGAGCGCCAATTACAAGGACGCCCTTGCCATCACGCCGCGCGGCGGGGTGGTGCGGCAGTACCCGATCGTGCCCGGCATCGACCTGGCCGGCGAGGTCGTCGCCTCCGACGACGACGCCTTCGCCCCCGGCGACCAGGTGGTCGCGCACGGCTACGAGCTCGGCGTCTCGCGCAACGGCGGCTTCGCCGAGCTGGCCAGGGTGCCCGCCGACTGGGTGGTCAAGCTGGACGGGCTGAGCACCAGGGATGCCGCCGCCATCGGCACCGCCGGATTCACCGCCGCGCTCAGCGTGCGCGCCCTGCTCGACCACGGCCTCACCCCCGACGACGGCGCGGTGCTGGTCACCGGCGCGACCGGCGGTGTCGGCGGGGTCGCCATCGATATCCTCTCCGGGCTCGGCTTCGAGGTCATCGCCTCCACCGGCAAGACCGACGCCGACGATCTGCTCGCCGAGCTCGGCGCCAACGAGGTGATCGGCAGGCTCCCCGAGGATCCGGAGGCCAAGCCGCGGCCGCTCACCTCGGCCCGCTGGGCCGGTGCGGTGGACAGCGTCGGCGGCGCCTCACTGGCCTACATCTTGAGCGCCATCGGGTACGGCGGCGCGGTCGCGGCCAGCGGGCTCACCGGCGGGCCCGGCGTGCCGACCACCGTCATGCCCTTCATCCTGCGCGCCGTCTCGCTGCTCGGCATCGACTCGGTGAACCTGCCGATCGAGCACCGCAGGGAGATCTGGGCCCAGCTCGGCGGCGAGCTCCGCCCCCGGAACCTGTCCGCCCTCACCAACTTCGCCCCCGTCACCGAAGCCGAAGAGGTGCTCCGCTCGATCCAGGACGGATCCCACCGCGGCCGCACCGTCTTCGGCATCGACTTCTAGGCGACACCCACCGGATCGTCCGCGAATTGGGTGCGGTACAACTCGGCGTAGCGGCCTTCGGCGGCCAGCAAATGCTGGTGGGTTCCGCGCTCGACGACCCGCCCGTGCTCGAGCACCACGATCTCGTCGGCGGCGCGAACGGTGGAGAGCCGGTGCGCGATGACGATCGCGGTGCGGCCCTCCAGCGCCTCGGTCAGCGCCTCCTGGACGGCCGCCTCCGAGGTGGAGTCGAGCGAGGCGGTGGCCTCGTCGAGGATGACCACCCGCGGCTGCTTGAGCAGCAGCCGGGCGATGGTGAGCCGCTGCCGCTCGCCGCCGGAGAGCCGGTACCCGCGCTCGCCGACCACCGTGTCCAGCCGATCGGGCAGTGATTCGACCAGGTCGCGCAGCCGGGCGCGGGTGAGCGCGTCCCACAGCTCGGCTTCGCTCGCCGCGGGCCGGGCCAGCAGCAGGTTGGCCCGGATGGTCTCGTGGAAGAGGTGCCCGTCCTGGGTCACCAGCCCGACCGTCTCCCGGATCGAGGTGGTGCTCAGCTGCCTGATGTCCACCCCGTTCAGCCGGACGGCGCCGGAATCCACGTCGTAGAGCCGCGACACCAGCTGCGCGATCGTCGACTTGCCCGCCCCCGACGAGCCGACCAGCGCGACCATCCGCCCCGGCTCGGCGCGCAGCGACACCTCGTGCAGCACCGGGACGCCGCCCCTGGTGTCCAGCGTCGCCACCTCCTCCAGCGAGGCCAGCGACACCTTGTCGGCCGACGGGTAGCCGAACCCGACCCCGTCCAGCTCCACCGCGACCGGCCCCGCGGGCACCGGCACCGCGTCCGGCGCCTCCTCGATGAGCGGCCGCATATCCAGCACCTCGAAGACCCGCTCGAAGCTCACCAGCGCGGACATGATCTCCATCCGCGCGCTGGCCAGCGCGGTGAGCGGCGAGTAGAGCCGGGTCAGCAGCAGCGAGAGCGCGACCACCGCGCCCGCGTCGAGCTGCCCGCGCAGCGCGTACCAGCCGCCGAGCCCGTAGACCAGCGCCACGGCCAGCGCCGAGACCAGGGTGAGCGCGGTGACGAAGACGGTCTGCAGCATGGCGGTGCGCACCCCGATATCGCGCACCCGCGCGGCCCGCGCCGCGAACTCCGCCGACTCCTGCTCCGGCCGCCCGAACAGCTTGACCAGCGTCGCCCCCGGCGCCGAGAAGCGCTCGGTCATCTGCGTGCTCATGGCGGCGTTCAGGTCGGCGGCCTCGCGCTGGATCCCGGCGAGCCGGGTGCCCATCCGCCGCGCGGGCAGCACGAACACCGGAAGCAGCACCAGCGCGAGCAGCGTGATCTGCCAGGAGATCCCGATCATCACCACCAGCGTGAGCCCCAGCGTCACCAGGTTCGTGACCACGCCGGAGAGGGTGTCGCTGAAGGCCCGCTGCGCCCCGATCACGTCGTTGTTCAACCGGCTGACCAGCGCGCCGGTGCGGGTCCGGGTGAAGAAGGCGACCGGCATCCGCTGCACGTGGTCGAAGACGGCGGTGCGCAGATCCAGGATCAACCCCTCGCCGATCCCGGCCGAGAGCCGCCGCACCACCAGCCCGAGCCCGGCATCGAGCACCGCGAGCACCCCGATCACCAGCGCCAGCGTGACCACCACCCGCGCGGCCGCCCCGCCGACGATGTCGTTCACCACCCGCCCGGCCAGCACCGGCGTCGCCACCGAGATCAGCGCCGAGAGCACGCTGAACCCGAGGAACAGCGTGATCGTGCGCCGATGCGGCGTGGCGAAGCGCAGAATCCGCGCCGCCGTCGCCCGCCGGAACGGCCGCCGCTCGTCCGGCGCGTTCATCTGCCGGTACATCTGACTCCACGCCACGGATTCGATGCTCATCCGATCGCTCCTCTCCCGCTCCGGGACATTCCACCCCGGGGCACCGACACTAAGACCTCAACAAAGGTTGAGAGCAAGGGATTTCCGGCCGGGCCTACCCTGGTACAGGTGAAAAGACGGCCGGAGGAGCCCGAACTCATCGCCGGGGCGCTCGCCGCGCGGGTGCGCGGCGAGGTGGACGGGTCGGCGCGGCGGCGGGCCGAGTACTCCTCGGACGCCTCCAACTACCGGGTAGCGCCGACGGCCGTCGTCTTCCCCCGGGACGACGCGGACGTGGCGGCGGCGCTGGCCTTCGCCGCCGAGAACGGGCTCCCGCTGACCGCCCGCGGCGCGGGAACCTCGGTGGCCGGGAATGCCGTCGGCACCGGGCTGGTCCTGGATTTCAGCAGGCACATGCATGCCATCGGACCGATCGACCCGGACGGCCGGCGGGTCACGGTGCAGCCGGGCGTCGTTCTGGCCCGGTTGCAGCGCGCGGCCGCCGCGCACGGCCTCCGCTTCGGCCCCGACCCCTCCACCCAGAGCCGCTGCACGCTCGGCGGCATGATCGGCAACAATGCCTGCGGCCCGCGCGCCGTCGCCTGGGGCCGCACCGCGGACAATGTGCGCACGCTGCGGATTCTGGACGGCACCGGCGCGGAGCGGCTGCTCGGCACCGACCTCGCGGCGCTCCCCGGGCTCCCGGAGTTCACCCGCGCGCACCTGGCGCTGCTCCGCACCGAGCTGGGCCGCTTCGACCGCCAGGCATCGGGCTACGGACTGGAACACCTGCTCCCGGAGCGGAATTCGGGGCCCGCGCGGGCCTTCGTCGGCAGCGAGGGCACCTGCGGCGTCCTGCTCGACGCCACCGTCGACCTGGTCCCGCTGCCCGGCGCGACCGTACTGACCGTGCTCGGCTACCCCGATATGGCCACCGCCGCCGACGACGTGGCCGCCGTGCTCGCCGCCCGCCCGACCGCGGTCGAGGGCATCGATGCCAGGCTGGTCGACGTGGTGCGCGCCGAGCGCGGCACCGTGCCCGAGCTGCCCCGCGGCGCCGCCTGGCTCTTCGTCGAGACCAGCGGCGAGACCGCCGATTCCGCCCGCGACGCCGCGCGCGAACTCTGCCGCACCGTGGATGCCGTCGACAGCATCATCGTCACCGATCGCGCCGCCACCGCCGCGCTCTGGCAGATCCGCGCCGACGGCGCCGGGCTCGCCGGCCGCTCCCCCGACGGCAAACCCGCATGGCCCGGCTGGGAGGACGCCGCCGTCCCGCCCGAGCGGCTCGGCGCCTACCTGCGCGAATTCGGCGCGCTCAGCGCCGAGCACGGCGTCGACGGGCTGCTCTACGGGCACATCGGGGACGGCTGCATCCACGTTCGGCTCGACCTGCCGATCGCCGTGGCGCCGCGCCGGTTCCGCGCCTTCCTGCTCGACGCCGCCGACCTGGTTGTCCGGCACGGCGGTTCGCTCTCCGGCGAACACGGCGACGGCCGGGCCCGCTCGGAGCTGCTCGCGCGCATGTACTCCCCCGCGGTGCTCGCGGCATTCGGCGAGTTCAAGGCGCTCTTCGACCCGCACGACGTGCTCAACCCCGGTGTGCTGGTCGCGCCACGCCCGATCGATACCGACCTGCGGGTGGCCGGGCTCGCTTCGGTGCCCGCGCGCGGGCTCGCGCTGCCCGGTGACGGCGGCGACCTGGCCACGGCCGTGCACCGCTGCGTCGGGGTCGGGTCGTGCCGCGCGGATTCCGGCGGCTTCATGTGCCCCTCGTTCCGCGCCACCGCCGACGAGAAGGACAGCACCCGCGGCCGGGCCAGGGTGCTGCAGGAGGTGGTGCGCGGCGCGCTCCCCATCACCGGCCCCGAGGTGCGGGACTCGCTCGACCTGTGCCTCTCCTGCCGCGCCTGCGCGAGCGACTGCCCGGCCGGCGTGGATATGGCGACCTACAAATCCGAGGTCCTGTACCGCCGGTATCGGGGGAAGCTGCGCCCGATCGACCACTACACGCTGGGCGGATTGCCGCGCTGGCTGGCACTCGCGCGCCGCGCGCCGCGGCTGGCGAACGCACTGGCCGGAGTGGGCCCGCTGCGCCGAATCGGGCTGCGCGCGGCCGGAATCGACCCGCGACGCCAGGTCCCCCGCTTGGCCGAGCGCCGGGTCGACCGGGCCCGGCCGGTCCGCGGCAGCGGCCCCGAGGTACTGCTCTGGATCGATACCTTCACCGACGCCTTCGACCCGGCCATCGCCACCGCCGCCACCGACCTGCTGGAATCGCTCGGCTACCGGGTCCGGCTCCCCGAGCGCCGGGTCTGCTGCGGCCTGACCTGGATCACCACCGGACAGCTCGACACCGCCCGCGCCCGATTGCGCTCCACCCTGGACGAGGTGGACGAACACATCCGGGCAGGCGGCCAGGTGATCGGGCTCGAACCCTCCTGCACCGCCGCACTCCGCACCGACCTGCCGGAACTTCTCCCGGACGACCCCCGCGCGGCCCGCACCGCCGCCGCCGTCCGCACCCTCGCCGAATTCCTGCTGGCACACCCGGGGTGGACCCCGCCGCGCCGCGAGGGCCGGACCGTGGTGGTGCAGCCACACTGCCACCAGTACGCCACCACAGGCTTCTCGGCAGATCGCCAGATATTAGCTGCAATGGGCGTGCGGCTCCACGAGATCAGCGGCTGCTGCGGCCTCGCGGGCAACTTCGGAATGCGGGCCGGGCATTTCGACATTTCCGCGAAAATCGCGGGTAACGGATTACTCCCCGCGCTCGAGGCGGCGCCGGCGGACGCGATCCTGCTCGCCGACGGCTTCTCCTGCCGGACCCAGGCCGCGGAGCTGGCGGGCCGTGCAGCCCGCCATCTGGCCCAGTTTCTCCGGGAAGACTGAGGGCGGCGCCGGCTCCCCGCTGCGGTGGGGAGCCGGCGCCGCGCTCAGCTCCCGAAGGGGAGGGTGCCGGGCTGAATGTGATAGCCGGAGCTACCGGCGGCAAAGCCGCCGACCCCGTCGAGCAGGAAATTGAGCAGGTTCGTGATCATCGCGCATAACCCTTCGCCACCGACTGCCGGCAGTTTGCCGATCACGCGGATATCGGCGCGGTCACAACCGGTGTTACCACTCGGCGGGAATTCGGCCGCAGATCACAGCGCGATCACCGCGCGCCGGGGCCGGTCGCCTTGCCGAGCAGCGCGACCAGCCGCCGCACCTCCGACTCGCGCAGCGCCGTTCCCGGAAAGAAGACCTGCCGATTGACCAGCCCGTCCAGCGTGACGACGCACAGCTCGGCGGCCGAGGTGGTCGCCTCCAGCCCGGCATCGGCCAGCCCCTGCCTGACCAGCGAGACGAAGGCGGCGCGGCCGTCGTCGAAGTGCCGGTGCAGCTCGTCGTCGGTGCGCGCCTCGGCCAGCAGGTGGTGCCTGGCGACCACCCGGTACCTCGCCTCCGGCGCGGTCATCTCGGTGATCACGGCTACCGCGACGGTGAAGAGCGCGCGCGGGTGCGGCTCCCAGAAGTGCCTGGCCGCGATCTGCATATCCTGGGCGAAGAGCTCGTCGGCGGCCATCTGCAGCAGCCGCAGCCGATTCGGCGCGTGGTAATTGACCGATCCGGGCGGAAGTTCCGCGGCGGCATCGACATTGCGGTGGGTCAGTTTTCGCGGGCCCTGCTCGCCGAGCACGCGCAATGCGGCCTCGGCGATGCGCGCACGCCGCTCCGCGGAATCCTGGCGTGGCCGTCGAGCGGAAACCATGACCCCGGAATTTACCCGGCGCTGCTAGTTTCCACAGATGGTGAGAGTCACCCGGCGGGCCGCCATCGCGCTCGGCGCCGGCGTCGCCCTGGCCGCCGCGGGCGGCACCGGAGCCGCACACGCCGAGCCGACCGCGGAGAACCTGCGCTACCAGGGGTACCGGCCCGAGGACCGGTCCCTGCCGTACGCGAAGTACCTGGCCGAGCGCACCGCCCCGCCGCAGCGCCCGGTGCTGGACGCCTACGACGGGCCCGCCACCCCGCCGGAGCGGATCCCCGGCTTCGCCGACCTCCCGCGCGACCTCGCGCCCACCGGGTACAGCGCCGTGGAGACCGGCTACGGCCAGGCCGCCGACGGGGTGATCTGGGTGGCGGCGCACACCGAGATGCCCGGCGTGACGGCCGAGATGTGGGACTGGTGGTTCCGCTGGCACTCGGTGGAGGCGTCCAGGTACAAGCTCTGGCACCCGGACGCGCACCTCTTCAGCGACCTGGTGCCGAGCCGGCCGCGGGCGGAGCGGTTCGGGTACGTCGGCACCGTCTCGTACGTCGACGAGTACATCGGCGCGCGGCTGCAGCAGCTCGCCATCGCCTTCCTCGATCCGCGGGCGCACGGGCTGACCGTGCCGGACGACCAGACCGTCGTCTTCGGCCGGGTCGGCAGCAGTGTCGCCCCCGTCGACCTGGGCTGGCTGGCGCACCAGGTGCGCCCGATCCCCGGCGGGGCCGAGATGCGCAGCCGCTTCCACCTGCGCCACTACGGGCTGCACCCGCCGGACCTTGCGCAGAGCGCGCGCGCCGTCCAGCGCGGCGCCGCCGCCGACCCGCGCGATCTCGTCCCCGGCTTGGATATGGCCCGTGACCTGCTGCTGCACTGCGGTCAGGAGATGAATCACCTGGCCGGTTTCCTGCCCGAGCTGTACGCGGAGTTCCGCGACCAGGCGTAATCGTCGCGGGTCGGGCGGGTGCCGCCGCGCCGGACCGCGCACAATGGTCCGGTGCGACGGCAGGTCGGGGTGACCAGGGGTGGCTACCGCCGCGCGCCCGCCGACGGCGCCGCCACGGCGCGGCAGGCGCAGCCGAGCGGCCCTGCGCCGAGCGGGTCCGCGCTGGACAGCGCCTCGACCGTCCGTACGACCGGAATCACCCGCACCCTCACTGCGGACCGCCCCTTCGACCTCGCAACCACCCTCGCCCCCCTCTCCCGCGGCACGGGAGACCCCTGCCACCGCGTCACCCCGGACGGCGCCCACTGGCACGCCTCCCGCCTCCCGACCGGCCCGGTCACCTACCGCCTGCGCCAGGCGGGCCGCACCGGCATCCAGGCCACGGCGTGGGGCCCCGGCGCCGACGAGTTCCTGACCGGCCTCGAGCACCTGCTCTGCCTGGACGAATGCCTGGACGCCTTCACCCCCGAGCACCCCAAGATCGCCGAGGCGCACCGCCGCCACCCCGGCCTCCGCATGCTCCGCACCGGCCTGGTCTTCGAAGCCCTGGTCCCCGCGATCCTGGAGCAGAAGGTGCACACCATCTCGGCCCGCCGCTCCTGGCGCGCCCTGGTCCGCAGCTACGGCGAGCCCGCCCCCGGCCCCGGCGACCTCCTGCTCCCGCCCGCCCCCGAGACCTGGCAGCACATCCCCTCCTGGGGCTACCACCAGGCCAATGTCGGCCCGCAGCGCGCCGCCACCATCGTCCGCGCCGCCCGCTCCGCCGCCGCCATCGACCGCACCGCCACCCTCGCCCCCGCCGCGGCCGCCGCCAGACTCCGCAGCATCCCCGGCATCGGCATCTGGACCGTCGCCGAGGTCGCCCAGCGCGCCTACGGCGACCCCGACGCCCTCTCGGTCGGCGACTACCACCTCGCCGCCGTCGTCGGCTGGACCCTCCTCGGCCGCCCCCTAGACGACGCCGGCATGATCGAGTACCTGGAACCCCTACGCCCGCACCGCTACCGCGCGGTCCGCCTCCTGGAGATCAGCGGCCAGGCGCACCGCCCCAAATTCGCCCCCCGCACCCCCCTCACCGACCACTCCTGGCACTGAGGCGTCAGAGCGGCTCCGCGCGGGCATCGAGCACACAGCGCCCCGCCTCGACCAGCGTGCGCCGAGCCCGCCTGCGCACCCGGCATTCGTCGACGGTGCAGTCCAGGTGTAGCTGCATGGCGGTGTGCGCCTGTTCGGGGGTGAGCGGGCCGGGGTCGGTGGCGCAGGCGTAGAGAGCCGCGAGGCGCAGATGGAACTCGGTCAACGACACGGTCACCTCCGGGACGACGGACTACGGCACACATCTAGCACACCAGCTAAACCCTGAGTAGATGCCGGATATCGGCGCACCGGAGGGGTATTCCGCGAATTCCCAGCACGGAATCCGCCGCGAGGGGCGAAAATATCCGTTGTGGACGAAGGTCCTCGGGGCACTGCGGTGATGCGACCAGCGTGGAACGGAGTGTGTGGGGTGGCGACGAGACCGGTGCGGGCGGGGCGCGCGGAGATCTTCCCGGTGCCGGAACGGGTGGCGGCGCAGCACGATACGTCGACCTTGCCGCGCAGGCAGCTCGGCAGGCACCTGCGCGAGTGGCGCACGCGGGCCGGGCTGACCATCGCCGAGGCGGCGCGGCTCATGGAGTGGGGCGCGACGACGCTGCAGCGGCTGGAGAAGGGGCAGGCGGACCGGATCCGCACCATCGACATCCGCGAGCTGTGCCGGGTCTACGGCATCCCGGACGAGATCGCCTTCGGCTTGGAGGGGCTGGCCAAACAGGCCGCGGATACGCACTGGTGGCACGCCTTCGGCGAGCTCATCCCGGAGCACTTCGAGGTGTACCGCGGGGTGGAGGCATCGGCCCGGCACCTCAGTACCTACCAGCCGGAGCTGGTTCCGGTGCTCTTCCGCACCGCGGAGTACCTGCGCGCGCTGGCGGGCGGCGCCGAGGACCGGGTGCAGCGCACGCTGCGCAGGCAGAGCCTGATCACCAGGAAGGCGGTGCCCGCGACGGTGGACGCGGTGCTGCACGAGTCGGTGCTGCGCCGGATGGTCGGCGGGCCGCGGGTGATGGCGGCCCAGCTGCGGCACCTGGCCGACCTGAGTACCAGGGGCAATGTCCGGCTCCGGGTGCTTCCCTTCGCGGCGGGGGCGCCGGTGGGCGGGACGGTCGCGCCGTTCACCGTGCTGGATTTCGGCGCCGACCGCAGGGGCCGGTCGATCGAGCCGCCGGTGGTGTACACCGAAGGGCTCACCGGCGGACTGTATCTGGAGTCCGAGCGCGACGTCCGGCGGTACGATGCGGCGCACGAGTGCCTGCGCGGCTCGGCGCTCGACATCCCATCCAGCCGGCACCTGCTGCGGCGGGTAGCGAAGGAGTACGCGGCATGAGTATCGGCGAGGGCGCGCAGATCGATCTCGCGGGGGCGCGCTGGCAGTCGGCCTCCGGCACCGCGCCGGAGAGCGAGGCCGTCGTGGAGGTGGCGTTCCTGGCCGAGGGGCACGTCGCGCTGCGCGACGGCCGCGACCCGGAGGGCTCGGTGCTGATCTTCACGCCGGGCGAGTGGGACGCCTTCACCGCGGGGGTGCAGGACGGCGAGTTCGACCCGCCGAGCTGACATCGCGGTTTGCCCGGAAAGCCGGTCGGGTACACCCTTCTTCATGGACCGTGGGTTGAAGAATTCCCCACCCCGGTACCGGAAGCCGCATCCCCGCTACTGGGTGGAGTGGTTGATCGTGGGACTGCTGGTGGCGGTGGCATCGGTGGGCGTCTTCGTGCTCACCGGTTCGTTGTTCTCCGCGCTCTTCGTGGGCGCGCTGGTGTGGGCGGTGGCCGTCGGGGTGGTCGCGCTGCTGTAGGGCGCGACCACCTCGCTCAGCGGCGGAAGAGCTTGTTCCCGAGCCAGACGATCGGGTCGTAGCGCCGGTCGACCACCCGCTCCTTCATCGGGATGAGCGCGTTGTCGGTGATCGCGATGTGCTCGGGGCACACCTCGGAGCAGCACTTGGTGATGTTGCAGTACCCGAGGCCGTGCTCCTCCTGGGCCAGATCCCGCCGGTCCGCGACGTCCAGCGGGTGCATCTCCAGCTCCGCGATCCGCATGAGGTAGCGCGGCCCGGCGAACGCCTCCTTGTTGTCCTCGTGGTCACGCACCACGTGGCAGGTGTTCTGGCACAGGAAGCACTCGATGCACTTGCGGAACTCCTGCGAGCGCTCGACATCCACCTGCTTCATCCGGTAGTCACCCGGCTTCAGATCGCCGGGCGGCGTGAACGAGGGGATCTGCCTGGCCTTCTCGTAGTTGAACGAGACATCGGTGACCAGGTCCTTGATCACCGGGAAGGTGCGCATCGGGGTCACCGTGATGACCTCGTCCTCGGTGAAGGTCGACATCCGGCACATGCAGAGCAGCTTGGGCCTGCCGTTCACCTCGGCCGAGCAGGAGCCGCACTTGCCCGCCTTGCAGTTCCAGCGCACCGCGAGGTCGGGGGCCTGGGTGGCCTGCAGCCGGTGGATGATGTCGAGCACCACCTCGCCCTCGTTCACCTGGACGGTGAAGTCCCGCAGCTCGCCGCCGTCCAGATCGCCGCGCCAGACGCGGAATTTGGCGTCGTATCCCATGTCACGCCTCGCCTTCCGGGGCAGGGCGCGCGTTCTCCGGGTGTCCCGCCAATTCGATTCCCTTGTAGTACTTCTCCAGCTCGGAGACCTCGAAGAGCGCGAGCAGGTCTGCCCGCATCGGCTCCTGGTCGGCCGGGCGCACCGCGACGCCTGGCACGGTGGCGCCGCGGTCGTCGCCGTCGAGTTCGCAGACCAGCAGGGTGTTCCGCCAGCCCGGGTCCATGCCCGGGTAGTCGTCGCGGGTGTGCCCGCCCCTGCTCTCGGTGCGCAGCAGCGCGGCCTGCGCCACGCACTCGCTCACCACCAGCATGTTCCGCAGGTCGAGCGCGAGGTGCCAGCCGGGGTTGAACTGCCGGTGCCCCTCCACGGTGACCTCCGCGTACCGCTCGCGCAGCCGCTCCAGCCGTTCGACCGCCTGGTGCAGCTCCTTCTCCGTGCGGATGATGCCGACCAGGTCGTTCATCACCTGCTGCAGATCGGTGTGCAGGGTGTAGGGGTTCTCACCCTGCCCGGTCTCCGGCGGATCGAAGGGCGCCACCGCGGCCTGCGCGGCGGCGGTGATGTCGGCGTCGGTCACCGTCGGGCGCTCGGCGCCGAGCGCTCGCACGTACTCGGCGGCGCCGAGCCCGGCCCTGCGGCCGAAGACCAGCAGGTCGGAGAGCGAATTGCCGCCCAGCCGGTTGGAGCCGTGCATGCCGCCGGAGCACTCCCCGGCCGCGAAGAGCCCGGGGACGGTGGCGGCGCCGGTATCCGGCACCACCTCGATTCCGCCCATGACGTAGTGGCAGGTCGGCCCGACCTCCATCGGCTCGGCGGTGATGTCGACGTCGGCCAGCTCCTTGAACTGGTGGTGCATCGACGGCAGCCGGCGCCGGATCTCCTCGGCGGGCAGCCGGGAGGCGATATCCAGGTAGACGCCGCCGTGCGGGGTGCCGCGCCCCGCCTTGACCTCGGAGTTGATCGCCCTGGCGACCTCGTCGCGGGGCAGCAGGTCGGGGGTGCGGCGGGCCGAGTCGTTGTCCTTCAGCCACTGGTCGGCCTCGTCCTCGGACTCGGCGTACTGCCCCTTGAAGACCGAGGGGATGTAGTCGAACATGAACCGCTTGCCGTCGGTGTTCTTCAGCACCCCGCCGTCGCCGCGCACGCCCTCGGTGACCAGGATGCCCTTGACGCTCGGCGGCCAGACCATGCCGGTCGGGTGGAACTGCAGGAACTCCATATTGATCAGCGAGGCGCCCGCGCGCAGGGCGAGCGCGTGGCCGTCGCCGGTGTACTCCCACGAATTCGACGTCACCTTGTAGGACTTGCCGACGCCGCCGGTGGCCAGCACCACCGCGGGCGCCTCGAAGAGCACGAAGCGGCCGGACTCGCGCCAGTAGCCGAAGGCGCCGGAGATCCGGTCGCCCTCCTTGAGCAGCTCGGTGACGGTGCACTCGGCGAAGACCTTGATCCGGGACTCGTAGTCGCCGGTCTCGGCGAAATCCTCCTGCTGCAGCGCGACGATCCGCTGCTGCATGGTGCGGATCAGCTCCAGCCCGGTGCGGTCGCCGACGTGCGCGAGCCGCGGGTAGGTGTGGCCGCCGAAGTTGCGCTGGCTGATCCGGCCGTCCGGGGTCCGATCGAAGAGCGCGCCATAGCTTTCCAGCTCCCAGACCCGGTCCGGTGCCTCCTGCGCGTGCAGCTCGGCCATCCGCCAGTTGTTCAGGAACTTGCCGCCGCGCATGGTGTCCTTGAAATGCGTCTGCCAATTGTCCTTGGCGTTCGCATTGCCCATGGCCGCGGCGCAGCCGCCCTCGGCCATGACCGTGTGTGCCTTGCCGAACAGGGATTTGCAGACCACCGCGACGCTGTAGCCGTTCTCCCGTGCTTCGATCACCGCGCGCAGCCCGGCGCCACCCGCGCCGATGACCACCACGTCGTACTTGTGCCGTTCAACTTCTGGCATCGAGGAAAACTCCTGTATGAGGCGGTCAGTCGATGAACCGCAGGTCCGAAATCGTGTTGCTGGCCACCAACATGACGTAGAAGTCGGTGAGCACGAGCGTGCCGAGGGTGGTCCAGGCCAGGGCCATGTGCCGGGTGTTCAGCTTCGACACCTGGGTCCAGAACCAGTAGCGCACCGGGTGCGCCGAGAAGTTCTTCAGCCGCCCGCCCGCGATGTGCCTGCAGGAATGGCAGGAGAGCGTGTACGCCCAGAGCAGCACGACATTCAGCAGCAGCACCAGATTGCCCAGGCCGAAACCGAATCCGCCGCTCTTGCCGTGGAAGGCCACGATCGCGTCGTAGGTATTGATCAGCGAGACCAGCAGCGCCACATAGAAGAAGTAGCGGTGCGCGTTCTGGATGATCAGCGGCAGCCTGGTCTCGCCGGTGTACTTCGCGTGCGGCTCGGCGACCGCGCAGGCGGGCGGCGAGAACCACAC
This sequence comes from Nocardia sp. NPDC050697, assembly GCF_040654395.1. NCBI lineage: Bacteria > Bacillati > Actinomycetota > Actinomycetes > Mycobacteriales > Nocardiaceae > Nocardia > Nocardia sp. NPDC050697. The sequence continues at coordinate 307,013 of NZ_JBFAHY010000002.1, forward strand.
GGCCCGGTAGTAGGCCTTGCGGTAGTAGTAGCAGGTGAGCCGGAAGCCGAGCAGGAACGGGAGCACCACGAAGCCCAGCGGGATCCACGCGGGCAGGTCGCCGAACGGCGTCCCGAAGTGGCTCGCCCCTTCCACGCACGACGTGCTCAGGCACGGTGAGTAGAACGGTGTCAGGTAGTGGTAGTCGGCAACGTAGTAGGCGGTGCGCACGAACGACCTGACCGTCGCGTATACGACGAACGCACCGAGACCGAGCACGGTGATCAGTGGTGGTAGCCACCAGCGGTCGGTGCGGAGGGTGCGTGCGGAGATCCGTGCTCTGGTCGTCGTGAAGACGCCGGTGGGTGCGGCAGTCACGGTGGATGCCTCGCTGATCTGCTCTGCGGGCTCGTCGGGTTGGCCCGCGATCCGATGTGATGACGAGCACCCTACGACAGGGGCGCTATCGCTCGAGTCCGGTACCGCCATTCCCGGAGCATCGGCCCAGTAGTGATCTTCACCACAACCATGATCGCGGCCTGATCGTCACATTCCGGTAACAGCCGCGTGGTGCCCTTTTCCTGACAAATCGCCCGTTGACGTGCGGTGACGCGTGGATCCGGCAGGAAGGGGCCACCACGATGAGAAGGGCCGCGATCGTGGCTCCGGTTCGCACTCCGGGAGGGGTCGCGGGCGGAGCGCTCTCGGGGATGCCGCCGGAATGGCTGGCGACAACGGTGCTCTCGGCGGTCATCGACCGCTCCGGCATCGACCCGCTGCGGATCGAGGACGTCGCCATGGCGTGCATCGATCCGCGCAGGCCGACGGTGCCGCACCTGAGCAGGCTGGCCGCGCGCGGGGCCGGGCTGCCCTTCGCGGTGCCCGGCTTCCTCACCGATCGGCGCGGCGGCAGCGGGCTGCAGGCGGTGATCACCGCGGCCATGATGGTGCAGACCGGCGCGGCCGACGTGGTGGTGGCGGGCGGCGTCGAGTGCTCGACCGACGGCGCGATCTCACCCCGCGACCCCGGCCACCGCGCCGACCTGGTGAACGCCGAGGAGCTGGCCAGGCACTACGGGATCGGGCGGGCCGAGGCGGACGAGTTCGCGGTGGCCAGCCACCGCAGGGCGGCGCGGGCCTGGCGGCAGGGCGCCTTCGCCGCCGAGGTGGTCCCGGTCGGCGTCACCGCCGATCCGTACGCCCGCACCGCCGCCGACTTCGACCCCGGCCACCGGATCGCCAGGGACGAGGGGGTCAGGGCGGATCTCAGCACGCACACCCTCGCCAACCTCCGCCCCCTGCTCCCCCGCGGCGTGGTGACCAGCGCCAATATGAGCGCGCACCGGCACGGCGCGGCTGCCTGCCTGGTGGTCGCCGAGGACCGGCTGGACGAGCTCGGGCTGACCCCGCTGGCCTACCTGGTCGGCTGGGCCGCGGCGGGCTGCGACTCCGATATCGCCTCGCTCGGCGCCGCACCGGCGGTGGCGAAGCTGCTCGGCCGCAGTGGCCACACCCTGGACGACCTGGATCTCATCGAGGTCAGCGAGGGCTTCGCGGTCGAGGTGCTCGCGCTGGCGCGGGAGTGGGAGCTCGACCCGACGGACCGGCTGAACGTCAACGGCTCGTCGATCGCGCTCGGCAACCCGGTCGGCGCGACCGGGCTGCGCATCATGACCACGATGCTGCACGAACTCGAGCGCGGCGGCGGCCGCTACGGCCTGGAGGCCATCGCGCTCGGGCACGACCACGGCATCGCGGCGCTCTTCGAATCGGCGGCGGTGGCGCCGGCCGCCGCGCCGCCGCGCGGGGCCCGGTTCCACGGCGTGCAGCCGCCCCGGCGAGCGGGGCGGCACCGGGCCTGAGCGCGGGTCAGGGGGTGCGCGGCCGGGAGTGGAAGCCGAGCCCCTCGTCCTGCGCGCCCATCCAGGCGGACTCGTCGCTCTTGCTGTCCGGCACGTAGATGGTGTCGCGCGGCCTGCGCCCGAGCTCGGGCGGCGGCGTCTGCTCGAACTCGTCGGCGTCGATGACGAGCCGTTCGAGGTCGTTCTCCAGCCGCCGGACCGGCGACGCGTCGCCGTAGTGCGAGCGCAGCGCCCCGATGGAGCGCTGGAGCTGGCCGACCGCGTAGCGGAGTTCCGCGATATCGCTGCGTGTCATCGTTACCTCCCAGGGTTGTGTAAGCCACAAGATCATGTGACTCACCGCACACCGTGATCTACAACACAGTAACCGAGGAAAACCCTCGTGTCCGGTGCGATCTCGAATCGGGGCGGAACCGGTCTGCGCGATCACCCCGCCATGGCGTACACCCGGGCCCCGGCGAGCACCCGCCGGACCAGCCCGGAGAGCGCCTCGGCCACTTCGTCGACGCGCTCGATGATGACCCCGTGCCCGGCGCCGTCGACCCGGACCAGCTCGGCCGCGGGCAGCTGCGAGGCGAGCACCACGGAGTGCGCGAACGGGGTCACCAGATCGGCCGAGCCGGCCAGCACCAGCGCCGGGATCCCGGCCAGCCGGTGCAGCCCCTCGGACTCGTCGAAGGTGCGCAGCGGCTCCAGGAAGCTGGTCATGGTGAGCAGCGGGGTCTCGTTGAACATGGCGATGGCGAGCGCCCGCACCCGCGGGCTCACCGGCGCGGTGCCCAGATTCGCCTCGCCCATGATCGGCTCCAGCAGCCGCCGGGAGAGCCGGTGCGAGGCGCCCATGAACCGCGGCGCGCGCAGCACCGCCCGCTGCAGCGCGCCGATCGCGCGCCGGTTCAGCAACCGGCCGAGCCCGACGTCGGTGAGGCCGCTCGCGGCGGTGGCGATGAGCGCGAGCCCGGCGATCCTGGTCCCGACGGACTGCGGGAAGAGCCGGGCGTGCGCCAGCGCCGTCATGGCGCCCATGGAGTGCCCGACCAGGACGATCGGGCCGGTCGGGGCCAGTGCGCGGAGCACGGCATCCAGATCGTGCGCGAGCTGGTCGATGGTGTAGCTCGCGGCCGCGCCCGCCCCGGAGTGGCCGTGCCCGCGGTGGTCGTAGCTCACCAGCCGCGCGCTGCCGCCCCACTCCCGCGCCAGCCGCTCGCCGAGGAACGACCAGGTGTCGGCGCGCAGGCAGTGGCCGTGCACGAAGACCAGGGTGACCTCCGCGCTGTCGGCGCCGATGACCCTGGCCGCCAGCGGGGTGCCGTCGTCGGCGGCCACGGTGACGCGACGGTCGGCGACGTGAGCGATCGACGTGGTCATGGCAACACCTCCGGGCTCGGACGTTCTCCTTGCCTGGATGGTCGCGCGCCGCGAGGCCACCGTTAACCGCCCGCACCTGCCGTTACGCAGCCGTGGCCGAACCGAGTCGTGCCGAGATCACCGAAGTATCGGGCAGTATTCGCTCTGTCTTAGATGTGCTTAGACGGTCCTGAGATACCGGCCGAAGTGCGGCACGGTGAACCCGATGCTGCCGCGCTCGGCCGAGTAGATGAGCCCCTTCTTGATCAGCCCGTCCCTGGCCGGGGAGAGCGAGGCGGGTTTGCGGCCCAGCTCCCTGGCCACCGCCGCCGTCGCCACCGGGCCGTCGTCGCCCGCCAGGTCGGCCATGGCCCGCATGTACTCCCGCTCGGCCGGGGTCGCCCGCTCGTAGCGGGAGCCGAAGAAGCCGACCGCCAGCTCCTCCTCGGCGGCCGGCGCCGCCACCTCGACATCCTCCGCCTCGATCGGGCTGCGCGGCGCCTGATCCCAGGTCGCCTTGCCGTAGGCCTGCACGAAATACGGGTAACCGTCGGCCTTCTGGTAGAGCAGGTCGAGCGCGGCCGGGGTGAACTCCACCTCCTCGCGCTCGGCCGGGGCGATCAGCGCCTGGTCCGCGGAGTCCCGGTCCAGCCGGTCGATGCGGTGGTAGCTGAAGAGCCGCTCGGAGTAGCTCTTGGAGGCGGAGAGGACCGCGGGCAGGTGCGGCAGCCCGGCCCCGACCACGATCAGCGGTGCGGCGTCCTGGCTCAGCTCGTGGCAGGCGCCGCAGATGGCGGAGATATCCGCGGGGCCGAGATCCTGCATCTCGTCGATGAAGATCGCGATGCCGACGCCGATATCGCCGGCCAGCGCCGCCGCCTCGCCGAGCAGCTCGACCAGGTCGATCTCGATATCGCCGGAATCGGCGCGCCCGGTGACCGCCGGGACGTCTATACCGGGCTGCCAGCGGTCCCGCATGCCCCGGTCGGCGGTGGCGCGCAGCGCGAAGGCCTTGAGAATGCCGAGGAAATCGTCGACCCGCTCCGGATTCCGGTGCGAGGTGGCGATGGCGCGCACCGCCATGTGCAGCGCGGAGGAGAGCGGCCTGCGCAGCTCCTGGTCCGGCCGCGCCTCCAGCTTGCCGGTGCCCCAGCCCCGGGAGACCGCGCCGGAGCGCAGCTGGTTCAGCAGCACCGTCTTGCCGACCCCGCGCAGCCCCGTGAGCACGACACTGCGCTCCGGCCGGCCGCGCGCGATCCGCTCCAGCACGACGTCGAACGCGGTGAGCTGCTTGTCTCGGCCCGCGAGCTCGGGCGGGCGCTGCCCGGCGCCGGGCGCGTACGGGTTCCGCACGGGATCCATGACCGGACACGCTAGCGCCTCGTCCGGCGAATCTGGGTGTTTCTAAGCGAAGTGCTAGACAGCACTATCGAGCCCTATCGCGAGCCGCCGCCGGGCCGTGACCGTTCCGTGATATTGATCGGAATCGCCACAACCCCAGCTCCAGGCCTCGATTCGGAATACCGGGGTAAAGAGCCTGCTCTGTGGGCTGGACAACAGCGCGTGCGGGTCGTAATCTTCTCGTGACTTAGTGGAGTCTGTCGCTTCGTGAGGAAGGAGCGGCGCCGCTGAGTTACCGCCACAGCGGCTGTCGGGGCCCGTTGGATTTCCCGGCTTCGTCGCGCCGGGAGTACACCCCGGTAGGCGGGTGATGCGCAAAGAGGGAGAATCGGCTCGGTGGGTAAACACAGCTTGCAGCGGGATTCACGCGTTCCGGGTTCCGTCAAGGGTGCTCTGGTCATGGGTGCGGTAGCAGCGACGGGCGCGATGCCCGCGATCCCCGCCATGGCGGCCACCATCGATATCCCGGGTCTCGGCTCGTTCGACGTTCCGCAGGAGTTCGAGCAGCCTGCGCAGCAGCTGGAGCAGCAGCTGACCGCCGCGCTCGGCTCGCTGCCCGCGGCCCCGCAGGGCGCGCCCGCGCTGCCCGGCTTCGCCGCGCCGGAGCTGCAGGGCATGTTCGCCCCGCAGGTGCACAACACCGCCGGTGACATCGCGCTCGACGCCGCCAAGTCCAAGGTCGGCGCCTCCTACGTCTGGGGCGCCACCGGCCCGAGCAGCTTCGACTGCTCCGGCCTGGTGCAGTGGGCCTTCAAGCAGGCCGGTGTCGAGCTGCCGCGCACCAGCTTCGAGCAGTCGCACGTCGGCGCCCCGGTCGCCTTCAACGACCTGCGCGCCGGTGACATCGTGATCACCAATGGCGGCGGCCACGTCGGCATCTACGCCGGCGACGGCAAGCTGCTGAACGCGGTGCAGTCCGGTACCCCGGTCTCCTACACCAACCTCTCCGCGGACGAGGTCGTCACCGCCCGCCGCGTGCTCTGACGATTGCCCCCTGAGCAGAGCGCACCAACGCAGGCCCGGGTCGATTCCTGGACCTGGGCGGTGCGCCTGTTCAAGACCCGGTCGGCCGCCGCGGAGGCATGCCGCGGCGGACACGTCCGGGTGAACGGTGCCACCGCCAAACCGGCACAGCAGGTCAAGCTCGGCGACGAAGTCCGTATTCGGGCCGCCGGGGTGGAACGCATCGTCATCGTGGAGCGCATCGTCACGAAGCGAGTCGGTCCGCCCATTGCCGCTCAGTGCCTGATCGACCGCAGCCCCCCGCCGCCGCCCAGGGAAGTCCTCGCTTCCCTGCCGCGGCGCGATCGGGGGAGTGGGCGCCCCACCAAGCGGGAACGCCGGGAGACCGATCGGCTGCTCGGGCGCACCGAGAACTAGTGCGGGTGCAGGTCTCCCGCGACGAAGCGTTCGCGGCACTCTCCCCGCCGAATTTTCCCGCTGGATGTTCGCGGGATATTTCCCGGCGGGACCAGCAGGATCGTTTCCGGCACCACCTCGTGCACACGGGTGATGGCTGATCGGATCTGCTTCGCAGTATCCGTATCGGCGTTCTGTGTCTCCGCCACGATTACCAGCGATTCGCGTCGGCCGTCATCGTGACCGAAGGCCGCTACCAGGCGGATATTCGGTGCCGCCGTCGCCGCCGTCTGCTCCAGGTCGGCCGGGTGGTGGTTGCGGCCGTCCAGAACCACCAGGTCCTTCGCGCGGCCGGTGATGAAGAGCTCGCCCCCGTATTCGAAGCCGAGATCGCCGGTGTGCAGCCAATTCTCGGCATCTCCTACGCAGACATTGGGGCCGGAAACGTGAATTTCTCCCACTTGGCCCGAATTCAGCGTCGCGCCATTGCGCGGATCGACAATTTTGATGCGCTGACCGGCCGGTGGGCCGCAACCGACCAGCGTGACAGCGGGTTCGGTGCCCGCCGGTCGCGCAAGGCCGGTGGTCAGCGCGGCTCTGTCGAGGTCGAGGAGGGTCGGCTCGCGGTCCTGCGGCGTCAGGGTGACGGTGAGCGTGGCCTCGGCCAGGCCGTAGCCGGGGGCGTGGGCCCGGTGGCGGAAGCCAGCGGGGGTGAAGGTTTCGGTGAAGGCGCGCAGGGTCGCGGCGCGGATCGGTTCGGCGCCGTTCAGAATGGCGTCCAGGGCGGTGAGATTCAGCTCCGTCACTTGACGTTCCGTGGTGGTCGCCGTGGTGAGTGCGAGTGCGAAATCCGGTGCGCCCGTCGTGCCCGCGCCGAAATCGGAGCAGGCGCGGAGCCAGCGCACCGGGCGCTTCACGAAATCCACCGGGGCGAGCGTGATCCCGTGCACTCCCGACCAGATCGGCAGCGCCAGGGTGAGCACCAGCCCCATATCGTGGAAGAAGGGCAGCCAGCCCGCGATGGGTTTCTTTCGCGCGGCCGGGATTACCGCGCGGAGTTGTTCCAGCGCGGCGGTGAGATTCGCCGATTCCACGCGGATTCCATTCGGCGCCCCGGTGGAGCCGGAGGTGTACTGAAGATATGCGGGAGCTTTGCCAATTGGTAGCTCGGCGAACTCCGCTGAACGGCTCGGGTCCACGGTGAGTACGTCTCCGGCGAATTCCGCCGAGACCGCGTCACCGGGATCGATCAGGGTGAGCGCCGGTGCGGCGTCGGCGAATATCCCGGTCAGCCGCTCCGGGTGCCTGCCGACCGGGAAGAGCGGGACGGCGATCCGCTCGGCCGCCAGGCAGCCGAGAAAGGCCAGCACATAGCCCTGCCCGTGGCCGGTGAGCAGCGCGACGCGAGCACCGGACGCCGTGCGGGCGCGGATCTCCCGCGCGAGTCCGGCGACCGCCGCGGCGAGCTCCGCGTAGGTGAGCGTGTGCGGGAGGTAGTCGGTGCCGTCGGGGTTGCCTGGCGCGGGGTAGCGGAGGGCCGTGTAGGCGGGGGCATCCGGGCGCTCGCGGGCCCAGTGGGCCAGCCGGTCGACGAGGGACTCAGTCACCGCGGCCCAGCCGCTCGGCCAGCATGGCCGCGAGCGCGGCGACGGTCGGGTGGCCGAAGATCTCCGCCGTGGAGAGCCGGACCTCGAGGCGGGATTCCAGGACTCGGCGCAGCTCGATGCCGAGCAGCGAGGTCAGGCCGAGATCGTTGAAGTCGGCGGCGGGGTCGACCTCGTCCGCGGGGCGGTCGAGGGCGGCGGCCAGTGCGGCGCGCACGATGTGCGCCAGCGGGCGCGGCTGGGGGTCGGGCCGGATCGGCGCGGTGGTTTCGGTGATCTCGCCCAGGGTCTGGGTGAGCCGCTTGCCGACGGGGGAGTGGTCGCCGGGGCCGGACCAGTCGAGGGCGAGCAGGTACGGCACGTCGTGCCGGAGCACGTCCGCGAAGAGCGCGGCGCCGCGCTCCGGATCGAAGGCGCGGATACCGGCGCGGCGCAGGTGGCCGGCGCCGCCCGCCGCCTCGGTCAACCCGGACGACCAGACGCCCCAGCCCACGCTGGTCACCCGGCGCCCGCGCTGCGCGGCGGCCAGTGCGTCCATGGCGGCGTTCGCGGCCGCGTACGCCGCCTGCCCCGGCGCGCCGAAGGCGCCGGTCGCGGAGGAGAAGAGCAGGACGAAGTCGGTCGGGTCGGCGGCGGTCAGCTCCAGCAGGTGGCCGGCGGCGGTGGCCTTCGCGGCGAGCATGCCGGTGAGTTGCTCCGGCGTGACATCCGGGAAGGCGGCGTCCTCCAGGCTGCCGGCGGCGTGGATGACGCCGCGCACGGTCGAGCCCCACTCGCGGATGTCGTGCAGTGCGACGGCCAGGTCGGCGCGGTCGGTGACATCGCAGCGGACCACCACGATGCGGTCCTCCAGGCCGTCGAGGACCGCGGGCATGGGGCGCGGTGCCCTGGTCAGCACCACCACGTCGCGTGCACCCTCGGCGAGGAGCCAGCGCACCGCCAGCGAACCGAGCGCGCCGAGGCCGCCGGTGACCACGTAGGTGCCGGTGGCATCGATCGAGACCGGGGTCGCGGCCGCCGGGTCGGCGCGCACGAAGCGGCGCACCGATGTGGCTCCGGCCACCCGGAGCTCCAGCGGCAGTGCAGGGTCGGTGACCGCGCGGAGCAGGGCGTCGTCGATGCCCGGTGCCCGCCACACCAGCCGGACCCGGAGCGCGGACTCCAGTTGCAGGCTGCGGACCAGGCCCGCCAGCGCGGCGGCGGGGTGCAGTCCTGATGACGACGGCGCCGCGTCGATCGGGAGCAGCACGGTCAGGGCGGCCGTCGCGGGGGCCGCCGTCACGTGCTGGAGGAGGGCGAGGGTCCGGGTGAGGGCGGCGGTGGTGGTGCTCTCGGGCTGCGGGCGGGTGGGCCAGACCAGGACGACGGCGAGCCGGGTCGCGGCGGTGTGGCCGGTGAGCACCGACTGGACCAGGGGGAGCGCGGCATCGGGGTCGCGGGCGATTCGCTCGGTCGGCAGGGTGCGCTCCAGTGCGCGGGCCAGGGCGACGGCGTCCTCGGAGTCGCCGATCACCAGCGCGCGCCGGATATCCGGCGCCGGGGGTTCACTCGCCTTGAAGTCCGCCGAAGGAGCAGCGATGTCTGCCGAGGGCCGCCCCTGGTCGGTCCCGGTTCCTTCCGGCAGCGGCACCCAGTGCTCGGTGCGCAGCACATCGGCGCGGTGCGGCGCGGAGTGCACCGGCAACGCCGGGTCGGTGAACCGCACCCGCACCCCGAGCAGCGCCAGCATGGGAATCCCGTGCTGGTCGGTGGCGACCACATCGCCGACCAGTCCGGCCCCCGACCGCTCCCGCACCAGCGCGTGGGCCTCGCCGACGGTGCGCCCGGGTTCGGTGGTGAGCCAGGCGTTCTCGATGCCGATGGGCAGCGGCACCCGCCCCTCGGGCAGCCCGTCTGCGGCCGCGGCCAGCACGTGCAGGCAGCCGTCCAGGGTGGCGGAGCGGTGCGGGTCGGCGGCGTCCAGCTCGCCGACGGCCCGATCCCGGTCCACCGCGAGCCCGCGCAGCGGGCGGAAGGCCGGGCCGTACTCCAGCCCGCGCTCGCGCAGCTCCGCGTAGAAGCGCGGCACCGGGACTTCGCGCATGCGCGGCCGGGCGGCCCGATTTGTATCGACCACCCGCATCCATGCGACGATATCCCCGGGCGTGGGGTCACCGGCGGACCGAGTCGAAGCCAGCGCCGAGGAACCCGTGACCCCCGCCCGCAGACCGGGCCCGCCCGCCTCCTCCCGGTAGGTCACCGCGGGCACGGCATCCGAGCGGGTGAGTTCGTGCACCGCGAAGCCGCGCACCGCCGAGGCCCCGGTCCGGGCGCGCGCCGCGTGCAGCAGCCGCAGCAGCCAGTACACCGCCGGAATCAGCGGCACCCCGGCCACCACGTGATCGGCCGGATCGTCGGCCGGGAAGGCCGCCTCGGTGAGCGCGGGCGGGGCGGGCACCAGCAGCGGGAAGCGGCGGCGCTGCCAGCGGCGGCGCGGCGGTGGCTCGGTCAGCGGGCCGAGCGCGGACCAGTCCGGGGTGCGGCCGGCCACGTGCAGCGCACCGAGGCAGGCCAGCAGTGCCGCCACCTCGTCCTCGCGGTCGGCGGTGGCGTGCGCGCCGGGCGCGAAGGCGGGGGTGTCGCGGATGGCGGGCAGCAGCACCGGGTGCGGCGCGATCTCCAGCGCGGTGCCGAAGCCGTCCGCGCCCGCGCGCTCCAGCGCCGCCCCGAGATGCACCGTGCCGACGGCGTTCTCGGCCCAGTACCCGGCATCGGTGCCCGCGGTGTCGATGATCGTGCCCGCCCGCGCGGTGGAGTACAGCGGAAGCCGGGGGACGAGGGGCTCGATCCCGGCGAGCGCCGCGCGCAGCTCCGGCAGCACCGGCGCCACCTGCGGGCTGTGCGCCGCGAAGCGCACCGCGACCCGGCGCGCGAAGAGCCCGCGCCGCTGCGCCCGGCGCAGCAGGATGTCCACGTAGCGGCGGGATCCGGAGATCACCACCGAGCGCGGGCCGTTCACCGCCGCCACCGCGACCTCCGCCGCGATCGGCTCCACCAGCGTCTCCGCCACCGGCAGCTCGGCCTCCAGCACCGCCATGGCGCCGCGCCCGTCGAGCCTGCCGAGCAGCGCGCCCCTGGCCACCGCGACCAGCGCCGCGTCGGCGAGCGTGAGCGCGCCCGCGGCGACCGCCGCCGCGACCTCGCCGAGGCTGTGCCCGGTGACCGCGTCCGGCCGGACGCCCCAGTGCGCGAGCAGCCGCAGCATGCCGATCTGGTAGACGAAGAGCGCCGGCTGCACGGTCGCCGTCGCCTCGTCGGCGGCGAAGCCGCCGTCCGGGGTCCAGACCGCGGGGCCACCGGCGGCCAGCACCGCGGCGGCCGCCTCGGCGAGCCCGGCGGCGAAGGCGGGGAAGCGGGCCGCGAGCGCGTCGCCCATGCCCGCGAACTGCCCGCCCTGGCCGGAGAAGACGAAGAGCACGCCGCCGGGGACCGGGGTGCCCGAGGTGAGTACGCCCGGCGCGTCGCGGGATTCGGCGAGGGCGCGCAGCCGTTCGATCGCCGTCTCCGCGTCGGCGGCGAGTACCGCTGCGCGGGCGGGTTCCGGCAGCCTGCGGGCTTCGGCGGCGGCGAGCGCGGCGACCCGTGCGATGCCGGGAGCGGCACGACCATCCGATGTGGTCGGCGACAGCGCATCGGCCACGACGGCCGCCCGCTGCTGCACCTCCTCGGCGTCCCGCCCGGTCAGCGGAATCAGCACCGGCCCCGCACCATTCACAGCCGGTGCCTCCACCCCGCGCACGACCACGTGCGCATTGGTCCCCCCGAACCCGAACGAGCTCACCCCCGCCCACCGCTCACCCGGCGGCACCGCCGACCAGTCCACCGCGCGCACGGCGGGCCGCAGCCCGTGCTCGCCCAACCGCAGCAGCGGGTTCGGCGTGCGCACGTGCAGCGTCGGCGGGATCACCCCGTGCCGGACGGCCAGCGCCGTCTTGATCAGCCCGGTCACCCCCGCCGCCGCCTCCAGGTGCCCGAGATTCGACTTCACCGACCCCAGCCACACCGGCTCCGCGCCGAGCACCGCGGCCAGCGCCCCGACCTCGACGGCGTCGCCGAGCGGCGTCCCGGTGCCGTGGCACTCCAGGTACCCGGCCTGCCGCGGCGGCACCCCCGCCCGCCGCCAGGCCGCGCGCACGACCTCCCGCTGCGCCTTCCCGCTCGGCGCGTAGAGCCCGTTGGAGCGCCCGTCCGAACCCACCGCGCTGCCCGCGATCTCGGCGTAGATCCGCGCCCCGGACGCCAGCGCGTCGGCGGTGCGCTGCAGCACCACGACCGCGCAGCCGTCGCTCCTGGTGTAGCCGTCGGCGGCGGCGTCGAAGGGCTTGCACCTGCCGTCCGGTGCCAGGAAGCCGCCGTCGGCCAGGTACTCCGATGTATGCGGCAGCAGCACCAGATTCACCCCGCCGACCACGGCGAACGGCACCGCGGGGTCGGCGAGCAGCCGCACCGCCAGGTCCACCGCGGCCAGCGAGGAGGAGCAGGCGCTGTCCAGCACCAGGCTCGGACCGTGCAGGTCGAGCGCGAAGGAGATGCGATTCGCGACGATGCTGAGCGCCGACCCGGTGACCGCGAACGGGGCATCGTGCCCGCCCGCGCCGAGCACCGAGATGCCGTGGTCGAAGGTGCAGGCCCCGAAGAGCACCGCGGCGCCGGAGCCCGCCGCCCGGTAGCCGATCCCGGCGTCGTCCAGCGCCTCGGTGGTCACCTCCAGCGCCAGCCGCTGCTGCGGGTCCATCACCGCGGCCTCCCGGTCCGGGATGCCGAAGCGGGCGCTGTCGAAGCGGTCGATGCCGCGCAGGTAGCCGCCGTGCCGGGTGAGCGGGCGGTCCGGCGGCGGCGCGCCGGTGGCGTCCAGCCCGGTGGACAGCAGACGCCAGAAATCCGCGGGGCCGTCCGCACCGGGAAGCCGGCAGCCGATGCCGACGAGGGAGATCGGGGTCATGCGGTGAGGTGCTCGACCAGTTGCTCGATGCTGGCGTGGTCGTACAGCGCGACCAGCGGGATCTCGACGCCGAGCGCCTCCTCCAGCGCGCCGGTGAGCCGAGCCAGCTGGGTGGAGTTCAGCCCGAGGTCGGTGAAGGGCGCCGTGGTCGACACCGGCTCGGCGTCGGCCGGGAGCAGCGCGGTGATCGCCGCGACCGCCGCGGCAGTGCAGGCCGCCCGCCGTGCGGCCCTTCCCTCGGGTACCCCGGCGCGCATCGCGACCTCCCTCTGCCCGGCTCGCGGCCGGGAATCCCCCAGCGATTATGCCCGAGGGAAGTGGCGAATGCGCTGCGCAGCTGGGTCTTTCACGCCGCACCCCGCAGACCGGGGCGGCGGAGGGTCAGCGCGCGGGCGGTGCGCGATCCGCGTCGCTACAGTGACCCCATGCCGGGAGACGACCGCACCGCCACGGTGCCGACCCTGCTGCGCTGCTGCGCCGCACTCGCCGCGACCCCGGGGCGGCTGCTCCGCCCCCGCAAACCGGACACCGCGCTGCTCGCCGGATTGCAACTCGCCGACCCGCCACCCGCGCGGGCGACGGTCGCGCTGACCGTCATCACCCAGGCCACCATGCACGCGCCGACCACCATCGTCGCCGAGGGCACCCGCGATCTCGGCCGCACGACGCTGGTCATGGGCAGCTTCCTGGTCGAGCACCCGAAGGCGCGGTTCCTGATCGACCCGGCGCTCTGCTCCGGCGTGCACGAACGGGTGCTGCCCGAGCTGCCCTTCCCGGTGCCGCTGCTGGTCGCCCCGGAGAAGCCGGTTCTCGGGCTGGCCGACGCGCTGGCCGCGCGGGACGTCGCGGTGGAGTCGATCGAGTTCGTGCTCCCCACCCACCTGCACTGGGACCACGTCTCCGGCCTGCTGGAGCTGCCCGAGCGGGTGCCGCTCCGGCTGCCCGCCGCGGAGCGGGACTGGGCGCTGGCCGGGCCACGCGCCCCCATCGGCGTCGCCCGCGGCCCGCTGCGCGGCCGCACGACCGAGCCGCTCGAGCTGGACGGCCCGCCGGTCTTCGGCTTCCCGCGCAGCCACGACCTCTTCGGCGACGGCTCGGTGCTGCTGGTCGACCTGCACGGCCACACCCCAGGCAGCGTGGGCGTGCTGCTCGCGGTGGACGACGGCAGCCGGGTGCTGCTCGCGGGCGACGCGGTCTGGAGCAAGATCCAGGTGGACACGCTGCGTGAGAAGGCCCCCATGCCCGGCCAGCTCTTCGACGCCGACCGGGACGCCGCCTTCGCCACCATCCACCGCCTGCACGCACTCCCGGACGGCATCGAACTCATCGCCGGCCACGACCACGCCGCCGTCACGGCCCGCGCCACCCGCAACCCGCAGCGGTAGCGCGGGTCGGCCCGGCGGCCGCGCGGGCTCGCTCGACACGTCCGCCGCGGGCGGAAATGCGGGTACCGCGCTGGGGCAGTGGCTCGCCACCTCAGCGCGGCACCCAGGTCACCGCCGCTTTTCCGCCGTTCGCGGCGGCGACGTTCCTAGCGGGCGACGAGCCCGGCGAGCTGCCCGGTGATCAGCTCCTCGGCCTCCCGCACCATGCGCTCGACCAGCACGGCGCAGGTCGGGATGTCCTCGATCAGCCCCTGGGCCAGGCCGGTGGACCAGATGCCCGCGTCCAGATCGCCCTCCTCGAACACCTTGCGGCCGCGCGCGCCGGAGACCAGCTCGCGCACGTCCTCGAAGGTGCCGCCTGCCTTCTCGATCTCGACCACCTTGCGGCTGATGGCGTTGTCGGCCACCCGCGCGGTATTGCCGAGGGTGCGGAAGATGAGCTGGGTGTCGCGCTCGGAGTTGGCGACGATCTGCTCCTTGACCTTCTGGTCGATCGAGGACTCGGCGGTGCAGAGGAAGCGGGTGCCCATGTTCACCCCGTCCGCGCCGAGCGCCAGCGCGGCGACCAGGCCGCGGGCGTCCGCGATGCCGCCGGAGGCGATCACCGGGATGTCGAGCACCCTGGTCGCGGCCGGGATCAGGACCAGCCCGGGCACGTCGTCCTCGCCGGGGTGCCCGGCACACTCGAAACCGTCGATGCTCACGCCGTCCACGCCGATCTTCTGCGCCTTCAGCGCGTGCCGGACGCTGGTGCACTTGTGCAGCACCTTCACCCCGGCCTCGCGGTAGGCGGGCAGGAAGGGCTCGGGGTTGCTCCCCGCGGTCTCGACGATCTTGATGCCGCTCTCGATGATCGCCCGCGCGTACTCCTCGTACGGCGGCGGGTTGATCGAGGGCAGGATGGTGAGGTTGACGCCGAACGGCTTGTCGGTGAGCTCGCGCGTCCGCGCGATCTCCGTGCGCAGGTCGTCGGGGGTGGGCTGGGTCAGGGCGGTGATGAAGCCGAGCCCGCCCGCGTTCGCGACGGCCGCGACGAGCTCGGCCCGGCCGACCCACATCATGCCGCCCTGCACGATCGGGTGCTCCACGCCGAATGTCTCGGTGAACCTGGTCCGCAGCATTGCGCTCTCTCCTCGTATTCGCGCGGGCGTGCCGGAATTCGCCCGGGACCCGACGATCGTGACACGGCGATCCACCCGCCTACAACCCACAAGTGAGCCGAGATTCGCAATTGGGTTCCACGATCGACCGGGAGGATCGCCCGGAGGTCACGGAAAAACAGCAGTTCCACGTCGTTACTGAGAGAAAACACCCGGATTCGTCTCCTGAACCGAGATTCCCATCCGGATCTGTTGCCCGCGGGAAAAGTTAGTTGTTATTCTGGCCCGGAAATCTGCCGTCGGTGGCGTGGGTCACTCAGGGCTCACCGCGGGTGGCGGTTCGAGAGGAGTTCGTGGGATGACCACAGGTGCACAGGCGCTGGACGAGCCGATCCGCTCGCGTCGCAACCACTGGAACAACCAGCTCGCGACGCACGCGCTGATGCGGCCGGACGCGGTGGCGCTCCGGTTCAAGGGCGCCGACACCACGTGGCGGCAGCTGCACGAGCGCTCGCTGAAGTTCGCCGACGCGCTGGCCCGGCGCGGCGTCGGCTTCGGCGACCGGGTGCTCATCCTGGCGCTGAACTACCCCGAGTACCTGGAGGCGGTGTTCGGCATCAACGCGCTCGGCGCCATCGCGGTGCCGGTGAACTTCCGGCTCACCCCGCCCGAGGTCGCCTACATCGTGAGCGACAGCGGCGCCAAGGCGGTCGTCACCGACAGCCTGCTGCAGCCCCTCGCGGTCGCGGTGCGGGCGCAGGCACCCGGGCTGGAGTCGGTCTTCGTGATCAACGGCGCCTCCGGCGACGGCGTGATCGGCTTCGACGACGCGCTCGCCGAGGAGGGCGAGGCCCACGTCCCGCGCGACATCCCCGAGGACACCCCCTCGCTGATCATGTACACCTCGGGCACCACCGGCAGCCCCAAGGGCGCGGTGCTCTCCTACGCGAACATGAACGCGCAGGCGCTGACCTGTATCCGCGCGCTCTCCTCCACCCCGGACACGGTCGGCTTCTGCACCTCGCCGCTCTTCCACATCGCCGGGCTCGGCAGCCTCGCGCCCGCCTTCCTGCTCGGCTCCAAGACCGTGCTGCACCCGCTCGGCGCCTTCGACCCGGTCGAGTTCCTGGACGCCGTCGAGGCCGAGGGCGCGACCACCGCCTTCTGCGTCCCCGCCCAGTGGCAGGCCATCTGCGCGGTGCCGGACGTCAAGGAGCGCAAGACCGCGCTCGAGGTGCTGAGCTGGGGCGCCGCCCCCGCCTCGAACAGCGTGCTGGAGGCCATGGCGGAGTGCTTCCCGAACGCCTCCAACGTCGCGGTGTTCGGGCAGACCGAGATGTCGCCGATCACCTGCGTGCTGGAGGGCAAGGACGCGCTGCGCAAGCTGGGGTCGGTGGGCAAGCCCATCCCGACCATCCAGACCCGCGTGGTCGACGACGAGATGAACGACGTCGCCCCCGGCGAGATCGGCGAGATCGTCTACCGCGGCCCGACCCTCATGCAGGGCTACTGGAACAAGCCGGAGGCCACCGCGGATGCCTTCGCGGGCGGCTGGTTCCACTCCGGTGACCTGGTCAAGCAGGACGAGGAGGGCTTCGTCTGGGTGGTCGACCGCAAGAAGGACATGATCATCTCGGGCGGCGAGAACATCTACTGCGCCGAGGTGGAGAACGTGCTCTTCGCGCACCCGAAGATCCGCGAGGCCGCGGTGATCGGGCGCACCCACGAGAAGTGGGGCGAGGTGCCGGTCGCGGTGGTCGCGCTGCAGGATGCCGACGCCGAACTCACGCTCGCGGAGCTGGAGCCCTTCCTGAACGAGAGCCTGGCCCGGTACAAGCACCCGAAGGACCTGGTCGTGGTCGCGGAGCTGCCGCGCAATGCCAGCGGCAAGGTCGTGAAGGTGCAGCTGCGGAAAGACTTCTCGTCCTGATCTTGGTCCGGTGCCCGGCGGAATCCGGCGGGCACCGGGCAGGCCGATCGTGGAACAATCGGGGTCGGCCCGTCGCACGCGCGGAGGGCCGACGGCGATCGGCAGGTTGAGAAGGAATGACAGAGGCGGGGGAGCGCTGGTTCGGCGAGTATCGGCTCGACCGGGAAGTCGGCCGGGGCGGGATGGGCCGGGTCTGGAAGGCCTGGCACGCACCGACCGAGCGGTTCGTCGCGCTCAAACTGCTGCCCGCCGCCGCCGCCGACGACGAGGAGTACCGCCGCCGCTTCGAGCGGGAGGCGCGGGTCGCGGCGCGGCTCAGTGATCCGCACGTCGTCGCCATCCACTCCTACGGGCGGGTCGGCGACCAGCTCTACATCGACATGGCGCTGATCGACGGCGACGATCTCGCCGCGCTGCTCATCGACGGCGGGCGGATCGCCCCCGAGCGCGCCGTCCACCTGCTCGGCCAGGTCGCCTCCGCGGTGGACGCCGCGCACGCCGCCGGGCTGGTGCACCGCGACATCAAACCCGGCAATGTGCTGGTGAGCCGCAACGACTTCGCGTACCTCATCGACTTCGGCATCGCTCGGCCGCGGGACGGGACGGTGCTCACCACCGGCAGCGTCGCCATCGGCACCATCGCCTACATGGCGCCGGAGCGGTTCGACGGCGAGGCGACGGCGCGCAGCGACATCTACTCGCTCGGCTGTGTCCTGGTGGAGTGCCTCACCGGGCGGCGGGCCTTCCCCGGTGACAGCCATGCCGAGCAGATCAACGCGCATCTCAACCACGCGCCGCCGCGGCCGAGCACGCTGGTCGCCGATGTGCCGCCCGCGCTGGATCGGGTGATCGCGAAAGCGCTGGCCAAGAAGCCGGAGGAGCGGTTCGGTACCGCTACCGAGTTCGCGCTGGCCGCGTGGGCGGCGCTGGAGGCGGATGCGGGTCCCGTCTCCGAGCCGGTCGCGCTGCCCGCGGCGGTTTCGGCGGTGCCGGCTTCGGCGGAGTCCGGGGCCGAGCGGTTGGTGGTGCGCGGGGTTGCGACGCCGGTGCTCGGAGCGGCGGATGAGACGGAGTCGCCCGCGCGGGGGGTGAAGTCCGGGGGTGCGGTGGGATTCGCTGCCACCGAGACGCCCGTGCTTCCGGACGATCCGGAGTCCGTTGCCGAGCCTGCGCTCGCTGCCGAGGCGCCGGAGCCGGACGCCGTCGCGAAGTTGCTGGAGCCGCCGCCAGCGGATTTCGCCTCGCGTCCCCTTGCCGCAGAGGCGCCCGTGCTCGTGGCCGCCGAGCCGGATGCGCTCGCGGATGGCTCTTCGGTCCCGGCCCCTGCGGTAGCGGACGATGCTCCGAACCCTTCTGCGCCGCGGAAAGCGTCGTCCGCCGCCTCGGACTCTTCCGCTGCGGGCGGTGCTCCGGAATCTGCCGCCGTGGTGCCTCCCGTGATCGCGGATGCCGCCGCTGCGGAGGTGGTGCCGTCCGACGCGGATCAGCCGGAATCGGACCCGCCGAGTGCGGGCGAGCCGAGTCCCGCTCTGCCCGAGCCGGTTCCGGCGCAACCCGTCGGCCGCAACCGGGTCACCCTGCGCGATCCGATCGACTTCGTACCGAAACCGACCCTGCCCAAACCGCTTCCGGTCCGCGCGGCGGCGGCGGTACTCGGCGTCCTCGGCGCGGGCGTGCTCACCACGACCCTGCTGCTCGCCGCCCCGGACGGCCCGAGCGAGGAGGCGGGCACCGCCCCGACCTCGGTGGTCGGCCCGGCCGACAGCCCGTCCGGCCCGCAATCGCCCGGCGCAGCCGCTCCGCCACCGCACTCGGCGCCCGCCTCGGGCGCACCGATCGCGGTGGAGGTGCCCGGCGCCCGCACCGAACCGGTGCTCGCCCCGCCGCCCGCAGGCGAGGCGGCCGCACCGCCGCCTCCGGTGGAGGCCGCGCGCCCGCCCCTGCCCTCGGTGCCGGTCGGCGCCCCGATCACCAGCCAGCCGGAGCCGACGCAGCCGACCACCGTCCCGCCGCCGACGACGGTCCCGCCGACCACGCCGCAGCCCACCACCACGGAGCCCCCGACCACACCGCCGACGACCACGGCCCCCGCCACCACAACGGTGACCGAGCCGACCGCGACCACCACCCAGCCCAGCCTCCCCACCCAGCCCGCCTCCGCCCCCATCGACCCCGCCCCCGGCCCGGTAGCCGAGCCCACCTCGACCGACACCGCTACCCCCGCACCGGTGCATGATTCCGACGTGACCACTTCGCCCACCGAACCGACGCCCACCCCCGCCCCGGCGAAAACCCCCCTGTGAACGCAACCAGGTGGTTCGGCGAATACCGCCTGGACTCCGTGATCGGCCGCGGCGGCATGGGCCAGGTCTGGCGCGCCTTCCACCAGCCCACCCAGCGCTTCGTCGCGCTCAAGGTGCTGCCGGCGGAACTCGCGGACGACGCGGAGTTCCGCCGCCGCTTCGAGCGCGAGGCCAGGGTGGCGGCCCGCCTGAGCAACCCGCACCTGGTGGCGATCCACTCGTTCGGAAAGGTCGGCGACCAGCTCTACATCGACATGGCCCTGGTCGACGGCGTCGACGTGAGCGCACTGCTGCGCGAGCGCGGCCCCATGCCGCCGGTGCGCGCGGTCGAGCTGCTCGCCCAGATCGGCGCGGCGGTGGACGGCGCGCACGCGGCCGGGCTGGTGCACCGCGACATCAAGCCGGGCAATATCCTCATCGACCGCACCGGCTTCGCCTACCTGATCGATTTCGGCATCGCCAAGCCGGACGACGAAACCGGCCTGACCAGCACCGGCGCCTCACTCGGCACCATCGCGTACATGGCGCCGGAGCGGTTCGAGGGCGTCGCGGGCCCGCCCGCCGACATCTACGCGCTCGGCTGCGTACTGGCCGAGTGCATCCTCGGCGGCAAGATCTTCGCGGGCGAGAGCGTCGCCGAGCAGATCTTCGGCCACCTGTACAAACCGCCGCCGCGGCTCGGCGAGCTGCGTCCCGGCGTCCCACCCGCCCTGGACGACGTGCTGGCCCGCGCTCTGGCCAAGGACCCGGCCGGACGCTTCGGCACCGCCACCGAATTCGTCGACGCCGCGCGCCGCGCGCTCACCGACGGCCCGGTGGCCTGGAATCACGGCACCGCCGCCACCGTCACCACCAACTGGTCGACCGGCAACGAGCACCGCATCGCCACCGCGCAACCCTCCTACGAGTACACCCCGCCCCCCGGCAACGACCGCCGCGCCGCCACCGCCGGCGCACCGCACACCCCGCCCGCCGCGTACCGCCAGGCCCCGCCACCCTCCGGCTTCGACCACGGCACCGCCGCCCCCGCCCCCGCGCCCCGGAAGACGAAACGCCGCAACGCCGTCCTCGCCGTGACCGCCGTGCTCCTGGTCTTCGCGCTCGCCGCGGGCGTCACCCTCGCCCTGCGCGGCGGCGGCTCGGTCGGTGATGTCACCGTGACGACCGACACCGCCACGGCCGACCCCACCTCCGCCGACGACCCGACGGAGACCACCGAGCCCACCGGCGAGACCCTCCCCGACCGCTTCGCCGGCACCTGGAAGGGCCGCGTCACCGACGGCCTCGCCACCCTGGAGATCCAGCTGACGCTGCGCTCCGGCCAGGTCGGCGACGAGGTCGGCGAGTCCAGCAATACCGGCCTGATCTTCAGCCAGACCTGCGAGCGCGCCGAGACGCTGCTCGCCGCTAGCGATACCGAGGTCTCGCTGCGCGCCCGGCTCACCGGCGGGCCGAGCGACTGCACCGACGACGGCAGCGTCTCCACACTCACCGCCAACCCGGACGGCAGCATCGGCTACAGCTTCCCCGGCCCGCTCGGCACCACGCTCAGGGGCACCCTGAAACCCGCCTAGATCTTGTTCTGCGCGGTCAGCCGCCGCATGATCGGCCACCCGCAGAACACCGGCAACCAGCAGGTCAGCACCCGATAGAGCAGCACCGACGGCACCGCGACCTCGGCGGGCAGCCCGAAGGCGGCGAGCCCGCCGATCAACGCCGCCTCCACCGCGCCGACCCCGCCCGGCGTCGGCGCCGCCGAGGCCAGCGTGCCGCCGATCATGGTGACGATGGTGACCGTGATGAAGGTGGTCCCCCCGCCGAACGCCTGCACCGACGCCCAGAGCGCACCGGCCTGGCCGAGCGTGATGGCGCCGCAGCCGAGCACGATGATCAGCGAGCGCTTGGGGTCGCGGGCGAGCGCGACCAGCTCGCCGAGCACCTCGCGCAGCTGCGGCCGCACCGATTCGTTGATCCAGCCGCGCAGCTTCGGCACGAAGGTGAAGGTGCCGACGATGCCGACGCCGACCCCGGCGATCAGGTAGAGCACGGTGGCGTCCGGCACGAAGTGCGAGAGGTCGGCGGAGGTGCCCGCGGCCACGCTGAACACCACGAGCAGCGTGATGTGCGTCAGCACCTGCACCGCCTGCTGCAGCGCGACCGCGGCGGTGGCGCGCACCGCGCCGAGCCCGCTCTTCTGCAGGTACCGCACGCTCAGCGCGAGCCCGCCGACCCGGGCCGGGGTGGTGGTCGCGGCGAAGGTGTTGGCGATCTGCATGACGATCAGCCCCCACAGGCTGATCCCGCGCGAGGCGCAGGCCCAGAGCGCGGCGGCGGCGCCGATATAGGTGAGCGTGGAGATGCCGAGCCCGAGCAGCGCCCACCACCAGTTGGCGGTGCGCAGCTGGGTGAAGAAGGTCGGCACCGCGCTGATGAACGGGTAGGCCACGTAGACCAGCCCGACCAGCAGCACCAGCTGAATGATCTGGTTGCGGCTGAACCGGGTGATCTGCTGTGCCTCGATCCGGTCCTGCCCGGTCTGTTTGCGTACCTCCGAGCGCGCCTCACCGAGCCGGTCGCTCCAGTCCGGCACCGAGCGGCGCATGCCGGGCGGGAGCGCGAACTTGGTGAGCCGCCGCGAGGCCTCCAGCACGGTCTGCTCGCCGAGTGCGTCGATGGCCGCGCGCACCGCGGCCTCCCTGCCGAAGAGCGAGGTCGTGGTCACCAGCAGCTGCGCGATGTCGGACTGCAGCTGGGTGTCGCTGGCGCCGTACTCGGCGCTGGCGAAGCCGCCGACCAGCACCGCGCCGTCGCGCACCCGGATCTCGCTCGGCCGCAGGTCGCCGTGGGCGATCTGGTGCTCGCGCAGTGCACCGAGCGCCGCCCAGACGGCGGGCAGGATCTCGGGGCCGGACTCGGCGAGCGGCCTGCCGTGCGGCACCGAGTGCGCGTACAGCGACCAGCCGCGGGCCAGCCTGCTCACCGCGATCGGCTCGTGCGCGGCCAGCCCGGCATCGCGCACCGCGAGCGCGAGCAGCCCGCGGTGCTCCACCGCGCGGTGCATCGACCCGTACGGCGACGGCGTCTCGCTGCTGCGGAAGGTGAGCCAGCGCCAGAGCTGGCGCAGCGCGCTGTGGCTGCGCTGGTTCTTGCCGTAGAGGTCGACGATCAGCTCGCGCTCGGCGCCGTCCACCGCGGCGGCCAGCACCAGCGGGCCCGGCCCGGCCGGGCGGACCACGGTGAACGCGGTGACCGTGCGGCCGCGCCCGGCGAGCAGCCGCACCGCGGCGTCCAGCGGCACCTCCAGCGCGGGCGTCCCGACCGCGAGCACGATCACCGCGCCGACCAGCCACCCCACCGCGAGCCCGAACATCGCCCGTGCCGGAACCACGGTGCTCACCACCAGGTGGATCGGGGCGAAGGCGAGCAGCAGGAACCACATCAGGCGCCGCACCCGGACCGGCAGCCACGGGCTGGAGACGGTGAGCACCGCGGCCGCCCCGGCGATCCAGCGCGGGTCGTCCAGGAACTGGGAGAGGAAGGTGTCGAGCCGGTCCGGCACCTGCAGGTGCCACTGCGGCGCGGAGAGCCCGGTGCCGGTGATGGAGAGCAGCAACCCGGCCACCAGCCCGGCCGCCGCGTACCCGGCCATCAGCTTCCACTGCCGCTTCCAGACCAGCTCGATCAGGATGACGAAGGGCAGGATCAGGATCGCGACGCCGTAGCAGAGATAAACCAGGTTGGACTGCGCCGGATTCAGGAAGCCGATGATGTTGGAGACCGAGCGCTCCAGCGCCAGCCACTCCGGCCGGGTGATCACCGAGCCGACCACAACCACCCCGACGCCGAGCGCGGCCAGCACGACGCGAATGATGTCGCTGGTCCGCCTGGTCAGCGGCGGCAGCAGGCTGCCGGTGACCGGGATTTCCCGCCCGTCGACTCGCATGGCGTATCGGTACTTTCGGATCGTCTCTCGGGACGCGGGGCCGCGTGCTCCCAGGCGCACGATACATACCAGCACACAGCGGTTGTGCCGGGTACGCGGCTGTCCGGTGCGGCCGGTCGGGCTGCGTGTCGGTGGTCACACCGCGCTGAGACAGCGTGTCTCAGACGACCCGCCCGGTTACCCGGTTCGCTCGATGGAGGAGCGCGGCTGCGTGCCCCGGCGCCTGCGTTCTCGCACGAGCGCCAGCTCGACCGGGCCCTGCAGCCGGCCCGGCGCGTTCTCCGGCTCGCCCGGCTCCGCCGTCCCGTACGCGATGGCGTCCAGGTGCGGGAACCAGCGCGCGATCTCGTCCCGGTACGAGGTCTCCGCCTCCAGCTGGCAGAGCGCGCCGACCGCGGTGAGGACGGCGCGCGCGAACGGCGTCAGGTACACCGGCATGGTCAGCTGCCGCACGATATTGGAGAGCCGCGGATTCGTCACCCGCAGCACATGTTTGCGCAGCCACGGGTTGCTGAGTCGGTAGGTGTCGTGGCGCAGCGGCTCCATGCACGGCGAGACCACCTTGTAGAGCGCGCCGTCGTCGATCGCCCGATCCGGCTCCGCGAAGCCGTGCCTGCGCGCGGTGCTGCCGAGTTCGTCGGGGCCGCCGCGGAAGAGCGCGCGGGTGTAGTCCTCGGCGAGCGCGTCGAAACCCGCGGGCGGCCAGGGCAGGCAGGCGCCGAAGTCGAGCACGCCGAGCCTGCCGTCCGGCAGCAGCCGGAAGTTGCCCGGGTGCGGGTCGGTGTAGAGCAGCCCGCTGCGCAGCCAGGTCGAGGCCATGAAGCGGACCAGCAGCATGCCGACCCGGTCGCGCTGCTCCCGGCTGCCGCGCTCGACGAGCGCCGGAACCGGTGTGCCGTCCAGCCACTCGGTCACCAGCACGTCGCCGCACTGGGCGATCACCAGCGGGACGCGGAAGTCGGGGTCGTCGGCGTAGGCGGCGGCGAAGGCGCGCTGGCTCTCCGCCTCGGCCGCGAAATCCAGCTCCCGCTCGACGCAGTCGCAGATCGCCTCGGTCACCCCGAGCACGTCGGCGCTCGGCAGGAAGACCTTGGCGACCGTGCTGAGCCGGCGCAGCTGCTTGAGATCGGCGGCCACCGCGGCCCGCCCGCCCGGGTACATGAGCTTGACCGCGACCGGCGTGCCGTCCTGCCACACCCCGCGGTGCACCTGCCCGATCGAGGCCGCGCAGGCCCGCCGGTCGTCGAATTCCCGGAAGAGCGAGCGCCATTCGGGGCCGAGGCTCTCGGCCATGACACCGCGGACCACCGACGGCAGCATGACCGGGCCGGAGTCCTGCAACCGGGAGAGCGCGATCCGGTACGGCTCGGCGATCTCCGGCGGCAGCGCCAGCTCGTAGATGGCAAGCAGCTGGCCCAGTTTCGCGGCGCAGCCCTTGAGCTCGCCGAGCACCTCGAAGATGTGCTGGGCGGTGCGCAGCCGGATATCGAGGTCGACCTCGGCGGCCGGGCGCCCGATGGCCTTGCGCCCCAGCCCGGCGGCCTGCCTGCCCGCGTAGGCGACCGGCAGCGCGGCGATCCGGGCCCCGCGCACCGCCGAGCGCACCGGCAACCGCCCCGCAGCCCGGTTCCCGGCCCGGCCGAAACCCTCCGCCGCCCCGGCGGTCCGGCGGAATCGGCGAACCCGCTCACCACCGGCTTCGGAGCCGGGAGTGCTGGTGCCCCCGCGTTCGGTCATGAGTCACCTCACATTGTGCGATGCTCAGTTTCGCACACGTGCGAACGAACCTCGCAGGCCTTAGACTGTCTGGGACGTGACACGCGCCACAGATGAGAGGTTGTCGAAGAAATGGGTTCCCAAACGGTTGTCGCCGATGTCGCCGACGAACTGGCGCGGCGGGTGGCAGCGGGGGAATACCGCCCTGGCGAACTCATGCCCTCGGTCCGGCAGGTGGCCGAGGAGTTCTCGATGAACCGGGCAACTGCCCAGCTCACCCTCGGCCGGCTGGAGTCCTACGGCTTCGTGGAGGCCCGCCGCGGCAAGGGTTTCACCATCCGCGACGTGCGCGAGGCCGGTGGCCTCGACGTCTACCGGCACCTCTTCCGCTTCTCGGTGCCGATGCCCGAGGTCGCGGTGGAGATGTTCCACGACATCGTCGAGGTGGAGCGCCACATCGTGATGGACGCGCTGCTCGCCTACACCGGCTGCGCCGACCGGCTGGACCCGGCCGAGCTCAAGGCCGCCGTGGACGCGCTGGAAGCGCTGGCCAGGCAGGATGAGCCGGATCACCACCGGATCCTCGCGCTCGAGGTCGGGCTGGTGCGCAGGCTGCTCTCCGCGCTCGGCTCCACCATGCAGCGCGCCATCCTGAACTCGATCGGCGAGATGGTGCTGGAGGTGCCGCTCGCGGTGCAGGCCTACTTCGCCGGCGCCGCCGATCTGCACGTGCTGGTCTGGCGGGCGCTGCTCGCGGTCTGGGACTCCGGCTCGGAGCCGTCCGAGGCCCAGCTCGCGCTCTTCGAGGATCTCTTCGGGATGTACCACGACAAGGTGGTCACCCGGTTCGAGGAGCTGCTGCTCGGCCCCGCCGAGCAGCAGGCTCCCCGGGCCGCTACCGCCTGACGCTCAGCCGTTCAGCTTGGTGAGCCGGTCGCAGGCCTCCACGTACTCCTGGATCAGCCGGTTCACCGCGTCGGCGGAGCGCTCGATCTTGTTGAGCTGCCCGACGACCTGGCCCACCGGGTTGAAGTTCACGTCCTTGGCCGCCTCCGGGTAGCGGTGCCCCCGCTTCACGCCGTCCAGCGCCACCATCATCTGCAGCGGCATGGGCAGCGGGTCGGGGGTGTCGGCGCTCTCCCAGGCCTCGGTCCAGTCGTTCTTGAGCATCCGGGCGGGCTTGCCGGTCCAGGCCCGCGAGCGCACGGTGTCGTGGCTGGTGGCCTCGAGGTAGCTCTGCATCTGCGCGGGCGGCACATTGGCCTCCTCGACGGTCAGCCAGATCGAGCCGGTCCAGGCTCCCGCGGCGCCCATCGCCATGGCAGCGGCCACCTGGCGGCCGTTGCCGATGCCGCCCGCGGCCAGCACCGGCAGGTCGCCGACGGCGTCGATCACCTGCGGCCAGAGCACCAGCGAGGAGACCTCGCCGCAGTGCCCGCCGCCCTCGGTGCCCTGGCAGACCACGAAGTCCAGCCCGGCGTTCTTGTGGTTCAGCGCGTGCTTGACCGAGCCGCAGAGCGCGCCGATCAGCCGGCCCGAGCTCTGCACCTGCTCGATCACGTCGGCGGGCGGGGTGCCGAGCGCGTTCGCGACCAGCTTGGCCTTGGAGTGCTTGAGGATCACCTCGACCTGCGGCCCCGCGGTGGTCGCGGTCCAGCCGAGCAGCTGCGCGTGCTGCTCGCCCTCGGGCAGCGCGGGCACGCCGTGGTCGGCGAGCAGCTTCTCCGCGAAATCGCGGTGGCCCTGCGGGACCATCTGCGCCAGCTGGGCCTCCAGCTCCTCGGGGCTCAGCCCCTCGATGCCCTTGCCCTCGTACTTGGACGGGATCACCAGGTCGACGCCGTAGACGCCGTTGACGTGCTCGTCCAGCCAGGCCAGCTCGACCTCCAGCTGCTCGGCGGTGAAGCCGACCGCGCCGAGCACACCGAGGCCGCCGGCATTGCTCACCGCGGCGGCGACATCGCGGCAGTGCGTGAAGGCGAAGATCGGGAACTCGATTCCCAGCCGATCACAGATCTCGGTGCGCATGGCCTGCTCGTCTCCCTGTAGCACTCGTGAAACGGGTTGCAAAAATCTCGGCGGCCCCGCCGCGCGCACAGGCGCGTTCGGGGCTCCCGATTCGAATGTAACACGTTCTAGTTTTGCCGTACAGGGATGCTCAGGCGGTGGCGTGCTCCAGCTCTGCCAGCGCGTTCTCCAGGTGGTCGAGCAGGGTGTCCAGGTCCGGCACCGTGCGGCGGCAGGCCACCAGCCCGAAGTCCAGGTTGTCGCCGGTGCCCGCCAGCGTGATGTTCATGGCCTGGCCGTCGAACGGGATGGAGAGCGGGTAGGCCGCGTCCAGCCGGGCGCCGTTCCAGTACAGCGGCTTCCTGGTGCCCGGCACATTGGAGATCACCAGGTTGAACGGCGGGCTGGTCCACGGAATGAGCCCGGGTACCAGGGTCACCGCCAGCGGGCTGAGCATGAGCGCCGAGACCGCCATGGCCTGGATGGCGGAGAGCGAATCGTAGGCCGCCTTGCTGGCCCGCATGGACTCCGAGATCACCTGCAGCCGCTGCACCGGATCGGTCTGGTCGGTGCCGAGGTTGCAGAGCATGGCGCCGACCTTCACGCCCTCGGTGTCGGCCTCGCCCGGCGCGCGCAGCGACATCGGCACCATGGCGATCAGCGGCTTGTCCGGCAGCGCGTCGTGCTCGAGCAGGTAGGAGCGGACCGCGCCGGCCGACATGGCGAGCACCACGTCGTTCATGGTGGCGCCGGTCGCCTTGCGCACCTGCTGCAGCCGCTCCAGCGGCCAGGAGCGCGCCGCGATCCGCCGGGCGCCGCCGATCGGCACGTTGAACATCGTGCGCGGGGCGTCGAAGGGCATCGCCACCTGCTGCTTCAGCACCGTCTTTCCGACCAGCCTGGCCAGCGTCGGCCCGGCCGCCATGGAGGCCAGCTCGCGCGCCGCGCCGAGCAGGCCGCCGCCCTTGGGCTCGGTGCCCTTCTCCCGGCGCGGGACATTCCACGGCACGTGCCCCGGCTCGGCCGGGTCGAGCGAGAGGGTGCGCTGCAGCAGCCGCTGCGCC
Organism: Nocardia sp. NPDC050697; assembly: GCF_040654395.1. Classification (NCBI taxonomy): domain Bacteria; kingdom Bacillati; phylum Actinomycetota; class Actinomycetes; order Mycobacteriales; family Nocardiaceae; genus Nocardia; species Nocardia sp. NPDC050697. The sequence continues at coordinate 334,994 of NZ_JBFAHY010000002.1, forward strand.
GTCACCCCGTCGATCAGCGCGTGGTGCATCTTCGAGTACATGGCGAAGCGGCCGTCGTCCAGCCCCTCGATCAGGTGGAACTCCCAGAGCGGGTGGTGCCGGTCGAGCAGCGCGCCGTGCAGCCCGGAGACCAGGTCGAGCAGCTGCTCCCGGCCGCCGGGCGTCGGTAGCCCGACCCGCCGGACGTGGTAGCTCAGGTCCGCGTGGTCGTCGTAGGTCCAGGCCGCGCGCGGGGCGCCGAAGATGGTGGCCGGGCGTTTGCGGAAGCGCGGCTGCACGTCGTCGCAGTCGAGCAGATGGGCGTGGATGCTCTGCGCGAACTCGCGTCCGATGCCCTCCGGTGGCTCGAAGATCTGCACCGACCCGACGTGCATGGGTTGCTCTCGGGATTCGGCCAGCAGGAAAACGGCGTCGATCGGTGCGATCAGTTCCATGCGTCGGCCCTTCGAACAGTGGTGGTGTGCACGAGGCGTGCGCCCACTGTGGTGGATATCACGTGCTCGGATCGGATACCCGCGCGGCCCGTGCGGACACGTCGGTTTCGGCGCGCTCGGCCAGCAGGATCGCCTGCCTGAACCGCTCGCCCGGGTACGGCTCGCGGACCAGCCAGGCCGTCGCGGTCAACCCGGCCGCGGCCAGCAGCGCGGCGAGCCGGTCCGGCGCCCAGCGATGCGCCCGGATCACCCGGTGGTCGAACGGGGCCGGTTGCGCGCCCGGCTCTTCCGCAAACCAGCCGAGCAGCAGTTTTCCGCCCGGCGCGAGCGCGCGGGCGAACTCGGCGAACACCGCGGGCAGCCGGCTCGGCTCGATGTGGATGAACGAGTACCAGGAGACGATGCCGCCGAGCGTGCCGTCCGCGTGCGGCAGCGCGGTCAGGTCGCCGACGTCGAAGCTGAGGCCGGGGTACTCCGAGCGGGCGGTTTCGATCAACCGCTTGGAGAGGTCGAGCCCCGCGATCTCGACCCCGAGGTCGCGCAGGTGCGCGGTGATCCGGCCGGGGCCGCAGCCCGCGTCCAGCACCTGGCCGCGCACCTGCTCGGCGAAGGCGCTGAAGAGGGCGCGGCCGTACGGGTCGGTGGCGACCTGGTCGCGGGTGACGTCGGTGTAGAGCTCGGCCACCGCGTCGTAGGCGGCGGCGACGGCATGGTCGGGCACGGGTTCCTCCGGATCAATCCAGCGGCGCGTTGGCGCGGACCCCGCGATAGATACCCCATCGGATGATCCACGGCCGCAGCACCCGGTCGATCGACCAGCCGGGGAAGTGGAACGGCCGCCCGTTCGGCGCGAAGACGTCGAGGCCGTCCGGCTGCGGGCCGAGCACCGAACCCCAGCGCCGCCGCGGCGGGCGGTAGCGGCGCAGCGCCCGGCCCGCGACCTCGGCGCGGATATTGTGCGCGAGCAGCCCGTCGGCTCGGTTGCGGGCGGAGCCGCGCAGCGGGTCGGTGGCGGCGACATCGCCGATGGCGAAGACGCCGGGGTGGCCGGGGACGCGCAGTTCCGGTGTGGTGCGCACGAATCCGTCCGCGTCGAGCAGCTCGGCCGGGAGCCAGCCGGTGTTCGGGGTGGTGCGGCCGACGGTCCAGAGCACCGCGTCCGCGGTGCTGTCGGGCTGGCCGGTCCGCCAGCGCACGGGTCCGGTGGTGATGGCGTCGGCGGGGTCGTCCGCGCGGTGGCCGGGGTGCAGCGCGACGCCGAGCTCGGTGAGGGTGTGCCGCAGCCGGTCCCAGATGCGCGGGTGGTGTGCGGTGAGGGCCCGATCGCGCGGGAAGTAGAGCGCGATCCGCTTCTCCGGCCAGCTCCTGGCCAGGTTGGCGGCGGCGCCGACCGCGGCCGCGCCGCCGCCGATCACCGCGATCGTGCTCGCCGCGCGCAGCTGTTCGTGGCTGTCCCGGATCGACCGCGCGACCTCGGGGCCGGAGCGCAGGTCGGGGACGCGCCAGCAGCCGTTGCGCACACCGGTGCTGATCACCAGGATGTCGAACGGCTCCCGCTGCTCGCCACCCGCCGCATCCCGGACCGTGACGGTCCGCGCCGCGAGATCCGCGCCGACCAGCGTGCCGTGCACGGTGCGCACCCGGTCCAGCCCGCGGAACCGGTCGAAGGGAATCCAGTAATCCCGCGCCCACTCCCGCGGCCGGGTCAGCCGGAACCCCAGCTCCTGCCCGCTCACCAGCCCCGGCGCCGCCGCGATGCCGACCACCTCGAAGTGCCGCGCCAGCCGGATGGCGGTGAGCACACCGCTGTCGCCGAGCCCCGCGATGAGAACCCGCCGGCTCACGACGGCGGCCACGGCACGAACCGCGGCACCCGCTCGATCACCGCGCCGTACTCCGGCCTGCGCTCCAGGCTGCGCTGCTCCATCATCGGAATGCTCGCGCCGAGGAACATGGCCAGCATGGCCCCCGCCCCGATCCACAGCCACCAGAACTCGCCCGGCGCCGCCGCGATCCCGAAGAGCGCCATCGCCACCCAGAACCCGAACTCGCCGAAGTAGTTCGGGTGCCGCGACCACCCCCACAGCCCGCGATCCATGACGTCGCCCGGCTGCCGCTCCCGCGCGAACCGCCGCAGCTGGGTGTCCGCCGCCAGCTCCAGCCACACCGCCGCCAGCCCCACCACTACGGCGACGCCGGTGAGCCAGGCCAGATCGTCCCCGGTCCTCGTAACCGCGACGTACACCGGCAGCATCCCGGCGAACACGATCACCGTCGGAATCAGGTGGATCGGGAAGAGGTCGGCGAGGAACTCACCGCGCCCGGCCTGCTCCCGCAGCTGCGGGTAGCGCCAGTCCTCGTGCCGGAGCCCGGGGAACGACAGCACCCAGTTCACCGTCAGCCGCACCGCCCACACGACCACCACCAGCGCGATCAGCGCGCACCGCACGGTATCGGCCCCCGGCGTCTCCAGCCACCAGGAGAGCAGCAGCAGCGGCGGGATGACCGACCAGTACGGGTCGTAGAAGCTGGAGTTCCCGAAGGCGCGGCTGAAGGCGAAGATCACCAGCGTGGCCAGGACGTCCGCGATCAGCGTGTCCAGCCAGAGCTGCCCGGTATCCGGCCCGGCCACCAGCCAAGTCGCCGCCACCGCGACGGCAAGCAGGTAGGCGCCGGTCACCACGGCAAGGGATCGAGCCCTGCTCGTCCGTATGGACTCCATCCCGGCCTCCCGCAGCGCCGCGCCGGGTCGACGGTGAACCGGCTGGAGCGGAAATGTAACACGTTTCAGTTCGGGAGTTCGGTGGTTCCGGTCAGGAGAGCCGCTGGCGCAGCTCGGCCGCGCGCCGGGTGAGGTGATCGCGCTCGGCCACGATGTGCGCCTTGCCCGCGGCCTCGACGTACAGCGTTATCGCCCTGTCCAGCTCGCCGGCCTGTTCGTGCAGGTAGGCGGCGGAGGCGGTGTACCGGGGGAGCCCGGGGTCCAGCTCGGCGAGGGCGGCGAGCCCGGCGCGCGGACCGTCCGCCGCGCCGACCGCGACGGCCCGGTTGAGCCGCACCACCGGGCTGTCGGTGAATCGGAGCAGTTCGTCGTACCACTTCACGATCTGCACCCAGTCCGTCTCCGCGGCGGTCTGCGCGTCGGCGTGCAGTGCGGCGATCGCCGCCTGCGCCTGGAACTCGCCGAGCCGGTCCCTGGCCAGCGCGGCCTGCAGGATCTCGACGCCTTCGGCGATGAGGTCGCGCCGCCAGCGGGTGCGGTCCTGCTCGGCCAGTGGCACCAGGCTGCCGTCCGGGCGGGTGCGGGCCGGGCGGCGGGCGTGGTGCAGCAGGAAGAGCGCGAGCAGCCCGGCCGCCTCCGGGTCGCCGCTGGCCGCGGCGAGCTGCCTGCCCAGCCGGATCGCCTCCGCCGCGAGGTCGACATCACCGCTGTACCCCTCGTTGAACACCAGGTACAGCACCCGCAGCACGGTGCCGAGATCGCCGGGGCTGTCCAGCCGGACCCCGCTCACCGTGCGCTTGGCGCGGCTGATCCGCTGCGCCATGGTCGCCTCCGGCACCAGGTACGCCCGCGCGATCTGCGCGGTGGTGAGGCCGCCGACCGCGCGCAGCGTGAGCGCCACCGCCGAGGCCGGGGTCAGCGTGGGGTGCGCGCAGAGGAAGTAGAGCCGCAGCGTCTCGTCGGTGCTCGCCGCGGGCCCGGGCTCCGGCTCGTCGGACACCCTGACCTCGCGGTTGCGGCGCGCGGTGTCCGAGCGGGCGAGGTCGAGGAAGCAACGCCAGGCCGTGGTGATCAGCCACCCCTTCGGGTCGGCCGGTGGCTTGGCGGGCCAGGTCTCGAGCGCGCGGATCAGCGCCTCCTGCACCGCGTCCTCCGCCGTCGCGAAATCCGCTCCCCGGTGCACCAGCGCGGCCAGCACACCGGGGATCAGCTCGCGCAGCTCGGGCATCACTCCGCGGTGGGGCCGTGTGCCGTCATGAGCGGCCGGATCTCCAGCCACTCCTGGATCGGGATGCCGTCCTTGCCCGGCGCCGCGGAGAGCTCGCCCGCCAGCTCGAGCGCGCGCTCGTAGGAGTCGACGTCGATGATCATCCAGCCCGCGATCAGATCCTTGGTCTCGGCGAACGGCCCGTCGGTGACCGGCGGCCTGCCCGGCCCGTCCGAGCGCACCCAGGTGCCCGTCGCGGTGAGCGACTGCGAATCCACGTACTCGCCATTGCGCTCCAGCCGGGCCGCGAAATCCTCCATGTACCGCACGTGCGCCGTGATCTCCTCCGGCGTCCAGCGGTCCATCGGCACGTCGTGCACCGCCGCGGGCGCGCCCCGGTAGTGCTTCAGCAGCAGGTACTTGGCCATGTCGTGCTCCTTCGTTCGGTTCGTGTACCCCTGGGACGGAGCGGCCCGCGCGTTCTCGACATCGCTTCCGGATATTTTCTCCGGATGGCGATCCAACGCATGGACAACGTGCTCATCGTGGTCGAGGATCTCGACACCGTCATCGGATTCTTCCTCGAACTGGGCATGGAGCTGGAGAACCGCGGCCCCGCCGAGGGGCGCTGGGTGGAGCGCATCATCGGGCTCGACGACGTGCGCCAGGAGGTCGCCATGCTGCGCACCCCCGACGGCAACGGCAAGGTCGAGCTCGCGCAGTTCCACACCCCGGCCGCGCAGCGCAGCACCCCGGTCGACGCGCCGACCAACACCCTCGGCCTCCGCCGCATCATGTTCGCCGTCGACGACATCGACGACACCGTCGCCCGGCTGCGCGCCCGCGGCGCCGAACTCGTCGGCAGCGTCGAGCAGTACGAGCAGCTCTATCGGCTCTGCTATCTGCGCGGGCCGGAGGGAATCGTGGTCGGGCTGGCCGAGGAGCTCTAGCCCCGCGCCATATCCACGAACCGGCTCAGGTGCAGCTGGTGCGCCACCGTGATGGTCGCGGTCGGGCCATTGCGGTGCTTGCCGAGGATCAGGTCGGCCTCGCCGCCGCGCGGGTCGTCGCGCTCGAAGGCGTCGGGGCGGTGCAGCAGGATGACCATGTCCGCATCTTGCTCGAGCGAGCCCGATTCGCGCAGGTCGGAGACCATGGGGCGCTTGTCGGTGCGCTGCTCCGGACCACGGTTCAGCTGGCTGATCGCGACCACCGGCACCTCCAGCTCCTTGGCGAGGAGCTTGAGATTGCGGGAGAAGTCGGAGACCTCCTGCTGCCTGGACTCGACCTTCTTACCCGAGGTCATCAGCTGCAGGTAGTCCACGACCACGAGCTTGAGATCGTGCCGCTGCTTGAGCCGCCGCGCCTTGGCCCTGATCTCCATCATGGTGAGGTTCGGCGAGTCGTCCACGAAGAGCGGCGCCTCGCTGATCTCGCTCATCCGCCTGGCCAGCTTGGTCCAGTCGTCGTCGCTCATCCGCCCGGAGCGCATATCGCCCAGCTTGATCTTCGCCTCGGCGGAGAGCAGCCGCATCACGATCTCGGTGCGGCTCATCTCCAGCGAGAAGATCACGCTCGCCAGCCCGTTCTTGATCGAGCAGCTGCGCATGAAATCCATGCCGAGGGTGGAGTTGTGCGTCGGCACCATGGCGCGGCCGGCCAGGTACAGGTGGTCGGCGTTGTCCACCTCGACGCAGCGCACCGGGACGCTCGGGATCGGGCGGACGTCGACGATGTAGCGGCATTCGGAGCGCGCGGTGCCGACCCCGGCCCGGCGCTGCTTGTGCAGCAGGGCCTTTCGGTGCAGGCCGAACACCTCGTCGTCGGTGGCGAAGGTGAGCGTGTAGGCGGTGCTGCTCCGCTCGGTGCGCCCGGCCACCCGCTCGGTGCTCAGCTGCACCCGATAGCCGAGGCTCACCACGAGCTCCCGCACATCGGCGGCAAGCCGCTCGTTAACCACACTGAACTGCACCGACCCACCTGCGGTCACCGTGCCGTCGGTATCGAGCAGCCCGGCCAGCAGCGCCCGCCGCTGCGCCTCGGAGCCGCGCAGGTACTGCCCGGGAATGTGCTTGGCGTTCAGCACGCCGAGCGTGCGCAGCCGAGCCTGGACCGCCGTGGCCACCAGGCCCTCCCCCTCGATCCGCACCGCGATCTCCGGATCGGCGCTGGTGAGGGTGGCGCTGTCGGACGAACCGTCGCCGAGCCAGGCGCCGAGGGTGTACGGGGGCACCGGGAGGTCGGCGGCGGGGAGGTCGAGGGGGCGGGTGGTGCGGATGGAGTGGTTGATCCGGCGGTCGGCGGTGCGGCAGCGGAGGGTGGCGGCGATCTCGGCGGTGGTGCGGACCGCGGCCGGGGTGTGGCGGGAGCGGCGCGAGGCGCGGGTGTCGGTGAGCCACTGGTGCTGCTCGTCGGCGACCAGCACGGTGCCGTCGGAGAACTCGACCTCGAAGCAGGGCCGGTCGTGCAGCACCTCGGTCGCGGCGAGCACCCTGGTCGGCCTGCCGTCGGCGTCGAGCAGCAGGTCGCCCCGGCGCACCTCGCCCATGGTGGTCCAACCGGTGGGCGTGGGCAGGGGGGTGTCCAGGGCCAGCGCCTTGCCGACACCGGGCCGGGCCGCGACGATGATCATCTGCCCCGGGTGCAGCCCGTTGGTCACCTCGTCGAGCTCGGAGAACCCGGTGGGGACGCCGAGCGAGATGCCGCCGCGGCTGGCGATGGAGTCGATCTCGTCCATGGTGGGCTGGAGCAGCTCCTCCAGCGGGAGGAAGTCCTCGGTGGTGCGGCGCTCGGTGACCTCGTAGACCTCGGCCTGGGCGCGGTCGACGACCTCGGCGACGTCCTGGCCGTCGGCGCCGGCGTAGCCGTACTGGACGATCCTGGTGCCCGCCTCGACGAGGCGGCGCAGCACGGCCTTCTCGGCGACGATCTCGGCGTAGTAGCCGGCGTTGGCGGCGGTGGGCACGGTCTGGGTGAGGGTGACCAGGTAGGGCGGGCCGCCGATGCGCTTGAGCTCGCCGCGTCGGTCGAGCGCGGCGGAGACGGTGACCGGGTCGGCGGGTTCGCCGCGGCCGTAGAGGTCGAGCACGGCGTCGTAGATGGCCTGGTGCGCGGGGCGGTAGAAATCGCCGGGGCGGATCACCTCGACCACGTCGGCGATGGCGTCCTTGCTCAGCAGCATGCCGCCGAGCACCGACTGCTCGGCCGCCATGTCGTGCGGCGGCTGCCTGCCGAAATCCTCGCCGGGGGCCTCCGGCGGGTACTCGGCGTGCCCGCGGTCGTCGACGACTGCCATCCGACTCGACCGTCCTCTCTCCGCACGAGCGCGGCCCGTGAAACCACCTGCTGGTCCGCGACTGCCTCGGTTCTACCGCGTGGGTACGACAGGTCGCGGCTCGGCGCGCCGGGGGCGGACCGGAACGGCGCCGCCGGAACCGGATCGCCAGTTACCGCCGTGCCCGCACCCGTGCACCGCCGCCGGAAACGGCCGCGGCGATGAACCTAGGGCAGCCTGCGGACCCCTGCCAAACCGACTTGGGGATGTACCTGTGGATAACGTGGGGACTGTTAACCCCTGGGTGTGCAGCCCCTGGGGATAACTTGGGGAAAACGCAGGTCACAGCGCGAAAATGCCCAGATAGACGGCTATTTACGCCGTTTCACAGGTGTGGATCGAATTCGCTGCGGCGTGTCGAGGTAGATGAACAGCCGGGCGTGTTGAGTGAACGGCACATGGAAGAAACATGACCTGAATCACAGCAGTGCCGGTCGGTTTTTCCGGTAATCCACAGGGCTGTCCCACAGTGGGGAGTGTGCGCTGGTGACGGCACCGGGAAGGTTCCGCGCGGTAGCACCGAGGGTGAGGCTAATTCGGCGCAACCGGGAAGTGTGGCGGGATTCGCGTGCCTGCCCCGACTGCATGACTGGAGCGCGCACGCCGCCAGGCCGTTCCCGAAGAGCTCCGGGAACGGCCTGGCGAAGGTGCGAATCAGCTCGCGGCGACGACCTCGACGCCGAGCTTGGCCGCCACGTCGGGGTGCAGGTGCACCACGATGTCGTGGTTGCCGGTGTTCTTGATGTGCGACTTGGGCAGCTCGATGCTGCGCTTGTCGATCACCGGGCCACCGGCGGTCTTGATGGCCGAGGCCACGTCGGACTGGGTGACCGAGCCGAAGAGCTTGCCGGTGCCCGCGGTCTTGACCGCCAGGGAGACCCCGGTCAGCCCCTCCAGGGCCTGCTTCAGCTCGTTGGCGTGGTCGAGGTCGCGCACCCGGCGGGCATCCTGCGCCCGGCGAATGCCCTCGACCTGCTTCTGCGCGCCGCGGCTGGCCACGATCGCCAGGCCGCGGGGCAGCAGGTAGTTGCGGCCGTAGCCGTCCTTGACCTCCACGGTGTCGCCGGGGGCACCGAGGTTGTCCACGTCAGCGGTAAGAATCAACTTCATTTGTGTGCCTCCTTCTCAGCGAGCGGTGGACACGTAAGGAAGCAGCGCCACCTCACGCGAGTTCTTGACGGCGACCGCGACATCGCGCTGGTGCTGGACGCAGTTGCCGGTCACCCGGCGCGCGCGGATCTTGCCGCGATCACTGACGTACTTGCGCAGCAGCGTCGTGTCCTTGTAGTCGATGTGCACGGTGCCGGTCTTGCTCTCCTTGCAGAACTGGCACGCCTTCTTCTTCAGCACCTTTTCGCGCGCGGGCGCTTTCGGCATCGTCTTCTACTCCGTTTTCATGTGGCCCTGGTCGCCAGGGCCGGGAAGCCGTTCGTCAGAACGGCGGTTCGTCGTCATTGCGGCCGCCGCCCCCGAAGGAGGAGCCTGCCGCGGGCGCGCTGCCCCAGGGATCGTCGTCGGCGCTGTTGGTGTTGCCACCGCCACCGCCGCCGCCCCGGTTGCCGCCGCCCCCGCTGTTCGCGTTGTATCCGCCGCCCCCGCCGGAGCCACCGCCGAAACCGCCGCCCCCGCCACCGCCGCGGCTGGTCTTGTTGACCTTGGCCGTCGCGTACCGCAGGGACGGGCCGACCTCGTCGACCTCCAGCTCGACCACGGTGCGCTTCTCACCCTCGCGGGTTTCGTAGGAGCGCTGCTTGAGCCGGCCACTGACGATCACCCTGGCGCCCCTGGTGAGGCTCTCGGCGACGTTCTCCGCCGCTTCCCGCCAGATATTGCAGCGCAGGAAGAGGGCCTCGCCGTCCTTCCACTCGTTCGAATTGCGGTCGAACACGCGGGGGGTGGAGGCCACGGTGAAGTTCGCCACCGCCTGGCCCGCTGGTGTGAATCGGAGTTCGGGGTCGGCCGTCAGGTTTCCGATGACGGTGATGACCGTGTCGCCTGCCATTGTGGTTCCTCCTGGGAGAGGGGGGATCAGCGATTGCTCGCTCGGTTGCGCTAGAGCCTAGAGACAGGCACCGACGCATTCCGCAGCGGCAGCAGCGCGATTACTTCTTGCCGTGGCGCAGCACCTTGGTGCGCAGCACCGTCTCGTTCAGCCCCAGCTGGCGGTCGAGCTCGCTCACGGTCGCCGGTTCGGCGGTGAGGTCGACGATGGCGTAGATGCCCTCGGCCTGCTTGCTGATCTCGTAGGCGAGCCGGCGGCGGCCCCAGATATCGACCTTGTCGATCTTGCCGCCTTCGGTGCGGACGACGCTGAGCAGATTTTCCAGCGACGGGCCGACGGTGCGCTCATCCAGGCTCGGATCGAGGATGACCATCACTTCATATTGACGCACGGACCATTCACCTCCTGTGGACTCGAATCGGCCACGGACGTTCCGTGGCAGGAGGGTCGTTGCGTCAGCAACCCGGCAAGGCTACCCGACGGGGCCCTGACCGGCGAAATCGATGCCTCGCCTGCGGTAGCGCCCCGGCGCGGTGCCGTACGCGCGCTTGAACGCCTTGGCGAAGGCGTACTCGGAGGTGTAGCCGACCGCGCGGGCGACCGCGGTGAGCGTGGCATCCGATTCGCGCAGCATCCCGGCCGCGGTGAGCATGCGCCAGCGCGCGACGTAGGCCAGCGGCGGCTCGCCGACGGTGGCGGTGAAGCGCCTGGCCATGGTGGCCCGCGAGACCCCGGCGCGGGCGCCGAGCGCGGTCACGGTCCACGGCTGCGCCGGGTCGGCGTGGATGGCGTGCAGCGCGGCGGAGACGGCGGGGTCGGCGAGCGCGGCGGCCCAGCCGGCCGGGTGCTCGGTCGCGGCCTGCTCGGCCAGCCAGGCGCGCAGCACGTAGAGCAGCATGGTGTCGAGCAGCGCGGGGATCGCGGCGTCGGCGCCGGGGCGGCGCTCGGTGATCTCGGCGAGCAGCAGCTCGACCGCCGCGTTCAGCGCGCGGTGCCGCTCCGGGCGGCCGGGCAGGTGCACGAACTCGGGCAGCGTGGCGATCAGCGGGTGCGCGCGGTCGCCGTCGAGTTCGTAGGCGCCGCAGAGCAGGACGCAGCGATCGCCGTCGCCCGCGACGATGCGCGGCTCGCCGGGGTGCGCGGTCTCGGTGATGGGCGAGCCGGTGGCGTCGGCGAGGTCGTGGTCGGCGCCGCGGGGCATGAAGAGCACGTCGCCCGCGTGCAGCGCGACGGGCTCGGCGCGCGCCGCCCTGAGCACGCAGGAGCCCTCGACGACCACGTGGAATCCGGCGCCGGGGACCACCGGGTAGCGCCTGCCCCACGGCGCGTGCCGGACGAAGAGCCCCGCGGCGGGGCGGCCGGTGCGGGCCGCGGCGATCAGCCCGGAGACCGGGTCGAGGCCGGTCTGCTCGGTGAAGGTGAGCGTTCCGGACAGGAAATCGAGCGTCGGCGGCATGGGAACACTCTCCCATCCGGCCTACCGTCGAGGCCATGAGCATTGTGAACGTCCCCGAGATCGGGGTTTTCCTGCCCACGTCCACACCCGACCCGGAGCGGCCGATCATCGGCGACGTGGCCGGGGCGGCCCGCACCGCGGAGCGGCTGGGGCTGGACTCGGTGTGGGCCACCGACCAGCTGGTGGCCGCGGCGCCGATCCTGGATTCCACCGTCGCGCTGGCGGCGGCCGCGGCGGTGACCGAGCGGGTGCGGCTCGGCTGGGGGGTGCTGATCCTGGCGCTGCGGCCCGCGCCGCTGGTGGCCAAGCAGGTCGCGGCGCTGCAGCAGGTGTCGGGGAATCGGCTGATCCTCGGGGTCGGCACCGGGAACACCGCGCACGGCGACGGCTCGTGGCGGGCGGCCGGGGTGCCGGTCGGCGAGCGGGCGGCGCGCACCGACGCGGCGCTCGAGCTGCTGCCCGACCTGATCGCCGGGAAGCCGGTCGGCGCGTACGGCGCGCCGATCACGCTGGCGCCGATCGCGCCGACGCCGCCGCTGGTGGTGGCGGGTGAGGTGCGGGCCGCGCGGCAGCGGGCGGTGCGGTTCGGGGCGGAGTGGCTGAGCCTGCGGCCCGAGCTCGGGGCGCTGGAGCGGGGGATCGCCGAGCTGCGCTCGCTCGCCGCCGAACTCGGGCGGCCGGTTCCGGCGGTTTCGCTGGTGGCGCCGCTCAGCACCGAGGGTGCGGATGTGACCACCGAGCAGGTCGCCGCCTTCGCCGACGCCGGGGTGAGCCGGCTCATCCTGAGCCCGACCGGCCCCGACACCGAGGGTGACTACGCGCACGCGGCCGAGGTCCGCTCCCGGCTCCGGGCCCGCTGACATCCCGCGTGCCCGGGCGCGAGGCTGCGCGCCGGGTATGTCGCCCGCTTCGCGCTCGACTGGTTTTGCCTGGTGCCCGGCTGCTCGGGGCAGCGAGGGGCAGCGCGCTCGATTGGTTGCCGGTCGCGTGAGTGGAGGGGCTGCGGGGACGACCCCGTCCCCACGGAACCCCTCCTCTAGGGTGGGCTCCATGCCGAACGGACGCCGGGTCACCCGCCGTGCGGCGCTCGCGACGGCGGTGCTGCTGCTCTGCGGCCTGACCCTGGTTCTCGGCTACCTGAACAAGGCCAGGTGCGCGGGCGCCCCGTTCTATCCGAACGGCCGCAGCGCGGTATTCGACACCGCCAAGGACGCCGAGGTCTGCTACTCCGACATCCAGTTCCTCTGGCTGGGCCGGGATATCGACAACCACGTCTTCCCGTACATCGACGGCGCCATCACCCCGGACGGCGCGCTGATCGGCGGCGTGGTCGAGTACCCGGTGCTGAGCGGGGTGCTGATGTGGCTCGGCGCCATCCCGGCGCACACCGACGCCGACTTCCTGCGCTGGTCGGCGCTGCTGCTCGCGCCGTTCGCGCTGCTCACGGCGTGGATGCTGGCCCGGCTCGCGGGCGGCGCCGCGCTGCTGTGGGCGATCGGAACCCCGCTGATGCTCTACGCCTTCCACAACTGGGAGCTGCCGGTGGTCTGCACCGCGGTGGCGGCGGTGTACGTGGTCGCGGTGCCGCGCTGGTCGCTGCGCACCCGCGGGGTGGTGGCGGCGGTGCTGCTCGGGCTCGGCTTCTGTCTCAAGCTCTATCCGGGGATCTTCGTGCTCCCGCTGCTGGCGTACGTGCTCACCGGCGGCGCCGAGCCGGGCGCCAGGCGGGACGTGCGCGGCGCGCTGCTCACCGGCGCCGCGGCGGCGGGCACGGTCGTCCTGGTGAACCTGCCGTTCGCGCTGGCCGGGTTCGAGGGCTGGCGGGCGTCCTTCGCCTTCCAGCAGCTGCGCCGGGCCGACATCACCACGAACTCGCTCTGGTACTGGGGGCTGCGCCCGCTCTACCCGGCCGGCGCCGCGGGCGAGGAGAACTTCCAGCACACCGTCTCGATCGCCTCGCCGCTGCTGATCCTGGCCTCGTTCGCGCTGGCGCTGTGGCTGGGGTGGCGGCGCCTGCGGAGCACCGGGGTGTACCCGTGGGTCGGCGTGAGCGGCGCGATGCTCTGCGGTTTCCTGCTCTTCCACAAGGTGCACAGCCCGCAGTACACGCTCTGGCTGGTGCCGTTCCTGGTGCTGCTGGTGGTGCCGTGGTGGCTGGTGGGCGCGTACCTGGTCGCGGATGTGGCGATCGGGGTCGGTGTCTTCCGCTACTTCTACGCGCTCGGCACCGGCGCCGGCGTCGAGCCGCTGGAGAACGTGGTGCAGTTCGGGGTCTGGGGGCGGGCGGTACTGCTCGCGGTGTTCCTCGTGCTGTTCGTGCGGGCGGCGCAGCGCGACGACCGGGCTACTTACGCGCCTCGCGCCACTGCATCCCCCAGCCGTACGCCTCGTCCAGCGCCTGCTGGGCCCCGCTGATGTAGTTCACCTCGCGCCGCACCGAGATCCGGCCGCCGGTATTGCTGAGCAGCGCGATGGCGCAGGAGCGGGCGTCGTTCACCGGGGAGTCGAGCAGCACCTCGATCTGCGGGCCGCTGGTCGGGAAGAGCGTGACGACCCCGTCGGCGGCCGCCCAGTTCGGCACCCCCTCGTAGATGAAGGCGAAGATCAGCACCCGGCGGAACTGTTCGGGGCGGCCGAGGTCGATGCGCATGGTCTCGCCGCCGACCGAGCCGCCGCTGCGGTCGTCGCCGTCCAGCTCGATGAAGGGCGGGGCGTGCAGCGAGCCGTAGTTGTTGCCGAGCGCCTGCACCACGCCCTTGCTGCCGTCGGCGAGCTCGTAGAGGCAGCCGAGGTCGAGGTCGATCGAGCCGCCGCGGCGGAAGAGCCGGGGTTTGCCGCTGGTCCAGCGCAGATTGACGCGCAGGACGCCCTGCGATTCCCCCGGTTTGGCGAGGTCGACGCTCGGCGCCGCCTTGGAGAGCGTCACCTTGCTCAGGTCGACGCCGCCGGCTCCGGCCCGGTTGTCGGCCGCCATCGCGATCCCCCTCCAACTCGACACGGTGGTCAGGTGGCACCGAGCCTAACGCGCGCGACCCCGGAAATGCCCGGAGCGGCAGCGAAAATTCGCTGCCGCTCCGGGGCGGGGTGCTGCGCGGTGCTCAGCCGACCGGGCTGGTCTCCCGCTCGTCCGGGGTCTCCGCGGCGGCCGCCTTGCGGTTGCGGCGGACGCTGGACCAGAGCGCCGCGCCGATGAAGGCGACGCCGACCAGGCCGGTGATGATCTCGTTGACGTGCACGCCGATCGAGACCAGCAGGATGGTGGCGAGCGCGCCGATCGCCCAGTGCGCGCCGTGCTCCAGGTACACGTACTCCGAGAGCGTGCCCTGCCGCACCAGGTAGACGGTGATCGACCGGACGAACATGGCGCCGATGAAGCCGAGGCCGAGCGCGATGATGATCGGGTCGGCGGTGATGGCGAAGGCGCCGATCACGCCGTCGAAGGAGAACGAGGCGTCCAGGACCTCCAGGTAGAGGAAGAGGAAGAAGCCCGCCTTGCCGGTGGCCTTGGCCAGGTCCGAGGGGCCGGTGCGCTTGCCCTCCAGCTCCTTGCCCGCGTCGTCCAGGTCTTCCTCGAGCTCCTCGGTGTGGAACATGGAGCCGAGGCCGTCGACGGCGATGTAGGTGATCATGCCGAGCAGCCCGGCCAGCAGCACGGTGGCGCGGTCGTCGTCGGCGGCGAGGAATTCGGCGGTGAGCACCAGCGCGAGACCGGCGACCACGACCGAGAGCATGTCCAGCTTGCCCGCCTTGGAGAGCGGGCGCTCCAGCCAGGAGAGCCAGGTGATCTCGCGCTCGGAGAAGATGAAGTTCAGGAAGAGCAGCGCCAGGAACATGCCGCCGAAGGCCGCGATCTGCGGGTGCGCGTCGGTGATCAGGGTTTCGTAGCTCGGGCTGCCGTCCGGGAAGTAGGCGGCGTCGTCCGCGGGCGGGTTCAGCGCCAGGTCGAAGGCCTCCACCGGGTTCAGCCCGGCGGTGACCCAGATGATCGCCAGCGGGAACAGCAGCCGCATGCCGAAGACGGCGATGACGATGCCGACGGTGAGGAAGATCTTCTGCCAGAAGTCACTCATCCGCCGCAGCACGGTGGCATTGATGACGGCGTTGTCGAAGGAGAGCGACACCTCGAGAATGCCGAGGATGAGGCAGAGGAACAGTGCGGTCGGGCCTCCGTACAGAAACGCCGCGACCAGTGAGAGCACTGTGACGAGGCCGGAGAGGCCGAAGATACGCAGGACCACCGGGGGACCTTTCGTTGTCGGGGCCGGACTTCGCCTCGTCCGGGCGCTGCGGGTACTGGTTCGGCGAACCGGGGCCGCGCGGTGTCGAAGCGCCGCCGTCCAGGGTGAATGCGCCGTGGCGCATTGTCCACCGGAGGCGGCACGGCACGAGAAGGGGGCCCGTTACCGGGCCCCCTCACACGTGGTCGTGCGTCAGACGTTCACGCCGTAGTCGCGCGCGATGCCGGACAGGCCGGAGGCGTAGCCCTGGCCGATGGCGCGGAACTTCCACTCGGCGCCGTTGCGGTACAGCTCGCCGAAGACCATGGCGGTCTCGGTGGAGGCGTCCTCGGTGAGGTCGTAGCGGGCGAGCTCCTCGCCGTTGCTGCGATCCGAGACCCGGATGTAGGCGTTGCGCACCTGGCCGAAGGACTGCTGGCGGGTCTCCGCGTCGTAGATCGAGACCGGGAAGACGATGCTCTCGATGGTCGGCGGGGTGTTGGCCAGGTCGACGTTGATGACCTCGTCGTCGCCCTCGCCCTCGCCGGTGCGGTTGTCGCCGGCGTGCTCGATCGCGCCCTCCGGGGACTTCAGGTTGTTGAAGAACACGAAGTGCTGGTCGGACACCACCTTCTTGTCCGCGCCGGTCGCGATCGCGCTGGCATCCAGGTCGAAGTCGGTGCCCGTGGTGGTCCGAACGTCCCAGCCGAGGCCGACCGCGACGGCCGTCAGGTTGGGGGCTGCCTTGCTCAGCGAAACGTTGCCGCCCTTGGACAAACTGACACCCATGCGGGAATCCCTTTCGATGGTCGGTGTGTGGTCCCGACATGTCCGAATCGCCGGGTACGCCATACGACACTAGTAGGTTTCGGCGAACTTGCGTAGGAACCGGTGCTCAGGGGGATCTCCTACGATCGGGGCGTGGCAGGGCGCAGGCGTGGATGGTTCCGCTCGTCGGGGCGCGACGAGTGGATCGAGCAGGCTCGGGCCGGTGTGGTCGCGGCCTTTCTCGACATGGACCGACGGCAGAGCGCTGCCGATTCGGCGGTGCGGGCGGTCGCCGAGGTGCGCCCCGATCCGGCGCTCGCGCGGGGCTGGGAAACGATCCGCAACCGCTGCTACACGGCGGCGGGCGTGTATCTGGCCCTGAACGACGATCTGGAGGCGGCCGAGCGGGACGGCACCCCGGTGCCCGGCGGCGCGCTCCGCGCCGAGCAGGTCACCGGGCAGCTCGCCGAGGCGGGGCGCGCGGTGGACGAATTCTGGACTGCGCACCGGGCGCGGCTGGAGGACGCGGTCGCGGTGCTCGGCGCGGTGCCCCGGTTCGCCGAGGAGGTGCGGGCCGAGGCGGAGCGGGTGCTCACCGCCGCCGCGAGCTCGGAGTACACCGGGTATCGCTCGATTCGCTCCGGGGTCGCGGCGGTGGATGAGGCGCTGCTCACACTGGCCGCGGCCACGACCGAGGGGCCGGGCCGGGTGCGCGCCGCCGCCACCGCGCTGCGCGAGGTGACCGCGCTGCTGTCGGAAGCATTGGCGCAGGCCCCTTCTCGGCGCGGCGCCGCGGCCAATGCGATCGCCTCGGTGACCACGCGCATCGCCGCGGTCCGGACCAGGGCGGAGGGGCTCGGCGCGGCCTACTCGGCGTTGCTGCGCGAGTTCAACGCTGCGAGTTCGGCCGATCTGACCAACAATGAGCGGGTTAGCCAGCAGGCCGTCGCCGCCGCCGAGACCGCACTAGCGGGAGCGCGGGCCGCGGCGGCCGAGCACGATCCGGAGACCGCGCTTGAACTGACCACCTCCGCGCGCGCCAGCCTCGCGGCGGCCGAGCAGCAGGTCGATGCCGTGACCCGGCGACTCACCCTGCTGCGCGAGGTCGCCGCGAACCCGAATTCCACGGCCGAGGCCGTACGATTCCGGCTGCGGGACGCGCAGATGCTCGCGGTGAGCCGAGGGCTCGTCGCCGAATGGGGTTCGGTACTCGATGCCCAGATCGACCGAATCGACCGCGCCGTCGCCGCCCTGACCGGTAGGCACCCGAACTACTGGGCATACGTCACAGAGCTCGACACCATCGCCGACTTCATCGCAGGCGTGGTGGATCGAATGCGGAAAGAACCAGGACACCGACGAGGATGAGGACGGGGCCGCGATGACCGCGAGCATTGCCGTCGCGCAGGAGGTCTCCCTGCGCAAACGGACGCCGCTGTGCCATTTCCGGCAGCTGCCGGGCGGAAGGGCGCCGGAGCTGTTCTACCGGCGGCCGCGGCCGTTCGGCGACAGCGACGAGCGTGACCTGCTCGCGATCGCGCTCGGCGCGACCCTATATGCCCCGGCGACCAGGGACGATCTGGCCGCGACGATCCGGCGCCGGGCCGCGCGCGGCGTCTGCTCCATGGTGATCGACCTGGAGGACGCGGTCGCCGACCACGAGGTCGAGTGGGCGAAGGCGCAGGCGGTGGCGGTGCTCGACGAGCTCGCCGCCGACCCGGACCCGAACCCCATGCTCTTCGTCCGGGTGCGCGACGCCGCCACCATCACCGAGATCGCGGAGGCGCTCGGCCCCGGCGCCGCCGTGCTCACCGGATTCGTCTTCCCCAAGTTCGACAGCCTCAGCGGCCCCTCCTACTTCACCGCGCTGGCCGCGGCGACGCAGCGGCTCGGCCGCACCGTGTACGCCATGCCGGTGCTGGAGTCGGCGGCGCTGGTGCACCGGCAGACCAGGGACCGGGAACTCGGCCGGATCGCGGAGCTGCTCGCCGCGCACCGGGAGCAGGTGCTCGCGGTGCGGGTCGGCGCCACCGACATGTGCGCCACCTTCGGCATCCGCCGCGACCGCGACCTCACCATCTACGACGTCCGGGTGGTCGCCGACGTGATCGCCGACATCGTGAACTACCTCGGCCGCGCGGACGGCACCGGCTTCGTGATCACCGGCCCGGTCTGGGAGTACTTCGCCGACCACGAGCGGATGTTCCGGCCGCTGCTGCGCACCGCGCCCTTCGAGGAGTCGGACGCGGTGAAATTCCGCCAGTACCTGGTGAGCCGGGATCTGGACGGGCTGCTCCGGGAGATCACGCTGGACCGGGCCAACGGCATCCAGGGCAAGACCGTCATCCACCCCTCGCACGTGGCCGCGGTGCACGCGCTCTCGGTGGTGACGCACGAGGAGTACTCGGACGCGCTGGACATCCTGCGCGCCGACGTCGGCGGGGTCGCCGCCTCGGGCTACCGGAACAAGATGAACGAGATGCGCCCGCACCGCAGCTGGGCCAGGCAGACCGTGCTGCGCGCGCGGGTCTTCGGGGTGGCGAACAAGGGCGTCTCCTTCGTCGACCTGCTCACCGCGCTGGTGACGGAATGAGCTGGGCGACCAGGGAGCTCGGTTTCGCGCTCGGGTACGACGGCACCGATCCCGGGCTGATCGAGCCGGGGCTGCGCAAGGGCAACCCGCGCCGCGCGCACCTGCTGGTCTCCACGGTGCTCGGCAAGCACATCCCGACCGACCCCGCCGCGGTGCTCGACGCCGGGAATCGCCTCGGTGACCTGGTGCGGGAGCGGCTCGGCGGCAGCGATGCGGTGGTACTCGGCTTCGCCGAGACCGCGACCGGGCTCGGGCACTGCGTCGCCGCCCGGATCGGGGCCAGGTGCTACCTGCACTCCACCCGCCGCGCGGTGCCCGCCGCGCACACCCTCGCCGGTTTCGAGGAGGGGCACTCGCACGCCACCTCGCACCTGCTGCAGCCCGAGCCCGCCGGGGTCTTCGCCGACGGGCTGCCGCTGGTGCTGGTGGACGACGAGATCTCGACCGGGGCAACCGCGCTGGACGCGCTCCGCGCGCTGCACCGCTTCGCGCCGCGCACGCACTACGTGCTGGCCAGCCTGGTCGACATGCGCACCGCGGCGGATCGGGCGAAGGTCGAGGACGCGGCCGCCGAGCTGGGCGCGCGGATCGACACCGTGTGCCTGGCGGCGGGGCGCGCCGAGGTGCCCGCCGGGCTGCCCGCCGCGGTGGCGGCGTTGCCCGAGCACCGGCTGAACCCGGCCGGCGCGCGGCGGGGTTCGGTGGCACGGGTGCGGCTGCCGTGGCCCGCCGACGTTCCCGAGGGCGGGCGGCACGGGTTCCTGCGCGCCGATCTGCCCGGGTTCGAGCGGGCGCTGGCGGCGGCCGCGGCCGAGCTGCGGAGCGGGCTCGATCCCGCCCGGCCGGCCGTGGTGATCGGCCACGAAGAGCTCATGTACCTTCCGCTGCGGCTGGCCGCCGCGCTGGCCGCGGCGGGAACGCCGACGCGGTTCCAGACGACCACGCGCTCACCGGCGTACGTGCTGGACGAGCCGGACTACCCGCTGCGCCGCGGCTTCCGGTTCACCGCGCCGGAGTCCGGGGACGACGCGCCGCGCTACCTCTACAACGCCGCCTGGCCTGGCGCCGACCCGCTGCTGGTGCTGGTGCTGGACGAACCCGCCGACACCCCCGCGCTCACCGCCGCGGGCGGGCTGCTGGACGTGCTCACCGCCGGCGGGGCCGATGTGCTGGTCGCGGTGGTGCCCGGCGCCGATCCGCGGCTGCTGCGCGCGGCCCGCGCGCTGCCGGAGCCGCTGTACGGCCCGGATTTCGGCTCCTACGCCGCCCACGAGGTGGCCTGGCTGCTGAAGGATCTCTCCGCAGTCGACCTGGAAGCCGATGTGGCCGAGCGGGAGCAGCGGATCCAGGCCGGGGTCGCGCACTACGCGGAGTCGCTGCCCATCGAGTTCCAGCCGGACGCCGCCTACCGCGAGCTCTTCGACAAGGTGCTGGCGGAGAGCGCGGAGCGGCTCGCGCTCGCCGTCGGCACGGTGGCCGAGCTGGTGGTCGCCGAGCGCGGCGACGACGTGGTGCTGGTCTCGCTGGCCAGGGCGGGGACCCCGATCGGGATCCTCATGCGGCGCTGGCTGCGGCACCGGAGCCCGGCGCTGACGGTGCCGCACTATGCCGTGTCCATCGTGCGCGATCGAGGTATCGACGCGGTGGCGCTCGACTACCTGGCGGCGCACCACGACCCCGCCTCGGTGGTCTTCGTGGACGGCTGGACCGGCAAGGGCGCCATCGCCAGGGAGCTCACCGCCGCGCTCGACGAGTACCACGCGGCGGGCGGCGCCCGCTTCGACGACGAACTCGCGGTGCTCGCCGACCCGGGCCACTGCGTGCGCACCTTCGGCACCCGCGACGACTTCCTCATCGCCTCGGCCTGCCTGAACTCCACCGTCTCCGGGCTGGTCTCGCGGACCGTGCTGAACGCCGAGCTCATCGGCGCGCGCGATTTCCACGGCGCCAAGTTCTACCGCGAGCTGGCCGCCGACGACGTCTCCGGGCGGCTGCTCGACACCGTCACCGACGCCTTCGACACCGTGCGCGACCTGGTGCCCGCCGAGGTGGCGGCGATCCGGGCGAGCGACCGCACCCCGACCTGGACCGGGTGGGGGTCGGTGGAGCGGGTGCGCGCCGAGTACGGCATCGGCACGGTGAACTTCGTCAAGCCGGGGGTCGGGGAGACCACCCGGGTGCTGCTGCGCCGGGTGCCGTGGCGGGTGCTCGTCCGCGATGCCGACGCGCCGGAGCACGCGCACATCCGGATGCTGGCCGCCGCGCGGGGGGTCCCGGTGGAGGTCGTGCCCGAGCTGGCCTATTCGTGTATGGGATTGATCAAGGACGTGCAGTGAGCTCTGCTCTACCGGCCCTGGTGGCCACCGATCTGGACCGCACCATGATCTACTCGCGGGCGGCGAGCGGCGACGCCGAATCGCTGGTCTGCGTGGAACACCTGGACGGGGAGCCGATCTCGTACCTCACCGCGCGGGCCGGTGTCCGGCTCCGCGAGCTGGCCGGGGTGGCCGCGGTGCTGCCGACCACGACCCGGACCATCGAGCAGTACCGGCGGATCGCGCTGCCGGGCGGGCCGTTCCGGTACGCGGTGACGAGCAATGGCGGGAATGTGCTGGTCGACGGGGAGCCGGATAGCGCATGGCGGGCGGCGACCGGGCGGGCGGCGGCGGCGGGCGGGGCCGGGCTCGCCGAGGTGCGGGCCGAGTTGCTGCGCCGGATCGACGACTCCTGGGTGCTCAAGTTCCGGGAGGCGGACGAGCTCTTCTGCTACCTGGTGGTGAATGTGGCGGCCATGCCCGCGGGGTTCCTCGCGGAGTGGGACGGGTGGTGCCGGGCGCACGGGTGGGGCGCTTCGCAGCAGGGGCGCAAGATCTACGCCATGCCGCGGGCGGTGTGCAAGAGCGTCGCCGTCGCCGAGGTGCGGGAGCGGTTGCTGGAGTCCGGGGAGCTGGCGCCCGGGGCGCCGCTTCTCGCCGCCGGGGACGGGGCGTTGGACGCGGAGCTGCTCGCTTCGGCGGATTTCGCTATCCGGCCGCGGCACGGGGAGCTGGAGGAATTGGGCTGGACCAGCCCGAATCTCGTGCTGACGGAGACGCGGGGGGCCGATGCGGGGGCCGAGATGGTGGAGTGGTTCCACGCCGGCGCCCGTGCGTCCGCCGCCACCGCGGCGAAGAAGCTCGCGGGGTAGGCCGGTCGGCCTACCCCGCACCCCACCCGAGGCCGCCGGTCTCGAGACTCAGGGCTGAGAGTTCAGGCCCTTCTCCAGGACGGGCCAGGAGGCCTTGAGGTCGTCCTGCCAGTAACCCCAGGAGTGCGTGCCACTGTCGCGGTAGACGAAGGTGGCGGGGATGCCGAGCTCCTGCAGGCGGTTGTCCAGGTTGTGCGTGGACCAGTTCACCCCCGCCTCGATGACCGCGCCGATGGCGACGGTCTGCGGGGTATCGGCCGGCTTCTCCAGCCGGAACTTCCCGCCCGGCTCGTCGTAGACGCCGGGAATCCCGCTGCCGGTGGAGACGAACAGGTCGGTGCCGCGCAGCTGCTCGGCGTTGACGATGGGGTCGTTGGCCTTCCACAGCGGGTCGTCCGCCGGGCCCCACATGTTCTCGGCGTCGCCGCCGCCCCAGGTCTCCACGGTCACCTTCACCATGTTCTGGCCGATGGGGTCGCTGGTCTGCGCCAGCCCGCTGTAGACGGCCGCGCTGCGGTACAGCCCCGGCTTGGCGATGGCCAGGTTCAGCACCGACACCCCGGACATGGAGAGCCCGGCGATGGCGTTCACCTTGTTCGTGCCGAGCACCTCGTCGATCAGCGGCGGCAGCTCCTCGCTGATGTAGGTCTTCCACTTGTTCACGCCGAGGACCGGGTCGGCCGACTTCCAGTCGGTGTAGAAGGTCCAGGCGCCGCCGATGATCTGCACCACGTTGACGTTCTTGTCGCCGAGGAAATCCAGCGCGTCGGTCATCCGCTGCCAGGAGGCCGAGTCCACGCCGCCGCCCGCGCCGTTCAGCAGGTAGAGCGAGGGCCGCGGCGCCGAGGTGTCGGCGGGGCGGAGCACGTCGACGACCAGGGTCCGGTTCATGGCGGCGGAGTGGATGTGCAGCCGGACATTGCGCGCGTCCAGTGCCTCCACCTTCTCCACGTAGGAGCCGCCCGGCGCGACCGCCTTGGCGGTCACGACGTTGGGGGCCGGTGCCGGCTCGGCGAGCGCCGGGCTCACCGACCCGAGCAGGCTGGCGGCGAGTACCGCCGCGACCATGGTTCGCCTACCGGCGCGGCGGATCGACATCCTCGTCCTTCGTTCGTCCTGCTCCCGCGGAAATCGCGGCCCGCCGAACCGATCGGCGGAGCGCGCCCGAATATACCGGCGCGCAGGTGTTTTCAGTACTGCTGTTGCTGACCGGCCAATTGCTGGGCGATCACGCCCTGCAACCGCTGCAGCCCGCCGACCGTCATCCCGCTCTGCAGCTGCCCCTCGATGGTGCGGACCACCTGGGAATCGCTGAGCACCTTCTCGCTCGACTGGATGAGCACGGTGCCCGCGCCGGTGAAGTCGAACTGCCGCTCCTCGCCCGAGCTGACGCCGAACCGCGCCGCGCCCGCCGCCAGGAAGTCGGTGATCCAGCGCTGGTCGTAGTGGTGGCTCGGGGACGGGCAGTCCGCCCAGCCGACCAGGGACTCCGGATCCACCCGCAGCGGCGGCTCGGCGAACATGACCGGGCCGTTCGAGGAGGCCAGGAACTTGCCGGTGCCGATCAGGGTGAGGAAGCCGGGCACGATGGACTGGTTCAGCGAGAGCCCCGGCTCGAAGGCGAGCAGGTTGGCGGCGCGGATGGTGAGGTTGCCCTCGTCCAGGTCGTAGGAATTGATGTCGTAGCCGCGGTCGCCGATGATCAGCTTGCCGTGCCCCTCGGCCACCACATAGTCACTGGTGAACAGTGGCGCGGAGAACTGCTGCGACACCATGTTCAGCAGCCCGCCGTGCAGGCCGTGCGTGAGCACCTGGAAGTTCATCTGCCCGTAGTAGGCGATCATCGCGCCCTTGCGCATGAACCAGGGCTTGTTCAGGTCGATGGAGTACGCGTAGCTGTTTCCCGGGATGTTGTCGCTCTCACCGAGATTCATGGGGTTCAGGATCTGGCTCATGGCTCACAACTTCTCTTCGGAGGCCTGCACGTAGACGATGCCCTGGCCGACGCAGTGCAGCTGCATTGCCTCGCCCGCGCCGCGGCCGACCGCGTCCCGCCAGCTCATCGCCGTCTTCAGCTCGGTCTGCACATTGCCGTACGCGGCCACGAAGGCCTGCGGATCGACCACGATCGGATTCGGCCCGCCCACCTGGAGCTCCAGGAATCCGCCGTGCGCGAGCAGCACCGCCGAGCCCTGCCCGCTGAGCTGGGTGGTGAACATGCCCTGCCCGGTGAGCGCGCCGGAGGCGGCGCCGCGCAGCGCGCCCATGATGCCGCCGCCCCCGCCGCCACCGCTGCTGGAACTCGCCACCGAGACGACCGAGCTCTGCAGCTGCGCGGAGTTGGCGAGCAGCCGGGATGCCTCCACCCGGAGCACCGCGCCCGGCTGCATCTGCACCACGTGGATCTCCAGCCCGGCCAGGCCGTAGTGCACCTCGCCGTTGCCCTGGGCCAGCATGGTGCTCTCGTGCTCGCCCGCCATCATCCGGCCCGCCATGCGCATCATGCCGCCGCCCATGCCACCCATGCCGCCGCCGCCCATCCCGGCGATCTGGTGCGGGGAGAACGAGACGTCGCCGGTGTAGAAGAGCATGGCGCCCTTGCGCGCGACCACGCCGCCCGCCATCCCGACGTTGACCTTGACGACCTTGCCGTTGACCTTCTCGAACATGGAAGCGCCCCTCACCGTTCCGCGGGCTGGATCAGTACGACGCCCTGCCCGTCCCAGCGCAGCGAGAACGCCTCGCCCGCGTCCTGCCCCATGACCGTGCGCCAGGAGACGTCGGTGACGAAGGACTGGTTGAGGTTGCCCTGGGCCGCGACGAAGGCATCCGGATCGACGATCAGCGGGTACTGCGGGCTGACCTCGAGGTGGATCAGCGGGCCGCCCGCGGAGAGCAGCGCGACCTGCCCCTGGCCGGTGACGGTGGTGGTGAAGAGCCCCTGCCCGGTCGAGGCGCCGCGCACCCCGGCGAAGCGGATGTCGGTGCGCAGGTTGCCCGCGAAGGCCAGCAGCTGCTGCGACTCCACCTGCAGCGTCTCGTTGTTCAGGTTCACCACGGTGACGTTCTGCCCGTTCACCGCGAAGAAGACGCGGCCGTTGCCGCCGCACTCCATGAGCGAGAGCTTCTCACCGGTGGCGCGGCGCTTGAGCCCGGCGAGCACGCCGTCGCCGCCGCCGAAGCCGGCGGACTTGAACTGCACGTTTCCTTCGTAGGCGATCATCGAGCCGGAGATCGCGCGGACACTGGTGCCTGCGAGATGGGCCTCGATCACCTTCTTCGACTGCTCGAACAGCTGTGCCATAGGAAGTCGCCTGTGGTCTCGGGGGAACGGCGGAGGGTTCGCGGTGTTCCGTGCGAGCGACACACTAACCGATCCGGCTGTGGCCTGCGGTCTTCGCGAACCACGGTTGTGCACAGGTTCCGATTTGTCCCCAGATGTCCCCGGGGTGTTCACGCCGCCGCGCCCGCGGGCGATTCTCGTAGAGTGGCTTCGAACGCACCGACAAGCGAAGGGTCGAACTTGTCCGCATCACTCGCCAAAGGCCAGAACGGCCCACTGGCAGTCAACGACGTCGTGGTCTCCATCCAGCTCACGGCTCCCGCGGATCTCTCCGCGCTGCTCGTCACCGAACAGGGGAAGGTCCGCACCGACGCCGACTTCGTCTTCTTCAACCAGCCGAGCGGTCCCGGCGTGAACCTGGTGCCGGCGGCCGGGGGGCCCGCCGCGCTCGCGGTCTCGCTGGCCCAGGTGCCGCCGGATATCGCGCAGATCCGCGCGGTGATCACGCTGGAGGACGCGAGCAGCAACTTCGGCCGGTTCCCCGCGCCCACCGCGATCGTCTCCGACGCGCAGGGGAACCAGCTCTTCGAGTACCGGATCGACGGCCTGGCCAGCGAGTCCATCGTGATCGCGCTGGAGCTGTACCGGCGCCAGGGGGCCTGGAAGGTGCGCGCGGTCGGGCAGGGCTACGCGGGCGGCTTCGCCGCGCTGGTCACCGATCACGGCGTGAGCGTGGACGATTCGCCCGCCCCGCAGCCCCAGAGCGCGCCGCCGCCCCCGCCGCCGCCCGCGCCGACCCAGGTCGCGCAGCCGACGCAGGGCTACCCGCCGCCGCAGCAGCAGTACGCGCCGACCCAGGGGTACCCGCCGCCGCAGCAGCCCGCGCAGGGCGGCTACCCGCCCCCGCCGCAGGGCGGGCAGGGCTACCCGCCGCCCCCGCAGGGTGGCTACCCGCAGCAGCAGGGCGGCTACCCGCCGCCGCAGCAGGGTGGGTACCCGCCGCAGGGCGGCCCGCAGGGCTACCCGCCCGCCGCGCCGCCGCAGCAGCCGCCCGCCGAGGTGAGCCTGAGCAAGGACCGGCCGGTCAGCCTGGAGAAGGGCCAGCGAGTCACGCTGCGCAAGGAGGGCGGCGCCCAGCTGACCTTCGTCAAGATGGGGCTCGGCTGGGACCCGGTGCGCACCCGCGGCATGTTCGGCAGCCGCACCGTCGATATCGACCTCGATGCCTCGGTGACCATGTTCGCCGACAACAACCTGGTCGACGTGGCCTACTACGGCCAGCTCAGCTCCAAGGACGGCTCGGTCCGGCACCAGGGCGACAACCTGACCGGCGAGGGCGACGGCGACGACGAGGTGATCCTGGTGGATCTCACCCGGGTGCCCGCGCACGTCAACACGCTGCTCTTCATCGTCACCTCCTACAAGGGGCACTCCTTCGAGCAGGTGCAGAACGCCTTCTGCCGCCTGGTCGACGGCAGCAACAATGCCGAGCTGGCGCGCTTCACGCTGGCGGGCGGCATGCCGTTCACCGCCATGGCGATGGCCAAGATCTACCGCGCCGGCGGCGACTGGAAGTTCATCGCGCTCGGCGAGGGGTTCCAGGCCAAGCACCCGGGCGAGGCGGTCCCGCAGCTGGGCCGGTTCCTGGTGAACAGCTGAGCGGAGCGGATGTCGTGATCCAGTTGCAGGCCGGGCAGAACATCCCGCTCACCGCCGGGGCCGTGCGTTTCGAGGCGTCCGCGGGTGCGGCGCTGCGCTTCGCGGCCCTGGTGGTGGCGGACAACCTGCGGGTCACCGGCCCGGAGGATCACGTGTCCGCCGAGCGCCCGGCCGCGCCGGGTGTCGCGCTCACCGGCAGCGCCGTCGTCGTCGACCCGGCCGCCGTGCGCGCCGACGCGCAGGCGGTGCTGCTCGTCGCCGCGGCCGATCCGGCGGCGCCGGTGCCGCCGGGTGGGCTCGGCTCGGTCGAGGCCGTGCTCACCGGGGTGGACGGGGGCGGGATCGCCCGCTTCACCGTCGCCCCGTCGGCCGGGGAGACGGCGCTCATCTGCTTCGAGGTGTACCGGCGGGGAAACGGCTGGAAGTTGCGCGCCGTCGGGCAGGGGTACGCCGGTGGGATGGGTGCGCTGCTCCCCGCCCACGGGATCGCCGCCCCGACGCCGGGCACCGGCGGTGCGTCCGGCACCGGCGGGGCGGGCGCTCAGCCCGGGGTCGTGGCCCCCGGCATAACTCCCTCCGCGCCGGGGGCACCGCTCGAGGTCGCGCACGGCCTCGAACGCATCTGGATGATCTTCGAGGACGCGGCCCGCTCCGCGGCGGCGCTGATCGCCGCCCGCGATTACGCCGACAAGCGGCTCGACCAGGAACTCTCCGCTGCCGTCTCCGACCCGGCGACCCGCAACACCCCGGCCGCCGAACAGGCGAGGCAGCTCGCCCAGCAGCGCTACGACGAGCTCATCGGCATCGCCGAGGGCAACCACCGCAGGGACAGCGAACAGCTGCTCCGCGAACTCGCCGAGGCGGACCGGCTACTGCCGCCGGCACTCGCCTCCTGGGACGCCCCCGCCTGGGACCGCCCGCCCGCCGCGTCGGACGGCATCCGGCTCGGCGAGCTGTACGCCATCGAGCGCGGCTCGCTCCGGGTGCCGTACTGCGTACCGGTGCCGCTCAACCGCCCGCTCTGGATCGACACCGAATCCAGCGCCGCCGTCGCCCCCGTGGTCGGGGCGCTGCTCGCCCGGCTCATCTCGGCCGTCCCCGACCGGCGCACGGTGGTCGACCTCATCGACCTCAGCCAGGGATTCCGCGGCCTCACCCCGCTGCTCGCCCCCGTGCTGGAGGGAGCGCCGATCAGCGACCACACCGATATCTCGGCCCGGCTGCAAGCCCTGGTCGAAGCCGTCGAACTCGCCGAACTGGCGTTGAGCGGCGGGGCCGGGGTGCCGCCGGCCGAGCACCGGATCCTGGTAGCCGCCGACTTCCCGCACGGGTACCAGGGGATCGATGTGCAGCGGCTCTCGACGCTGGTGCTGCGCGGTGGGTTGATCGGGCTCTCGGTGGTCTTCGTCGGCACCAACGAATCCGGCTCGACGGAGAGCGCGCTCGCCGCGCTTTCCCAGTCCTGCCGACATCTGCCGACCATCGCCGGGACTCCGCTCTTCGACCCGTGGACGGGGTCGGCTTGGGAGCTGGCGCTCGACTTGCTCCCCCAGGAACCAGGCAGACAGGCGAGATTCCTGCGAAGCGTCTAGGGGGCTGTGTTTGTTTGGCCCGGCTAACGGGGCTCGTAAGACTCGCCCCCTGGTGGGGCTTCAGAGGTGGGTGGGTTTGGGGTTGGGGCGGAGACGCTCGGGGAGCCAGGGGAGTAGGGGGTCGGGGGCTCGGTCCAACACGCCGCCGAGGGGGTCGTCGGCGTAGTCGCGGCGGACGGGGTCTTCGGTGGGGCGGTAGATCTGGCGGATCACGAGGGCGCAGAGGGCCAGGACGGCCAGGTCGCGGAGGAGGACGGTGGCGGTGAACCACTGTTCGGGGAGACCTTTGCGGTCGGTGCCGAGGTAGTAGTACATGCGGGGGACCCAGACCAGGGCATCGATGGTCATCCAGGCCAGGAGGATGCGGCGGTGCGGGAGGGCCAGGACGGCCAGCGGAACCAGCCAGAGCGA
Organism: Nocardia sp. NPDC050697; assembly: GCF_040654395.1. Lineage (NCBI taxonomy): Bacteria > Bacillati > Actinomycetota > Actinomycetes > Mycobacteriales > Nocardiaceae > Nocardia > Nocardia sp. NPDC050697. The sequence goes on from NZ_JBFAHY010000002.1 coordinate 363,859, forward strand.
GTACTGCGGGCTCCACACCTTGTTGGTCAGCAGGAAGGCGGCGATCAGCAGGAAGCAGAGCTGGGCGAGGCGGGGGCGGCGGGGCGCGGTGAGCGCCAGGTAGGCGATGGCGAGGCAGGCCAGGGCGAAGGCGGCGAGCGAGACCATGTTCAGGATGCCGGGGGCCTCGCCGTGCACCAGTTTCCCGTCGAAGCCGGCCCAGCCGGTGAACGAGGTGACCACGTTGTAGATCGAGTCGGGGTCGGCGTGCCTGGTGGTGTTGAGCCGGAAGAACTCGCGCCAGCCCTGCGGATAGAGCAGCGCGATCGGCAGGTTCACCAGCCCCCAGGTGAGCAGCGCCGCCGCGACCGTGGCACCGGCGGCGCCGAGCGGGCGTGCGCTGAGCGCCTCCAGCCGCTGCCGGCGGCCGTCCCACCAGTCCAGGAAGGTGTCCAGGTCGCGGACCGAGCCGAGCCGGGGGCCGGGGCGCGGGCCAGGGGTGCGGTGCAGCGGGTCGGCGCGCAGGCAGAGGATCACCAGCGGGCCGAGCAGCAGCAGCGGGTACAGCTTGGCGGCGCCGCCGAGGCCGAGCAGCACCCCGGCCAGCACCGGCCTGCGCCGGGCCCAGGCCAGCAGCCCGGTGGCGGCGAAGGCGGTGGCGAGGGCGTCGAAATTGGTGAAGGCGTGCACGATCACCAGCGGCGAGCAGACCAGCAGGGCGACATCCCACGGTCGCCGCCCGGCGGATCGGGTGGTCGCCCAGACGGTGACCAGCCAGGCCAGTGCCAGCCCGATCGCCACCACATTGAAGTAGATGACCACCTGCAGCGCACCCGCCCCCGGCAGCGGCAGCATGTCGTAGGTCTTGGCGATCCGCATGGCCAGGTACTGGTAGAGCCCGGAGAGCACCGGATACTCCATGTACCTGACCTCGGTGCCGCCCTCGGGGGTCTGCTCCACCCAGTACTTCTTGTACGGGAAGGCGCCCTCGTTGAGCCGCTCCGCGCCGTACAGCGGCACGGTGTCGGAGTAGCACATGGCCACATACTGGCGGCCGTTGTTCCAGTCCAGCGAGAGCTGGCCATTGCCGTCCGAGGTCTGCTGGATGCAGGCCGCCTTGGTCGACCAGCCCAGCGCGAGGAAGAGCACCGCGAAGGCGAGCAGCACGCGCAGCGGCGTCCAGTACCTGGCCCGGCCGATCAGCGCGTGGTCGCCGACCGGGCCGCCCACCGCGGTGCTGAGCTGCGCGGCGAGCGAATCGTTGCGGCTCGGCTTGTCCCGCCCGTCCGCGGAGCGCAGGTCGGGCGCGAGCGGCGCGGGCGCGATGTAGCCGGGAAGCGGGTGGTACACGGCGTCCGGGCCGGTGCCGGGCGAGCCGGCGGCCGGCCCGGTACCGCCGGCCGCTCGATCGTCGGCCACCTGCTGCTCGGTCACGAAATCCGAGGCTACCGGGAGCCGTTCGGCCTGCCGCCCTCCGAGTCCTCGTTGCCGCCCGCGCCGGGCGCCGGGGTGCCGCTCGGCGCCATCGGCTGCCCCGGCAGCGGCCCGGCATCCGGCTGGGACTGCTGCTGCGGGCGCTGCTGCTGGGTCTGCGGCGCGACACCGGGCACCGGGATGGTGATGCCGGGCAGGATCTCCACCTGCGACGGGGTGATGATCACCGGCGGCAGCGGCTCCTGCTCGGTGCTGGACGGCGGGGTGTACGGGGCGGTCCACTCCGGGACGCCGGCCTGGCCCTTGATCGGCGCCGGCTTCGGGAAGGTCTCGTTCGACGTGCCCTTGAGCGCGCCGTCCATGGTCGCCTTCCAGATGTCCGAGGGCAGGCTGGAGCCGTAGATCATGGCGCCGCCGTAGTTGCGCAGCGCCGAGTTGTCGGTGCTGCCCACCCAGACCGCGGTGGAGAGCGACGGGGTGTACCCGACCATCCAGGTGTCCTTGTTCTCGCCGGTGTCGCCGAGCTGCGCGGTACCGGTCTTGGCCGCGGACTCCCGGCCGCCGGCCAGGCCGTGGTTGCGGGAGTAGCCGGCGATCGGCTTCATGGCCGCGGTGACATTGTCCGCCACCGCCGCCGAGACCCGCTGCTCACCGGGGACGTCGCCGCGGTCGAGCAGGGTGGTGCCGTCGGCGGCCACCACCTTGGAGACGAAGTGCGGCGCGTGGTACATCCCGGAGGCGGCGAAGGTCGCGTACACCGACGCCATGTCGAGCACCCTGGCCTGGTACTGGCCGAGCACGATGCCGTTGTTCGGGCCCGCGCCGTCCGGCTCGGTCAGCGTCTTGCCGACGCCGGGCAGCGACTCGGGGATGCCGAGCTTGTGCCCCATGTCGGCGATCTTCTGCGGGCCGTTCTGCATGTCCAGCTGCATCCGGTAGAAGCTGGTGTTCAGCGAGCGCTTGAGCGCCTCGGCGATGGTGCAGGTGCCGCACTGCTCGCCCTCGACGTTCGTGATCTTGATGCCGTTCACCGTCACCGGCGAGCTGTCGTACATCTGCGAGAGCGGGATGCCCTGCTCCAGGTTCGCGGCCAGGCCGATCGGCTTGAACGAGGAGCCGACCTGCAGCCCGGCATTGGCGAAGTCGTAGCCCTGGCCGTCCTCGCCGCCGTAGTAGGCGCGGACCGCGCCGGTGTGCGGGTCGATGGAGACGACCGCCGCGCGCAGCTGCTCCGGCTCGCCCTCCATCTTGGTGCGCGCCGCGTTCACCGCCGACTCCTGCATCTGCGGGTCGATGGTGGTGGTGATCTGCAGGCCGTCGGTGTTGAGCTGCTGCTCGCTGATGCCCGCCGCGGAGAGCTCGCGCAGCACCTGGGTCTTGATCAGCCCCTCCGGGCCCTGGTCCAGCTCGTTGTCCTGCAGCGAGGCCAGCGGGACCACCGGCGGGTACTGCATGGACTGGCGCTCGGCGGCGGGCAGGTTGCCGCCCGCGGCCATGCCGTCCAGGACGTAACCCCAGCGGGTCTTGGCGCCCTCCGGGTTCTTCTCCGGGTCCAGCGCGGAGGGCAGCTGGATGGTGGCGGCGAGCACCGCGCCCTCGGCGACGGTCAGCTCCTGCACCGGCTTGCCGAAGTACGCCTTGGCGGCGGCGTCGATGCCGTACGCGCCGCGGCCGAAGTAGATGGTGTTCAGGTAGGCGGCGAGGATCTGCTCCTTGCTCCACTGGCGCGCCATCTTGGCCGAGATCACCAGCTCGCGCATCTTGCGGGTGAGCGAGCGCTCGTCGCCGACCATGGCGTTCTTCACGTACTGCTGGGTAATGGTCGAGCCACCGCCGGCGCTCTCCTTGCCGAGCAGGTTGTCCCTGGCGGCGCGGGCGAAGCCGGAGAGCGAGAAGCCGGGGTTGGAGTAGTAGTCCCGGTCCTCGGCCGCGATCACCGCGTTGCGCACGTGCGGCGGGATCTGGTCGATGCCGACCTCGGTGCGGTTGCCCTCCGGCGGGATCACCTTGCTGATCACGGTGGTGCCGTCGGAGCCGAAGATGGTGGCCACCTGGTTGGTCTCCAGGTCGCCCGGCTTGGGCACCGAGACCGTGCTGTACGCGACCAGGAAGACCGCGCTCGGCACCACGATCATCAGCGCGACCAGCACGTAGAGGGTGCGGCGCACGATCTTCCACGGGAATTTCTTCTTGCGCCCGTCGCCGCGGCCGCCGCCCTTGCCGCCGCCGTTGCGCCGGTTCGGCGGGCCGGGCGGGCCGCCCTGCCTGCTGCGCTCGCCGGTGGCGGTGCCGTCGCGGCGGACCGCGGCCCGGCCGCCGGTGCCCGCCGCGGCCGCGCGCCGCGCGGTCTCACCGGTGGGCTGCCGCCGGACGGCATCGCCGGTACCGGGCCGGGTGCGCTCGGCGCCGCCCGCGCGCTGCGCGGTCTCGCCGGGGCGCGCCATGCGCTGGGTGCGGTTGGCGGGATCGCCGGGGCCGGGGATCGGCCCGGAGGGGACGCCGTCGCGGCGCGGCGGGCGCCCCGGGTTCTGGGCCGGGGGCCGGCCGGGGGCCTGGCGGCCGTTCGGCGGCGGGCCGCCCTGGTAGGGCCCGGCCGGGCGGCCGGGCGGCGGGCCCTGGCGCTGCGGCGGGCGCTGGCCGGGGCCGCCCTGCCGCGGCGGCATCGGCCTGCCGTCCTGCGGCATCGGGCGCCCGGCGCCGGGCGGCGGGCCGCCCGGGCGCTGCGGCTGCGGCCTGGACTGGAAATCTTGGTGTGCACCGCGCTGCGTACGGCCGCCGTGCGGTTCTTCGCCGTAGGGGGAACGCTCGTAGGGCGAATTCACTGACAAAATCTCCGTTGCTCGTCTCTGGGCACGCTCATGGCGTCGGGTTCACCGCTCGGCGGTGTCACGGCTCCGCCGCTGCCTGCGCGGAAGAGCCGGTGCGCGGCTCATTCGGCCGCGCTGCGCCGGCCGGAGCCGGGCCGGTTCTCGCGGTTCGCGCCGGACCGGCCGCGCCGCGGCGCCGGATCGGTACCGAGGACATACGACTGCACCAGGTGGTTCCAGTGGCACGAGCGGCAGACCTCGACCACGTGCACCGAGAACTCCTCCTTGGTGTCGGCCAGCCTGGCCAGCTCCTCGGGCGTTCTGGCCGACCCCGCCGTCTGCCCGAGCCCGTCACCGTAGACCCAGGATACGAGCGTGAGCTGCTCTTTCCGGCAGATGGGGCAGGTGACCTCGCTGCCGCGGCCGTGGAACTTGGCGGCCCGGAGGAGGTAGGGGTTCGCGTCGCACACCTCGGCCACGGCGACCCGCCCCGCGTAGACGTCGGCGAGCAGCGACTTACGCCGGAGGGCGTAGTCGACCACCTGCCGCTGAATTCGCACGCCACCCAGAGTAGCGGTGCGGGGAAGCCCCCGCCCCGGCGCGGGCGGGGTCCCGCGGGCGGCAATCCACCGCCAACAGGCGCGTTTCCGGCCGCGACATTCTAGGATTCGGCTGTGTCAACCGCCGCATCCGGCCGCATGCGAGCGCGTGACCTCGATCGCGTGAACGCATCCGGGCTCCTGGATGCCGCCTACGCGGAGGGGCAGCTCGGCGGCGACGAGTATCACGATCGCGTCGCCCAGGTCGCCGCCGCCACCACGATCGGCGAGCTGCGCGCGCTGGTCGACGATCTGCAGCTGCCCGCGGCGCGGGTCAGGGCCGCCACCGAGGGGGTGCAGGCGAGCACCGGGTGGCGTCCGCTGCAGGGCGGCGCGGGCCACTACCCCGGCCGCACCCGCGCGCGCGACGCCGACCGCGAGCGCACCCGCGCCGTGCTCGACACCGCGCAGGCCGAGGGGCAGCTCGCCGCCGCCGAGCACGCCGAGCGGGTGGAGCTGCTCGCCGCCGCCCGCTCCCTGGACGACCTCGCCTCCCTCGTCGACGACCTGCAGCGCGCCCCCGGCCGCGCGCCCCGGCAGCCGCCCAGCTACCGGGGCAGGCTGCGGATCGCGCTGGTCACCGTGCTCGCGCTGGCCGCCGCCACCGGCGGATTCCTGGTGACGCACCGCGACGAGGCCCCGCCGCCCCCGGTGGCGTACCCGGGCATCGCCGAGCTCGGCGCGGTCGAGCCCGTCGTGATCGCGACCCCCTCGCTGGTCACCGCGGAGGGGCTGGCCGAATTCCTGCGCCGGTACCGGGAGAAGTTCGGCGATCTGCAGGTCGACGAGATCGACCTCTTCCCCGAGCACGCGAGCATCGCGCGGGCGCTCCCCGGACAACCGAACCGCCTGGTGCACTACACCTATCGCGGCGGCTTCGAGCAGGACCGGGACGTCACCACGCGCAAGACCGACACCCCGGTGGTCGATCTCGGCGTGCTCGACCCGAGCGGCATCGGCGCCGCGCTCGCCGCCGCCCCCGGCGCCGCGAACGTGCGCGACGGCGCGGTCTCGCACCTCAGCGTCGAGCCGGTCACCAGCGAGTACTACGCCAGGTACGGGCTGCCGCGCGGCGCGACCTCGGTCGACCTCTCGGTGACGAACGAATTCTCCGAGTCCGGGCGGTTGCTGCTCGACCAGACCGGCCGGATCGCCAACGTCTGGCCGTTCAAGGAGTGAGGAGCGAGCGGATGGCGCAGCGAACCGACGGCGTCCGGGCGCGGGACCGGGACCGGGTGGATGCCTGTTCGGTGCTGGACGCCGCGCTGGCGGATGGCCAGCTGAGCGCCGCCGAGCACACCGCGCGGACCGCGACCGCCATGCGCGCGAAGTCCTTCGGTGAGCTGGACGCGCTCGTCGCCGATCTGCAGATCCCGGCGAACCTGGTGGACGCCCCGCTCGTCCGGGTGGATCGGCGCACCCCGCGGCGCTGGCAGGTGCCGGCCGCGGTGCTCGCCGGTGCCGCCGCGCTCGGTGTGCTGGCGGGGTTGCTGAGCAACTGCGGCGGCCCCGGTGGCCCGGACGAGCAGCTGCCGGTGCTCACCAGCGGGGCAGGCATCGCCTACTTCCTGGCCGAGTACCGCGCCGAATTCGGCGACACCGTCGCCGACGAGGTCACCTTCTACCCGGAGTACGTGCTGGTGGACCGGGTGCTGCCGGGCGGCCCGCAGAGCACCGCCGACTACCACTACGACGGCGGCTTCGACCGGTACACCGCCAGCAACGGCCGCGAACCGGACGAACCGACCCTCGATCTCGCCGAGCTCGACGTGCGGCGCATGGCCGCACTGCTCGCCGGCGCGCCGCGGACCGTCGGGTTGCCGGACGGCGCGATCAGCCACATCATCGTGGAGCGCGAGGCCGGGGCGCGCAGCGAGGCGCCGCCGATCGCCCGGATCTACGTGCGCGGCGCCGACAACCGCACCGGCTACCTGGAGACAACGCTCGGCGGCGAACCGCTGGCTATTAATAAGCCCTCCTGACCTGCGGCTATCCCGATTGCGCAGGGCTTCTGCGCGCAAGGTTATATCGGCCCGATATAGTGGTAAGTCGCATCCATCGGTTAGATCTGTCGACAAGTCAGGGGGTGAGGCCCGATGCTCGAGCTGGCAATCCTCGGGCTGCTCCTGGACGCACCCATGCACGGCTACGAGCTGCGCAAGCGGCTGACCGGGCTGCTCGGGCCGTTCCGCGCGTTCTCCTACGGGTCGCTGTACCCCACCCTGCGACGTATGCAGACGGATGGGCTGATCGCGGAGGAGAGCGTCACCGGCGCGACGATGCGGCGGGCGCGGCGCGTCTACCACCTGACGCCGGAGGGGCGGGAACGGTTCACCGAACTGCTCGCCGACACCGGGCCGCAGAACTACACCGATGACGGCTTCGGCGTGCACCTCGCCTTCTTCAGCCGCACCCCCGCCGAGGCGCGGATGCGGATCCTGGAGGGCAGGCGGCGCCAGGTCGAGGAGCGCCGAGAAGGACTCCGGGAGGCCATCAAGAAGGCGAGCGGCTCGCTCGATCGCTACACCCGGCAGCTCCATCAGCTCGGACTGGAATCGAGCGAGCGTGAAGTGCGCTGGCTCAACGAGTTGATTGCCGCAGAGCAATCGACGAAGGCGGCACCACAGAAAGAGGGAAATATCGGCCATGAGTGACATCGACAAGGCTGACAACGCCACCGAAGTACGCGTCGCCATCGTGGGTGTGGGCAACTGCGCCTCGTCGCTGGTCCAGGGCGTGCGGTACTACCAGGACGCGGACGAGTCCTCGACCGTGCCCGGGCTGATGCACGTCAGGTTCGGTCCCTACCACGTGCGCGACGTGAAGTTCGTCGCCGCGTTCGACGTGGACGCCAAGAAGGTCGGGTTCGACCTGGCCGAGGCGATCTTCGCCAGCGAGAACAACACCATCAAGATCTCCGACGTGCCGCCGACCGACGTCACCGTGCAGCGCGGCCCGACCCTGGACGGCATCGGCAAGTACTACGCCGAGACCATCGAGCTCTCCGAGAGCGACCCGGTCGACGTCGTCAAGGCGCTGAAGGACGCGAAGGTCGACGTGCTCGTCTCCTACCTGCCGGTGGGTTCCGAGGAGGCGGACAAGTTCTACGCGCAGTGCGCCATCGACGCGGGCGTGGCCTTCGTCAACGCCCTGCCGGTCTTCATCGCCTCGGATCCGGTCTGGGCGCAGAAGTTCGTCGACGCCGGCGTCCCCATCGTCGGTGACGACATCAAGAGCCAGGTCGGCGCCACCATCACGCACCGCGTCATGGCGAAGCTCTTCGAGGACCGCGGCGTCCAGCTCGACCGCACCATGCAGCTGAATGTGGGCGGCAACATGGACTTCAAGAACATGCTCGAGCGCGAGCGCCTGGAGTCCAAGAAGATCTCCAAGACCCAGGCGGTGACCAGCAACCTCAAGAAGGAGCTCGGCGCCAACGACGTCCACATCGGCCCCTCCGACCACGTCGGCTGGCTCGACGACCGCAAGTGGGCCTACGTCCGCCTCGAGGGCCGCGCGTTCGGCGACGTCCCGCTGAACCTGGAGTACAAGCTCGAGGTCTGGGACTCGCCCAACTCGGCGGGCATCATCATCGACGCCGTGCGCGCCGCCAAGATCGCCAAGGACCGCGGCATCGGCGGGCCGGTCATCCCGGCCAGCGCCTACCTCATGAAGTCCCCCCCGAAGCAGCTCGCGGACGACATCGCCCGCACCCAGCTGGAAGCCTTCATCATCGGGGCCGAATAGGATTGTCGCGCCTCCGCGCGACGTGGCTCCCGCCCTGAACCGGGCGGGACCCGGCGCTCGTAGAGCTCGCGCCCGGCGCGAGCTCTACGAGGTCAATCCAAGGAGACGTACACCTCGACCGAGGTCGGCCCGGTGTACCGCTCCAGCTCCGCGGTGTGCGACCGCGTGATCGTCCCCGCGGCCTCCGCCTTGGCGACCTGCGCCCAGGCGGTCCGCAATAGGTCGTACGGCTTGTCCGACACCACGAACCGCGCGTACCGCCCCTGCGGAATCCGCGTCAAGACGTCACCGGGGTCCAGGTCCTCCAACCCGGAGACCTCATACCCCAGCACCGCCACCGCGTGATCGTTCTGCCCGATGTAGGCAGCGGCCCGAGCCACGGTCTTCTCCCGGGCCAGATACCGATCCCAGGTGAAATTCACCAGATCCAGATCCCGGGCGGCCACCTCACGCCCCGTCAACGGCACCGTGAGCCCCGCGACCAGGATCTCGTCCAATGTGACCAGTTCGAAGTCCACAGCCATGACCTACCTGTTCGCCTGTTCGTCGGCCAGCGCCACGAACACCTCGACGGTGCGGGCGTCCGGGTACTGCTCGACATCGCCGGTGTAGGAGCGCACGAGTCTGCCCGCGGCCTCGGCGTCCCACACCGTGCGCCAGATGGAGACGATGGTGTCGCCGAGGTTCTCCCCGCTGGCGGTGAAGCGGGCGAAGCGGCCGGCCGGCACCCGGGCGAGCACGTCACCGGGTTGCAGGTCGTCCAGGCCCCGGCAGCGGTAGCCGACTATGTGCGTGAGGTACGAGTTGATCTCGGGGGCGTGGTCGACGTAGGCCGTCGTCGGCGGGCCGGGGAGCCGGCGGGCGAGGTTGCGCTTCCAGGCCTCTTCGACCTTCGCCCGCCGCGGTCCCTCGACCGCGAGCGCCGGGCTGCGAAGTACTGTTCCCGCCACCAGCGTCTCGGGACGGTCAACGACATTGAAATCCACCGGCGTAGCCCCTATGTCTCGTCTTTCGTCGTCGCTCGAGCGCTATCCTCCCGCATCGCCCGCCCGGCGACGCTGTCGGCCCCGCGCCCGGCGCGTCGTTCGCGGCTCGAGCCCTTTGTGCGGTTTCGTCGCAGGTCGGCGCGGTTCCGGCCGGCCGGGACCACCGAGGTCCGGCCCATGCGTCGCTCTCACTCCGGTTAGCTCTCACTCTGGCCAACGATGCTGCCACGTCCGCGGTTCCGCGGGGACGGGGTAGGCATAACCGTGATCTTGACGGAAACACGTTCAGCGGCCGCTGAGACCCGGGAAGAGCTCGCCGGGCTGGGCGGGGCCGCTGGTGGCCGGGGGGATCACGATGAAGGGCTCCGCCGGTGTAGCGCTCGGCGCGGAGGTGGTTCCCGGCCCGAACATGTCGAAGCCGCCGCCGGGGGCGGCGGGCTGCGGGGGCGCGGCGGCCGGGTCGGCGCCGGGGAACTGCTCGACGGGGGTGCCCGCGAGCGCGCCGTCCATGGTGTCCTTCCAGATGTCGGCGGGCAGCCCGGAGCCGTAGATGTCGCTGCCCCGGGCGGTGCGCAGCGGCTGCGGCGGATCGGTGCCGACCCAGACCGCGGTGGCGAGCGCTGGGGTGAAGCCGATCATCCAGGCGTCTTTGTTGGCGGCGGTCTCGCCGAGCTGGGTGGTGCCGGTCTTGGCGGCGGACGGCCTGCCGTCGGCGAGGCCGTGGTTGCCGGAGTACCCGGCGACGGGGAGCATGGCGCGGACGGTGTTGTCGGCGATGGCGCGCGAGATGCGCTGTTCGCCGCGGCCGGGCTCGCCGCGGTCGAGCAGGACGTCGCCGCTGCCGGTGACGACCTTCTGCACGAAGTAGGGCGGGTGGTAGACGCCGCCGGCGGCGAGCGTGGCGTATGCGGAGGCCATGTCGATCGGGCGCACCAGGTATTGGCCGAGCACGATGCCGTTGTAGGGCGGGGCGCCGTTCTCGGTGAGCGTCTTGCCGACGCCGGGGAGCTCCTCCGGGATGCCCGCCATGTGCGCGGCGTCGGCGATCGAGCCGGGGCCGTCCGACATGGACATGGTGAGCCGGTAGTAGACGGTGTTGAGCGAGCGTTTGAGCGCCTCGGCGAGGCTGCACTTGCCGCAGCTCTCGCCGCCGACATTGGTGATGGTGGCGTTCCGGTCGGTGACGGGGCCGCTGTCGAAGGTGCGGGTGAGCGGGATGGCCTGCTGCTGCGCGGCGATGGCGGCGAAGACCTTGAAGGCGGAGCCGGTCTGCAGCGGGGCGTTCGCGAAGTCGTAGCCGGTGCCGTCGGTGCCGCCGTAGTAGGCGCGGACGGCGCCGGAGCGCGGGTCCACGGAGACGACGGCGCCGCGCAGCTGCGGCGGCTGTGGGCCGAGCCGGTTCGCCACCGCGTCCAGCGCGGCCTGCTGCGCGCGGGCGTCGATGGTGGTGGTGATCCGCAGCGCGCCGGTGTTCAGCTGCTGCTCGTCGATGCCGGCGTCGGCGAGCTCGCGCAGCACCTGGGTGCGGAGCAGCCCCTCCGGGCCGAGCGGGATGCTGGTGTCGGGGATGGCGGTGACCGGGATGATGTCCGGGAAGGCGGTGGCGTCCCGCTCGGCGGCGGTGAGCGTGCCGAGCTCGACCATGCCGTCCAGCACGTAGCGCCAGCGGTCGCGGAGCTGCGGCAGGTGCGTCTCCGGGGTGAGGATGGAGGGCGAGCGGATGACGGCGGCGAGCACCGCGCCCTCGGCGGTGCTCAGCTCGGGCACCGGCTTGCCGAAGTAGTTGGTGGCGGCGGCGGCGATGCCGTACGCGCCGCGACCGTAGTAGATGGTGTTCAGGTAGGCGGCGAGGATGTCGTCCTTGCTCCACTGCCGCGCCATCTTGGCGGCGATCACCAGCTCCCGCAGCTTCCTGGTGACGGTGCGGTCGTGGCCGAGGAAGGCGTTCTTGACGTACTGCTGGGTAATGGTGGAGCCGCCGCCGGCGTTGTCGTGGCCGAGCAGATTGTCACGAACGGCGCGCAGGAAGCCGGAGGTGGAGTAGCCGGGGTTGCTGTAGAAGTCGCGGTCCTCGGCGGCGAGCACGGCCTGGCGCACCGGGACCGGGATGTCGGCGAGCGGCGTCGGCGTGCGGTTGCCGGTGGGCGGCACCACGGTCGCGAGCACGGTGCCGCCGTCCGCGGCGAGCACGGTGGCGATCCGGTCGGTGCGGACATCCTCCGGGCTGGGGATCTCGGCGCTCCAGTAGACCAGCACGAAGAGCAGCGCGGGGACGACTACGAAGACCACGGTGAGCGCGAGCAGCAGCCTGCGCAGCCGCTGGGCGCGGGTGCGGTGCGGGCGGACCGGCGCGCCGGGCGGGGTGCTCCGCCGCCCCTTGGTGGCGACCGGGGGGCCGGGGAGCGGCTTCCAGTGCGCCGTCTCGTCGTAGACGGGCCGCGGGCTGCTCCGGGGTGCGGGGGGCTCTTCGGACGAGCTCACGAGCCTCTCCTTCCGAAAGCGTCGGCGAACTCCCGGTGCGGCTACCCGCGAACCCCGCGGTGACGTCCCCCGACTTTACCCGGTGCGGACGCCCCGATCAGCTCTTGACGCCGCCCGCGGTGAGCCCGGAGATGATCCGGCGCTGGAAGAGCAGCACCATGATCACCAGCGGCACCGTGACGATGGTGCCCGCCGCCATGATCGCCGCGTACGGCTGCACCAGCGGGTCGTTGCCGGAGAAGCGCGCGATGGCGACGGTCACCGGCTCGGTGGCGCTGTTGGAGAGCAGCCGGGCCAGCAGGTACTCGTTGACCGCCGCGATGAAGGCGAGGATCGCGGTGGTGAAGACCGCGGGCGCCGCCAGCGGCAGCATGACCAGCCGGAAGGCCTGCAGCTTGGTCGCGCCGTCGATCCGCGCGGCCTCCTCCAGCTCCCACGGCAGCTCGGCGAAGAACGAGGCGAGGATGTACACCGTCATCGGCAGCACGAAGGAGATGTTCGGGATGATCAGCGCCTGGTACTGCCCGATCCAGCCGATATCGCTGAACAGCTGGAAGAGCGGGGTCACCAGCACCACCACCGGGAACATGGAGGCGCTCAGGATCAGCCCGGAGACGATGTACTTGCCCCGGAACTGCAGCCGGGCCAGCGCGTACGCCGCCAGGATGCCGATCACCAGCGCCACGAGCGTGGTCGCGAAGCCGATGATCACGCTGTTCAGCAGCGCCTTGCCGAAGTCGTTGCCGCGGCTGGTGTCGAACGCGTTGCGGAAGTTCTCCAGCGTCACGTGCGTGGGCCACGGGGTGTTCTCGAACTGGTAGGCCGGGTCGCGGAAGGCGGTGACGGTCATCCAGTAGAACGGCGCCAGCCCCCAGAGCAGCACGATCAGCGCGCCGAGGTAGAGCCGGACGGTGCCGAGCCGCTTGGTCAACGGCTGCCTGTTCGCGACCGCGGGGCGGGCGGCCGCTGGTTTCCTGGTGTCGATGGCGGTGCTCATGCCTTGCGCTGCTCCTCCTGCGTGCGGACGGCGTTCGCGCCGAGGACCTTCACCAGCACGAAGGCCACCGCGAAGATCATCAGGAAGGTGATCGTCGAGAGCGCGGCCGCGCTGTTCGGCCCCTGCCGCACCTGGTCGACCACCAGGATCGAGAGGGTCTTGGTGGCCGGGTTGCCGAGCGTCATGATCGCGGGCAGGTCGTACATCCGCAGCGCGTCCATGGTGCGGAAGAGCACCGCGACCAGCAGCGCCGGCTTGAGCAGCGGCAGCGTGATGTGCACGAAGCGCTGCCAGGCCGAGGCGCCGTCCACCTTGGCCGCCTCGTACACGTCGGCCGGGATCACCTGCAGCCCGGCGAGCAGCAGCAGCGCCATGAAGGGCGTGGTCTTCCAGACGTCGGCGGCGATCACCGCGAAGCGGGCCGGCCAGGGGTCCGAGGTCCAGAGGATCTCGGTGCCGAGGATCCGGTTCACCACGCCGTCGTACTGGAACATGAACTCCCAGAGCCGCGCGGTGACGGCGGTCGGGATGGCCCAGGGGATGAGCACCGCGGCGCGCAGCAGCGCCCGGCCGCGGAAGGTCTTGCCCATCACCACGGCCATCGCCAGCCCGAGCAGCACCTCCAGCGAGACGGTGACCACGGTGAAGAAGAACGTGATCCCGACCGCCATCCAGAACTGCGAGCCCAGCGTGCCGGTGGGGCACGGCACCAGCCCGCCCGCGGCCTGGCACTGCTGCAGCAGCCAGTGCGTGTAGTTCGTGAAGCCGGCGCCGCCGCCCTCCACGAACATGCCGGTGGCCGGGTCGAGCCCCGCGTCCTTCTCGAAGGACATCCAGAGCGCCCGGAACACCGGGTAGCCGATGACCACGGTGAGCGCGGTCAGCACCGGGAGCACGAAGAGCCAGGCCCGGCGGGACTTGCGCCACTCCGTGGCCAGCGCCGCGCCGAAGCCCGGTTTCCGTGCGTCGGCGGGCGGCTGCTGCTCTTCCTTGACCAGGGTGGCCGTTCCCGAAGGATCCGACACGTTCTCTCTCCTACGGGTCGTCGGTCTGCCTGGCGCGAATCCGCCGGTCAGTTACCGGCGGTCTCGATGCCCTTCTGCATGCCGATGATCGCGTCGTCCACCGACTTGGTGCCGTTCAGCGCGGCGTAGGCGTTGTCCTGCACGGCCTTCGACACCGCCGAGTAGAACGGGGTGACCGGGCGCGGCACCGCGCTCGCGATCGACTCCTTGAGCGCGGGCAGGTACGGCATCTGCGCGATCAGCGCCGGGTCGTCGTACATCGACGCGCGCACCGAGGGCAGCGCGCCGGAGGCGACGATCTGCTGCGCCTCCTCCGAGATCAGGAAGCGCAGGAAGTCCAGCGAGGTCGCCTTGTTCTTGGAGAAGGCGCTGATCGCCGCGTTGTAGCCGCCGAGCGTGGAGGCGCCGACACCGTTCTCGCCGGGCAGCGGGGCCACCCCGAACTTCTCCTTGACCTGCGAAGCGTCGCCACCGGCCTCACCGAAGAAGTACGGCCAGTTGCGCAGGAAGAGCAGGTTGCCGCTGGCGAAGGCGTTGCCGCTCTCCGGCTCCTTGAAGGTGATCGCCTCGCGCGGGATGTCGCCCTTCTTGTAGGCGTCCACCAGCGTGTTCAGGCCGGTGCGGGCCTGCGGGCTGTCCACCGTCGGGGTCTTGCCGTCCGGGCCGACGAAGGTGCCGCCGTAGGCGTTGATCACCTCGGCGGTGTTCACCGTGAGGCCCTCGTACGGGGCCAGCTGGCCCGCGTAGCAGCCGATGTTGTTGTCCCGCGCCACCTGGCACTGGGAGAGCATCTCGGTCCAGGTGCGCGGCGGGGTCGGCACCAGGTCCTTGCGGTAGAAGAGCAGGCCGCCGTTGGTGTTCCGGGGCGCGGCGTAGAGCGTGCCGTTGTAGGTGGCGCTCGCGACCGTGGGGGAGAGCAGCGCGGCGGTGTCGATGGAGAAGTTGTCCTTCAGCGGCTGGATCCAGCCCTTGGCCGCGAACTCCGCGGTCCACGGCACGTCCAGCGCGACCACGTCGTACCCGGACTGCTTCGAGCGCATGTGCTCGACCAGGTCGTCGTACTGCTGGTTGGCGTCGTTGGACTGCTCCTTGAACGTCACCTGCTCGTTCGGGTGGGTGGCGTTCCAGCGCTCGATGATCTGCTTCACCACCCCGGTCTCGGTGGTGTCCTTGCCCTCGACGTAGGTGATGGGGCCGCGGCCGTCGAGATTCTCCGAGGTCGGGTTGCCGCCGTCGCCGCTGGAGCAGCCCGCGGCGAAGGTCGCGGTGAGCAGCGCCGCGGAGGCGATCGCCAGCGACGCCCGCGGCACGAACGACGAACGGAGGGACGACACCTGCTTCAAAGCCATCACGAACACTCCCGGGTCGAGACGTGAGCGGCGGCACATCAGCCGACGCACAAGGCAAGATACATGGTGTTCACCGGGAGCGCTGGAGCGCGTTCCCCTTCGGGGCCGGTCGCTAGGCTGGCCGGGATGACTTCGCCGAACGCGGTTCCGGACCGGATGCTCACCCGGATCGGCGGCCTGCTGCGGCAGGCCGAGTCCACCGACAACGAGCACGAGGCCGAGGCGTTCCTGGCCGCCGCGCAGCGGCTCGCCACCCGCTCCTCGATCGACCTCGCCGTCGCCCGCGCGCACGTGGCGGGCAGGCAGCGCCGCGCCGCGCCGATCCAGCGGGTGATTCCGATCGGCGAGCCGGGCCGGAAAGGTCTGCGCACGTACGTGCAGCTGTTCGTCGCCATCGCCGCGGCCAACGATGTGCGCTGCGATGTCGCGCGCACCTCCACCCAGGTCTACGCCTACGGCTTCGCCGGTGACATCGACGTCTGCGAGGCGCTCTACACCAGCCTGCTGGTGCAGATGGTGCGGGCCAGCGACCAGTACATCAAGTCCGGCGGGTACCGCTCGGCCACGGTCGAGAAGGTGGTGGTGGAGAAGCGGCTCGGGCGCACCGTGCGGCGCCGGGTCGCGGCGCCGGTCGCCCCGGTGACGGCACGGTTGAACTTTCAGTCGGCCTTCGCGGCGCGGGTCGGCAAGCGGCTCGCCGAGGTCAAGGCCGAGGTGGTGCGGGACGCCTCGCCCGCCGAGGCCGGTGCGCCTGGCACCGCGATCGCGCTGCGCGAGAAGGAGTTGGAGCTCACCGACTTCTACAGCCGGACCTCCGAGGCCAGGGGCACCTGGCGCGGCGCCTCTGCCGCGCTCACCCCGTCCGCCGACGCGCGGCGGGCCGGGGATCGCGCGGGCCGCGTCGCCCGGCTCGGCACCGCGCCCGAACTGGGCGCCCCGCGCGGCGAGCTGCCCGCGCCGTGACCGTGCGGGACCGGTGGCGCTCCGCCGTCGACGACGCGCTGTGACCGTGCGAGATAGCCAGCGCGCGGCCGTCTACGACGCGGAGCAGCTCGTGCGGGGGGCGTTCGAGCGCGCCGACGAGTTCGGCAATCGCACCGTGGAGGTGTTCGGCTCGCAGCTCACGCTGCCGGTGGAGCGGCGGTTCGGGTCGGTGGAGTCGGTGGCCGGGTACGTCGAGCGGGTGCTCGCGCTGAACTGGGTGCGCGCCGGGTGGGAGCGGGCGGCGGTTCCGGTCCGGGTGCGGGCCAGGCGCGGTGCAGGCGCGGCGCACTACGAGCCGGACGGCGCGGTGCTCGCGGTGCCGGTCGAGCGGGTGTGGGCGCTGCGTGAGCTGGTGGTGCTGCACGAACTGGCGCACCACCTGGCGCCGCCGGAACTCGCCGAGCCCGCGCACGGCCCCGCCTTCTGCGCCCGCTACCTGGAGCTGGTCGACGGTGTGATCGGCCCCGAGGCAGCCCTGCTGTTGCGCTCGGCGCTGCTCGGCACCGGGGCCAGGGTCGGATGAGTGAGTCTTCAGCCGGAACCAGTGACCGATCTGTCCGTAACTGTCCGGTATCCGCCGGTTCGGTCTATCCCTCGACCAGCGCCCGCACCCGCTCCAGGCGATCGAGCCACCACCGGGTGCGCTCCGGGTCCGGGTGCCGGTAGCGCTCCAGCAGCTCCGGGTCGGGGGTCGGCGGTGCGGCGGGCACGTCCAGGAACCCGTTCACCGGCAGCACCGGCTCGGCCAGCACGTCCCCGGTGAAGAGCGCCCCGGTGCCCAGCCCGCAGGCATGGTCCAGCTCCGGCAGCGCCCCGGCCAGCGCCAGCTGC
Source organism: Nocardia sp. NPDC050697 (assembly GCF_040654395.1). Taxonomy (NCBI): domain Bacteria; kingdom Bacillati; phylum Actinomycetota; class Actinomycetes; order Mycobacteriales; family Nocardiaceae; genus Nocardia; species Nocardia sp. NPDC050697. The sequence goes on from NZ_JBFAHY010000002.1 coordinate 381,078, forward strand.
GCCCCGAGCCCGACCCCCGTCTCCAGCGCCGACGACACCACGCACGGCAACCCCGCCGCCTCGGCCACCCGCAGCGCCCGCCGCACCCCGCCCAGCGGCGTGCACTTGATCACCGCGATATCCGCGGCCCCCGCCACCGCCACCCGCAGCGGATCCTCCGCGCGCCGGATCGACTCGTCCGCCGCGATCGGCACCTCCACCCGGCGGCGCACCGCGGCGAGCTCCTCGATCGTGCGGCACGGCTGCTCCGCGTACTCCAGCCCGCCCGCGGCCCGATCCAGTTCCCGGAGCCGCGACACCGCGGTGTCCACGTCCCACACCGCATTGGCGTCGATCCGCACCGCGCCGCCAGGCCCGAGCGCGTCCCGCACCGCCTCGACCCGCGCGATGTCCTCCGCCAGCGAGTCCGGGTGGTCGGCGACCTTGACCTTGGCCGTGCCGCAGCCGGATTCGGCCACGATGCGGTGCGCCCGCTCCGGGTCGACCGCGGGCACGATGCAGTTCACCGGAATTCGTGTCCGCACCGCCGCCGGCCACCCGTCATCCGCCTGCTCCAACGCGGTGGCCAGCCAGTTCGCCGCCTCCCGGTCGTCGTACTCCGGAAACGGGCAGAACTCGCCCCAGCCGCGCGGCCCCTCCAGCAGCACGCCCTCGCGCACGGTGATGCCGCGGAACCGGGTGCGCAGCGGGATCGCGTAAACCAGCATGCCCGGATTCTGCCGCAGCGCCGGTAATCCCCCGGGCGTACTCGAGTAGTTTCCCGGTACCCCGGCAGCCGGTCCGCGCCGAATATCGGTGTATGACGACTGCCTACCCCGACCCGCGGTACGGCGCCGTGCCGCCCCCGCCGCCCGCGAAGAAGCAGCTCAATCCGCTGGACGTGACGCTCGGCATCGTCCTGTACTCCGTCGCGCTCGTGCTCGCCGCCTGCTCCGCCTACGCGACCATCTTCTTCGCCTTCGCCGCCGATTCCTGCAGCTACAACGGCAAGAGCTGCGACTACGTCGGCTCGGGGATGGGCGCCTCCTGGGGCGGCGCCGCGCTCGCGGTCGTCACCGGCGCCGTCATGCTCCCGATCGCCGCCTGGCGCCGCTGGCCGCTCTGGATCTGGGGTGTCGTCCCGCTGATCTTCGTCATCGGGGGCTTCCTCATCGGCTACAGCATCGTCTCGGCGGGAATTTCGGCGTGAGCCAGCGAATGCCCCACGCCACCGGCGTCTCCCGGATACCGAGTGACCCGCTCCGATGCTTGCCTCTCCCGAACCCCCCGACCTGCGACGATCTCCGCATGACCACCGCCTACCCTCCGCCGCACGAGCCGTGGCTCGACTACGGTCAGCCGCTCCCGCCGGCCCGCCGCCCGCTGAACCCGGCCGACGCCGCGATCGCCGTCGTGCTCTACGCCGTTGCCTTCCTCCTCGCGCTCTGCTTGCCGCCTGACGCCGTTGATGGCCTCGATTCCGCGGGCACTGGTCAGTCCCCGCGCCGCAACCATGGTGTCACGGAGTACTCGGCACGCCTGTTCGACGTCGACCGGAGCGCCGTCCGATCCGCCGTCGGCCCGAGGCACGAACGATGTCGCCAGAGTCGAGGCCGCAAGCACCTGACGACGCTCCATACCGGCTGAATCGCTCAGCACCATCGGTGCCCACCGCCGAACCTCCGGTGCCTGTCCAGCATCGTGCGCGGCGTACATGAACTCGGCTGATAGCTGCCGGTCGGTGAAGAATCGAATCCAATCCGGTTCGTCACCCGGTCGCGCACGATTCAGCTGGCGTTCGGCCTCAGCCATAGCCTGCGCGCTGGCGAGCGCATCTCCGCCCAGTGCGTGCGCGCGTGCGAGCAGCGCGTTGCAGCGTGCAGTCGTACTCGGCGAACCGGACCGCTCGGCAGCTCGGGCCGCCGCCGAACCGAAGCGAATGGCCTCGGGTGCGCGACCGAGATAGTGCGCCTGCATCGACATATCGGTGAGTATGTGCGCTCCGAGAGCGACATTCCCGCTCGCTTTCGCCAGCCGTAGGGCTTGCCGGAAGTACCTTTGCCCAAGCCCCTGCCGCGCCGAATCGAAGCACATGAATCCGCTCAGGTCGCACAGCCGAGCGGCGACCGCATACAGGTCGCGCCCGATGCGACTGTCGTAGTTGCCGTGTAATGCCGGTTTGACGACGTCGTCCAGGAATCGTGCCAACGTCGATCGCGCGTATCCACCACCCAGGTGATGATCCGTGTTGGCGAACACGGTGCACATCGACCACATGACCGTGACGTCCGCCGCACCCACCTGTCGCGGGGATTCACCTTCGGAGAATGCCGGGATTCTTTCGTCCAGCCATTCGCGCACAGGATCGCAATCTTCGAAGCCGAGCCACCGCGTTCGGTCATCGCCGTCGACCAGGGGTGCCGATGATTTTGTCCGCGCCGCCGCAGGTGGGTTCATGCCACACCACATCCGTTCGAGCACGCCATCCGTGCCCAGCGCCCTGTCCATCCGCTGCGCGAAGTCCTGCGTCGGCCGCCGTTGGGCCTTTTCCACCTACGGGCCGATGTCGTTTCCGTTCCGGCACATCGACCGGCAATGCCGTTGGTCGGTGGCGAAAGCCCCCGTCGCCGGGCGCATTTCGGCAACCGCAGGGAGGTGTAGCGCATGTCACGCGGCCTGAACATGGTCGAACAGTCGAGTCTCCACGACTGCCAGGTGCGTTCGGTGACCGATCGCGCGGCGTCGCCGCATCCGGAGGAGGCGGACGTGCATCTATCGGTCTGCCTGCACAACATCCGCATGGATTTTGCCGCATGCGTCACCGCGGCTTTCGTGTTCGTGCAGGAGTTTCGAGTCAGCCACTACACGGACACCGTGGTCGTCCTGCCGGGCGAGACCGCGGGATTGCCGAGGCTACCGAACGAGCGCCTCTATCTCGAGCCGTGAAGATGGTTGCAGTCCAGAACTACTCGATGGCGTCGCCGAGCAGGTCGTCGGCGAAGCGTCGTAGTCAGGCGATCCGGCGCGGGGGCGCGGCCCGACGGCCACGCCCCCGACATCTCAGTTCAGCCGGCTCCCATCCGCCGGATCGAAGAAGTACACGTGCTCCGCACCCACCCCGAGCTGCAACTTCGCCCCCTTCGGCGGCGGATTCCGCCAATCCGCCCTCGCCACCACGGTCTCCCCTGCCCCGGTCGGCGAGTCACCGAGCGTGCGCCCGTAGAGGTAGGCGTCGGAGCCGAGCTCCTCGACCACATCCACCTCCATGGCGATCCCCACCGAGCTGCCGAGTTCGAAGTGCTCGGGCCGGATGCCGACGGTGAGCGTCCCGGCGCAGGCGTCGGTCACCGAGCGCGGCACCGGGATCGGGCAGCCGCCGAGGTACACCGCGCCGTCGCTGACCGGGAGGGTGAAGATGTTCATGGCGGGCGACCCCATGAACCCGGCGACGAACACATTGGCCGGGTTGCCGTAGAGGTCGCGCGGGGTGGCGCACTGCTGGAGCTTGCCCTCCTTGAGCACGGCGACCCGGTCGCCCATGGTCATCGCCTCGACCTGGTCGTGGGTGACGTAGACCGTGGTGGTGCCGAGCCGCCGCTGCAGCTGCGCGATCTGGGTGCGGGTCTGTACGCGCAGCTTGGCGTCCAGGTTGGAGAGCGGCTCGTCCATCAGGAACACCTGCGGCTGCCGGACGATGGCGCGGCCCATGGCGACGCGCTGGCGCTGGCCGCCGGAGAGCGCCTTGGGCTTGCGGTCCAGGTACTGCTCCAGGTCGAGCAGCTTGGCCGCCTCCAGCACCCTTGCCCTGGTCTCCGCCTTGGCGACCTTGGCGAGTTTGAGCGCGAAGCCCATGTTCTCGGCGACCGTCATGTGCGGGTAGAGCGCGTAGTTCTGGAACACCATGGCGATGTCCCGGTCCTTGGGCTCGGCGTGCGTGACGTCGTCGGCGCCGATCAGGATGCGCCCGTCGCTCACCTCCTCCAGCCCGGCCAGCATGCGCAGCGAGGTGGACTTGCCGCAGCCCGACGGGCCGACGAGGACGAGGAACTCCCCGTCGGCGATCTCCAGGTCGAGGCGGTCGACGGCGGGGGTGGGGTTGCCCGGGTAGAGCCGGGTGGCGTGTTCGAAAGTAACCGTGGCCACGGTGAATGACCATCCCTTCACCGGCAGGAACGTGCCGGACGATCCGAGTAGGGGAATCGCCGGGATGCTATCCGGTCGGCCCGGATCGCGCATCGGGCACCGGCCCCCGGGGCCGTCCGAGCCGCTCGACCTCGAGGTCTACGCCCGGGTGAGCACCGCGCGGATACCCTGCGCGGTGAGCCGGTGCAGCGTGGTGTTCGCCAGGTACCCGGCCAGCGCGCGGGCGCTGCGCACCTCGCCGGGGCCGGTCGGCCCGCCGAGCCGGAAGCGGGCCGCCGCGGTGCCAGCGAGCAGCTCGAACGCCACGTCCACCGAGAAGCCGTCGCTGCTCACCAGCGTGACCGCCGCGACCTCGACGCCACGCCCCCGCTCCCGCCCCGCCGCGGTGCGGTCCCTGGCCTGCACCACCCGCAGCCGCCGCACATTGTCCGGCTCCCGCTCGGCGGGCGCGGGCGCCACCGTGATCGTGTGCACCGCGTCGATCAGTTCCGCCAGCGCGGCATCGGCGGCCACGACGTCGAAGCATCGGCCCTCACCCATGCGCCAAGTATCGGCGCTGCGCGCGGCGCCGACCAGTCATCGGTTTCGACGATCATTCGCGCGCGGCGCGCCGCCCCGGCCGCCGGTAGCCTCGCCCCCGGAACCACCCAACGGACGACGAGGAGCAGAGCATGAGCCGACCGGTTCGCATCGGAGTTCAGCTGCAGCCGCAGCACGCCCCCGACTACCAGCTCATCCGGGACGCGGTGCTGCGCTCCGAGGACGCCGGGGTGGACATCGTCTTCAACTGGGACCACTTCTACCCGCTCACCGGCGACCCCGAGGGCGCGCACTTCGAGTGCTGGACCATGCTCGGCGCGATCGCCGAGCAGACCGAGCGGGTGGAGCTGGGCGCGCTGGTCACCGGCGGCGGGTACCGGAACTTCGACCTGCTCGCCGATATGGCGCGCACGGTGGACCACATCAGCGCGGGCCGGTTGATCCTCGGGATCGGGGCGGGCTGGTTCGAGCGGGACTACGAGGAGTACGGCTACGAGTTCGGCACCGCGGGCAGCCGGTTGGCGCTGCTCAAGGACGGCCTGGCCAAGATCGATGCCAGGTTGAAGAAGCTGACGCCCGCGCCGACCCGGCACATTCCGGTGCTGATCGGCGGCGGCGGGGAGAAGAAGACGCTGCGGCTGGTGGCCGAGTACGGGAACATCTGGCACAGCTTCGGCGATCTGGAGACCTTCACCCGCAAGAGCGGCATCCTGGCCGAGCACGCGGCGGCGGTCGGCACCGACGCGGGGCGGATCGAGAAGTCGACGGCGTGGCCGGGGGCCGAGCAGGCGGCGAAGTTCCACGAGGCGGGCGTCACGCTCTTCACGGTCGGCACCAGCGGGCCGGAGTACGACCTGAGCCAGGTCGAGGAGGCCATCCGGTGGCGTGACGAGGTGAACCCGGAGTCGGTGGTCGGGCTCTCCTGACCCGGCGCACAAGGGTTTCGCGCTGTGAGACTCCTGATAGCCGGTGATTCGCTGCCTCGCGGCTAGGGTGAGTTCCCATGTCGGTATCCCGTGCGGTCCGCTCGTCGGCCCTGCTCGCCGCGGTGCTCGCGGTCGCCTCGCTCGTGCTGAGCGGGTGCGGCTCGGGCGACGGCGGCGGGCAGGCCCGTGACCTGTGCGCCCCGCCCGGGCCGACGGCGGCCGCGGCGGCGCCGGCCAACCTCGCCTCCCCGCGGGCCGCGGGCGCCGACCGCTACACCACCCCGAACGTGGTGCCGCTCAACTCGATCGACGTCAGCAGGCTCGGGCTGATCACGCCGGGCAAGCTCAGCGTCGGCACGCTCTCCGACGCCCCGCCGAGCATCTGCGTGAACGGCGACAACCAGGTCACCGGCTTCGACAACGAGCTGCTGAAGGCCATCGCGGGCAAGCTCGGGCTCACCGTCGACTTCGCCACCACCGACTTCTCCGGCCTGCTCGCCAGCGTGGCCGCGGGCCGCTACGACGTCGGCTCGTCGAACATCACCACCACCGACGCGCGCCGCGAGCTGGTCGGCTTCACCAACGGCTACGACTTCGGCTACTTCTCGCTGGTCACCCCCGCGGGGAGCGCGATCGAGAGCTTCGCCGACCTGAAGCCGAACACCCGGATCGCGGTGGTGCAGGGCACCGTGCAGGACGAGTTCGTGGTGAACCAGCTCGGGCTGGACCCGGTGAAGTTCCCGGACTACAACACCGCCTACGCGAACCTGAAGTCCGGCCAGGTGGACGTCTGGGTGGCGCCGTCCGCGCAGGCCGAGGGCGCCATCGCGCCCGGCGACCCGATCACCATCGCGGAGAACACCTTCAGCCTGGACAACTTCGTCGGCTACGCCGCCGCCAAGACCAACCAGCCGCTGATCGACGCATTGAACAGCGGCCTGGACGCGGTCATCGCGGACGGCACCTACGCCCGGCTCTACCAGGACTGGGTGCCGCGCGAGCTGCCGCCGGGCTGGAAGCCGGGCTCGCGCGCCGCACCCGCCCCCGAGCTGCCCGACTTCCGCGCGCTGGCCGCGCAGAACGCGCAGCCGGAGCAGGCCGAAGCGGCCGCGCCGAAGTCCACGCTCGAGCAGCTCGGCGACACCTTCTTCGACTGGTCGCTGTACAAGCAGGCATTCCCCGAGCTGATCAAGACCGGGTTGCCGAACACGCTGATCCTGGCGGTGGTCTCCGGTGTGCTCGGCACGGTGCTCGGCATGCTGCTCGCGGTGGCGGGCATCTCCCGCACCCGGTGGCTGCGCTGGCCCGCCCGGGTCTACACCGATATCTTCCGTGGCCTGCCCGCGGTGGTGATCATCCTGATCATCGGGCTCGGCGTCGGCCCGATCGTTCGCAATATCACCGGCAACAACCCGTACTGGCTCGGCGCGGTGGCGCTGGCGCTGCTGGCCTCGGCCTATATCGGCGAGATCTTCCGCTCCGGCATCCAGTCGGTGGAGGCGGGGCAGCTGGAGGCGGCGCGCGCCATCGGCTTCGGCTACCGGCAGGCCATGACGCTGGTGATCATCCCGCAGGGCGTGCGCCGGGTGCTGCCCGCGCTGATGAACCAGTTCATCGCGCTGATCAAGGACTCCTCGCTGATCTACTTCCTCGGGTTGCTGGTCGGCCAGCGCGAGCTCTTCGCCGTCGGCCGCGACCTCAACGCGCAGACCGGCAACCTCTCGCCGCTGGTCGCGGCCGGGCTGGTCTACCTGCTGCTGACCATTCCGCTCACGCACCTGGTGAACTACATCGACCGGCGGATGCGCACCGGCCGCCCGGACCAGCCCATCGACCCGGCGGACCAGGCCGCCATCACCGAAGGACGCTGATCATGAGTGCTTCGCTCACCGGCACCGGGCTGCACCTCACCCTCGGTCGCAACCACATCCTGCGCGGCGTCGACCTGCACGTCGACGCGGGCCGCACGGTCACCGTGATCGGCCCGTCCGGGTCGGGCAAGTCCACCCTGCTGCGGGTGCTGAACCGGCTGCACGAACCGGACGAGGGTGACGTCCTGCTGGACGGCAGATCGGTGCTCACCGAGAACCCGGACCGGCTGCGCCGCCGCATCGGCATGGTCTTCCAGCAGTTCAACCTCTTCCCGCACAAGTCGGTCGCGGAGAACGTCGCGCTCGGCCCGCGCAAGCTGGAGGGGCTCTCCGCCGAGCAGGCGCGCGCGCTCGCCGTCGAACAGCTCGAGCGGGTCGGCCTCGCCGACAAGGTCGACTCGCGGCCGGGCAACCTCTCCGGCGGCCAGCAGCAGCGCGTCGCCATCGCCCGCGCGCTGGCCATGAAGCCCGAGCTCATGCTCTTCGACGAGGCCACATCGGCGCTCGACCCGGAGCTGGTCAAGGGTGTGCTCGCGCTCATCGCCGAGCTCGCCGCCGGTGGCATGACCATGGTCGTCGTCACCCACGAGATGGGCTTCGCCCGCTCGGTCTCCGACACCGTCGTCTTCATGGACCGGGGGGTCGTGGTCGAGCACGGCGCCCCCGAGGCCGTCTTCGACCATGCCGAGACCCCCCGCCTCCGCACCTTCCTCGATCAGGTGCTGTAGACCGTCGCCGGTGCCGCCCAGAGGACCGGGGCGGTGGCGGCGGAGGGGGTGGTGCGCCAGGCCGCGAGGCGGGTGCGCTGCCAGTCGGCGTGCGCGGTGACGGGGTCGGGGTGTTCGTGGGTGGCGTCCACGGCGCAGATGGTTTCTTGCAGCGGGCTGCCGGAGGCGCCGGCCAGGCGCTGGAGGGCGAGGTCGGTGGGGAGCGGCCAGCGGCAGGCGGTGACGAGTTCGGCACCGCCCGCGATCATGGCGGTGACCAGGCCGAGCGCCTCGCCGAAGCGGAGGTCGCCGCCGCTCTCGCAGGCGATGAGCGCGACCCGGGCGGGGATGGGCCAGAGTGCGCTGCCCGGCCGCGGGTCGGGGTCGCGGGTGTGGGAGCCGAGCAGCAGGTCCTTCGCGGTGAAGGGGCGGTGGGTGCGCAGGGGGGCGGCGAAGCCGGGGAGCTCGGCGGGGCAGGCGAGGTGCAGGGCGGCCTCCTCGCTGCGGCCGGACTCCGGGGCGGCGGCGGTGACGTGGCCGACGTAGAGCAGGCGGCTCGCGCCCGCGCGGAGCAGCTCGCCGAGCAGGTCGCGGTCGAGATCGGTGCGGCGGAAGGCGTCGGCGGGGGTCGCGGCCTTCGGGGCCAGCCGGTCGTCGGCGGCGTACTCGGCGATGCGGCGGGCCACCGGCATGGCCGGGTCGGGGCGGCCGAGTACCGAGCCGAGCGCGGAGTCGGCGCGGAAGCCGGGGACGCGCGGGTCGAGCACGGCGACCACCGGGAGTGTCGGGTCCCACGGGCGCGGCTCGCGGGCGCGGACCACGCTGACCGGCGGCAGCAGGCTGATATCGGCGATCTCGATGAGCCGGATGGCGGGGTCGGGGGCGAGCAGCTCCCACGGCACCTGAGCGACCCGGGGCGAGGGCTGGATGCGCAGGTGCGGGCGGACACCGCTGGTCATGAGCTCGTGCAGCGCGACGGCGAGGCCGTAGGGGAGGAAGACGCGGGAGAGCAGCTCGGCGAGGTGCAGTTCCCGGCCCGGGTCGGCGAGAGCGCCGGTGGTGAGGGTGTTCTCGAGGCTGCCGGGGGTGGCGGGGTCGGGCAGGGCGGCGGTGAGTTCGGCGAGCGCGGCGTGCAGCTGCGCCTCGGGGACGATGCCGATTCCCGGTGCGGCGGTGTGGTTCTCCCAGCGCCACCAGAGGTAGAGGTCACCGGCGTCGGCCATGCGGATGTAGGCGGTCGGGGTCATGCCCGCACCACCCTGCTGTCCCGCACCGGCCTGCCGTAGCGCTGCTCGGCGGCGGCCAGGTGCTCGGCGAGCGCGATCCGGCCGTCCGGCAGGGCGATGCGCGGTGGCGGCGCGACGGCGAGCCCGGCGGCGGCCGCGACCTCGGCGAGCGCGACGCCCAGCTCGACCGGGCCGCCAGCGGTCAGTGCGCCACCCGGCTCCTCCGGGGGATCGATCCAGGTCAGCGGCAGGGTCGGGGGCACGGCGGTGCCGGTGCTGCGGTCCAGGTCGATGGTGGTTCCGGCGCAGCGGGTTTCGATCAGCTCGGCGATGAGCCTGCCATTGCCGGAGGCGTAGGCGAGGCGGAAGGCGATCCGGGCCGCCGGGTCGGCGATCTCGTCGTTCCAGCGGGCGCGCTGGGTGCCGTCGGGGAAGGTGAAGCGCACGGCGTCCAGGGCGAGGGCGGCGATCACCGCGAGATCGGTGCCGCGGGCGAGCAGGGCCGGGTCACCCGCGGCTTCGATGAGTGCGGCGTGCCAGTAGTCGATCTGGGCGCAGCGGGTGGTCATGTCGCGCTCCGCGCAGACCGAGAATGCCTCCTCCAGCAGGGTTTCGGCGGCGGGGAGGCGGCCGGTGCGGGCGGCGACGGTCGCCAGCCGCACCCGGGCCTCGGCGGCATCGAGCACCGCGCCGGAGTCCTCGAACCGGGCCAGCGCTTGCCGGTACGCCGCCTCGGCGTCGGCGGGCCGGTCGGCGCGCTCGGCGAGGAAGCCGCGCAGCTTGGCGCCGATTCCGGCGCGGTGCGCGAGCCCGGCCCGCTCGAAGTACTCCTGGCTGCGGCGCAGTGGCTCGGCGGCCTCGGCGAGGCGGCCCATGCGGGCCAGCATGATGGCGGTGTTCTGGTCGGTCTCGGCGCGCGCGTTCGAGTCGGCCGCCGCGGTGAAGGCGGCGCCGGCCTGGGCGGCGAAGTCGAGGGCGAGGTCGGTGCGGCCGGTCTCGAAGTGGGCGGCGGCGAGGTTCAGGAGTGGGTGCCCGGCCAGTTCGGGGGCGAAGCGGACGGCGGCGTCGAGGGATTCGGTGGCCAGTTCCAGGGCGCGGGCCCAGTGGTCGCGGTGGATGGCGACGGCGGTGAGCGAGAGCAGGCAGGCGACGCGGACCCGGCCGAGATCGGTGTCGGTGCTGCCGGCCAGCAGGGCGCGGGCCTCCTCGAGGGAGTTCTGCGCGTCGTCCAGGTCGCCGAGGTGTTGCTGGACCTGGGAGAGGTTGATCAGGGCGTGCGGGCGCATGCGGACCGCGTCGGCGGGCAGGAGCGTGAGCGCCTCGCGCAGGAGCGGGAGCGCCGCGGCGTGGTCGCCGAGTTCGTCGTGCATGCTCGCGGCATTGATCAGGGCGGCGCGGTGGATGGACTCGTCCGGGCTGGATACGGCTTCGCGGAAGATCCGCAGCGCCTCGGTGACATCGCCCCTGGCGTGCGCCGCGGCACCGGTTGCCAGCAGCTCCCAACCGGCTGTCGCGGCAGTGCCCGACTCGGCCGCGCCCGTCGGTAACCCCGGCGCGGTGCCATCCGGCCCACCGAGCGCGCCCGGCTTCGCGGCGCCGGGGTCAGAAGTCGGAGTCATCGGCGGCGGCGGCGCTCTCGGCGCGTAGCAGGGAGCCGGTCCCGGCGAGCCGGGCACGGGCGAACTCCCGAACCCGGACTCGATCCGCCGCCGAATCCGGCTGCGCCGACCCGACTCCGGGAACGAAGAGCTCCGGCTCGGCGCCATCATCGGTTGCCAGCGTGGTGACCCAGCGATCGGCTGCGGCGTCCAGCGGCGCGCGCAACGCCCCGACCCGCACCCAGGGCCGCAGGTGCGCGGGGACCAGCACCGGCACCGCCCGCGGCGCCGCGACCACCTCGACCCGCAGTACCCCGGAGCCACCCTGCCGCACCGACTCCCAGGTCAGCGCCTGCTCGGAGGCATCGACCACCCCGGGCGGGCAGCGATGCCAGGCCCACCCGGTGCTGCCGCGCCGCAGCACCATCCCCGCGGACGCCCCGTCCCCGGCGGCCAGCGCGTAGTCCTCGGCCCTCGCGGCCACCTCGACCGCCGTGTCGGCGACCGCGTCGGCGACCGCGTCGGCCCCGTCGACCAGCGCGTCGCAGGCGGCGGTCAGCTCGGCGATCTCGGCGTCGAGCAGCCCGGGGTCGAGCGCGGCGATCCCGTCCAGCGTGGAGGCGGGCCACCAGCGGGCGGCCCAGTGCGCGTAGGCGAGCCGCCGCGCGGCCTCGGCCTGCCCGGGGTCGGCGGGCGAGACCTCCAGCGGCCCGGCGGCGCGATCGGCGACGGCCACCGCCGCCGCCTCGCCGTAGACCGCCCAGAGCCAGTCCTGCGCGGCCGCCGGATCGTCCAGCACCGCCGCCGGAACCACGCTGTCGCCGAACAGATCCCAGGTCAGATGCCCACCCGACACCTCGAGCACCAGCACCCCGGCCCCCGGCACCGGGTCGAGCACGGTCGGCGCCCCCGCGGCGGCGAGCACGGTCAGCCCGTCGGCCGCGGACAGATCAACGGTCACCATCAGCCCGCCCTCTGCGCCGGGGTCTCCAGCTCGGCGCGCGCGCTGAGCACCTGTTTCACCCGCATCCGGTGGTCGAGCATGACCGAGCGGGCGACGCCGTCGAGCAGATCCCACAGCTCGTCCGGGTCGTACACCGGCGCGGCGCGCACATCCCGTCCGTGCAGCCGCACCCAGAGCCTGCGCAGGTACGGCCGCCACGGCCGGGCCAGGTCGGCGGCGATGGCGGCGAGCGGCTCGGCGTCGGGCCCCGGCGCACCGGCCACCGCGAGCCGCCGGGCGGCCAGCACGTACGCCTCGCGCCGCCAGCGCCCGTTCACGATGCGGTGCGCGGCGGTGGCGTCCGGCGCGGTACCCGGCGTCCCGTCCGGTGCGGGCCCGGTCGCACCGGCGGGCGCGAGGCCGAGCGCGAGCGCGATCCCGGCGGCGGCGGTGAGCCGCAGCGATTCGTCGAGCAGCGCCAGCGGCGCGCAGCTGCGCGCGACCTCGGCGGCGACCAGCTCCGGCACGGTCGGCAGATCGGCACGCTCGGAGCCGCCCTGCAGCACGGTGAAGACCCGCTCGTAGACGCTGCGGTCGAAGGGCCGCCCCAGCTGCGCGGTCGCGGCGGAGCTGCCGACCGCGGGCTGCGGCGGCACCGGGTGCGCGGTGAGCCCGAGCTCGGCGGCGGTCCAGCCGGTCACCACCTGCCAGAGCTCGATCCCGGCGTGCGTGCCCGCGTGCGCGTCGAGCAGGTCGTCGAAGGTCTGCAGGCCGTTGTCGGCGCCGTCGGTGAGCCGGGCGGCGGCGCAGGCATCGAGCAGGGTGTGCAGCGCGGCGGCGTGGTCCGGGGTCGGCGCCTCGGTGAGCGGGCGGCGGGCCCATGCGGTGGCCAGCAGCGCGGCCAGTTCGGCGGCGCGCGCCGGGTCGGTGAGGTGCGCGCGGAGCACGGCGACGGTGCGGCCCGCCGGATTGTCGTGGATCTCGCGCAGCGCCGCCTCGGCGACGGCCCGGTCGCGCAGCGGCTCGGGGGCGCCGCGGGTGGCGGCCAGCTCGAAGCAGCGCTGGAAGTAGAGGTCCTGCGGATTGCCGTCGGTGATCTTCGCGGCCCGGCGCAGCTGCTTGAGCAGGGTGAACCAGGCGGCGGTGGCGCGCAGATCGTCGGCGGCGGCGTGCAGCCGGGCGGTGAGCAGGGCGATGCCGTCGGCATCGAGCACCGGCCCGGCGCAGGCCGGGTACTGCACCGGCCGGATGACCAGTGGGTCGAGCACCAGTTTCACGGTGCGGCGCAGCGGCCCGCCCTGCGCCCCGCTGAGCGGCGCCAATCCGTCGAGCCCGCGCCACACCTCGTCGAGCACAGCGGCCCGGGGTCGTCGCATCGCACCAGGTTAGCGCCTTGCCCGTGGCGAAAGCTGGGATCGGTAGGCCGCGCAGCCCTCCTACCTTCATCTCAACGGCCTCACCGGAAGCCGAACCACCCGAGAACGAAGGAACCGAAACCCATGCGCACCAACGCGATCCGCCTCACCGTCGCAGCCGCCGCCCTCGCCCTGCTCGTCACCGGCTGCAGCGACAACAACACCACCACCCCCGCCTCCCCGATCAGCACCACCGGCAACTCCACCGCCCAGGTCGACGGCAAGACCATCGACGCCCGCTTCGACACCACCTGCGCCGAACAGGCCGGAACCCTCGCCCTCGCCCTCACCGACCTGGACAACACCACCTACGGCAACCTCAGCGTCTCCGCCACCATCCAGGGCGGAGACACCGTCCAGGCCGTCGCCATCGCCGGCACCAAGGGCGGCGACAGCGGCACCCCCTACGCCCTCGGCTACGGCGCCGGCGCCCCCGGCGGCACCGCCAAGCTCACCAAGAACGGCACCACCTACACCGTCACCGGCGAAGGCATCGGCGGCGTCGACCTCAGCAACCCCCTCGCCGGCCCGAAGAACATCCCCTTCGAGATCACCTTCGCCTGCACCACCGTCGTCAACGGCTGACCCCGCCCACGCCAACCGGAAAGCACCCCCATGAACGTCAAGACCATCTCCCGTTCGATCGCCGCCGCGTTCCTGGTCGTCGCCTTCGGCTACTACCTGCTGCACGGCCTCACCTACGACGGCCCCACCGAGTACGGCCAGTCCGTCCTGGCCTGGGTCGGCCCGCAGATGGCGCTGCCCATCATCGCGCTGACCGTCACCCCGATCGTCTTCGCCTTCACCGGCGACGGCATCCTCTCCGCGCTCACCGGCACCAACTCCGCCGAGTACCGGCACGCCCAGATCGGGATCGGCACGGTGCGGGCGGTCCGGCACACCGGCGTGACCCTGAACCACCAGCCGCAGCTGCGGATCGAACTGAGCGTGGAGGGCGCCGACGGGAAGGTCTTTCCCTCGGTGGCGAAGACGGTCGTCCCGCACCACCAGATCGCCATGCTCCGCCCCGGCCTGGTGCTGCCGGTTCGCTACCTGCCGCACCGCACCGACAAGGTCGAGATCGACCTCTCCGGCGACCAGCGCGCCGCGCAGCACGCCATGGACGAGGCCATGCTGCGCAAGGGCTTCACCACCCGCGGCAAACTCGATATCGCCGAGCGCGGCATCGCCACCCAGGGTGTGGTGCAGACGCTCTCGGTGCCCGGCGAGATCCGCGACGGCCACACCAAGGTGGTGCTCGGACTGGCGGTCACCCGCCCGGACGGCAGCACCTTCACCGCCCGCACCGAGAAGTTCGTGCCGCCGACCGCGGTCGGGCACGTGCAGGTCGGCCGCATCCTCCGGGTGCACTACCTGCCGGAGGACGAGAGCGAGGTGGTCATCGCCATCCCGGTCAGCGCATGACCGCCACTGCCGCCGAACCGAGGCCCCCACCGATCCCGGTGTCTCCCCGAGACACCGGGATCGTCGCATTCACTGGATGCTCACCGGTTGCCCGGCAAACTGAGGGTTACCTAATTGGGAGGCTGTTCACCTCGCCGTCGATTCCCACTGGGGAACATCGTCTACCGTGCGGCCGACGCCGATCTGTAGGAGCCGCAGTGAGCCCGACCCCCCTCACCCTGTACGTCACGCACGACGGCCAGTCCGCGCGCGCCCGCGTGACCTGCGAGTACAAGTGCGCCAATGCCTGCTTCCACCCGGTGCCGAACACCTCGGACGGCGCCTACTTCGGCGATATCGTCAGCTCCCTGAACCGGCGCGGCCTGCTCAAGGGTGGCGCGGCCGCGGTGCTCGCGGTCGGCGCCGCAAGTGCGCTGGCAGCCTGCGGTGACGAGGGCGGCTCCACCGAGACCTCGAAGGCCGCGGCCGCCTCCGACGGCACCGGTACCAGCTTCACCGCCGTCGCCCCGAACACCGACGACGCCGTGCGGGTTCCGGAGGGGTACGAGCAGTCCGTCGTGATCCGCTGGGGCGACCCGATCTTCGCCGACGCCCCCGCCTTCGACTTCGACCGGCAGACCGCGGCGGCGCAGGAGAAGCAGTTCGGCTACAACAACGACTTCGCGGCGCTGCTCCCGATCGAGGGCCAGCCCAACTCGTTCCTGCTGGTGGTGAACCACGAGTACACCACCGGCCCGCACATGTTCCGCGGCTACGACGCCAAGAACCCGACCGACGAGCAGATCGCCATCAGCAGGGCCGCCCACGGCCTGACCGTGGTCGAGGTCAAGGGCGAGAGCGGCTCCGGCAAGCTCACCCCCGCCTTCGGCCGGTACAGCCGCCGGATCACCGCGAACACCGAGTTCCTGCTCACCGGCCCGGCCGCGGGCAGCGAGTTCGTCAAGACCGCCGCCGACCCGGCGGGCACCAAGGTCTTCGGCACCTTCGCCAACTGCGCGGGCGGCACCACCCCGTGGGGCACCGTGCTCTCCGGCGAGGAGAACTTCCACGGCTACTTCGCCAACGCCCAGGCCGTCACCGACGCCGCCGCCGCGGCCCGGCTCAAGCGCTACGGCTTCGCCGAGGGCGCGAGCACCAATGGCTGGGAGCGCACCGACAAGCGCTTCGACCTCGCGCAGGAACCCAACGAGCCGAACCGCTTCGGCTACGTGGTCGAGGTGAACCCGTGGGACGCCGGGTCGGTGCCGGTCAAGCACTCCGCCATGGGCCGGTTGAAGCACGAGGGCGCCAGCATCTACGTCACCGCTGACGGCGCCGTCGTCTCCTACACCGGCGACGACGAGCGCTTCGACTACATGTACAAGTTCGTCTCGGCCAAGAAGGTGCAGTCCGGCACCGGTGCCTCCGCCATGCGGCACAACATGACCATCCTGGACGAGGGCACGCTCTATGTCGCCAAGCTCACCGGCGACCACGCCGCCCAGATCGACGGCACCGGCAAACTCCCGGCGCCGCAGGGCTTCACCGGTACCGGCGAGTGGATCCCGCTGCTGGAGACCGGCCCCGACGGTAAGGGCACCTCGAAGGTCGACGGCATGAGCGCCGCCGAGGTCGCGGTCTTCACCCGGCTGGCCGCGGACAAGGTCGGCGCCACCAAGATGGACCGCCCCGAGGATTTCGAGGCCAACCCGGTCACCGGCAAGGTCTACGTCGCGCTGACCAACAACGACAACCGGGGCAAGGAGGGCAAGGCCGCCGCCGACGAGGCCAACCCGCGCAACCTGAACAAGAACGGCCAGGTCCTGGAGATCGACGACGACCACACCGACACCCGCTTCAGCTGGTCGCTGCTGCTCGTCTGCGGCGACCCGAACGCCGCCGACACCTACTACGCCGGCTTCGACAAATCCAAGGTCAGCCCGATCTCCTGCCCCGACAACCTGGCCTTCGATCAGTACGGGAACCTCTGGATCTCCACCGACGGCAACGCCCTCAAATCCAACGACGGCCTCTTCTCGGTGGTGCTCGACGGCGACCGGCGCGGCGAGACCAAGCAGTTCCTCACCGTCCCCAAGGGCGCCGAGACCTGCGGCCCGGTCGTCACCGAATCCCGGGTCCTGGTCTGCGTCCAGCACCCGGGCGAGTCCGACGACGCCTCGGCCGACAAGCCGGTCTCGCACTGGCCCGACGGCGGCACCACGCAGCCGCGGCCCTCCGTCGTGGTGGCCTGGAAGGGTGGTCAGGGCCGGATCGGCGTCTGAGCCCGCGCACCCGGCCCCGCCGCGGGGCCGGGTGTCAGCCCAGCCAGTCCAGCACCGACGCCGCCGTCCACGACTGCTGCATGCTGCCGAGCGGCGCCCCGGTGAACGGCTCGTAGTACTCCGCGAAGCTCCCGTCCCCGGCCTGCCGCAACCCCTCCGCGCGCAGCGTCAGCGACCGCTCCGCCCACCCGCGCCGGGCGAAGACCCAGGAGAAGAGCCAGCTCATGACCGGCCACACCGGGCCGCGCCAGTACTCGCGGGGCCGGAAATCCTTGGCCACCGGCGAGGTCGAGGGCGGGAGCGCGTAGCGCAGGTCGGGGTGGCCGCAGAAGCGCGGGCCCTCGAAGAGCCGGAGCAGCGCGCGCTCGGTGTCGCGCGGCAGCCCGCCGCAGAGCAGCGGGGCGAACATGGCCAGCGTCTCGGTGTCGATCCAGCGGCCGAGCCGGACGTCGAAGTCGCGGGCGGCGCCGCTGCGCGGATCGGTGGTGGCGAGCACGCCGGTGCGGAAGTGCGCGGCCCAGCCGTGCAGCTCCCTGACGTCGGCGTTCGGCTGCTTGTACTCCTCGCCGATATCGGCGAGCACGTCGCAGGCCAGCGCGAAGATGGCGGTGACGAAGACGTCCTCGACGGCGAAGCTCATGGTCGAGGCGAGCTGGTAGTCGTCGTAGCCGGAGCGGCGCATCTGCTCGACCAGCCACAGGTAGCGGTCGTACTCCCGGTCCGATGGCCGCTGCGAGGGGTCGCTCACCACCAGCACGTCCTCCCGGTGGTAGGCGGGGAGGTCGCCGGGGACCACGTTGGAGTAGGCGCGGTCCCAGCGCGGCGAGTTGTCCATGCCGGACTCCCAGCCGTGGTAGAGCGTGATCCGGCCGGTGTGCTTGGGGTCGCGGGCGTGCGCGAGCCAGCGGTGCCAGCGCACCAGGTCGGCCCAGCGCCGGTTCAGGAACTCGTCGGCGGCGGCCCTGGTGCTGCGGCCGTGCCTGCGCGAGTGGTCCAGGATGCGCTGCAGCGCGATGGCGTGCACCGGCGGCTGCGTGATGCCGGAGGTGTCGGGGCCGTCGGGGGCATTGGCCGCGAGTTTGCGGCACTCCCAGCGGGCCGGGCCGGGGAAGTAGCCGTCGACGCCGTTGGCGAAGACGATGTGCGGGATCATCCCGTTCTTCCACTGCGCGGAGAGCAGCGTGTCGAGCTCGATCACCGCCCGCTCCACGCTGAGCGGGGCGAGCCCGACCGCGACGAAGGCCGCGTCCCAGCTCCACATGTGCGGGTAGAGCCGGGGCGCCGCGCTGGTCATGGTGCCCAGGTCGTTGCCGCGCAGCAGGTAGGCGGCGCGGGCCGCGAGCTGGGTCGGCGTGAAACCGGGGTGCTGCATCTGTTCATTCTGCGGCGATTCCAGTGGTTTCGCCTGTTCAGTACGGGGTGGTATGGGCCACCAGGGGGGATTTCGCGCGGATCGGAACGTTCCGGCCCCCGTGGACCGGCCGCTACCGTGGGGCGCATGACCGCGAAACCCGTCGCCCTCGTCACCGGAGCCGCCCGCGGGCTCGGCGCCGCCATCGCCCGCGAGCTCGCGCCCACGCACCGGCTGCTGCTCGGCGCGCGGGCCCTGCCCTCGCTCACCGAGGTGCTCGCGGAGATCCCGGACGCCACCGGCTGGCCGGTCGAGCTCACCGACTACGCCGCCGTCGCCGCCGCGACAGCCCCCATCGAACGGCTCGACGTGCTCGTGCACAACGCCGGCATCGCCGATATCGACACCGTCGAGAACTCCACCGTCGACCAGTGGCGCCGCACCCTCGAGGCCAATGTCATCGCGGTCGCCGAACTCACCCGGTTGCTGCTCCCCGCCCTGCGCGCGGCGAACGGCCATGTGCTGCTGATCAACTCCGGCGCCGGGCTGCGCGCGCACCCCGGCTGGGCCTCCTACGCCGCCAGCAAGTTCGCGCTCCGCGCCTTCGGCGATTCGCTGCGCCAGGAGGAGCCGCTGCTCCGGGTCACCTCCATCCACCCCGGCCGGATCGACACCGATATGCAGCGCGAGATCATCGCGGGCGAGGGCCGCGAGTACGACCCGGCCGAATTCCTCACCCCCGCCACCGTCGCCCGCACCGTGCGCACCGCCATCGAGACCCCGCGCGACGGGCACCCCACCGAGATCGTCATCCGCCCGTACGGAAGCTGAGGGAACGCATGTCCGTCGACGAAGAACTGGTCGCCGTCAGCATCACCGCCGCCGACGCCGACTGGCTCGCCGGTTTCACCCGCCGCCTGCTCGCCGACCGCCTCGTGGCCTGCGGCAACCTACAGCCCGCGGTCCGCAGCCTGTACCGCTGGGCGGGCGCCATCGCCGACGAGCCGGAGGCGCTCGTCACCCTGCACACCCGCCGCGCGCACGTGCACGAGATCATCGTCCGCGCCGACGCCGAGCACCCGTACGACACCCCGCAGGTGGTCGCGGTGCCGGTGGCCGTCGTGCACCCCGGCTACCGCGACTGGGTGCTCGCCGAGACCGAGCCCGGCGTCGTGGAGTAGCGGCTACCGGACGATATTCACCAGCTTGCCCGGGACCACGATGAGCTTGCGCGGCGCCGCCCCGTCGAGCAGCGCGGCGATCTTCTCGTCGGCCAGCGCGGCGGCCTCGATGGCGGCACCGTCGGCGTCGGCCGGGACCTGGATGCGGCTGCGCACCTTGCCGTTCACCTGGATCGGGTACTCCACCGACTCCTCGACCAGCAGCGCCGGATCGGCGGCCGGGAAGGGGCCTGCGCTCAGCGACTCGGTGTGGCCGAGGCGCTCCCACAGCTCCTCCGCGATGTGCGGGGACATGGGGGCGAGCATGAGCACCACCGGCTCCACCGCCGAGCGCGGCGCGCCGTCCGGGTACGCCTTGGTGAGGTGGTTGGTCAGCTCGATGAGCTTGGCGCCCGCGGTGTTGTCGCGCATGGCGGCGTAGTCCTCGTCGACGCCGGCGATGGTGCGGTGCAGTACGCGCAGCGTCTCCGCGGTCGGCTCGGCGTCGGTGACCCGGACCGCGCCGGACTCCTCGTCCACCACCAGCCGCCAGACCCGCTGCAGGAAGCGGTGCGCGCCGACGACGTCCTTGGTGGCCCACGGGCGCGAGGTGTCGAGCGGGCCCATGGCCATCTCGTAGAAGCGGAAGGTGTCGGCGCCGTACAGGTCGCACATCTCGTCCGGCGAGATGGCGTTCTTCAGCGATTTGCCGATCTTGCCGTACTCCTGGAACACCCGCTGCTCGTGCCAGAAGAACTGGCCGTCGCGCTCGGTCACCTCGGCCGCGGGCACGTAGGCGCCGCGCTCGTCGGTGTAGGCGTGCGCCTGGATGTAGCCCTGGTTGAACAGCTTCCGGTACGGCTCGCTGCCGGTGACATCGCCCAGGTCGAAGAGGACCTTCTGCCAGAACCGCGCGTACAGCAGGTGCAGCACCGCGTGCTCGACGCCGCCCACGTACAGGTCGACGCCGCCCGGGTCGGCCGCGCCGCGCGGGCCCAGCCAGTACGCCTCGTTCTCCGGCGCGCAGAAGGCCTCGGTATTGGTCGGGTCGGCGTAGCGCAGCTGGTACCAGGAGCTGCCCGCCCAGTTCGGCATGACATTGGTGTCGCGGCGGTACTTGCGCACCCCGTCGCCCAGGTCCAGCTCGACCTCGACCCAGTCGGTGGCCTTGGCCAGCGGCGGCGAGGGCTCGGAGCTCGCGTCGTCCGGGTCGAAGGTGACCGGCGCGAAGTCCTCGAGCTCCGGCAGCCGCACCGGCAGCATGGATTCCGGCAGCGGGTGCGGGGCGCCGTCCTCGTCGTAGACGATCGGGAAGGGCTCGCCCCAGTACCGCTGGCGGGCGAAGAGCCAGTCGCGCAGCTTGTACTGGACGGTCCCGGTGCCCGCGCCGACCGTCTCCAGCCGGGCGATCACGGTGGCCTTGGCCTCGTCCACCGCCATGCCGTCCAGGAAGCCGGAGTTCACCAGCTTGCCGTCACCGCTGTACGCGGCGGCGCTGACGTCGCCACCCGCGATCACCTCGATGATGGGCAGGTGCAGCGCGGTGGCGAAATCCCAGTCGCGCTGGTCGTGGCCGGGCACCGCCATGATGGCGCCGGTGCCGTAGCCGCTCAGCACGTAGTCGGCGACGAAGATCGGCACCGCCGCGTCGTTCACCGGGTTGATGGCGTAGGTGCCGAGGAAGACGCCGGTCTTCTCCTTGTTCTCCTGACGCTCCAGATCCGACTTGGCCGCGATCGACGCGCGGTAGGCGGCGACGGCCTCGCGCGGGTTCGCGGCGCCGCCATTGGTCCAGCGCTCGTCGGTGCCCGCGGGCCACTGCTCGGCGGTGAGCGCGTCGACCAGCTCGTGCTCCGGCGCCAGCACCACGTAGGTGGCGCCGAACAGGGTGTCCGGGCGGGTGGTGAAGACCTCGATGAACCCGGCCTCGGTGCCGAACTTCACCTGCGCCCCGCGGGATCGGCCGATCCAGTTGCGCTGCATGGTCTTCACGTTCTCCGGCCAGTCCAGGCCGTCCAGATCGTCGACCAGGCGGTCGGAGTAGGCGGTGATGCGCATCATCCACTGCCACAGCCGCTTGCGGAACACCGGGAAGTTGCCGCGCTCGCTGCGGCCGTCGGCGGTGACCTCCTCGTTGGAGAGCACGGTGCCGAGGCCGGGGCACCAGTTCACCACCGAATCGGTCTGGTAGACCAGGCGATACGAGTCGATCACGGCGTTCTTCTCGGCCGCGGCCAGCTCGCCCCAGGGGCGGCCGTCCGGGGTCGGGCGGGCGCCGTCGGCGAACTGCGCCGTGAGCTCCGCGATCGGCCGCGCCCGGTTCGCCTCCGGGTCGTACCACGCGTTGTAGATGCGCAGGAAGATCCACTGCGTCCAGCGGTAGTACTCCGGGTCGGTGGTGGCGAAGGAGCGCCGCCGGTCGTGGCCGAGGCCGAGCCGGTCCAGCTGACGCTGCATGATCGCGATATTCGACTCGGTGGTCACCCGCGGGTGCGTGCCGGTCTGCACCGCGAACTGCTCGGCGGGCAGCCCGAAGGCGTCGTAGCCCAGCGCGTGCAGCACATTGCGGCCGCGCATGCGGTGGTAGCGGGCGAAGACGTCGGTGGCGATGTAGCCGAGCGGGTGCCCGACGTGCAGCCCCGCGCCGGACGGGTACGGGAACATGTCCTGCACGAACAGCTTGTCGGCCGGGGTATCGCCGGCGAGCGGGCCGACCGGGTTCGGCGCATGGAAGGTCCCGCGCTCGATCCAGGTCTGCTGCCAGCGGCGCTCGATGCGCCCCGCGAGCTCGGCGCTGTACCGATGCCGCGGGGCGTCCTTCTCGGTGCCAGCGCTCTCGGTCGCCCGCGTGTCCTCCACCGCTCAGCCTTCCCTCTTTGTTCGTCCGGAACCTGAGTTATCAGGGTAGAACGTGGGCCCGTTCATCTCGAACACGATTCCGAGCGGCCCGGTTCAGGTGGATCCGCGCAGGTAGCGGGGGTCACACCGGACGATGCCCGCGCGGGTGCGCGGGGGCTCGTGCGATAACCTACCCCGGTGTTCGTCGTCGCTCTCCTCCTGTTCGCCGCGGCCGCCGTCGCCGTCGCGACCGGCCTGCTCGGGCTGACCGGACGGCTGCCGCGCAACCGCTTCGTCGGCGTGCACAGCTCGGCCGCGCTCACCGACGAGACCACCTTCCGGCTCGCCAACCGGGTCGCCGCCCCCACCTCCGTCGCCGCCGGTTTCCTGCTCTTCGCGGGCGGGTTGGTCGCGCTCGCCGCCGGCGGGTTCATGGCGCTGATCGTCGCCGCGGTGACCGGGGTTGTCGCGGTGTTCACGCTCGGGGCGGGGGCCAATGCCGCGGAGCGGGTCGTGGCGCCGCTGGTTCCGGAGCAGGTCGGTGGGTGTGGGAGTGCCTGCGGAGCGTGCTCGCTCCGCTCCGCCTGCGAACCCGCCTGACGCTCAGTCCAGCGGTTCGATGTGCCTCGAGAGCGGGGCGCCGGGCGGGTTGCGGTAGAGCACCCAGATGGTGACCGGCTCGGGGCCGGAGTTGCGGGCGACGTGCGGGTGGCGGGGGCCGCTCGGTTCGCGGAAGACGCGGAAGCGGGGGTAGCGGATGGGGGTGAGTCGCGCGTCGGGGTGGTCGAGGGTGCCGCGGGTGACGAGGACGAGCAGGGTGCCGTCATGGTAGTGCCAGCCGCTGCTGCCGCCGGGTTCGATGACCGTCTGCCGGAGGACGTATTCGTGCCGGCCGAGCGTGCGGCGGAACCATTCGCGGCTGGCGGTGCCGTGCGCGGGCGGCGGGTTGGGGCGCAGCCGGGGGAAATTCGCCATGGGTTCATGGAACCATCTGGCGCGCGGCCGGGCCGAGCTCGATAATCAGGCGAAACGCGGCGAATCGTGAGGTGGAGATGAGCGTGCTCGACACGGCGGCGGATACCTGGGGGATCTCCGGGCCGGACTTTCTCGCGCTGTACATCCCGGTCGCGGTGGCGGCGGTGGTCGCGGCGATCTGGCTGCGCCGCGGGGTGACGCGGCGGGACGAGGTGAAGCCGCGGCTGGAGAAGCCGGGGTCCGAGCTCAGCGCGCCGGAGCTCGGCCTGCTGATCGACGACAACCGGCCGGTGCTGGCGGCGCTCGCGCTGCTGCGCGCCGAGAACCTGATCGGGTCGGACGGCATGCCGGCGCGGGCCATCACCGCGGCTGATCGGAGCCGGCTCGACCCGTTCACCGGGGCGGTGTACGACCGGATCGCCGCCGGTACGCCGGTCAAGGTCGCGGTGCTCGCGGCCGCGGTGGCGCCGGATCTGCAGCGGCTGCGGGCCGGGCTGGTCGAGCGCGGCTACCTGCCGAGCCCCGCGTACCGGCGGGAGCTGCGGGACGCGGCGATGCCGGTGCTGATCGTCTGGCTGCTCGGGGTGGTGCGGCTGATCGCCGGGATCGCGAATGGGAAGGGGGTCGGCTTCCTCGTAATTCTGCTGCTCGTGCTCGGGTTCGCCGGGTTCGCCGGGTTCCTGGTGACGCGGGTGCCGCGGGTGACCGCGCTCGGGCGGGCCGCCACTACGGAGGCCGTGATCGCCAATGGGTATCTGCGGCCGCAGAACGCGCCCTCCTACGAGACGTACGGGTTGCACACCGCCGCGCTCGGTGCCGCGCTCTTCGGCGGGGCAGCGCTGCTCACCTTCGATGCCGGGCTGGCGAGCGCGGCGGAGCCGCCGACGTCGTCCTCGGGCTGGGACGGCGGGGGCGGTAGCGGTGGGGACAGCGGCAGTAGCTGTAGCAGCGGGAGTAGCTGCGGTGGCGGGGGAGGGTGTGGTGGAGGAGGCGGTTGCGGTGGATAGCCTGCGGCGGACCGGGTTAGCGCCGGGGGCCGGGCGGTGACGACCTTGCTGCCGGGGCGGGCACTCGGGATCGGGTGGCGGCCGGAGATCTGCGGGGTGATCGCCGGGCTGCCGGGGCTCGGGTTCTGCGAGGTGATCGCGGAGACGGTCGCGCACGGCGTACCGGCCGAGCTGGCCGCGCTGCGGGACCGCGGCGTTCCGGTAGTGCCGCACGGGGTCTCGCTCTCGCTCGGCGGCGCGGAGCCGGTGTCGCCGGAGCGGGTGGCGCACCTGGCGCGGAGCGCGCGGGCGTTGAACGCGCCGCTGGTGAGCGAACACGTGTCGTTCGTTCGAACGAACGGCATGGAGGCGGGACACCTGCTGCCGGTGCCGCGCACGCGGGCGGCGCTCGACGCGCTCGCCGCGAATATCGCGCGCACCACGGCCGAGCTGCCGGTCCCCCTCGCGATGGAGAACATCACCAGCCACTTCGATTGGCCGGAGGACGAATTCGCCGAGTCGGAGTTCCTGGCCGAACTCGTCGAGCGGACCGGCGTCTACCTGCTGCTCGATATCGCCAACGTCTACGCCAATGCCCGCAACCGCGGCCGCGACCCGCGCACCGAGCTGCGCCGCCTGCCCGCCGAGCGGATCGCATACTGCCACATCGCCGGTGGGCACGAGGTGGACGGGCGCTACCACGACACGCACACCGCCGCCGTCCCGGAGGCGGTGCTCGAGCTGGTCGGCGAGTTCGCCGCCGACCGCGATGTCCCGCTCATGCTGGAGCGGGACGGGAACTACCCGCCCGCGGCGGAGTTGCTCGCCGAGCTGGACGCCATCGCCGATGTCGCCGGGCGGGAGCGGATCACCGGCGGTTCCGAGCCGAGCCGAGAAGCGGCGGCCCCTGTAGTCGGCCTCCACGGCACGGGAGCCCGGCGGTGAGCGCGCGAGCGGCGGCAGCCCGGCTCCCGATCGACGAGGCCACGTGCACTCCGCGCACTATCGGCGTGCTGCGGTGAGCGGCCGAGCGGCGGCCGGTCCGGGCCGTGATCGGGAAGCAGCAGGCAGCCCGCCGAGTCCCGGAATCTCGGACGACGCGACCTGGGCCGGCGCGAACCAGACCGACCTCGCCACCCGCCAAGCCGAACTGATCCGCGCCCTGGTCGCCAACGGCCCACCCCCATCCGGCTTCACCCAGGACGACCTGGCCCCCACCGCCACCGCTCTGCTGCGCAAACGCGCGGGCCTGGTAGCCACGCGCTACCCCCTGCTGGCCCAGCGGATCGGCCCCGGCTTCCCGGAGCACTTCACCACCTGGGCCAAAGGCCGCCCCTCCACCTCGGTGGCCGACGACGCCGCGGGCTTCGCGGCCGCCCACGGCCTCGAGCGGAAACGCCGCTGGTTCCGCCGCTGACCCTTCAGTGCGGAATCCGCATGGCGCGCAACACAGCCCGCCCCGCCTCCGGGTCCCCGACCGCGATCCGCGCACTCCCATCCGGATAGCACCGCGCCTTGATCCCCCGCCGCCGCAGCGCGTTCGACGCTCCCGGCCCGGGCAGATACAGGAAATTGGCGTGACTCTCCGGCACCTCGATTCCCATCGAATACAGCGATGCCCGCAACAGATCCCGCTCCTCGGTAATCCGCCGCACCCGCATCCGCAACTCCTCGGCAGCGGCATACGACGCGTCCACGGCAGCCCCGGCGGCGGCACCGATCCCGAAGGGAAGCTGCTGCGTCCGCACTCGCCGCGCCAGCTCGATATCCCCGACCGCGTACCCGATCCGCAACCCGGCCAGCCCGTAAGCCTTGGAAAAGGTCCGCAGTACGAGCAGATTCCGGTACTTCGCGATGAGGTGATGCAGATCCGGCCGGTCGGCCCGATCCAGGAACTCGATGTACGCCTCGTCCAGCAGCACTGTGACCCGCGCGGGAACCCGGGCCAGCAGCGCATCCAGCTCGGCGAGCGGAAGCACCGTCCCGGTGGGGTTGTGCGGACGGCACACCACCAGCAACCGCGTGTGCCGGTCCACGGCTCGCCGCAGAGCGCGAACATCCTGCCCACCGCGGGCATCCAACGGCACCGGAACCGCCCGCACCCCCGCCATCTCCGCCATGATCGGGTACCCGTCGAAGGTCGGCGCGGCGAACACCATGCTCCGCCCCGGCTCCACCACGGTCCGCAGCACCTGCATCGCCACCCCGGTCGCCCCCGCCCCGACCACCACCTGATCGGGGTGCACCCGCAACTCCCCGGCGATCAGCGCGGGCAACTTCTCCGGCAGGAACTCCGGATACCGATTGGCCCCGGCCAGCTCCCGCTGCACCGCCTCCAGCACCGAGGGCAGCGGCGGAAACGGGTTCTCGCTCAGGCTCAGATCGAAGCGGCGGACGCCGCTGGAGGTGCCGTCGCGCGGCGTGGTGTCGCCCGGATACACCCGGACGCTCACCGCGCCGCACCCCAGCGCACGGCGGCCGCGGCCGCGAAATCGCCCGCGTGCGCGAAGGCGGAGAGCAGCACCGTCGAGCCGTTGCGCAGCCGCCCCGCCCGGTTCTCCTGGTCCAGCGTCACCGGGATGCCCGCCGCGAAGAGGTTGCCGCAGCGGTCGAAGGTGTCCGGGTGCCGCTCGGCCGGGAGCTCCAGGGCGTCGTGCCAGTTGCGCAGGAAGAGCCGGTTCGGCTGGTTGGTCACCAGGGTGTCCACCTCGCTGCTCTTGGTGCCGATCCGATCGCAGACCGCGAACGCCACCTCCGGCACCAGCCGGTTGCCGCGCGCGAGCACCGCGGCCACCTTGGAGTCGGAGAAGCGCACGCAGGCCTGCCCGTCGCCGGGCTCCCAGTAGCGGCGCTCGCTGCCGGTGGAGAAGGCCATGTCACCGGCGAACTCCGGATAGGTGCGGCACTCGGTGTCCAGGATCGGCGCGCTGTCGTCCAGCACGAGCAGCCCGACCCCGCAGCCGTCGCCGGGCACCGGCGCCTGCGGCATGCCGCGGATCTCGGACTGCGTGAACACCGGCCCCGCGCAGTTCTGCGCCGCCGCGATCAGCGCGGTCCGGCCGCCGCTCGCCCGCAGCAGGTTCGCGGCCAGCGCCATCATGTGGATGAAGGCCGCGCACCCGCCGTTGTGCACGTCGAGCACGTGCTCGGGCCGCGCGCCCAGCCTGCGGGCGACCTCGGGGCCCGCCCCGAGCACCGGGTTGTCCGGCAGCTGGGTGTGGGTGAGCAGCACGTCGATATCGCTGATCAGGTCGCGCCCGTGCCGCTCGATCAGCGGATCGGTGGCGCGCTCGATCATGTCCACCGCGGTCTCGCCGGGCGCGATGTGGTGCCGGGCGGCGGGCGCGCGGAACATGACATTGCGCGCCTGCCGCTCCGACCGCGAGTACTGCGTGAAGTACTCGGTGCCGACCGGGTCGCCGGGCAGGTAGGAGGCGACGTCGACCAGGCTGACGGTGTTCATCGCATCCACTCCGGGGTCAGCGGCAGGCCGTTGGCGTACCGGTACTCACAGATGGCCTTGAGGTTGTCCAGCTCCAGCTGGTGGCCGGGGCCGAAGAGCGGCCAGAAGTCGCCGACCCAGGCGTCCCGGCCCGCTGGCGCCTTCTCCGGGAACGGGTTCTTCTCGTAGAACGGGTGGTGACAGTTGGTCCACAGCACCACCGAGCCGGGCCGGTCGAATACCACCTGCGCGTCGACCACCCGCATGAGGTAGATCATCCACAGGTGTTCGCCCTGGTCCCAGGCGCAGTGGTAGTCGACGGTCATGGCGTCCGGGTAGGCGACGGTGCGGGTGTAGATCGGCGTGTCCTCGCCGAGCCGGTCGTAGGCCGCCCACAGCCCCGGCTCGTCGGTCTCGGTGAAATCGCGCATGCTGTAGGTCCACTCGGCCAGCGACAGGGTGTGCGACAGGTACTCGTACACCTCGCGCGGTGGTGCGTCGATCACGATCTGGACCGGGCAGTACTTGCCGAACACCTCGTCGTGCGGGTACACCGAGCGCAATCGTTCGAGAATGATGGGGAGCGTCGCGTCGCGATCGGAGTTCTCGAAGCGCAAGACGCCGGGAACGATCGGGACGGGGATATCGCTGAGAGCGGTCACGGTGTACTCCTGGAGGGGTTGGCGGAGAGGAAGGGCAGGAACGGGGGGATCTCGTCGGGATCGCAGGTCACGGCGACGAATGAGGGGCCAGGGGTATCGAAGGCCGCGGGGAGCGCGGTGGCCAGGTCGGCATCGGTGCGGACCGACCAGGCGGGCAGGCAGGGGAACATGGCGGCCATGCCGTCGCCGAGCTCCGCGGGGCGGAAGCGGTTGAAGCTGTAGCGGTCGCCGTAGTAGATCTGCTCGCGGGTCAGGCACATGGCGTGCGCGCTGTTGTCGAAGACGATCACGGTGAGGGGGAGGTCGAGCTGCACGGCGGTGTGGAACTCCATGCCGTGCATGTAGAAGGCGCCGTCACCCGCGATCACGACGGTGCGTCTGCCGCGAGCCAGGCAGGCGCCGATGGCGGCGCCGAAGGCATAGCCCATGCCGCCCATGCCGAGGGCGACGACGAAGCGGCCGTCTTGTGGGACGCGCAGGTGGTGGACGACGGAGGCGCCGGTATTGCCCGCGTCGGCGAAGACGTCGCTGCCCGAGGGGAGGGTGGCGGTGATGGCGTCGACGACGGTGCGGTAGCGCAGGCCGGGTCCGGTGGATTCCGGGACCTCGAGGCGGGTCGGGGCGGCGGTGGGCATGCTCGTGGCAGGTCCGCAAGGGTGGCTGTTCGTGGCCGGGCGGCCCGACGCAGGCGGTTCGTTCGCCGCTGTCGGCTCGCTCGTGGCAAGGTGACTCGGCGTTCGGCTCGCGGCGGACTCGTCCGGCGGCGACCCATTTGTGGTCGGGTGGCCCGCCGCCGCCCCGTTCCCGGCCCAGGGTGCGCGGATGGCCGCGGCGCACAACTCCGGCTCCAGCGCATCGGCGAGGGTATTGAGCGTGTACCGCAGATCCGAACTGTGCGCGTGCAGCGCACGCGGGTGTGGCTCAGTGTGCCCGATCGACAGCACCGGCACGCCGTCCAGCTCGAGCCCGGTCCGCGCGGGCCCCGGCATCGTGGTGCCGACCAGCAGACACACACTCGCCCCCGCCAGCGCGGCAGGCAACTCCGGATGCCCCATGGTCCCCGCGACCCCGCGAAAACCCGGTGCATCCTGGTCATAGACGTCCTTGGCATCCGGCGCGACCCCGACCCCCGCGCCGAGCAACCCGGCCAGCCGGGCCAGCTCGGCCCTGGCGTCATCCATCCCGACCTGCGCCCCGGCCAGCACCAGCACCCCACCGGCCACCCGCGCGGCGGCGAGCAGCGCCCGCACCTCGGCCAGCCGAGCCGTATCGTGCCGAGGCACGACGGCAGGTGGCGTCCAAGCCGGAAGCTCGATCACCTCCTGCTGAATGTCCTTGGGCAGCAACAGCGCAGCGGGCAGCCCACGCTGCAATGCGAGCGCGGCACCGTCCAGATGCCCGGGCAGCTCGGCGGCGCCCCGCACCCGCGCGCAGTACCCGGTGATCGTGGCGAACAGACTCTCCGCGTCGATGGTCCCCGCCAGCCCACTGGTGTCCTGGAAAGCGCCGTTCCCCTCCCCGGCCCGCGGCGGCTGACCGATCAGCGCCAGCACCGGAACCCGCGAGGTGAACGATTCCGCAAGCCCGGGAACGAGATTCATCGCCCCGCCCCCGGAAGTAGCTGCGACGACGCCGATCCCGGCGGAGGCCCGCGCATACCCGTCGGCCATGGTGGCGGCGGAGAACTCGTGCTTGGCGACCACCGCGCGCACCGCGGCACCGGAGGCGAAGACGGCGTCGTAGATGTCCTCGATATTGGCGCCGTCCACGCCGAAGAGCTGTCGCGCTCCGAGCGCGGCGACGGCGCGGACCAGATGATCGGCCACTCGATCGGGCACGTATTCCACCTCCTCCGGGGGCCGGATTGCAAGCCCACTCAGTTCATCGCGGGCGATCCGCGCGGCGTTCACAGCCGCGCCCGATCGATCCTCGGGAGAAGACACGGGGCGCGGCCGCACCCGGTTCACCGGCCGCCGGAAACTCGGGGTTGTGTTCTACATATACATCTACGTATAGTCATTGCATGCCCAACAAGACGATCTACGTGGCGGACACCGACCTCCCGCTCTTCCAGCGGGCACAGGAGCTGGTCGGCGGCAACCTCTCCGGTGCCGTCACCACGGCGCTGCGCCGCTTCATCGAGCTGGAGGAGGGGCGGCTGGAGGGCTTCGAGGAGATCGTGCTGCGGGTCGGGCACAACGGCGCGCGGCAGGTCCGGTTCTCCGGGGTGCTGCTCGGCGAGGTGAACGACATGGACGACGAGCGGGCGCTGCACGTGCGGGTGTTCCGCAGCCGCAAGGGCAAATTCGTCGCGCACACCCGCTACAGCGACTGGAACGAGTACCCCACCGAGACCGGCTCGCTGCGCGACTGGAAGAGCTGGCGCCGCATGCTCGGCATCGGCGAACTGGACTGGGGCGATTTCCGCCTGGAGATCGTCGACGACTACCCCGAACTGAAGGGCAAGATCCCGGACAAGCTCTACGAGCGCATCGCGGATATCGCCGGTCACCCCCAGGTGGAGGATCTCGACATCTGACTTTCGCACCAGCCGAACGCCGCCCCGGGGGGTGGCGTGTCTAAAACATGCATACATTCGTACTTATTCATGAAAGGAACCGCCATGTCATCGGCGATCTCCGTGCGCGGCCTGCGCAAGTCCTACGGCGAGCAGACCGTGCTCGACGGCATCGACCTCTCCGTCCCGGAGGGCACGATCTTCTCCCTGCTCGGCCCGAACGGCGCGGGCAAGACCACCACGGTGCAGATCCTCAGCACCCTGATCGACGCCGAGGACGGCACCGTCCGGGTGGCCGGGCACGATGTCGCCACCGAGCGCACCGCCGTGCGCGGCGCCATCGGCGTCACCGGCCAGTTCTCCGCGGTCGACGAGTTGCTCACCGGCCGGGAGAACCTGCTGCTCATGGCCGATCTGCACCACCTGCCCCGGGCCGAGGGCAGGCGCCTCGCCGACGAGCTGCTCAGCCGCTTCGACCTGGAGGAGGCCGCCGGCCGCACCGCCGCCACCTACTCCGGCGGGATGACCCGCCGCCTCGACCTCGCCATGACCCTGGTCGGCGCCCCCCGCATCATCTTCCTGGACGAGCCCACCACCGGCCTCGACCCGCGCAGCCGCCGCTCCATGTGGCAGATCATCCGTTCCCTGGTGGACGACGACGGCGTCACGGTCTTCCTCACCACGCAGTACCTGGAGGAGGCGGACGAGCTCGCCGACCGGATCGCCGTGCTCGACCACGGCCGGATCGTCGCCGAGGGCACCGCCGCCGAACTCAAGCGGCTGGTACCCGGCGGCCACATCCGCCTCCGCTTCGCCGACGCCGACGCGCTGGACCGCGCCGCCGCCGTCCTCGACACCGCGCAGATCGTCGGCGAGGAGTTCACCCTCGCGGTCCCGAGCGACGGCGGCGTCGCCGCGCTGCGCGCCGTCCTCGACCGCCTCGACCTGCACCACCTCGAACCCGCCGGCCTCGCCGTGCACACCCCCAACCTGGACGACGTGTTCCTCTCCCTCACCGGGCACGCCGCCGATCCGAAGGAGACCGTCCGATGACCGCCGCACGCACCCGCCCGCAGCCCGCCCCCCTCGCCGACACGCTCACCATGCTGCGCCGGAACCTGCTGCACGCCAGGCGGTATCCGAGCATGATCTTCGGCGTCATCGTCATGCCGGTGATCCTCATGCTGGTCTTCAACTACGTCTTCGGCGGCGCGCTCCAGCTCTCCTCCGGCGGCAAGTACATCGACTACCTGGCGCCCGGCATGCTGCTCATGATCCCCGCGTACATGACCGTCTCGGTCTGCGTCGCGGTCTGCACCGACACCACGAAGGGCATCGTCAACCGCTTCCGCACCATGGCCATCGCGCAGCCCGCCGTGCTCGCCGGCCACGTGCTCGGCACCCTGATCCAGTCGGTCCTCGGGCTCACCGGGATGGCGCTGGTCGCGCTGCTCATCGGCTGGCGGCCGAACGCCACCGTGCTGGAGTGGCTGGCCGCCGCCGGCCTGCTCGGCCTGCTGGTCTTCTCCCTGACCTGGCTCGCGGTTGCCTGCGGGCTGCTGGCGGCCAACCCGGAGAGTGCGAGCAACATGCTCTTCCCGGTCGTCCTGCTGCCGTTCCTCGGCAGTGGGCTGGTGGCGACCGAGACGATGCCGGTCGGGATGCGGCAGTTCGCCGAGTACCAGCCGTTCACGCCGATCACCGAGACGGTGCGCGGGCTGCTCATGGGGACCGAGATCGGCAACTCCTGGATCATCGCCCTCGCCTGGTGCTTCGGGATCGGGATCGCCGGTTTCCTGTGGTCCCGCTCGATCTTCGCC
Source organism: Nocardia sp. NPDC050697 (assembly GCF_040654395.1). NCBI lineage: Bacteria > Bacillati > Actinomycetota > Actinomycetes > Mycobacteriales > Nocardiaceae > Nocardia > Nocardia sp. NPDC050697. Next base: position 413,864 of record NZ_JBFAHY010000002.1, read on the forward strand.
CGCCGCGGACGGTAATTTCCCGGTCTACGTCCAGCCAGCGGAACTCTCCGCTGGCTGGACGTTGTCGCGTCGCCAGATGGCAATGAACAGGGCGCGAAACCGCTGCACCTGATTCCACAGCTCGCCGTGATCCGGCCGGCCCATCCGACCCAGAGCCGCTGGACCGCCTGGTACCGCTCGCGGGCATCGTCCAGGGACGGGAGATCCGTCTCGGGCGTCATCTGATCGACTCCACGCGATCATCCGGATCGATCGAGGAGATCGCGCGCTCCATATCGGTCAACGTGCCCTCGTCCAGAACCTCACCCCGCAGGTTCCGAAGTTCGAAGCCCCAGGGCGGGGACTTCCGGTTGCGGACTTCCAGACCCCGTGCCGCGGCCCGTGCTCGCGCCGCCTGCAAACGGGCGTCATGCATGCTCTCGCTCATTGCCCCAGCACACCACCGAGAATCTGTTTCCGTAATCCCCGACGAAGAACCCCGCAGCAGGTAACTTCCTGCCGCAGAGCGGGAACCGATCTTCTGGGCCAGGAAACCCAGTACGGACTCGAGGGGGTAGCAGTGGGGGACAGCGGGTCAACACTGGCAAGCCGACGGCTCGCCCCGTACTTGCGTGACGCGCGGCTGGCTGTGAAATTGACGATTGCGCAAGCAGCGGCCGAGGCCGATATCAGTACGTCGGTGCTGCAGCGGCTCGAGACAGCGGAGAAGACGAGATTGAAGGCGCGCGATCTGGACGCCCTCTGCCGGGTCTACGAGATGCCGGATGACCAGATCAATGCAATGATCGGCCTGCTGCTCAAGGCTGGCGAGAAGAGCTGGTGGCACGCCTATGGCGACGTGATTCCGGCGAATTTCGATGTGTATATCGGCCTTGAGGCCGAAGCCGTTCGGATGGCGATGTGCCAGCCGTCGATCGTGCCCGGGCTGCTGCAAATACCCGAATACGCGCTCACGTTGATTGAGAACACCTTCCCGTAGTGGTAGGACGACGAGCGACAGCGGCTGCTCGCGTTGCCCATGGAGCGGCAAGTGCGAATCACCCGGCGGCATCGCCCGCTCGATCTGCTGGTGATCCTGAACGAGGCGGTGCTCCGATGCCGGGTCGGAGAGGACGCCATCATGGCCGCGCAGCTCCGGCACCTCGCCGAGGTCGGGAAACGGCCCAATGTCTCGGTCTGCGTGCTGCCCTTCGCCGCAGGCATCCCGATGGGTAGCCCGATCGGGCACTACGCGATGCTCGAGTTCGAGGCCCCGGCGTCACCGCCTGCTATCCACCTGGAGTCGCTCACGGGGAGTACGTATCTGGAGAAGCCGGGCGAGGTGTCCCAGTACGTGGATGTCACGCGTCGCTTGCAACGGCATACGCTGGGAAAGGACGCGAGCAGAAGCCTGCTCCGACAGATGGTCAAGGAGTTCGAGCAGTGAGTGAACCCCGCTGGTTCAAGTCGAGTTACAGCGCTGATCAGGGGAACTGCGTGGAGGTCGCGTACCTGTCTGGAGGGCGGTTTGGTGTCCGGGACTCCAAGAATTTGGATGGCTCGGCCCTGACGTTCCCGAACGCATCCTGGGCAGCCTTCCTGGCTAGCGTTTCGGCTGGTGAGTTTGAGGCATAGGGCCTGTAGCCGATGAACGCTAGCCGCCTGCTCGGCTGTGCGCAACGCTGAGGGCATGCTGGAACACCAGATCGATTGTGGCAGTAGGTCTGACTCAATCCCTGACCTTGGCCGCAGTGCTATCGCGGGCGCCGTGACGGCACGGGTCCACGACGAGTAGTCGCCCTTCCGCAACGTCGCAGGGTCGATGCCGAGGGAGCCTATGCTGCGAAGGAGTCGCCCGCCATGATACCGGGCCGTGCGAGCCTGTCATCGCTTGCCGCGCGTCGGTGCAGTCTGAACCCCTGGCACCTGCCTTCACTGGAGTCCGGCGAAAAGTTTCGTTCCCGAGTGCACGAACAGCATGCAGTGCCCCTCACCCTGGTAGCTACCTTGGAAGGAGGGGAGTTGGATGGATCCGATGCTCATCAGCTTGGTGACGGGAAACGTGTCAGCGGTCGTGGCTCTGTGGCTTCAACTGCGCTGGAGGGCTGTGCAGCAGAAGGAGCGCAGCATACAGATGGTGGAACTCGTACGAGCCCTACCAGAGAACAGTTGCGCCGAGTCGCAGGATGGTCCGATAGGTCGCCACACCCGGGTGACGGTGGGCAGTCGCGCGATCGGCCTTGGTCAGTGACCGACGAGCCTGATCAGGTTGCTGCCGATCTTAGGCCGCTGGCAAGGGCAGATGCGACGCGGACAGTCGATTACCTTCGGCGCGAGGAGTTCAGTGCATTCTATCGAAACCATGCCGCGATGCTGGTGGGATTCCTGGTAACCCAGGGTGCTCGTGCTGCCGATGCGACCGACATCGCTCAGGACACAATGATCAAGTTGTGGAAATCATGGTCGACGATCGAATCGCCCATGGCCTGGGCGCGGGTGGTCGCAGGCCGTGAACTGGTCCGTAGGCTCGGCGCTGTCGAAGAAGACAACATCGATGAATCCGAGCATTCAGCGCTGCTTGGCGCGGCCTCCGACATCGACGACTGGGTTCGCCGTGACGAGTACCAACGTGTGCTTGCGAACCTGCCGCCAAGGCAACGGCAGGTTTTGATTTGGACGACGGAGGGCTACAGCCCCGCCGAGATAGCCGTTCAACTGAAACTGAACGCCGCGACCGTGCGGTCGAATCTGCGAAAAGCGCGTCGTGCCGTGGCTCTACATCTTCAAAAGGGGGCACAGCAATGACCGAGTTCATGTACGAAACAACGACTGTGACCCAATGGTTGGACCTCCGCCGTGAGCGGTTCTACGCCGAACTCGGCGAGCGCCTCGATATAGCAGCAGGTCTTCAAGAGGTGCTTCTAACCGAGAACTACCGAGGTCTCGTCGACCATATTCAGGAGAACCTGGATGTTGAAGCCGGGCTCGCCGCCATCCTGTCTGTTCTTCCAGATGCGTCAACTCAGGACCAGCCCCCCGACATCGGATCGTTGAAAGCCGATCAAAACCGTCCGCCGGTGCGCACCGAAATAACGTCAGCCGCAGTTGCAATAACCAATGCGCCCTTAGGCAGCGCGGACTGGACCGGCACGGACCTGCGGGGCGCGGACCTGACCGGCACGAATCTAATCCGCGCCGTTCTGCGTTGCGCGAAGTTGGGAGGGGCGGACCTCAGTCGCACAGCCTTGACTGGCGCGGACTTGACAGGCGCGGACCTGCGCGGGGCGGATCTAACCGGCGCGAACCTGATCCGCGCGGTTCTGCGCCGCGCGAAGTTGGGAGGAGCGGACCTCAGTCGAACGGACCTGACAGGCGCGGACCTGCGCGGTGTGGACCTTGGCGGCGCGGTCCTGCGTGGTGGGGATCTGACCGGCACGAACTTGATAAATGCGGACCTGAGCCGTGCGGATCTGACTGAAGCGGTCCTGCGTAGTGCGGCCCTGATCGGCGCGGACCTGATCCGTGCAGATCTGCACAGTGCGGTCCTGATTGGCGCGAACTTGACCGACGCGGCCTTGATCGGCGCCGACCTGACCGACGCGGAGCTGAGCAACGCGAATTTGAGTGGAGCGCACCTGATCGGTGCGGTCTTGTGTGGTGCGGACCTGACCGGCGCTGATCTACGCCGCACGGACCTAAGCAACGCGGACCTGAGCGGAGCGGGACTGCCACTAATAGGCGCGATAACTGAGCTGAAGTGGTCAGGCAAGACTGTGTGGGGTCGTGACACTGGCGAGATTCGAGCCCGCTCGATCGAGCAGAGTAAGGGGGTTTATGTCTTGAATCCCTCCGGGCGGCAAGTCGATGCGCTCGCTGCTCGCTGATGGTCAATCCGAAAGATGCCGACGCACCCATCGGAGAGAAATTTGCCTGTAACTGTAACGGTCGTAGTGAAATGACTTTGACCGAGGGCGGTCGAATACGCGGCTCGTTCCATCGATGTCCACGACGGCGCGCTGGCAGGATCATCGAGCTGGTCGCCCCGTCCCGGCCGGACGGGGCGATCGGCAGGCTCAGACCGTGCCGAGCAGCACCGTGTCGCCGGTGGCGGCGGAGGTGATCTCGACGCTGCGGATGCGGTCCGGGGTGGTGGGGACGGTGCGTTCCAGCGTCACCACGTCCCCCGGCCCCGCGGGCCACTGGCCGAGGTTCCAGCGGGTGCCGTCCACGCCGGTGGCGACCAGGCCGAACTCCCAGGTGTAGCTGGCACCTGCGCCCGCATAGCTGCAGGTCATCTCGACCCGGGTTCGGTCGCCGTCGGCCAGCAGCCGGAAGTCGGCAGAGACCGGGCTGGCCCGGAGCGGCTCCATTGCCCGCTCAGCGAAGACCTGCTCGGTGCTCACCGGGTCCGGGTCGGCGGTCACCGTGGCGACCACCGGGACGGCGATGGCGATGGCGGCCGCGGCGGCGGCGAGGGCGGCGCCGGCGGTGACCCAGCGGGAGCGGCGGCGTTGCCGTTCGCTCGCGGCGGCGAGGCGGGGGAGCAGGTCCGCCGGTGGGGCGGGTTGGCTCTCCCGGCGCAGTGTGTCGGGCACGGTCGGGGCGATGCCCGCCGCGGGATCGCGCGGCGCGGTGTTCCGAGCGATCTCCGGGAGGCCGGAATCCTCGGCACCGAGACCGAGCGCGGTCTCGACCTCGACCAACCCGAGCAACCCCGGCATCCCGGCCAGCTCGGCAACGGCAGCGCGGCACCGCGAGCACCCCTCCAGATGCTCCTCGAACTCCAGCCGTTCCGCGCGAGTGAGCGACCCGAGCACATAGGCGGCATCCCACGTCGTGTAGTCGTCGACAAAGTCGGTCATCGGTTCGTCACCCCCATTTCCTGCAATGTGAGACGTAGGGCCCGCATGCCGTAGTGCATCCGGGATTTGACCGTTCCGGGTGGAATACCCAGTTCGTCGGCGATCTGCTGGGTCGACAGCCCGCGATAGTAGGCGCGCACGATCACCTCGCGGTGGTCGGCGCCGAGGCGGGCCAGTGCGTCGGCGACCAGCCAGCCGTCCAGGGCGCGGTCGGAGTGGTCAGGGGTGGCCTGTTCCGGCGGCGCGTCGGTGCGGAACTCGCGCCGGTTGCGGGCGCTGCGGTGTTCATCCACGGCGAGGTTCCTGGCCACGGTGAAGAGCCAGGCTCTGGCCGAATGGGTGGATTGGTCGAGGACGGCGGGGCGCTGCCAGGCGCGGAGCAGGGTTTCCTGGACGATGTCCTCGGCGCGCCCGGCGTCCCGGACCAGGCCGAGGGTGTAGCGCCAGAGCACCGCGGCGTGCTCGCGGTAGAGGACGGCCATGAGTTCGGCTCGGTCGGTTGCGGCCCACGGCGCGTTCTCCGGGTGGGTTGGGGGCGGGGTCGAGGCCGCCGGTCTGTCCGGTGCGTCCATCGGCTCACCGGAGCGGGGGGTTGGTCACGTCGTTCTCCTCTGTCGAGGAGTTACACGAGGCTAGTTGCGTTCTAGTTCGATCGGGTGCGAGGCGAGCAGCGAGAGCGGGAGCGGCTGCCTGCGCAGCACCTGTGCCCAGAGGTCGGTGCGGGCGGGGGCGATGGGGTCGGCGGGGAGCGCGGAGACCACGTACCAGTCGTGGTTGTCCAGTTCGCCCTCGAGTTGCCCGAAGGTCCAGCCCGCGTAGCCGGCGAAGATGCGGGCGCCCTCGATGAGCGGGCCGATCTCGGCCGGGTCGGCGTCCAGGTCGACCAGCACCACGCGGCCGTCGACCCGGCGCAGGCCGGTAACCCCGGCGATCGAGACGCCGACCCGGACCGTGGCCACGCAGAGCGCGGCGTCCCGCTTGACCGGGCCGCCGACGAAGAGCGTGTGCGGCGCGGAGACCAACTCGCTCCAGCGCGGGAGCACGTCGTGCACGGCGGTGTCGCTGGGCCGGTTCAGCACGACGCCGAGGCTGCCCGCCTCGTTGTGCTCGATGACGTAGATGACGGTGCGCCGGAAGGTCGGCTCCGAGAGGTCGATGGCGGAGACCAGCAGACTGCCCGCCCGCACGGCGGGCTCGCCCGGCCGGTGATCGCGGCGACCGTGGTCGCCGTGCCCGCGGGTCCTGCGATCGTCGGGGTCGTCTGCGCGTGCCACCCGGACATCATCGCAGTTGCAGCCCCGATGCGCTTGCCCTCTGCGGTGGGAAAGCGGCCGTCCGGCGTCGTAGAGTCGTGCCATGCGACCGCCCGAGGTGCTCCTCGACGACTTCGACACCGTCTACGACTTCTACCGCGATCACCGGCAGAACCGGGCGAAGGCATTGGCCGCGTACGCGTTTCTGGCGCGCCGCTTCCGGCCGCGGGTGCACTTCGCGGACGGCGCGCCGGAGGCGGTGCGGGCCCTGGTGCGGTCGGGGCGGCCGATGCTGATCGCGGTCAACCACCTCTCCCGGCACGATCCGTACACGGTGGCGGCGGCGGCCTGGCGCAGTCCGCTGCGGCGGCTCATCGGGCGGGTCCGGGTGCTGGCCAAGGACGAGCTGTTCGTCGACCCGAAGCTGCGCAAGCAGGTCGACATGATGGGCGCCATTCCGGTGTTCCGCGGCAAGGATCACGGCCTCAGGGCGGTGAACGCCGCAGGTCAGCGCATGATGGACATCTGCGCGGAGCGGCTGGCCCGCGGTGATCACCTCGCGGTCTTCCCGGAGGGCACCTGCAATGTGGTCGACCCGAGCCGGGTGCAGCCGGTGGGCAGCGGGATCGGCCACATCGCCTTCCGCGCGCAGAAGCTCGGGGCGGCGCCGGTGCTGCTCAGCCTGGCGCTGAGCTACGGCCCCGGGCGCGGCGACGGCACCGAGCCGTCCAAGGAGGAGGTGGTCGGGTCGTCCTTCTACTTCGGGGAGCCGGTCACCGAGCTGCCGACCCGGCCCGCCGAGATCTCCCGGCTGGTCCGCGCCGACCTGCAACTCGCGCTGGACGGGGCGGTCGCCGCCTACTAGTGCGGCAGCCCGAACTGGCTGCGGGCCCACGACGGCACCGCCGCCACGTGCTCGGCCCTGCTCTCGATATAGCGGTTGACCTGCGGACACATCGGCAGCACCTCGAACCCCTGCGCCCTGGTGTCGCGCAGCGCGGCCTCGAAGAGCGTGGCGGCGTGGCCGCGGTCGGGGCTGGCGTAGATCTCGGAGCGCACGAAGGCGCGCTCGGCGGCGGTGTCCTGGTATGCCACGTACCCGGCGAGAACCCCGTCGATGTAGAGCTCGAACCGCTCCAGGGCAGTATTGGTGCGGACCTCGATCGCCATGGCTCGACGCTACTCGGTGCGGGCCGCGATCGCGCGCTCGAATCCGGTTCGCGGCCAGCCTTTCCGCGCGGCCGGGCGGCCCTGCCCGCGGCGGGAATCCGCGCGGTGGACTTGTCGAACGCGGCTCGGCCGCACAGAATGCTTGTGGCCCGCCGCCCGGTACGCGAGCTCGGGGCGGCTGCGGCGCGGGCCCGGGAGGGACGGAAGATGACGAGCGCACAGCGCGCGGCCGGGCTGGCCGCGCTCCTGGTAGCCGGGCTGCTCGGTGCGGCAACGGCGACCCCTGCCCTGCTCGCGCCGGCCGCGGCGGCGCCCGCGGTGGCCTTCGGCGACTGCCCGGAGGGGGCGGTACCCGCCGGTCTCGGCGTGCAGTGCGCGGTGGTCGAGGTCCCGATGAACCACTCCGACCCGGACAGCAGGCGGATCGAGATCATGGTCAGCCGGATCGCGGCCGAGGGCAGCTCGCGCGGGGTGATCGCGGCCAATCCGGGCGGTCCCGGCGCAGACGCGCTTGACTACTGGGCGCGCCGGGTCGATGCCTTCCCCGCCGCGCTGAAGCAGTACGACCGGATCGCCGTGCAGCCGCGCGGCATGCGCTGGTCCACCCCCCTGGACTGCGCGGTGAAGCCGACCGGCGCCGAGCCCGCGCCGCCGCCGGGCGTCAAGGACATCGCGCTGCGCCCCCGCGACGACATGCGCGCCACCTGCGAGGCGGCGCTGCCCGGGTACCTGGACACCATCACCACCGAGAGCACCGCCCGCGACCTGGACGCGGTGCGCGCCGCGCTCGGCGTCGAGCGCCTCGACTACCTGGGCACCTCGTACGGCACCTACCTCGGCGCCGTCTACGCCACGCTCTTCCCCGAGCACACCGGCCGGATGGTGCTCGACTCCAATGTCAACCCGGGCTGGGTCTGGACCGAGGAGTTCGCCCAGCAGCAGGTGGCGGGCAAGCAGCGGCTGGACGACCTCTTCGCCTGGATCGCCGAGCACGACGGCGAGTACGGCCTCGGCACCACCCCGCTGCAGGTCTACCGCAACTGGGTGCGGCTCGTCGCCGACCAGGGCGGCGGCTGGTACGCCAACCTGACCCCGCCGCCCGCCTCCGTCACGGACCTGCCCGGCGCGCTGCCGGAGCCGCTCGCCGAGATCGCCCGCGACGGCTTCAACGGCAGCGTCGAGCAGATCGGCAAGGTGCAGAACCTGACCCGCACGCTGGTCGCGGGCGGGACCTCGGCGCAGGTGCCGCTGCTCGGCGCCACCACCGTCGCCACCTACACCCGCGCGTTCTGGCCGAACTTCGCGCGCGCCATGGCGGAGGCCAATGCCGACCCGCGCAATACCGGCAAACTGCTGGCGCTGGAGGGGGCGAGCAGCTCCGACCCGACCGGCCAGGTGGTCTTCGCCGCCATCACCTGCAACGAGAACGCCGTCGAGCCGCGGCCGGAGCTGATCGCCGCGGCCGCGGGCACCATCGCCTCCGGCGGCAGCGCCATGGAGGCGCGCGCCAACCTGGTGCGGGCCGGCATGAACTGCGGGTCCTGGCGGCCGGTGGCGAAGCCGGTCGCGGTGGACGGCGCCGCGCTGCGCACCCCGCCGCTGCTGCTGCAGAGCCGCTACGACGCGCTCACCGCCTACGAGGGCGGCCCGGCGCTGGCCCGCGCGGTGCACGGGCGGCTGATCACCGTCGACGGCGGCGACCACGGCACCTTCGGCCGCGGCAACGGCGCCGTGGACGACGCGGTGGTGCGCTACCTGGAGACCGGCGAGGTCGGCATCGACCGCGCCGATCAGGCCCCGCTGCCGTAGCGCCGCGTGGGCATCCGGAGGTCCGAGGTGCGCGCGCGGGCGCCGGGTTCCACAATGGGCCGATGACGCGCGAACCGAGTCCGCGGGTGGTTCTCGCCCCGGACAAGTTCAAGGGGTCGGCGAGTGCACCCGAGGTCGCCGACGCGCTGGCGACCGGGGTGGTGCGGGCGGTGCCCGCCGCCCGGATCCACCGGGTGCCGGTGGCCGACGGGGGTGACGGGACCGTCGACGCCTTCGTGACGGCGGGGTGGCGGCGGGTCGAGCTGGTCGCGCCCGGGCCCACCGGGGCCGCGACGCCCACCTCCTACGCCGTGCGCGGCGATACCGCGGTGGTGGAGCTGGCGGCGGTGGTGGGGGCGGCGAGGTTGCCCGCCGGGCGGCTCGATCCCCTCGGGGCGGGCACCGACGGGCTCGGTGCGGTGCTGGCGCACGCGCTGGAGTCGGGGGTGCGGCACCTGGTGCTCGGGCTCGGTGGCAGCGCCTCCTCGGACGGTGGCGCCGGGCTGTTGCGCGGGCTCGGGGCGCGGATTCTGGATGCCAAGGGGGCGGAGCTGCCGCCCGGTGGTGCCGCGCTCGCCGACGCGGCGCGGTTGGACGCGGGTGGGTTGCACCCGCTGCTGCGTCGTTCCCGGCTCACCCTCGCCTGTGATGTGGACAATCCGCTGCTCGGGCCGGCGGGTGCGGTCGCGGTGTACGGGCCGCAGAAGGGGGCCGGGCCGGCGGAGCTGGCGATTCTGGAGACGGCGCTGGGGAATTGGTCGCGGGTGGTCGGGGAGGCGTTCCCGGTGGAGCGGTACGGGAATGCCGCCGAGCGGGCCGGTGCCGGTGCGGCCGGTGGGACCGGGTTCGGGGTGCTCGGGGCGCTGGCCGTGCTCATGCCGGTGACCGTGCGCAGCGGGATCGATGTGGTGCTGGAGTTGCTGGGCTTCGCCGACCTGGTCAACGGTGCCGCGCTGGTGGTCACCGGGGAGGGGTCGTTCGACGAGCAGAGCCTGCGCGGGAAGGCGCCGCTCGGCGTGCTCGCCGCCGCTACCGCCGCCGGGGTGCCCTGTGTCGTGACTCCCGGGCGTTCGCTGCTCACGCCCGAGCGGGTGCGGGAGGCGGGGTTCGCGGGGTGTCACCCGCTCACCGATCTGGAGTCGGACCCGGCCCGGTGCATGGCGCAGGCCCGTCCGCTCCTGGTTCGCGTCGGCGAACGCATCGCGGAGCATTATCTGCGCGCGAGGGTCTAGACCCCGGCGAAAGTGCCGTCCAGTTCACACTGAGCGACATGCTCGCGGTGGCGGTCGCCCCACTCCTCGAGGGGGAGCAGCGCTACCCGGAGTGACTCGCCGAGGTCGGTGAGCGAGTACTCGACGCGCGGCGGCACCTCGGGGAAGACCTCGCGGTGCACGACGCCTGCCGTCTCCAGGTGCCGCAGGTTCTCGGTGAGCACCTTCTCGCTCACCCCGTCCAGCTTGCGCCGGATCTCGCCGAACCGCCGCGGCCCCTCGCCGAGCACCCACATGAGGTGCATGCGCCACTTGCCGCCGACCACATCGATGGCCACGGACATTCCGCAGACCTCGTGATCCACGTCACCGCTGGTGCCCACCGCCGCCTCCTGACCTGGTCACGTACCCGCGGGTGCGGTAGCCCCGCCCCGACGTGCGCTCTTGTCGATGCTACCGGCCGCGACCAGCATCGGAACCGGCGCCGAACTTCCCGACAGACCAGCGAAAGGCTTCAGAGAATGCCGCAGAACACGTCGGTGACCGTGATCGGTCTCGGCCCGATGGGCCGCGCCATGGTGCGCGCCTTCCTCGCCGCGGGCACCGCGGTGACGGTCTGGAATCGCAGCCGCGGCACGGTGGACGAGATGGTCGCGCTCGGCGCCACCGCCGCGGACTCGGTGGCGGCGGCGCTCGCCGCGAACGAGGTCGCCGTGCTCAGCCTCACCGACTACCCGGCCATGTACGACGTGCTCGGGCAGGCCACGGCGGCACTGCCCGGCCGCACCATCGTGAACCTCTCCTCCGACTCGCCCGAGCACACCAGGCGCGGCGCTGCCTGGGTGCGCGGGCACGGCGCCGAATTCCTCTCCGGCGGCGTCATGTCCGCGGGCGACGACATCGCGCACCCGGCGTCGTACATCTTCTACGGCGGCCCGGCCGCGGTCTTCGAACGGCACCGGGAGCTGCTGCGCCCGCTCAGCCCGCCGGAGTACCTCGGCCCCGACGACGGCGTGGCGCAGCTCTTCTACCAGGCCCTGCTTGTCACCTTCCATCCGTGGCTGCTCGCCTTCGACCAGGCGCTGGCGGTGATCGCGCGCAGCGGGCACGATATCGACCGCTTCCTGCCCTACGCGCAGCGCTCGGCCGGTGCCTATCCGCAGTTCATGGCGGATTCGGTGGCGGCGGCGAAAGCTGGTGCGGGATACGACGAGTCGATGTACCGCATGATGATTGCCGGTGCGCGGCACATCGTCGACGCCAGCGAAGATGCCGGGGTCGACGCGGGGCTGTCGCACGCCGCCCTGGCGTGGTGGCAGCGCGGCCTCGACGCCTCGAAGGCCGCGGGCCGCCCGGTCTCGGTGCTGGAACTCATGCTCGGCTCCGGATAGCAGCACCAGCGCACTGCCATTGACAGGCAGCTAGATGGCTGCCTATTGTCAAATGGGGCAGCCTCGGGGTTGCCTATCGGGAGGACGGTATGGAGCAGGACGACGCGGTCTTCCGCGCACTCGCCGACCCCACCCGCCGCCGGTTGCTCGACACCCTGCGCACCGCCGACGGGCTCACCCTGCGCGAGCTCTGCGCGGGGCTGGACATGGCGCGGCAGTCGGTGAGCAAGCACCTCGCGGTGCTGGAGGCGGCGAACCTGGTCGCCACCAGGCGGCGCGGCCGGGAAAAGCTGCACCATCTCAATGCCGCCCCGCTCGACGCCATCACCGACCGCTGGATCGACCGCTACCACCGCGGGCGCGTACGCGTGCTCGCCGACCTGAAGCACGCTCTGGAGGAGCCCGTGACCACCACCGAGACCGCCTTCGTCTACACCACCTACATCCGCACCACGCCCGAGCAGCTCTGGCAGGCGCTCACCGACCCGGCCTTCACCAGCCGGTACTGGGGCGCCACCTTCGAGACCGACTGGCAGCCCGGCTCCACCATGCGCTGGACGCACGGCGGCTGGTCGCACGCCGACGAGAGCCAGGTGGTGGTGCGGGCCGAGCCGTACCGGCTGCTCGCCTACACCTGGCACACCATCGACGCGGAGTTCGCCGCCGAGGTCGAGCTGCCCGCCGACGACCTCGACCGCTGGGCCACCGACCCGCGCTCCACCGTCACCTTCGAGCTGGAGCAGCAGGGCGAGGTCGTGAAGCTGACCGTGGTGCACGACGGCTTCGCACCGGGCAGCCCCGTGCTGGAGGGCATCCAGGGCGGCTGGCCGAGCATCCTCTCCGGCCTCAAATCGCTGCTGGAGACCGGCGAGGAGCTGCACATTCCACAGTGACGCTCAGTGCACGAGCTTCAACCCGACCACCCCGCCCACGATCAGCACCAGGAACAGCGTCTTGGCGAACGAGGCGGATTCGGCGCCGGTGAGCATGGCGTAGACCACGGTGAGCACCGCGCCGATCCCCACCCAGACCGCGTACGAGGTGCCGACCGGCAGCTCCCGCATGGCGAGCGCGAGCCCTGCCATGCTGGCGAGCAGCGCCACGGCGAAGATCAGCGACGGGGTGAGCCGGGTGAAGCCTTCGGAGCGGCCCAGCGCGGTCGCCCACACGGCCTCCAGGACGCCGGAGATCACCAGAAGAAGCCACGACATTTCGACCCTCCTCGGGCCGTCTTGTCGCACTCCGGGTACGGCACCCCTCGTCCGGAAGCCCCTGGTCCGGGGCTCACCTCCACGGTGTCACACCGGATGTGGGGCGGCAAACAATGGCGACCGAGGTCACCGCTTCCTGAGCTTGGCGGTGCCGCGTTCGAGGTCGACCGGGTCGCCGCCGGCCTCCTCGTCGCGGAGCATGGAGATGCCGTCGCGGTGGTCGAGCTCCATGCGCTTGGTCGGGTAGAGCAGGGCGGTGACCTCGTCGGTCAGCACGGTCGAGACCATGCGGCCGCTCGCCAACCCCCTGCGGCGGCGGCGTTTCAGCTCGTAGCCGCCGACGATCAGGAGCAGCAGGACGCTGCCGGGGAGGGCGAGGCCGAGTGCGGTGGTCATCGCTCGACGTGGTTGTCCGGGTAGGCGGTGATCGCCAGGAAGCGGATCGGCAGCCGGACCAGCTCGTTCGGGCCGTGCGGCCCCTCGCCGTCGAGCAGCAGCGAATCACCGGGGCGCAGGGTGTATTCCGAGTCGCCGTGGCCGTAGACCATGACGCCCTCCAGCATGTAGAGCAGCTCGGTGCCCGCGTGCTGGAAGAGCGGGAAGGTCTCGCTGGCCTCGGTGAGCGTCACCAGCACCGGCTCCAGCCGCTTGTGCTGCCCGCGCAGCGCGCCGAGCAGCTCGTAGTGGTGCCCCACCCTGGTGCCGCGGCCGACGATCACCGCCCCGCTGCCGGAGCGCGTGTACACCGCCTCGCGGGTCGCGTCGGCGCCGCGGAACAGCGACGTCACCGGCACATCCAGCCCCTTGGCCAGCCCCGCCAGCGTGCCGAGGCTGCACGAGGTCTGCGCGTTCTCGATCTTCGACAGCATGGCCTTGGAGATCCCGGCCTTGGCCGCCAGCTCCACCACCGACATGCTGCCCGCCAGCCGCAGGCTCCGCACCTGCCGACCGATCACCTGCTCCAGCCCGGCCGCCGTCGGGACGTCGCGCGGGATCTCGCGGTCCACCGGGGCCGGGTCACCGGAGTCGCGGTGCTCCCGTCGCCGGGCCGGTTCACGCATGGGTGCGAGTCTAGAGGTTGGGTGGATGGCTAGTCCTTGCCGAACCGCTGGAATGCGGCCTGGCGTGACGTGTCCAGGGCCGCGCCGATCACCGTCCAGGAGTCTCCGGCCCCCCGGGCCTGCTTGACGGCCGACCGCAGCTCGGCCTCCGCCGCGGCCAGCTTCTTGCGGGCCTCGATGATGTGCCGGAAGTGCTCGGCGTCCCGGGCCGGGGTGGTGTCCGGATCCAGTTGCTCCAGAACGGCATCGAGGTCGCCCGCGGTCGGCTCCGGGCTCGGTGCCGCGCTTTCGGCGTTCCGTTCTTTCAGTAGCCGCTGGTACAGGACCTCCGGGCCCACGCGGGAACGACGACGATCCGCCGGGGCGGGCGAGCAGGCGACGAGGAACGCTGCGGCGAAATCGCGCCTGATATCGAACCGAACCGCCGGACGCCGCGGTGCCACCGCCGACGCCAGCAGTGCGGTCGACGGCTTGTGCCCGGAGCGCCTTCCGGTGCTCATGATGGTCATCTCGGCATCACCTCGGCCTCGGCTACATCGTGCTTGCGGGCAGAGTCCGATATCTCCACGACGTCAAGATTGCCTTGACGATGCTGCAGAGTGTCGAGTCTCCCTTTACGCGCGAGTTCGCGTCGGGCAGCATTGAGCCGCACTGCGTGAACACAGTGCGGCTCAATGTTTTACGTGAAACCTACGTACTGGCAGGCGCGGCAGCCTTCTCGGTCATCACCTCCGCCGCGACAACAGCCGCCACCGGCTCCACCCGCCCATCGGCGAGCTCCACCGCCTCGAGCACGTACGCACTCTCGCGGTGCACCCGAACGTCCACTCCTTCGGTCTCGTGGTCGGCGGGCACCCGCAGCCCCATGGTCAGGTCCATGACCTTGGCGATGACCCAGGTGACGGTGAAGGAGTAGGCGAGGACCGCCAGGACCGCCACCGTCTGCTTGCCGAGCGTCGAGAAACCGCCGCCGTAGAGGAGGCCGGTGGCGCCGGAGGGGGCGGCGGGGTCGGCGAGCAGGCCGATGAGGATGGTGCCGATGACGCCGCCGACCAGGTGGATGCCGACGACGTCCAGCGAATCGTCCAGCCCGAAGCGGAATTTCATGGTGATGGCCAGGCAGCAGACGGCGCCGCAGATGGCGCCGACGGCGAGCGCGCCGAGCGGGGAGACGGCGCCGCAGGCGGGGGTGATGCCGACCAGCGCGGCGATCAGCCCGGAGCTGGCGCCGAGTGAGGTGGCGTGGCCGTGCCGCAGCTTCTCCACCACCAGCCAGGCGCAGATGCCGGCGCAGGCGGCGGCCATGGTGTTCAGCGCGACGACGGCGGCGCTGTTGCCCGCGGCCAGCGCGGAGCCGGCGTTGAAGCCGAACCAGCCGAAGAACAGGATGCCCGCGCCGAGCATGGTGAGCGGCAGGCTGTGCGGCCGCGGCGCGTGCGGGAAGATGGCCCGCTTGCCGAGCACCAGGATCAGCGCGAGCGCGGCGATTCCGGCGTTGACGTGCACCGCGGTGCCACCGGCGAAGTCGACCGCCTGCAGCGAGTTGGCGATCCAGCCGCCCTGGACCGCGCCGTCGGCGGAGTCGAAGGCGAAGACCCAGTGCGCCACCGGGAAGTACACCAGCGTCGCCCAGAGCCCGGCGAAGAGCATCCAGGAGCCGAACTTCATCCGGTCGGCGACGGCGCCCGCGATGAGCGCCACCGTGATGGCGGCGAAGAGCAGCTGGAAGGCCGAGAAGAGCGCCGGTGGCAACCCCGGCTCGGCCGGTGCCTCCAGCAACTTCGAGGAGCCGAAGTACTCCAGCGGGTCGCCGAGCAGGCGCAGCCCGCCCACCGAGTCGCCGAAGGCGACGGAGTAGCCGAACACGATCCACAGCACGCCGACCACGGCCAGCGCGCCGAAGACCATCATCGCCATGTTCAGCGTGCTGCGGACGCTCACCATGCCGCCGTAGAACAGCGCCAGGCCCGCGACCATCAGGGCCACCGCCGTGAATGCGGCGAGAATCCAGGCGGTATTGGCCGCCGCCAGGGCTTCTGTCATTGAACTCACCTACGTCCGTCGTGCCGGATGTTTGCGGCCGCAGCCGAGTGCGGTTGAACAGCAGTAAACGCTGTCGAATGTTGCGGGTGATCGTTACTCGGTGAACCACGAGTTAATCCGTGCCCGATTCGGGCGGTTCTTGACGGTAACGCGTACGCGTGAGCACGCGCGCGACGCAACACAGTCGTAACGGTCAGGCGACCGGGTCGTCACGAGGAGGTAGTTTCATGTGATTACACACTGATTCACGGCATGAGAATTGAGGACGGGTTCATGGGTGCTACCGCCGAGTACCTCATCGTGGGGGGCGGGCTGGAGGGGCTGGCGATCGCCTGGTCGCTCGCGGACCGCGGCGTCACCGACGTGCTGGTGCTGGAGCGGGCCACCCTCTGCTCCGGCATGACCGGCAAGTCCAGCGGCGTGGTGCGCTGCCACTACGGGGTGCCTTCCCTGGCCGCCATGTCCTGGTACGGGGTCGAGGTCTTCGGCCGGGCCCGCGACATCCTCGGCGACGACCTCGGCTTCCGCCGCTGCGGCTACGTGGTCGGGGTCGGGCCGGACAATGTCGACCCGCTGAAGGCCAATGTCGCCATGCAGCAGCAGCTCGGCATCGACGTCGACTTCATCGGCCACGACGAGATGGCCGAGCTCTGGCCCGGGCTCCGGCTGGACGATTTCGCCGCCTTCGCCTACGAGCCGCTCGGCGGCCGCGGCGAGGCGTACCTGACCGGCATGGCCTACGCCGCCGCGGCCCGCCGCCTCGGCGTCCGGATCCGGCAGGGCGCGGAGGTGGCCGAGCTGCTGCGGGACGGCGACACCGTCACCGGCGTGCGCACCACCGTGGGCGAGACCATCGCCGCGGGCACCGTGATCCTGGCCGCCGGGCCCTGGGTCCCCGCGCTCACCGCGCCGCTCGGCCTCGACGTCCCGGTCCGCGCCCAGCGCGCCCAGCTGGTCCTGGTGGACCAGGGCGAGCCCACCCCGGAGGTGCCGGTCCTCTCCGACCTCGCGAGCCTGCAGTACCTGTGCCGCGAGCCGAACGGCGAGCTCCTCGCGGGCAACAGCGACCACGCGGCGGTCGAGTACCTGGATCCCGACGACTACCTCGACCGCGCCGACGACAGCACCGTCGAGACCGTGATCGGCAAGCTGGACCATCGCCTCCCCGCCATGCCGGACCCGGGGGTCACCGGCAGCTACGCCGGCGCCTACGACGTGACCCCGGACTACAACCCGATCATCGGCCCCGCGCCGCTGGCCGGGCTCTTCCTGGCCACCGGCTTCTCCGGGCACGGCTTCAAGATCTCGCCCGCCGTCGGGCGGCTCGCCGCCGAGCTGCTGCTGGACGGCGCCACCACGCTGCCGAACGTCGACCCCGCCGATTTCCGCCTCAGCCGCTTCGCCGAGGGTGCGCCGCTCACCAGCCCGCACCCGTACCTCGGCGCGGGCGAGATGCGCTGACCCACAGGAGCACCCCGCATGTCCGACACAGCCACCGTCTCCACCCTCCCGACCAGTACCCCCTCGCTGCGCGAGCTGGCCGCCGAATCCGGCACCACCTTCGTGCTCGCGCTCTTCACCACGCTCTCCGGAAAACCCTGCGCCAAGCTGGTTCCGGTGCAGGCGATCGACCAGCTCGAGCGGGACGGCGTCGGCTTCGCCGGGTACGCCGCGGGCATGATGGGCCAGCAGCCGCGCGACCCCGACCTGGTCGCGGTGCCGGACACCGGCTCCTTCACCCCGATCCCGTTCGTCCGCCCCGGGCTGGCGCTGGTGCACTGCACCCCGCACGTCGAGGGCGAGCCGTGGCCGTTCGCGCCCCGGGTGATCCTGCAGCGCACGCTGGCCCGCGCCGCGGCCATGGGGTACGCGGTGAACGTCGGCGCGGAGATCGAGTACTTCCTGGTCGACCGGGCGAGCGGCAGGCTCGCCACCGCGGACGCCGCCGACGTCAGCGCCCAGCCCTGCTACGACGCCCGCGACGTCACCCGGATGTACGACCACCTCACCGAGGTCTCGACGGCGATGAACGCGCTCGGCTGGGGCAACTACGCCAGCGACCACGAGGACGGCAACGGCCAGTTCGAGCAGAACTTCGACTACGCCGACGCCATGACCACCGCCGACCGGGTGATCACCGCCCGCTACCTGCTCTCGGTGATCGCCGAGAAGCGCGGCATGACCGCGACCTTCATGCCCAAGCCGTTCACCGACCGGACCGGCTCCGGCATGCACCTGCACCTCTCGCTCTGGCGCGACGACGCCCCGCTCTTTCCCGGCGCCGACCCGCAGGGGCTCGGGCTCTCGCCGCTGGCCTACTCGTTCGTGGCGGGCATCCTGGACCACGCCTGCGCGCTGCAGGGCGTGATCGCGCCGACGGTGAACTCCTACAAGCGCACCGGCGCCACCTCGACCACCAGCGGCGCCACCTGGTCGCCGCGGCGCGCCACCTACGGCGGCAACGACCGCACGCACTTCCTCCGGGTGCCGGACGGCAACCGGGTGGAGCTGCGCGGCGCCGACGGCTCGGCCAACCCGTACCTGGCGGCCGCCGCCACCATCGCGGCCGGGCTGGACGGGGTCGAGCGCGCGGCGCACCCCGGCCCGCTCGGCGCGGGCGCCGCCGCCGACCTGCCGATGACGCTGGTGCACGCCATGGACGCGCTGGAGGCGGACCCGGTGCTCACCGCCGCGCTGGACGTGGCGGGGCCCGGCGTCGCCGCCTACTTCGCGCAGGCCAAGCGCGAGGAGTTCTTCGCCTGGCACAACACGGTCTCGGACTGGGAGATCGACACCTACCTCACCGCCTTCTGAAAGCGAGCGCCATGTGCGGAATCGTCGGGCTTCACCTGCGTGACGCCACCCTCTACCCCCGGCTGGGCGCGCTGCTCACCGGCATGCTCGACCAGATGTGCGACCGCGGGCCGGATTCGGCCGGGATGGCGGTCTACGGCGACCCGGCCTGGTCGCCGCCGGGGCACACCACCGTCTCGGTGCTGGACAGCCCGCTGCCGGCCGCCGAGCTCGCGGCGCTGCTGAGCACCGCGCTCGCCGCGCCGATCACGGCGCACGAGCTGAACCCCACCCTCGTGCTGCACGGCCCGGTGGCGCACGAACCGCTGGTCGCGGCGGTGCGCGCGGCCGTCCCCGCGGCCAGGGTGATCGGCTTCGGCGCCGACCTGACGGTGCTCAAGGGCGTCGGCAACCCGACCGAGCTGGCGCACCGCTTCGGGCTGCCCGCCGCGCAGGGCTGGCAGGGGGTGGCGCACACCAGGATGGCGACCGAGTCGGCGGTCACCGCGGAGGGGTCGCACCCGTTCTCGGTGGGGCCGGGGCAGTGCCTGGTGCACAACGGCTCGTTCAGCAACCACATGAGCATCAGGCACGAGCTGCGGCGCGACGGGGTCGAGTTCGACAGCGAGAACGACACCGAGGTGGGGGCGCGGTTCGTCGCGCGGCAGCTGGCCGCCGGCGCCGACCTGGAGAAGGCGCTGCTGCTGCTCAACGAGGTCTTCGACGGCTTCTACACGCTGCTGGTGTCGACCGCCGACTCCTTCGCGGTGGTGCGCGACGCCATCTCCTGCAAACCGGCGATCGTCGCGGAGACCGATCGCTGGGTGGCCATGGCGTCGGAGTACCGGGCCCTGGCCGAGCTGCCCGGCGTCGCCGACGCCCGGATCTTCGAACCCGAACCGGAAGAGGTGTACGTATGGCGCCGACCGTGATCTCAGAACTGGCACCGGCCAGCACCATCGACGCGACCGCCGCGGGTGTGCGGGCGGTGAACGCGCTCCTCGCGTCGCCGGGCAGCCCGGCCGCGCTCACCATCACCGATCCGCGCGGGGCACATGCCCTCGCCTGCGGGCTGGACGCCGAGGTCGAGGTCACCATCGAGGGCCACGTCGGCTACTACTGCGCGGGGATGAACCAGCGCGCCACCGTCACCGTGCACGGCAGCGCGGGCGTCGGGGTGGCGGAGAACATGATGTCCGGCAGCGTCCGGGTGCGCGGCGACGCCTCGCAGTCGGCGGGTGCCACCGCGCACGGCGGGCTGCTGGTGATCGAGGGCAATGCCGGTGCGCGCTGCGGCATCTCGATGAAGGGCGTCGACATCGTGGTCGGCGGCGATATCGGGCACATGAGCGCCTTCATGGGGCAGGCGGGCAGGCTCGTCGTGCTCGGCGATGCCGGTGAGGCGCTCGGTGACTCGCTCTACGAGGCCCGGATCTACGTGCGCGGCCGGGTCGCCTCGCTCGGCGCCGACTGCGTGCGGAAGGACCTGCGCCCCGAGCACCGCGCCGAGCTGGCCGAGCTGCTCGCCGCCGCGGGATTCGACGCCGACCCGGCCGAGTTCACCCGCTACGGCTCGGCCCGCGAGCTGTACCACTTCCACGTCGACAACGCGAACGCGTACTGAGGAGGCCCCGATGACCGGAACCCTGCCGAGGGAATCCGCCACCTTCGATCGCGGCGTGATCGCCGAGATCCAGCGCGCGGCCGAGACCGGCATCTACGACATTCGCGGCTGGGGCGCCAAGCGCAGGCTGCCGCACTTCGACGACCTGCTCTTCCTCGGCGCCTCCATGTCGCGGTACCCGCTGGAGGGGTACCGGGAGCGCTGCGACACCGACGTGGTGCTCGGCGACCGCAATGCCAAGCACCCGCTGCACCTGGACATCCCGATCACCATCGCGGGCATGAGCTTCGGCGCGCTCTCCGGCCAGGCCAAGGAGGCGCTCGGCCGCGGCGCCAGCGCCATGGGCACCTCCACCACCACCGGCGACGGCGGCATGACCCCGGAGGAGCGCGGGCAGTCCATGAACCTGGTCTACCAGTACCTGCCCTCCCGCTACGGGATGAACCCGGACGATCTGCGGCAGGCCGACGCCATCGAGATCGTGCTCGGCCAGGGCGCCAAACCGGGCGGCGGCGGCATGCTGCTCGGGCAGAAGATCACCGAGCGGGTGGCGGGGATGCGCACCCTGCCGCAGGGCATCGACCAGCGCAGCGCGTGCAGGCACCCGGACTGGACCGGGCCGGACGACCTGGCTATCAAGATCCTGGAGCTGCGCGAGATCACGCAGTGGGAGAAGCCGATCTACATCAAGGTCGGCGCCAGCCGCACCTACTACGACGTCAAGCTCGCGGTGAAGGCCGGGGCGGACGTGGTGGTGGTGGACGGGATGCAGGGCGGTACCGCCGCCACCCAGGAGGTCTTCATCGAGCACGTCGGGATACCGACGCTGGCGGCGATTCCGCAGGCGGCGCAGGCGCTCCAGGAGCTGGGGGTGCATCGGAAGGTGCAGCTCATCGTCTCCGGCGGCATTCGCACCGGCGCCGACGTCGCCAAGGCCATGGCGCTCGGCGCGGACGCGGTGGCGATCGGCACCGCGGCGCTCATCGCGCTCGGCGACAACAGCCCGCGCTACGCCGCCGAGTACGCCGCGCTCGGCAGCGCGGCCGGCAGTTACGACGACTTCCAGGAGGGGCGGGATCCGGCGGGCATCACCACCCAGGACCTCGAGCTCGCCGCGCGGCTCGACCCGGTCGAGGGCGGGCGCAGGCTCGCCAACTACCTGCGCGTCCTGACCATGGAGGCGCAGACCCTGGCCCGCGCCTGCGGGAAGTCGCACCTGCGCAATCTGGAGCCGGAGGATCTGGTCGCGCTCACGGTCGAGGCGTCGGCCATGGCGCGGGTCCCCCTCGCGGGCACCTCCTGGATCCCCGGAGCGGTGGGATGACGGGGGCCGTGCCGTCCGCCGCCGTGGCGCGGCCGAGCGGCCACGGGCGACCCTCCGGCCGAGGCAATGGCGCAGGCGCCGAGGGACTCGGCCTTCGCCGAGCGGTCGAGGGGGCCCGATGACGGGGCTGTTCGCGACGGCGGACGCCGCGCGGGCGTTCGACCCGCTGTGGGGCGAGATTCTCGCCGTCGGGCGCGACCCCGGGACCGGCGGGTACCGCCGGTTCGCCTGGGCGGACGCCGATCGCACCCTGCGCGAGTGGTTCACGGGCTGCGCGGCGGCACGCGGCATGGACCTGGAGGTGGACCGCAATGGCAACCTCTGGGCCTGGTGGCTCCCGCCCGGCTGGACCGGCGAGCCCGAGCACGCCTTCGTGACCGGCTCGCACCTGGACTCGGTCCCGGACGGCGGCGCCTTCGACGGCCCGCTCGGCGTGGTCTCCGCCTTCGCCGCGGTGGATCTGGTGCGGGCACGGGGCATCACGCCGCGGGTGCCCGTCGCGGTCACCTGCTTCGTGGACGAGGAGGGCGCCCGCTTCGGCGTCGCCTGTATCGGCTCCCAGCTCAGCGCCGGTGCGCTCGCCCCCGAGCGCGCGCTGCGGCTGCGCGACGGCGACGGCATCACCCTCGCCGAGGCGCTGCGCGCGGCGGGCCGCGACCCGGCCGCGCTCGGCCCGGACCCGCTGTTGGACCGGCGGATCGGCGTCTTCGTCGAACTGCACGTCGAGCAGGGCCGCGCCCTCGACCTGGTGGACCGCCCGCTCGCGCTCGCCTCCTCGATCTGGCCGCACGGCCGCTGGGAGTTCACCTTCACCGGCGAGGCCAACCACGCCGGCGCCACCCGCCTCGCCGACCGCCGCGACCCCATGCTCACCTTCGCCACCGCCGTGCACGCCGCGCGCGGCAGCGCCGAGAAGCACCGCGCCGTCGCCACCTTCGGCAAGGTGCTGGTCGCCCCGAACGGCACCAATGCCATCCCCTCCGCGATCCGCGCCTGGCTGGATGCCCGCGCCGCCGACGAGGCCACCCTCACCGCCCTCGTCGCCGAGATCGAGACCCTGGCGGGCAAGGCCGCCGCCGAGGGCGGCATCGGCTTCGCGGCCGCGGCCGAGTCCCGCTCACCCATCGTGGAGTTCCCGCCGGAGCCGCGCGCGAAGCTGAGCGCCGCGCTCGCGCACCTCGGCGACGTCCCGGTGATCCCCACCGCCGCGGGCCACGACGCCGGGGTGCTGGCCGAGCGGGTGCCGACCGCCATGCTCTTCGTCCGCAACCCCACCGGCGTCTCGCACTCCCCGCACGAATTCGCGGAGGCGGTGGATTGCCACGGCGGCGCCGCGGCACTGGCGGAGGTGATGGCGGCCTGGGTGCGCTGAAACAGAGAGCACTGCTCTTGACTCGGGGCGGGCCCGCGTGGAACACTTCTCTCAACAGAGAGCAGTGCTCACAGAGGAGAGATCATGAACGCCGAGTCCCGCTACCTCGCCCCCGCCGGCGGCGACAATGTCTTCAACCGGCTCGTGCGCAAGTTCGCGCAGTGGGGCATCAGCCTGGCCGGGTCCAGGGAGCTGGCCGTGCGCGGCCGCAAGAGCGGCGAGTGGCGCACCGTCCCGGTGAACCCGATGGAGTTCGACGGCGCGCGCTACCTGGTCTCCCCGCGCGGCCACACCCAGTGGGTGCGCAACCTGCGCGCCGCCGGCGGCGGCGAGCTGCGGCTGGGGCGCCGGGTCGAGCCGTTCACCGCGGTCGAGGTGGCCGACGCGGAGAAGAACCCGCTGCTCCGCGAGTACCTGCGGCGCTGGGGCTGGGAGGTCGGCCGCTTCTTCGACGGCATCGACAAGAACGCCACCGACGAGCAGCTGGCCGAGATCGCCCCCGGCTTCCCGGTCTTCCGGCTGAGCTGACTCAGCCGTGCCGGATCAGGAACTCGATCGCGGCCGCGTACCCGAAGACCCCCATCCCGGCGACCACCGCCGTCGCGATCGGCGAGACGAAGGAGTGGTGCCGGAACTCCTCGCGGGCGTGCACATTGCTGATGTGCACCTCCACGATCGGCAGCTCCGGGATCACCAGCGCGTCGCGCAGCGCCACCGAGGTGTGCGTGAGCCCGCCCGGGTTGATCACGATGCCGGACTCGACGCCGCGCGCGGCGTGAATCCGGTCGATCAGCGCCCCCTCCGAGTTGGACTGGAAGGCGGTGACCGCGCGGCCGTACCGCTCCGCCGTCCGGCGGCACAGCGCCACCACGTCATCCAGGGTGTCCGAGCCGTAGACCTCCGGCTGCCTGGTGCCGAGCATGTTCAGGTTCGGGCCGTTGAGCACCAGGATCGGGCCGGGGGCTGACATGCGGCCAACCCTACCGGGCCGGGCTCAGAGATCCTTCGGTCCTTCGGCGCGCAGGTCGTCCACGGTCTTCATGGCCGAGCGCAGCTCCTCCAGCCAGGACTCGGCGTGCTTGCCCGCCAGCCGGACCGTCCAGGCCAGCGCGTCCGCCCTGGAGCGCGCGACCCCGGCGTCCACCAGGGTGTCGAGCACCTTGCGCTCCGGCTGCCGGAGCCGGGTCATCACCGGCACCGCGAGGTGGGTGAAGAGGATCCGCTCGCCGTCCACCGTGATGCCCCAGGCGACATTGCGCCGGTAGCGGTGCTGCGCCTCCTCCGCGATCCGCATCCGCGCCGAGCGGGTGCCCTCGCGGAACCGCGCGATCGCCCCCTCCTTCGTCGCGGCCGGGATCTCCTCGCCCGCGCCGGGCTGCTCGCCGGGCGGGGTCAGCCGGAGCTCGCCGACCACCACGATCTCGTCGCGGTCGATCTCCAGCGTCGGCACGCTGACGAACCACTCCTCCGGCAATCTCCCGGCGAACCAGTCGGCGGCATCCGCCGCGTCCGGGAGGTCGGCCTGCTGCCAGCCGCCGGGCCTGCCGAATCCGCGTCGCTGTCCGTGTCCCATGACGTCACCTGCCTGTCATCTGTATTTCAGTGATTACAAGATTACGTCGCTGCGGCTCTTACCGGTTGCGCTCAGCGCGAACACGCCCGGGCCGCACCCGAATCGCCGAAGCGGGCGGTTGGCTGCCCACCCGCCCGGCGGGGCCGGTACGGTAGCGGCGCCGGTTGTCTCCACAGGGCCCGGCGAAGGTCATGATCGGCCCCCGGTTCGCCGGGTTCGGGCACAATGGAGTTGCTGAGCATGCGTGGCGTCCCCGGTGCTCGAGGTGTCGCCGGTAGAGACTGGTCGGATACGGTTGTCTTGTTGCTGAAGTGACAAGAGTGAAGAGTGGGCGGACATGGATGTGTGGGGATCCCGCCGCTTTCGCCTCCGGAGCGCATTGGCACTCGTGGGGGTGGCGGCTATCGCGATCGCGATGGGATCATGCGGTGTTCACGAGCAGCGGAACGAGGCGGAGGCGGTTGTCGAACGGTTCACGGAGTTGCTCGATGATCGTGACTACTCCGCCGCCGCGCAGCTGACCTCCTACCCCGCTGCCGCTTCGGCAACCCTCAAGCAAATGTTCGAGGGGCTGAACCCGGGCACCGTCGACTACGCCAAGACCCAGTTCATCGCGCTGGACGCGGAGTCCGGGATGTACAGCATGGACGTCGACTGGTCCTTCGGTGAGGACAAGCAGTGGCGCTACTCGCTGCAGGGCAATGTGCGCAAGCTCGCCATCGGCTGGCGGATCTCCTGGGAGCCGAGCGTCGTCATGCCGCCGCTGCAGAACAACCGCACGGTGCGGCTGGTGCGCACGCTGCCCGCGCCCGCCCCGAAGGTGGTCGACATCGCGGGCGCGCCGCTGATGACCGAGCAGAACATCAACGTGGTCAAGCTGGACCCGGCCCGGATCAGCGACCCGGTGGCCGCCACCGACGCGCTGGCCCGCGCCATCGAGCCGGTCGCCCCGCTGATCACCGGCCCCGCGCTCATGCAGCAGCTCGCCACCTCGCAGGGCAAGCCGATCGTCGCGGTGAACCTGCGCGACGGCGACTTCGAGATCCTGGAGCCCGACCTGGTCGCCGTGCCCGGCGCGGTGATCGAGAAGCAGCCGCGGCTGATCTCCGCTGATCGCCGAGTCTGGTCGCCCATGCTGGACGCCCTGCGCAAGGTGCAGCAGGAGAGCCAGGAGGCGCACTCCGGCTGGGGTGTGCAGCTGTTCGAGCCGGACGGGAAGTTCGCCGGGCAGGTCGCCGGCTTCCAGGGCCCGCCGGGGCCGGATATCGCGGCCACCATGGACCAGCGGCTGCAGCGCGCGGCCGAGGACGCGGTGGTGAGCTCGGCGACGCCCGCCTCGATCGTGGCCATCCAGCCGTCCAGCGGCGCGGTGGTCGCGGTGGCGCAGAACAGCCAGGCCAGCGAGCACGGGCCGGTCGCCTTCACCGGGCTCTACCCGGTGGGCGGCACCTCGGAGCTCTTCCGGCAGGTCGCCTCGGTGGCGCACGGCAAGCCGCCGCAGGAGGTCACCGGGCAGGAGGCCGCCGACGCGGCGGCGCTGCTCGGGGTCGGGGTCGACTTCCAGGTGCCGGGGCTGGACGAGGTCACCGGGCGGCTGCCCGGCGGCCGGGGCGCGGAGCAGGTGAGCCAGAACGGCGGCGGTGACGCCATCCTGGCCAGCCCGTTCGGCATGGCCATCGCCGCCGCCGCGGTGGCCCGCGGCGCGCTGGCGCCGCCCATGATCGAGGTCGGCCGCCCCGCCGCCACCGATGCCCCGCTCGGCGGGCTGAACCCGGAGATGGTGGAGCGGCTGCGCGGGCTGCTGCGCGACGGCACCGGCCGCCCGGAGTTCACCGCGGTGCGCGGCTACCGCGACGTCAGCGGGCTCGCGGCCACCGCGGGCGCCGACGGCTGGCTCCTCGCCACCATGGGCGACCTGGCCTTCGCCATCCACATCGACGCCGTCGACAGCGGCGACGCCACCGCTCGCATGGCCGCCAGGCTGCTCCAGGCGCTGGCCGCGCCGGACTCCTGACTCGGCCCAGCGCCCGCACGGCGCGGGATCAGCCCAGTGCGGAGACGGCGGCGCGCCAGCCGAGCAGGAAGAGTGCGAGCACCCCTGCCGCCACCAGCACGAAGCTGAGCGCGGTGCCCTGACCGGAGACGGCGCGCAGCGCCATGCCGCCGGCCAGGGTCACCGCCCAGATCAGCACGCCGGAGGGCCAGAGCGCGGAGCCGTCGAAGGCCCCGGCGGTGCGCCGCGCCAGCAGCAGCGCGCCGAGCCAGCCGAGCGCGAGCCCGGCGGCGAACGGCCACGCCGTGCGCAGCAGCCCGGCCAGCACCGCCTCCTCGTGGCTGCGCCTGCCGATGGCGCAGAACAGGATCACCAGCACGACATCGACGAGCAGCGCCACCAGGGTCCTCACGGGCTCCGAGCGTACCGACCGGGCGCGTGGCCGGGTCAGAGCGGGCGGCGGGAGCTGAACTCCCGCTCGTACTCCGCCTCGTCGGCGTGCGGGGTGCGGAAGAGGAAGGCGAAGACGATCCAGCCGACAATTGCGACCAGCACGAAGCTCACCATGCGGTACACGAAGGCGGCGGCGACGGCCTGCGCGGCGGGCAGCCCGGCGGCGACGGTGAGCGCGTAGATCAGGGTGGCGTCCACGTAGACGATGCCCCCGGGCGCGAACGGGATCGAGCCGACCGCCTTGCCCGCCGCGAAGGCGATGAGCAGCCCGGCCCAGACCGGGTCGCCGCCGATGGCGTAGCAGGCGGCGCCGAGGCAGGCCACGTCGGCGAGCCGGTGCACCACCGCCCACGCCCCGACCAGCGCGCCGTCGCGGGGGCTGAGCCGCACCGACTCCAGCTGCCCGAGCATCTCGGTGACCTGGGCCAGGCCGTGCTCGCCCGGCTTCTTGCGCACCCGGTTGACGAGCGCGAGCCCGCGCCGGAGCAGCGCCTCCAGCGACCCGGGGCGGCGCGAGAGGTAGTTGCCCGCGGTGACCAGCGCGGCCACCGCCGCCAGCGTGAGCACCAGCTGGGCCGGGCCGATCCGGTCACCGGCCAGGATGGCGCCGCTCACCCCGAGCAGCGCGAGCCCGGCCGCGGCGACCACCCCGGAGAAGACCAGCTGCCAGGAGGCGACCACCGGGTTCGCCCCCCAGCGCCGGGTCTGCCGGTAGGTGAAGGCGGTGGAGAAGACCTGCCCGGCGGGGAGCGTCACCGACATGGCGGTGGCGCCGTAGACCACCGCCACCGAGCGCGACTGGCTCACCGGCACCCCGCCCGCGCGCAGCAGCTGCTTCTGCACCCGGCCGAATCCGCTCATCGAGAGCGCCTGCAGGACGACGCAGAGCGCCACCCAGCCCCAGTGGATCTCGGTGAGCTTCTGCCAGCTCTCGTGCAGCCGCGGCCAGAGGTAGACGCCCTCGCCGATCAGCAGCGCCGCCACCGCGATCCCGAGGAGCCAGCGCAGCCAGCGGGAACGGGCCGAGCGGTTCCGGACACGGCGCGCCGGGGTACCCACCCGTTCGCCGTTGGCCGTCACTGTCTCAGCCTATCCAACGGGCCTGTTCCGGGTCGGCGGCACCGCTCGCGCCGGCGTGCTCCCGCGGCCAGGCCAGCAGCGTCATCCGGCGGCGCCCGCGCAGCTGCACCTCCTCGCCGGTGACCCAGAAGCTCTGCTCCCCGTCGTCCGCGAAATACAGCGCGCTGCCGGAGGCGAGCACCCGCTCCGGGCGGTCCTTGGCGAGTTCGGTCAAGCGCGATGCCTCGTTCACCGGGTCGCCGATCACGGTGTACTCGAAGCGGTTGGCGGCGCCGATATTGCCCGCGACCGCCAGTCCGGCGGAGACCCCGATGCCGATGTCGAGCCCGGGCACCTCGCGCAGCGTCTCGCGCAGTTCGCGGGCGGCGGCGAGCGCGGCGGTCGGCGCGTCCGGGCGGTCCAGCGGGGCGCCGAAGATGGCGAGCGCGGCATCGCCGACGAACTTGTTGACGAAGCCGTGGTGCCGGTCGATGACGTCGACCACGATCCGGAAGAACTCGTTGAGCAGGCTGACCACCTCGGTCGGCGGCCGCTCGGCGGCGGTCGCGGTGGAGCCCACCATGTCCACGAAGAGCACCGCGACGAACCGGGTCTCGCCGCCCAGCTCGGTGCCGTAGTCGAGCGCGCGCTGCGCGACCTCCTCGCCGACGTGCCTGCCGAAGAGCTCCTGCAGCTGGCGGCGCTTGGCCGCCTCCTCCATCATCCGGTTGAAACCGACCTGGAGCAGCCCGATCTCGCTGCCGTCGAACACCTCGACCTGCACGTCCACCGAGCCGGCCTGCACCCGGTCGATGGCCTGGCTGAGCTGGCGCACCGGGTCGGAGATGCTGGAGCCGGTGAGCATGGAGAGCGCCAGCGCCTGCAGGATCACCACGCCGCAGAGCAGCAGGATCGAGACGGCGAGCGACTGCGCCGAGAACTTCACGTCCGAGGAGATCTGGGTGACGCAGAGCAGCACGATCGCGATGGTCGGCGCGAAGGTGCCCATGCCCCAGGTCATCGCCATCCTGGTGCCGACGCCGGGGGTCAGGGTGTGGTCGAAGGTGCCCTCGGTGAGCGCCTGCGCCGCCACCGGGCGCAGGATGCGCTCGCCGAGCATGTAGGTGAAGCCGAAGACGATGGTCGCCGCCATGCACTGGGTGACGATCACCGCCAGCGCCAGCTCCGGCGAGTCGAGCAGGATGAAGGCGGTCAGGATGCCGCCGCCCACCAGCCAGATGAGCAGGTGCACGATGGCCTGCCGGAGCGGGGCGTGCAGCGCGGCCATCTGCTCGCGCCTGCTCGGCGGCCCGCCGCGCATCTGCCAGCGCATGACCGGGCGCAGCATGAGCGCCGACGCCGTGAGGCTGAGCACACCGCCCGCGCCGAAGACGATCACCGGGATCAGCAGCCCGGTGCGCCGCGCCCCGGCCTGCTCGCCCTCGGGGACCGGCAGCCCGTACTGGATGAAAGCCCAGACCAGGATGGCGCCGAAGGCATTCGCCAGCAGCATGGAGGTCAGGTAGATCGGCCACCGCGTTCGCATGGTCTGTTTGACCGCTGCGATTGCTTCGAGGGGCGCCGACACGACAAACAATCTAGCGTTTCGATTCCGTGCGTACGGCAAGCGGCGGGTGCGGCGGATACGCTCGCGGCATGACCGAGGCAGCGACGAAGCCGGAGCGGCATCCGGCGGACGCGGTGCACCCGCTGGTCCGGCAGACCGCGGAGTGGTCCTGGCGGCTGCTGGTGATCCTGGGGGCCTTCCTCGCGCTCAGCATGATCGTGCAGCGGATGGCGACCGTGGTGATCCCGCTCGCCATCGCGCTGCTGGCGGCCGCGCTGCTCGCCCCGCTGGTGGATTGGATGCAGCGCCGCGGGCTGCCGCGGGCGGTCGGCGTGTTCGTCACGCTGCTCGGCTCGATCGGGCTGGTCGCCGGGGTGCTGACCTTCGTGGTCGAGCAGTTCGTCGACGGCGTGCCGCAGCTCTCCGACGAGGTCACCAACAGCATCCACACCATCCAGGACTGGCTGATCAACGGCCCGCCGCACCTCAGCGACGACCAGATCCGCAGCGCGGGCGACACCATCGTGCGCACCATCCAGGACAATCAGGACAGCGTGACCAGCGGCGCGCTCACCACCGCGACGGTGGTCGGGCACATCCTCACCGGCACCTTCCTGACGCTGTTCATCCTGATCTTCTTCCTCTACGGCGGCGACCAGATCTGGGAGTTCGTCACCCGGATCGTGCCGACCGCGCACCGCGCCCGCACCCGCACCGCGGGCAGGCTCGGCTTCGGCTCGCTCGTCGGCTTCGTCCGGGCGACCGTCGTGGTGGCCGCGGTGGACGCCATCGGCATCGGCGCCGGGCTGGCCATCCTCGGTGTGCCGCTGGCGCTTCCGCTCGGCTCGCTGGTCTTCGTCGGCGCCTTCATCCCGATCATCGGCGCCTTCCTCGCCGGGTTCATCGCGGTCTTCATCGCGCTGGTCACCAAGGGTTTCGTCACCGCGCTCATCGTGCTCGGCATCATCATCGCGGTCATGCAGCTGGAAGGGCATGTGCTGCAACCGCTGCTGCTCGGCCGCGCGGTGAGCATCCACCCGCTCGCCGTGGTGCTGGCGATCACCGCGGGCGTCGTGGTCGGCGGGATCGCGGGCGGGTTGCTCGCGGTGCCCTTCGTCGCGGTGATGAACACCGCCATCCGCTCGCTGCTCGCCGGGGAGCCGGAGGAGATGTTCGAGGAGATCAAACCCGTCTCGCCGGAGCACGGGCTGTACGACGCCGAGCCGGACGACATGCCCGCGCCGGAACGGCTCGAGTTGGACACCGTCGCCGCCGAGGAGGTCGCGCGGGACCGCCTGCGCAAGCGCGAGGGCGCCGCGGGCGCGTCGGAGGCAGGTGGCGAGGCGGTGGCACGGTCGGAGTCCGGCGGAGATGACGCCGATGAGCGACCCGCTCCCGGCTGACCCGGCAGGTACCGCCCGCCGGGCCGACGCGGCAGGTGCTGTCCGCCCGGCCGACCCGGCGGGCGTTTCGGCGGACTCGGCGGGCGCCGCCGTCGCCCCGCTCTGGCGCGCC
Organism: Nocardia sp. NPDC050697; assembly: GCF_040654395.1. Classification (NCBI taxonomy): domain Bacteria; kingdom Bacillati; phylum Actinomycetota; class Actinomycetes; order Mycobacteriales; family Nocardiaceae; genus Nocardia; species Nocardia sp. NPDC050697. Next base: position 445,127 of record NZ_JBFAHY010000002.1, read on the forward strand.
GCGCAGGCATTCCGCCTGGTCACCCTGCTGTACGCGGTCGGGCAGCAGATCGCATCGGTGCCGAACTACCACAACCAGCGGTTGAGCTGGGTGCTGATCGCGCTCATGGCGGTGTGGTCCGGGGTGAGCGCGCTCATGCTGTCGCAGTGGCACTTTCCGGAGGTGGCGCGGCGGCTGCGGGTCTGGGTGGTGATCGGCGACCACGTGGTGGTGATCCTGCTGATCGCCTCGACCCGGCTGGTCGCCGATTACGGCTGGTACCACGGCCACCAGACCCTGCCGACCACGCTCTGGGCCACCAACGCGGTGATCTCCGCCGCCATCCTGCGCGGCCCGGTGGCCGGGGTGCTCTCCGGGCTGCTCATCGCCGCCGTCGCGCTGACCGTGCGCGACCAGTGGGGCAACGACGTCTGGACCGATGCCACGGTGCCGGTGCTGGTCTCGGTCGGGCTCGCGCTCGGGCTCGCCGCCGAGACCGCGCGCCGGGCGCAGGGCCAGGTGGAGCGCGCGGTGCGGCTCACCGCCGCCGCCGAGGAGCGCGAGCGGCTGGCCCGCGAGGTGCACGACGGCGTACTCCAGGTGCTCGCCTACATCAAGCGCCGCGGCACCGAGATCGGCGGCCCCACCGCGGAACTCGCGCGGCGCGCGGGCGAGCAGGAGGTGGCGCTGCGGGTGCTGCTCTCCGAGCAGGGCGCCCGGCCGCACGGCGCGCCCGGCGACGAGGTCGACCTGCGGCCGCTGCTCACCGCGCAGGCCCGCCCCGACGTCTCGGTCTCCACCCCCGGCGAGCCGGTGCTGCTCGGCCGCGCGGCCGCCACCGAGCTGGACGGCGCGGTGCGCAACGCGCTGGCGAACGTCGCGCAGCACGCCGGACCGGCGGCGAAGGCGTATGTGCTGCTGGAGGACACCGGCGACGAGCTCATCGTGAGCGTGCGCGACGACGGTGTCGGGATACCGCCCGGGCGGCTGGCCGAGGCCGAGGCGGAGGGGCGGCTCGGGGTGTCGCGCAGCATCGTCGGCAGGCTGGCCGCGCTCGGCGGCACCGCGGTGCTGCTCACCGAGGAGACCGGCGGCGTCGGCTTCGGCACCGAGTGGGAGTTCCGTATCCCGCTGCGCGGGGTGGCACCATGAACGGCGTGAGCGAAGTATCGGTCATGGTGGTGGACGACCACCCCATGTGGCGTGACGGGGTCTCCCGCGATCTCACCGAGGCGGGCTTCACCGTCGCCGCCACCGCCGACGGCGTCGGCACCGCCGCCCGCCGCGCCGCCGCGGTGCAGCCGGACGTCGTGCTCATGGATATGCAGCTCCTCGACGGCTCCGGCGCCCAGGCCACCGCCGAGGTGCTCCGGGTCTCCCCGCACAGCCGGGTGCTGGTCCTCAGCGCCTCCGCCGAGCGCGACGACGTGCTGGAGGCGATCAAGGCGGGCGCCACCGGCTACCTGGTGAAGAGCGCCTCGGCCACCGAGCTGATCGAGGCGGTGCGCGTCACCGCCGCCGGACAGCCGGTCTTCACCCCCGGGCTGGCCGGGCTGGTGCTCGGCGAGTACCGCCGGATCGCCACCACCCCGCCCGCCGCGGACGAGCCGCACCGCCCCGCGCTCACCGACCGGGAGACCGAGGTGCTGCGCATGGTCGCCAAGGGGCTCTCGGCCAAGCAGATCGCGGGCCGGCTCAACCTCAGCCACCGCACGGTGGAGAACCACGTGCAGGCCACGCTGCGCAAACTTCAGCTAGCGAACCGGGTGGAGCTCACCCGCTACGCCATCGAACAGGGTCTGGAGTAGGACACCGGTCTCCGGGTTCGCCCTGATGCCGCGGTACGGATTCCGTCGGTAATCTCGAAGGATGGGTGGGTCCGAGGCAGAGTCAGGTGAGGAGCCCCGCGTGCGCGAGTCAGGCCAGGTGGCGGATACGCGGGTGCAGCACATGCGCGAGCCGGGTCACGGCGAGCCCGCGCGCTCGTCGCACGGACACCAGGTGAGCGATCGGGAGCTGCGCGTCTCCGACGCGGAGCGGGAGCACGTCGGGCAATTACTGCAGCGCGCGGTCGGATTGGGCATGCTCTCGCTCGGCGAGTTCACCGAGCGCATGGACACCGCGCTGGCCGCCAAGACCCGCGGCGAACTCAATGCCGTGCTCATCGACCTGCCCGGCATGCGGCTGATCGGCCACCCCGCCGCGCCCTCCTCGACCTTCGTGAACACCACCCCCGGCCCCGGCTTCGCCCCCCGCCCGGCGCAGCCGCTCGCCGGCGACCACGGCTCGGTGATCAGGGCCAGGATGTCCGGCGTCACCCGCAGGGGCCGCTGGCAGGTGCCGCCGGTGCTCCGGCTGAACTCCTGGATGTCCTCGGTGACCCTCGACTTCACCCAGGCGATCATGACCACCCAGGTCGTCGAGCTGCACATGGACGACTACTGCAGCGGCCTCACCCTGGTCGTCCCCACCGAGACCACCGTCGACCTGAACAACATCGACCTGATCGGCTCCAGCATCAGCAACAAGGTGCGCACCGGCCCGCCCTTCGGCAGGCTGCACCTGATCGTGCAGGGCCGGGTGCGCTTCGGCTCGGTCACCGCGAAACACCCGCTCAGCGCGCACTGGCGCAAGCTGATGGGGTATCAGCACTGATCAGGCGTGCACACCGAGCCTGCGGGCGAAGGTGCGCAGCGGCAGCCTGCGGTCGTGGTCGAGCAGCTCGGAGACGATGTGCCTGGGCAGGGTCTGGTACTTGAGCCAGTCCGCGCCGCCCACCCGCTCGGCGTCGAGCAGGGTGTTCAGCGCGCGCTCGCGCTTGCCGGTGCGGGTCAGCGCGACCGCGGTGTCGGTGAGGTGCCTGGCCCGCGAGGCCTGCGGCAGCCCGCACCGCGCGGGCATGGTGGCGGCGGCCGCGAGCGCCTCCGGGTAGCGCTCGGCCGAGACGTTGACGTCCACCGTCTGCATGACCACCTGGGATGGGCCGAAGTAGGTCTCGTAATCGCGCCGGTCGGCACCGATCCGCCCGGCCACCTCGCTCGCCGCCTGGACCAGGGCGAGCGCCTCCGGCACCTCCTGCGCGCGGCCCGCCGCCGTCGCGCCCTGCAGCACCAGCGAGCCGTAGGCGGCCAGCTGCGGTGCCGCGGCCTCGCCCCCCGGCTCGAGCTCGGCCGCGGCACGCAGCGCGACTCCGCGCGACTCGGCGTACCGCCCCTGCACCAGCAACTGCCAGGCGACCGAGCCGCGAATCGTGCCGAGCAGCAGCGGATCGTCGCCGAGCTCGGCGGCGGTGAGCGCCTGCCGGATGGCGAGGAAGGCCGGATCGGTCTGGCCGAGATGCACCAGCGTGCAGCCGGTGACCCAGTACATCCGGGCCAGCAGCTCGTTGGCGGGCGCCACCGAGCCGTTGCGCGCGGCGTGCACCGTCGCGCGGAGCTGGGTGAGCCCGGTCGGCAGCAGCGAGGTGAGCAGTTCGTAGCGACCGGTCCAGTAGGCGCCCCAGGCGTACTCGACCGCGCGGCGGCCCTCGTCCAGATCGGCCGAGGCGTCGTCCGGGGCGGCGCCGAGCAGGTCGTCGACCGGGGTGAGCGCGCGGCGGATCGCGACGATGCCCGCGTCCGGGTCGGTGGAGGGGACGCCGCCCTGCTTCTTGCCGATCAGGTCGGCGATATCGACGTCGAGGGCGCGGGCGATCTTCTGCAGGCTCGCGATGGAGGCCGTCTGCCGCCCGCCCTGCTCCAGCTTGCGCACCAGATCGACGCTGACCCCGGCCTGGTCCGCCAGTTGCCGCTGGGTCAGCGCGCGACCGCGGAAGTAGCGGATCCGCACCCCGATCGCCGAATCGTCCATACCCACCCTGCCCCTTTGTTAAATCCAGGTTTCAGGATACGACGGTATGCCGCATCCGGGATGGTGAGTGGGACATTGCGTACGACTCGTTGACGTGTCTTTGGAATACCTTTGCCTTTCTGCAACTTTGACGACTGCAAAGGGCGGGCAACGAATGATCACCCATCCCGAGATCTTCGTAGGGGCCCGGAGCGCGGAACGCGCGACGTGGCCTGCGACACCGGAACAGCGACGGAGCTGCGGCCTACCACTACCCGGAAGCGGCGGCGCGGGGGAGGGATGAGGCCGATGTTCGAATCCTGTCATTCCCCGCACGACGTGGCCTACCTGCTGCGACATCGCTACGGGTTGCCGGTCCAGCTCTTCGCCGGCCGCCCGACCGTGAGCACCGGCTCGGTGCTCGGCGCCGTCGTCATGCCGCCCGAACTGGGCCGCGCCGTGCTGAACCGGCTGGAGCGCGAGCGCACCGCGCCGGTGATCGCCGACCCGGGCGAGGGTAGCTGGACCTTCCTCGTCACCCCGCCGATGCCGGCCGCGCCGCTGGACATCCGGGAGCGGCACACCCTCGCCGGGCACCGGGTGACCGTGGTGCCGAGCGGGCGTCACGTGATGCTGCCGACCACCGACACCGGCCTCGGGTACCACTGGGTCGGCGAACCCGGCGCGGGTGCGCTCGCCATGCCCGCGCGCGGCGCGGTGCTGGCCGCGGTGCACGCCGTCACCCGGATGACCGCCACGTAACCGCAGGTCGGGTAGATCCCGGCGGCGCGGCGGGGGTTTCTACTCATGCCGCCGGGTGCCCGCTGCGCCGACGATGGGTGCATGAGCACACTCATCGATCCGGCCCTGGTCGCGCGGCTGTCCGGGGAATTCACCGATCTGGGTACGCGCATGGGCGCACTCGGGCGCGATCTGGAGCTGCTTCGGGTCCAGATCGCGCCCGGCGCCGTCGATTCTCCGGCGGCGGGCGCTGAGGGGTCGGTCGCCGCCGGTTCTGCCGGGGGCGAGCCTCCGGCGCCGTCCGCGGCTTCCGCGCCCCCGGCGCCTGTTTCGTCGGTTGGTCCCGCGAGTGACCCGGCCGGTGTGTGGAGGCGGCCGGTGCCCGGTGCTCCGACGCAGGCCGGTTCCACCGGTGTCGTGCCCGGGGCACCGCAGACTGCGGCGAGTGGTCCGGCGGTCCCGCAGGCCGCGGTCGGTAATGCGGCGGTTCCGCCGACCGGCTGGCCGAATGCGGCCGGTGCTCCGCAGACCGGGTGGCGGCCCGCACCCGCCGGGGCGATGCCGCCGCCGCCCGGACCGCGCCAGCCGGTTCCGCCCAATGCCTGGCCGCGGCCCGGCGTCCCGCCGTACGGCCAGCTCCCACCGCCGCGCCCCCCGCGGACCACCCCACCGTGGTGGCAGCGCGAGGGCGTCGTCAGCCGCCTGCTCGCGGTCGCGGGCGTCGCCGTGACCCTGACCGGCGTCGTCATGCTGCTGGTCCTGGCCGCGCAGGCGGGCTGGTTCGGCCCGGTGCCGCGGGTCGCCGCGGGCGCGGTGTTCAGCGCGGTCCTGGTCGCCGCCGGCATCCGGGTCTCCGGCCGCGCGGGTGGCCGGGTGGGCGGAATCGCGCTCGCCGCCACCGGTATCGCCGGCGGCTACCTGGACGTGCTCGCCGTGACCACGCTGTACGGCTGGCTGCACCCGATCCCCGGCCTCGCGGTCGCCTTCGGTATCGCCGCGGGCGGCGTCGCGCTCGCCATGCAGTGGCGTTCGCAGCCGTTCGCGGTGCTGGTGGTCGCCGGCGTCGCGGTGCTCGCCCCGGCCTTGACCGGAGATCTCGCGCTGATCGCCTTCCTGATCGCGCTCATGGCCGCGTGCCTCCCGGTGCACCGCCGCTTCGACTGGCCGCTGCTGCAGATCGCCCGCACCCTGCCCGCCGTGCTCGCCACCCTGTGGGCCGTCGCCGACGCGGTGATCGACGACCCGGTCGGCGACCGCGTGCCCTGGATCCTGATCGGCGCCACCGTGATCGCGCTGCTCGGCGCGGTCGGCGTGGTCGACAGCGTGCGCCGCCGCCCGAAGGACATCGTCGCCACCGTCGCCTTCGGCCTCGCCACGGTGCCGCTGCTGAGCATGCCCGCGCTCTTCGACCGCCCCGCCGCGGCCGTCGTCTCCGGCATCACCGCCGCCGCGCTGCTCGGCGCCGCCGCCCTCACCTCCGCCGCTTCGCTGCGCATTCCGCTGCACACCAGGGCCACCGCCGCGGTGGCGGGCGCCCTCGCGCTGCTCGCCACCTGCGTCTCGGTGACCGCCGACGACACCCTGCCGATCGCGCTCCTCGCGGTCGCCGTCGCCTTCCTCGCCGTCGGCAGCCAGGCGAAGTCGCTACTCGCCGCGGTACTCGGCACCGCCTTCGGCGTCCTCGGCACCGGCCTGCTCTGCACCCTGGCGAACATCGAGACCCTCACCACACAGCGCCTCGCCGTCGACGACCTCGGCTTCGCCACCGCCGTCGCCGCGGTCCTCGCCGTCGCCGCCGCCGGGCTCGGCTTCCGCTGCCTGCGCACCGTCGCCCCGAACCGGGATACCGGCGCGGACTCGGTTTTCGGCGTCATCGCGGCCCTGATCGCGCTGTACGCCACCACCGTCACCACGGTCTCCATCGGCGTGGCGACCGGCGCCGAGGACGGCTTCGTCGCCGGGCACAGCGCCGCCACCATCCTCTGGATGGCGGGCGCCACCGCCGCGCTCTTCTCCGGCCTCCGGCTGCTCACCCGCGCCCCCGCCGCCGCCAAGGTCGCGCTGGTCGCCGGCCTGCTCGTCACCGCGGCGGCCCTGGCGAAGCTCTTCCTCTTCGACCTCGCCACCCTGGACGGGCTGGTCCGCGTCCTCGCCTTCCTCGTGGTCGGCGTCCTGCTCCTGCTCGCCGGGACCCGGTACGCCCGCGCCTTCGCCGAGGCCGCCGCCGAGCGGCAGGAGATCGCCGCGGAGCGGCAGGAGTGAACCGGTGCTACTCCCCGTCGCGCCTGCGCAGCAGTTCGTTCACGCTGACCGTCCGCCCGTCGTCGCCGGCCCGCGGCTCCTCGGCCGCGGTGATGCGGCGGCGGGAGGAGCGGAGTTCGGCCATCCAGTCCTCGATGCTGTTGCGGCCGTCCGTGCCCGGGGTGGGGGTTTCGGGGGCGGGGGCTTCCGCGGGGCCGCTGTTGCCGCCGCCGAGCTGGGTGGCGCCGGCGCCGCTCGGCGCGGCCTCGCCGAGCGGGGGCTCGGGGCGGCGCGGGCCGTGGTCGTCGGCGGGGGAGTGCGGCTGGGTCGGCTGGTCGACGGTGCGCGGGGGGAGGACGCGGGCGCGGCCCGTCGGGCGCGGCTGTGGGCGGGAGGGGTCGTGCGGGCCGGGGGGCATGACGCGGGGGCGCGGGGTGCCGGGGTCGGCCTGGCCGGTGGAGAGGTCGAGGAGCGGGGCCGCAGGCGGGCGGCCCGCGTCGGCGAGCCCGGAATCCGCACTGCCCGGACGACGGGTGCCCGGCTCGTCCGGCCGCGCCGGACCGCCTGATCGACCCGGATCACCGGGCCGCCCCTGCTCGTTCGCCCGCCCCGAGCTGCCGATTCGGCTCGGATCGCCCGGTTGTCCGGCAGCACCGGGCTGAACCGGCTCGCTCGGCCGAGCCGACATTCCGGGCCTGCTCGGATCGCCGAGCTGTCCGGCATCGGCCCGCACCGGCTGACCCGGTCGCGCTGAACTACCGGGCCTGCTCGGATCGCGCGGCTGACCGGCACCGAAACGCACCGGCTCACCCGGACGCGCCGCACCGCCGGGCTGCCCGGCGCCGCCGAGCGGCGCCGACTCACCCGAGCCGCCGATCCCGCCTGCCTGTCCGGCACCGCCGAGTGGCGCCGACTGACCCGGACGGACCGCCCCGGCCCGACCCGAATCGCCGGACTCATCCCCCTTCGCCCGGGAAACCGAAGGCCGCTTCGCGGGCCGCTCGTGCCGCCCGCCGATCCGCGCCGTCGGCGCCTCCGACTCGATCTCCTCGACCGTCCGCGGCCGCCGCGGCGTCTTCCGCAGCTTGCTGCTGGAAACGGCGGGCATGACCATGGTCACCGGGTCGGTGATCGGCGTGGTCTTCACCAGGTCGACCACGTCGTCACCGCCGGGCCGCTCGTCGGCGAGCAGCGGCTCACCGAGCCCGATCCGCTCCTGCATCCGCTTCATCCAGGCGGGGGCCCACCAGCAGTCGTCGCCGAGCATCTTCATGACGGCGGGGACGAGCAGCATGCGGAGCACGGTGGCGTCGATGAAGAGCGCGGCGACCATGCCGTAGGCGATGTACTGCATCATCACCAGGTCGGAGAAGGCGAAGGCGCCGGTGACGACGAGCAGGATGAGCGCGGCGGCGGTGATGATCCGGCCGGTGTGCGCGGTGCCGACCCGCACCGCCTCCGTGGTCGAGGCGCCCTTGCTGCGCGCCTCGACCATGCGGGAGAGCAGGAACACCTCGTAGTCGACGGAGAGGCCGTAGATGATCGCGATGATCAGCACGAGCACCGGCGACATGATGGGCTGCGGGGTGAAGTTGAGCAGCTCGGCGCCGTGGCCGTCGACGAAGATCCAGGTCAGGATGCCGAGCGTGGAGCCGAGGCCGAGCGCGCTCATGAGCGCGGCCTTGATCGGCAGCACCAGCGAGCCGAAGGTCAGGAACATGAGCAGCGTGGTCACGAAGAGTACGAGCGCGATCATCAGCGGCAGCGTGCCGAGCAGCGCGTCGATGCTGTCCTTCTGAATGGTCGGCTGCCCGCCGACCAGCATGGTCACGCCGTCGGGGACCTCGATCGAGCGCAGGTACTCGATCGTCGGGTCGGCGTTCTCCGAGTCGGCCAGGGTCGCGTTGGTGCGGAAAACATCCGCGTGGGTCTGCGACTTGGTCGGGATCTCGAACGGAGCACCGAGCCCCGGCGCCTGGTTGACCTCCTTGAGCACCCGCCCGATGGCGGTGGTGTCCTCGGAGACGAAGATGATCTGGATCGGATCGGACTTGCGCAGCGGGAAGATCTGGTCGAACTCGGCCTGCGCGAGCCGGGTCGCGTTGTCCGGCGGCAGGTAGCGCTCGTTGATGCCGCCGAAGGCCAGGTTCTTCACCGGGATGATGAGCAGCAGCAGGATGATCGTGATCGGGATGGCGATCTTCAGCGGGTGCCGCATGACCCAGCGGGTGGTGCGGCCCCACAGGCTGTTCTCCACCTCCTCCGCGGTCTTGGTGGCGCGGAACCGCTTGAGCCCGAGCGCGTCGACCCGCTTGCCGAGGATGGCGAGCATGGCGGGGAGCACGGTGAGCGCGGTGACCGCGGCCAGCGACACCGTGGCGATGGCGCCGTAGGCCACCGACTTCAGGAAGCCCTGCGGGAAGAGCAGCATGCCGCCGAGGCTCGCGATGATCATGGTCGCGGAGAACACGACGGTCCGGCCCGCGGTCATCACCGAGCGCCGCACGGCGGCCCTGGTGTCGTACCCCTCGGCGCGCTCCTCGCGGAACCGGCTCACGATGAAGAGCCCGTAGTCGATCGCCAGCCCGAGCCCGATCATCGAGACCACCGGCGAGACGAAGGAGTTCACCTCGGTGAAGTGCGTCAGGAAGCGCACGATGCCCCACGCGCCGATGACGGTGAGCCCACCGACCACCAGCGGCAGCGCGGCCGCGACGAGCCCGCCGAAGACGAAGAAGAGCAGCACGCCGACGGCGGGGATGGCCAGCAGCTCCATCCGCTTCTGGTCCTCGGCCATGGTGTCGTTCAGCGTGCCGGCCACCGGCTGCAACCCGGCCACCTGGACATCGATGCCGTCGATCTGGAAAGCGTCCTTGACGGTGCGGTAGTTGCGCACCATCGTGGTGTCGTCGTCGCCGACGATGGCGACCGAGGCGAAGGTGTACTTCTTGTCCTTGGAGCCGAAGGTGAGCGGCGAGGCCTGCCCGGTCTCGGTCTGCCAGTAGGCGCCGTTGATCTTCGCGATCTGCTCCGGGTGCTCGCGCGGCAGCCGGTTCAGGCTCTCGACGATCTTGTCCCGGAAGGCCGGGTCCTCGATCGTCGTCCCCTCCGGGGCGGTGTACAGCACGATCACGTCGCTGTTGTGGTCGCGGCCGAAGGCCTCGTCCGAAATGCGCGCGGCCTGAGCCGATTCCGAGGTGGGGTCGTCCCACCCGCTGGAGCTCAGGTGATCGCCGAGGCCGAGGCCGTACCCGCCGAGGGCGAGCAGCGCCGCGCTGACGATTCCGAGAACGAGGAAGCGCAGCTTGAAGACCAGATCGCCCCAGCGTGTGAACACTAAGCGACTCCTTGGGCGGGGCGAGAGGTGAGCAATGCCGAGAGCGGCCGGAACGGCTGCAGCCAGGCACCCTCGTCGGGCAGCGAGTCGAGGCTCACCCGGGGCAGGGGTTCACGGAACACGCCCGGGATGTCCTCGAGGTCGATGAACTCGAGGGTATCGGATGTGACGGCCCAACTCGCATGCTCCCGGAAGCCGAGCACCTGGGCCGGGACCCCGGCTGCGGCGAGCCGCTCCAGCGGCTCCCGAAACGCCTGACCATCGGCGGAGGCGACCATGATTCCGGCCAGCCCGCCGCCGCGGTTGCGGTGCTCGATATGGGCCAGCATGTCGGCGTCGACGTCGGAATCCTCGTCGATCTTGGGTTTGGCGAAAACCGCATATCCGACGTTGCGCAGCGCCTCGACCCACGGCCGCACCACATCGGCGGTGCCCGGCGCGATATTGGTGAAGACCGTCGCCTCCGGCTCCACCCGCTGCGGGCCGCCGGCGGAGAGCTCCGCGGTGCGGGCGAGCAGCCAGCGGCCGAGCGCGTCGAAGCGGGGCCGGTAGGCGGCGGTCGGGCGGCCGCCGAGGATGGCGCCGAGCCCCATGTCCAGGTTCGGCGCGTCCCAGACCAGCAGCACCCGGCGGACCGCGGCGGGCGCGTCACCGCCCTTGGCGCCGCCGGCAACCTCCACCTCGTCGTGGGTCGTGTCGCTGACGCTCATGACCCGATCTTCCCCCACACCAGCTCGGTGATGGCGCTACCGGCGCGATGTGCCTTGCTCTCGAACTTGGTGACCGGGCGTTCCACCCCGATCAGGGCGGATTCGGCGAGCCGCGCCGAATCGCCGCCGGTGGCGTCGTTCAGCCCGGTCAGCCGGGGCTCGCCGGCCCCGACCTCGGCGATCTGCTCGGCGTACTCGGCGTGGTCGGTGGCGACGTGCAGGGTGCCGCCCGGGATCAGCCGGTCGGCGATCAGCGCGACGGTGGCGGGCTGCAGCAGCCGCCGCTTGTGGTGCCTGGCCTTGGGCCACGGGTCCGGGAAGAACACCCGGACCCCGGTGAGCGAGGCGGGGGCGATCATGTTCTCCAGCACATCCACCGCGTCGCCGCGGAGCAGCCGGATATTCGGGATCCGCTCCTGCTCGACCCGCTGCACCAGCTGGGCCAGCCCGGGCCGGTAGACCTCGATGCCGATCAGGTTCAGCTCCGGCTCGGCCTGCGCCATGAGCGCGGTCGCGGTGCCGGTGCCGCAGCCGATCTCCACCACCAGCGGCGCCTCCCTGCCGAACCAGGCGGTGGCGTCGAGCGGCTCGTCGGCGACCTCGCGGCCGATCACCGGCCAGGTGCGATCCCAGCTCAGCTGCTGATTCGGGGTCAGCGCGCCGCGGCGGGAGCGGAAGCTGGTGACCCGCGGGTAGAGCCGGGAGGCGGCACCGTGGCGTGGCTCGCGGGCCGGGGCTGTGGACGGCAGGCCCGGAACCGACTCGGCAGTGTGGTTGGCGGCGTCGTTCACGCCCCCATTGTCCAGCATCCCGCGAGCACGTCGGCAGCCGACCGCGCTCGCGGCGCTCAGCGCGGCACGCCGCCGTGCAGCCGCAACCACTCCACCGCGGCGCCGCGGGTCCGGGTCAGCCCCTTGTAATCGGCCATGTCGGGCGGGAGTTCGGCGAGCACGGCGGCCAGCCGGGCCGCCCAGGCGGGCACCGCGACCAGCTCGCGCAGCGAGAGCAGGTAGGTGCGAATGAGAAACATCACCGCGCCGGAGTACGGCAGCCGGATCAGGTGCTGCACCTCGGTGCGCAGGAAGAGCCGGTCGCCGACCTCGGCGAGCGGGCCATCGGCCACGGCCGTGCGGTCGCGGCCCCACTCCGGGTAGGTCTCGGTGCTGGTGTCGAGCCTGCCGTCGACGGTGAGCGTCCAGTTGGTACGGCGGAAGCCGGGGCCGGCGGGCAGCCGGAGCAGGAAGTCGTGCGCCCGCGGGAGCACCCGCTCGGTGTGCACCCGCGGCACCGGGCCGTGGAGCTGCAGGAAGCTCATGACGACGTCGAACCGCAGGGACCAGTCGGCCGCGAAGGTGACCAGCCCGGCGTCCGCCCACAGCGCGCGGCCGGAGCGCACGGCCAGCCTGCACTCGCCGCAGACGCCCTGCCTGCACAGGTTCGGCACCGCGGCGCCCTGCGCGAGCAGGGCGTCCAGCATGGTCTGCTCGGCGCCGACCGGGAACTCCCGGCCGCTGTGCGCCAGCCGCACGGTGAACGGGGTGCCCGGCGCGGCCGGTGGCGCGGCGAACGCCTCGGTGTGCACCTGCTGCTCCGGCCAGCCCGCCGCCGCGGCCGCCGCGGTGACGGCGGCGTTCAGCGCGGCCGGGCCGCAGACGTAGAGGTGGGTGCCGAGCGGCTGGCGTGACAGTGCCGGGCCGAGCGTCGCCCACAGCGCCGCCGCGGAGTGCACGACCTCGAGCCGGTCGCCGCAGAGCGCGCGCAGCTCGTCCAGGTGCGCGCCGTGCCCGGGGCGGTGCGCGTAGTGCAGCCGGAAGGAGCGGCCCCAGGTCAGCGCGGCGCGCACGTGCGCGAGCAGCGGCGTCACCCCGATCCCGCCCGCGACGAACAGGTGGTGCCGCGCCGCCGCGACCGGGGCGAAGGCGCTGCGCGGTGGCTCCACCCGGACCCGGTCGCCGGGGCGCAGCCCGTGCACCCACCGGCTGCCGCCGCGCCCGGCCGGGTCCAGCCGCACCGAGACGGCGTAGTGCCTCGGGTCGAGGCCGTCGCCGGTGAGCGAGTAGGCATTGCGCAGCTCGGGGCCGCAGTGCAGCCCGATGTGGCTGCCCGGCGCGTACGACGGCAGCAGGCCGCCGTCCGGGCGGGCCAGCACGACCTCGCGCACGTCCGGGCAGAGCGCGGCCGCGCGGGTGACGACCAGCTCCGCGCTCACGGCCGCTCCTCGGCATCGGCGCAGTAGCCGAGGAAGGCTCCGAGGCGCTGCGAATAACGGTGGTAGACGACGAGTTCGAGACCGCAGTTCGCGCAGGGCAGCGTGGCCCCGATCGCCACCGCGCCGGTGCTCCCGGTGTGGCAGTGCGGGCAGTAGACGGTGCGCGGCTGGGCGGCGTGCGGGTCCGGCGCGCCGGCGAGCACCTCGGTGATCTCCGCCGGGATGGCACCGGCCGCGAGCAGCTCGGCGCGGGCGCGGGCGATCTCGGCCGCGTTCCCGATCAGCACGAAGCGGTCGCCGGTCACGGCCGTGGCGAACGCCGCCTCCGGCACCGAGCCGTCCGGGCCGAGCGCGAACTCGCCCGCGGCGCCGGCCGCGAGCACGAGCCGCCGCGCCCCGCCCGGATCGAGCGCCGGCGTCGGCGACCAGTGCGGGACGCTGGTAGTCGCCGGATTCACCGTCACGGCGCGAAGGAGCGCAGCCCGACGTAGAAGGCGTCGCCCGCCAGCACCACCTTCATCTCGTCGTACTCGTACAGGTAGTCCAGCGGGGCGTCGGTGTGACGCAGCTCGAAGTAGAAACGTCAGTGAATGACAGGAAACAAGCGGTGGGCGGTTACGCCTGGGTTGAACAAGATTTCCGCTGCTGTACAGGGGTTTTGGGAACACTCCCGCAATCCGGCCGCCACCGGCACGTCATTCGCGCCGCGCGGCCCCGGCACTAGACTGCGCGGCATGAGCAAACCCACCGTCTTCGTCACCGGCGCGGCCGCTGGCATCGGCCGGGCCACCGCGGCGCTCTTCGCGGCCCGCGGCTACCTGGTGGGCGCCTACGACGTGGACGAGGTCGGGCTCTCCCGGCTCGCCGCCGAGCTGCCCGCGGGCAGCGTGCACACCGCGGTGCTCGACGTCACCGACCGGGAGCAGTGGGAGCTGCGGCTGCGCGAGTTCGACGAGCGCGCCGGGCGGCTCGACGTGCTGGTCAACAATGCCGGGCTGCTGCGCTCCGGCCCGTTCGAGGGCATCGACCTCGCGGCGCACCGTGCGCTGCTCGACGTCAATATCGGCGGGGTCGTCACCGGTACGCACGCCGCCTTCCCGTACCTGCGCGACACCGCGGGCGCGCAGGTGGTGAACCTCTGCTCGGCCTCGGCCATCTACGGCCAGCCGGAGCTCGCCACCTACGGCGCCAGCAAGTCCGCGGTGAAGAGCCTCACCGAGGCGCTGGACCTGGAGTGGCGCAAGCACGACATCCGGGTGCTCGCCATCTGGCCGCTCTTCGTCGCCACCGGCATGGTGGACGGGCTCGATATCGGCAGCACCCGCTCGCTCGGCATCCGATTGACCTCCGACGACGTCGCCGACGGCATCTGGGCGGCCACCCGGCGCGGCACCCGGCTGCGGCCGGAGAAGGTGCACTACGAGATCGGGGTGCAGGCCAAGGTGCTGGCGACCACCGCCAAGTACGCGCCGTCCTGGGCGGTGCGCCGGGTCAACCGGTTCTTCAGCGGCACCTGACCGCGGTGCCCCGGCTCTGACACAATGCCGGGCAGCGGGGCGCGGGGCCGCCCCGGCGAGGGGGCGAGGACAGATGACGACGGCCGTCGATCGCACCGGCCCGGTGCCGGGGGCGCCGGATCCACTGGACGAGCTGGTGCGCACGCTCGCCATCGGCACCGCGGCCGACCAGCGCATCGGGGAGCGGCTCGGCGCGGCGGCGCGGCAGGCGCGGCGGGCGCCGGTCATCCAGATCACCGGCCGCTCCGGGGCCGGGCGCAGCACGGTGGCGGCGGCGCTGGCGCTGCTCTCCGCGGTGGAGACCGGGCCGGTGGACGAGCCGGGCGGCGCCGACCCGGTGCTGGACGGCGACATCGTGGTGTACGTGCTCGCGGGCGCGCCGCTGCCCGCCGACCGGCGCGCGCTGGACGCGGTGCCGGAGCAGCGCGCCGTGGTGGTGCTGAACAAGGCCGATGCCATCGGCACCCGCTGGTCGGACGCGGTGGCGGCGGCCGAGCGGTGCGCCGCCGAGCTCGGGATCGCCACCGTCCCCGTGGTCGCGAGCCTGGCGGTGCGGACCCGGGCGGGCACCGTCTCCGCCGACGACCTCGCCGCGCTGCGCGCGCTCGCCGAGCGCGACGATCCCACGCTCACCCTCGCCCCCGACCTCTTCCTCGCGCCCGGCCCCGACCTCGCGGTGCGCGAGCGGCTGCTCCGGGACTGGGACCTGTACGGGGTGAACTGCGCGCTGGCCGCGCTCCGGCGCGATCCCCGGCTCGGGACAAGGGCGCTGCTGCAGCTGCTGCACGCGGCGTCCGGGATCGACCCGCTGCACGGGCTGCTGCACCGGCGCTACGAGCAGATCGGGGCGCTGCGCGGCGGCGAGCTGCTCGACGAGATCGCCCGGCTGGCGGCGCGCGCGGTGCCGATCGGCGGGAGCGTCGCCCGCGACCTGCTCGAGCGCCACCTCGACGGGGACGACGCGCGCTGGCTCGGCCTGCGCGCCGGGCTGGCCTGCCCCCAGGTCGCGCACCTCGCCGCCGGGTACCCGGCCCCCGCCCCCGCCGACGCGGACGACGCCCTCGCCCGCGCCGGCCGCTGGCGCGCCGTCGCGGGCGGAGACCTGCCCGCCCCCGCCCGCCGCGCCGCGCTCCGCGTGCACGCCGGCTACGTCCGCCTCTGGGAACGGCTCAGCGGTGCCGGACTCTGAGCCCGAAGCAGCGCCCGCGGTCGCGCCCCCCGGCGCGAACTCGCCGCCCGCCACACCTCCGGTGCCCGCCGCGGCTGTGGACAGCACCGCGGGCCCGGAGCCGGGTGCCGAGCCCGGGCAGGAGGTCGTGCTCTCGGACGAGATCGAGGCGCTGATCGCGCGCTGGAACCCGCAGGGCATGGCGTTGCTGCGCGCGGTGCGCGGCACCGGGGGCGGCTCCAGGGTGACCCTGATCGGCCCGGACGACGCCAACACCACCGTGCTCCGCACCGAACTGGCCCGCTTCGAGCCCCGCATCGCGCTCGCCGACCCGGTGCCCGGCATCGCCGCCTCGGTGGAGACCACCTCCCCGCGCGGCGCCGCGCCCGGCCCGGTCGCGCTGGTCCTGCTGGACGCGGGCACCGTGCTCGGCAACGACACCATCGACCTGCTGCGCCGGCTGCGCGCCGACGGCACCCACGTCCTGCTCGCCCTGAACGGAACCCACGCCCACCGCGACTGGCGCGCCGTCGCCGAGCGCGATGAAGCTCTACTCCGCGCGGCCGGCCTCGACCTGCCGATCCTCCCGGTCTCGGCCCGCCTCGCCGCGGCCGCCCGCGGCGGCGACCCCGCCCTGCTCGACCGCTCCGGCCTCGCCGCGCTGCACGCCGAGCTCTGCGCCGCCGCCGCTGGCGCGGGCGGTCCGGAGCGGGTGGCCGCGGTGACAACCCGGGTCCTCACCGAGACCAGGCAGCGCATCACCGACCAGGTCACCGTGGTGCGGACCGGCTCGGACGAGCTCGCCCTGCGCGCCGAGCGCACCGCGCTGATCGCGGCGCGGGACGGCGGCCGCACCACTGCCATCGCCACCCTGCGCGGCCAGCTGCACCTGGCGCGGGTCGACCTGCTCACCGAGGTCGGCGCCCGGGTCCGCGCGCTGCACACCGCGGCCCGCGCCGAGCTGGACAAGCTGGCCCGCGCCGACCTCGCCACCTACCCGGACCACCTGCAGTGGTCGGTCAACGAGCTCACCGCCGCGCTGGACGCCGCCATCGAGCAGCGCACCGCCGAGCTGGCGACCCGGGTCGACGGCGAGGGCGCGACCGTCCCGCTGCGCCGCCGTGAACCGGCCCCCCGGGTCGGCCCCGACCCCGAGCCGAGGCACCGCGGCGTCGAGGACCACCTGATGATCGCGCTCGGCGCCTCCGCGGGCGTCGGGCTCGGCAGGCTCGTGGTCGCCCCCTTCTCGCTGCTGCCCGCGCTGGACGCGGCCAGCGTCCCGGTCACCCTGCTGCTCGGCGCGGGCGCCGCCGCCTGGGTGGTGCGGGCGCGCGGCCAGGTGGCCGAGCGCAACCACGTCCGGCAGTGGGCGGCGGACGCGCTCGTCAATGTGAAGGCACAGCTGGAGCAGCGGGTCGCCACCGCGCTGGTGACCGCGGAGACGGCGCTCTCCGATCATGTGGTACAGGCCACAGCTGCCAGGGTGGTGGACACCGACCGCCGGGTGGCCGAGCTGGAGGCCAGGATTCGCCGGTCAGCCGCCGAACGCCCTGGTCAGCTCCTTGCCTGCGAGCGCGACATCGAAAGCCTGAACCGATGGATTCCGGTTGTGAAATAGGTTTCTCCTGGGTACTCCATAGCCATCCCGATGCCGTACCGATCGTCACATCGCGTTAACCTCTTATCAGGAACCTGGGCGTCCGCTTCGTCCGTACACGCCGCCCGGTTGGGCGATCCGCCGATCGGTCGTAGCGGGTGCTTTACCGCCAATGGTGGCGCTCGGTGTGTTCGCGCTGGTCACGGGCCTAGGGCCAGGCGGCGGAGCATCGGGGCGGCTGCCCGTCTCAGGAGAGTTTTCATGACCTCAGCGACCATTCCCGGTCTTCGTGGATCCGACGGCAAGGCGCCGACCGAACATGCCGAACTGCTCGCCTGGGTGCAGGAAGTCGCAGAACTCACGCAGCCGGAGCGCGTGGTCTGGGCGGACGGTTCCGACGAAGAGTGGGATCGACTGACCAGCCAGCTCGTCGCGGCGGGCACGTTCAAGCAGCTCGATCCGAAGAAGAAGCCGAACTCCTTCCTCGCGCTCTCCGACCCCTCGGACGTCGCCCGGGTGGAGTCGCGCACCTACATCTGTTCCAAGACCGCGGACGACGCGGGGCCGACCAACAACTGGGTCGACCCGGCCGAGATGCGCGCCACCATGACCGAGCTGTACCGCGGCAGCATGCGCGGCCGCACCCTCTACGTGGTGCCGTTCTGCATGGGCCCGCTCGGCGCCGAGGATCCGAAGCTCGGCGTGGAGCTGACCGACTCCGAGTACGTGGTGGTCTCCATGCGGGTGATGACCCGGATGGGCAGCGCGGCGCTGGAGAAGCTCGGCACCGACCGGCCGTTCGTGAAGGCGCTGCACTCCGTCGGCGCCCCGCTCGCCGATGGCCAGGCCGACGTGCCGTGGCCGTGCAACGACACCAAGTACATCACGCACTTCCCGGAGGACCGGGAGATCTGGAGCTACGGCTCCGGCTACGGCGGCAACGCGCTGCTCGGCAAGAAGTGCTACTCGCTGCGCATCGCCTCGGCCATGGCGCACGACGAGGGCTGGCTCGCCGAGCACATGCTGATCCTCAAGCTCATCTCCCCGGAGAACAAGGCCTACTACATCGCCGCCGCCTTCCCGAGCGCCTGCGGCAAGACCAACCTGGCCATGATCCAGCCCACCGTCCCCGGCTGGCGGGCCGAGACCCTCGGCGACGACATCGCCTGGATGCGGTTCGGCAAGGACGGGCAGCTGTACGCGGTCAACCCGGAGTTCGGCTTCTTCGGCGTCGCGCCGGGCACCAACAAGAAGTCCAACCCGAACGCCATGGCCACGGTCGAGGCGGGCAACACCGTCTACACCAACGTCGCGCTCACCGACAACAACGACGTCTGGTGGGAGGGGCTGGAGGGCGAGCCCGACCACCTGATCGACTGGAAGGGCAACGACTGGTACCTCCGCGAGACGGAGACGCTGGCCGCGCACCCCAACTCGCGCTACTGCACCCCCATGTCGCAGTGCCCGATCCTGGCCCCCGAGTGGGACGACCCGCAGGGCGTCCCGATCTCGGCGATCCTCTTCGGCGGCCGCCGCAAGACCACCGTCCCGCTGGTCAGCGAGTCCTTCGACTGGCAGCACGGCGTGTTCATGGGCGCCACGCTCTCCTCCGAGCAGACCGCCGCCGCCGAGGGCAAGGTCGGCACCGTGCGCCGCGACCCGATGGCCATGCTGCCCTTCCTCGGCTACCACGTTGGCGACTACCTGGGCCACTGGATCAACATCGGCAAGAACGCCGATGCCGGGAAGCTGCCGAAGATCTTCTACGTGAACTGGTTCCGCCGGGGCGAGGACGGCCGCTTCCTGTGGCCCGGATTCGGTGAGAACTCCCGCGTGCTGGAGTGGATCGTCGGCCGGATCGAGGGCACCGCGGGCGCCGAGGAGACCGCCATCGGCCACGTGCCGACCGCCGGTCAGCTCGACCTGGACGGCCTCGATGTCGAGGCGGCCGATGTCGACGAGGCGCTCGCGGTGAACGCCGAGGAGTGGCGCAAGGAGATTCCGCTCATCGAGGAGTGGTTCGAGTACGTCGGCGACAAGCTGCCCTCCGGCGTGCGCGACGAGTTCGAGGCCCTCAAGCAGCGGTTGGGGTAATACGACCGTCGAATGCGCGGCGTCCGGAGTATTCCGGGCGCCGCGCATTCCGCTATTCCGGGAACGGCGCCAAGCGGACCGTGAGCGCGAAACCGGAGGCCATCAGGAGTGCGGTGCGCCCCTGCGGGACGGCGGCGGCCTCGGCGCGGAAGGCCGCGAGCGCCACCTTCTTCCAGCCGTGCCGCGGGTGCTCGGCCAGCACCTCGCCGACCCAGCCCCGGTCCAGCTCACCGATGCGCGCGCCGATCACGTCCACCGCGGCGCCCGCGGAGACGAAGCCCCCCGGGTCGCCGGTATTCGCCGCCACCCCTGGCGTGATGTGCGCCGCCACCGCCGCCCCGACCGCGTCGGCCCGCTCCGGGGCGAGCCCGGCGCCGAGCGCGAAGGCCGCGGCCCTCTCCCCGCCCGCCACCGCGAAGCACCGCCCCGCCGTCGGCGTGCCGAGGTTCAGGTCGTGCAGCAGGCAGGCGATATAGGCCACCTCGTCGTCGTAGGCGGCGCCGTCGAGCCCGGCCAGCGCCTTCCCGAACAGGTAGGTGCGGAAGGAGTGCTCGAGCACCGGTGCGGAGAGCTCGGCGCGCGCCAACTCCTCCGCCGCCCGCGCCGCCCGCGAATCCGGCACCCGCGCCGGCTCGGCTCGTCCCCGCCCGCGCCCCGCCGCCCAGGCCACCCGCCCGGCGAGCAGCCCGGGCAGCTGGCGCGCGATCTCGGCCCGCAGCCGCCTGCGCTGCGCGGGCGTGAGCGCCCCGCCGTTCGCCCTGATCTCCACATCCATCGCTCAAGTACAGCGGCGACCCGCGCCGGGGACGAGTGGCACGGATGCCACGGATGCGTGGATTTCTGCCAAACTGGGCGGCATGAGGCAGGTGGTCGCGCTGGCGCTGGACGGCGTCATGACCTTCGACCTCGGCTGCGCGGTGCAGGCCTTCCGGCACGGCCCCGACGCCACCGGGCAGTCCGCCGGGTTCGAGATGCGCACCTGCGGGCTGCGGCCCGGCCCGGTGTGGACGCCGAACGGCTTCGATCTGCGCGTCGAACACGGGCTGGCGGAGCTGGAGACGGCCGACATCGTGGTGATCCCCGGCATCGCGCTGCCAACCGCGACACCGCCGCCCGAGGTGCTCGACGCCCTGCGCGCCGCGGCCGCGCGCGGCGCCACCCTGGTGAGCATCTGCGTCGGCGCCTTCGTGCTGGCGCACGCCGGGCTGCTCGACGGCAGGAGCGCGACCACGCACTGGGGCTACTGCGCCGAGTTCGCCCGGATGTTCCCCACGGTCCGGCTGCGACCCGAGGCGCTCTACGTCGACGACGGCGCGGTGCTGACCTCGGCCGGGCTCGCCGCCGGGCTCGACCTCTGCCTGCACCTGGTGCGCCGCGAACTCGGCGCGCAGGCCGCCGCCGAACTCGCGCGCTGGAACGTCACCCCGCCGCACCGCGAGGGCGGGCAGGCGCAGTACATCCCGGCCGCGCCGCCGCCACGCACCGAGGCCGGCGCGCTGGCCGCCACCCTGAGCTGGGCCGCCGCGAATCCCGCTGCGGTGCGCGATGTTCCGGCGCTCGCGGCGCACGCGCTGATGAGCGAGCGCACCTTCGCCCGGCGCTTCGCCGCGCTGGTCGGCGGCACCCCGCGGCGCTGGCTGGAGGCGCAGCGCACGCTGCGCGCGCGGCAGCTGCTGGAGACCACCGACCTGCCGGTGGAAGTCGTTGCGGCGCAGGCGGGTTTCGGCAGCGTCACCGCGCTGCGCGGCCACCTGCGGGCCGCCACCGGGAGCACGCCCGCCGGGTACCGCCGGGCGCTGCGGCGGTGAGGAATTCCGGTCGTTTGTGTTTACCGGACACGTTCGAGGGGAATTCCCGGGTTGCCATGAGGTCGGGCTTCGGTGGCATATGCTTCTCGCGTTCGACCTGGGTCAATGAAATACGGGCGCGCGGAAGGTGTCGGGACATGACCGATCTGGATACCGGTGCAATGCGTGACATTCTGCCGAGCACCCCGCTGCGCCGCGCCGCCTCTCGCCTGGATTCCGTTCTGCCCCCGGGGTTCCGGGTGGAGATCGTCGACTCCGACCCGGAACCCGCCCCCGTCCTCCGCGTGGTCACGCTGGAGGATTGAGTTCGGCTACTCCGTGTAACCGAGCGGCATCAAAACGGATTTCTGTTCGCAGAAGGAATCCAAACCTTCCGGTCCATTCTCCCGGCCGATTCCGGAATTCTTGTAACCGCCGAAGGGCGCGCCCGGATCGAAGGCGTACCAGTTGATCGCGTAGGTGCCGGTGCGCACCCGGCCCGCGATCTCCGCGCCGTGCTCGATATCGGTGGTCCACACCGAACCGGCCAGGCCGTAGTCGGAGTCGTTGGCGATGGCCACCGCCTCGTCCTCGGTCTCGTACGGGATCACCGCGAGCACCGGGCCGAAGATCTCCTCCTGGGCGATGGTCGAGGAGTTGTCCACGTCGGCGAAGATGGTCGGCTCCACGTACCAGCCGCGATCCAGCCCGGCGGGGCGCCCGCCGCCGAGCACCAGCCGCGCCCCCTCCTTCTGCCCGATGGCGATGTAGTTCTCCACCCGGTCGCGCTGGCGCTCGGAGATGAGCGGGCCGAGCACGGTGGCCGGGTCGGTGGGGTCGCCGGTCTTCATGGCGCGCACGTTCTCCACCACCGCGTCGACGACCTCGTCGTACCGGCTGCGCGGAGCCAGGATGCGGGTCTGCGCCACGCAGCCCTGGCCGCTGTTCATCAGCCCGGCGAAGGTCAGCATGGGTACGCTGGCGGCCAGGTCGACATCGGGCAGGACGATCGCCGCCGACTTGCCGCCCAGCTCCAGCGAGACCGTCTTGAGCTGCTCGGTGGCGAGCGCGCCGAGCCTGCGGCCGACGGCGGTGCTTCCGGTGAAGGTCAGCTTGTCCACGCCGGGGTGGGTCACCAGGTACTCCGCCGCCTCCGGCTCGGCCGGCAGCACCGAGAGGACGCCGTCGGGCAACCCGGCCTCGGTGAAGATGTCGGCGACGATATTCGCGCTGAGCGGCGTCAGCGGGGAGGGCTTGAGGATGACCGTGCAGCCGGCCAGCAGCGCGGGGGCCAGCTTGTTCGCGGCCAGGAAGAGCGGCACGTTCCAGGCGGTGATCGCCGCGACCACCCCGCGCGGCTCGCGCGAGACCCGCGAGGTGCCGAAGGCGCCGGTGCGCGTCTCCTTCCAGGGGAAGGTCTCGGCTAGCCCGGCGTAGGCGTCCAGCGCGGCCACCGCGGGGATCTGGTTCAGCGTGCCGCCGACCAGCGCGGTGGCGCCCATCTCGGCGGTGAGCGCGGCGAGCAGGTCGCCGGAGCGCTGCTCGATCAGCCGGGCCGCCCTGGTCAGGACGGCGGCGCGGGCGGCGGGCGGCGTGTGCGGCCACGGCCCGGAGTCGAAGGCGGCGCGCGCGGCGGCGACCGCCTTGTCGACGTCCTCCGTGGTGACGCGGGGAACGCTGCCCACCGGCTCGACGGTGGCCGGTGAGATGACCTGGAGCCGCTCGGAACCGGCCGGAGCGGTCCACTGGCCGCCGATGAACAGGCTGTCGTAATGCATGGGAACACGTTACATTTCCGGGTCCGGATTGTCTGTAACGTGTTCTAGTTTCTCGTTTCGTCGCAGCTCCGGCGGGTGTGAATTCCGACCTCCCGGTTCGCTTTTCGTCAAACGCACTATTGCGTTTTGTTGCTGATCGATGGATGCTGGTAACTGAAAGTCCGCTCGATCGAGACACAACCGAGACCGATTGGGGAGATCGCGACATGGCGGTGCACGTGATCGGACGGTCGCTGATGACCAGCGACCGGACCGACCATCAGGCCAAGTCCGTCGGCACCGGAGGGTGGGTGGTCTCGTTTCTGCCCGGTCGCACCCTCACGCTGGAGCAGGCGACCGCGGCGATGCAGGCGGCCGAGGCGGTGGTGACGGTCGGCGCTCTGGCCGGTCACGTCGGCCTCACCGCCATGGAGACCGTGGGGCTGGCGATGCAGGAGCCGCCGTGGCCCGCCCCGGCCGCCGAGCCCGCGGTCCGCCCGGCGCGGCTGCGCGGGCTGGTCTCCGCGGTGGCCCAGCGGGCCTGACAGCCAACTTTCAGCGACCGTCCGGTCGGTCCGGTGCAATGGCCACCACCACCAGATTGCTGACGAGTAGCTCTCGGATTATGGGAACGCGGACGAGCCACCACGCCCAGTGTGGGTGGTAGCGCGGAAAAATCGCTTCTACCTGCGCGGGAGTCCGGGAAGCCCAGCGGATCCCGGCCGCCGCGCGGACCGCGAAGAGCGATCGGCCGAAGCGGTTCTTCGGCTCCCGGCCGTGCTTGCGCCGGTACCTGCGCGCCGCGTACTCGCCGCCCAGGTAGTGCCACGGCCCGGTCTCGTGGCCGCCGAACGGGCCGTGCCACACGGTGTAGGAGAGCACGACCAGCCCGCCCGGCCGGGTCACCCGGACCATCTCGTCCGCCATCAGCCACGGGTCGGGGACGTGCTCGGCCACATTCGAGGACAGGCAGATATCCACCGCGCCGTCCCGGAAGGGCAGCGCCATGCCGGAGCCGCGCACCGCGCCCGGCACCGAGAGCCCGGCGGCGTGCAGCTCCGAGGGGTCCGGCTCCACCGGCAGGTAGCGCGCGCCGGCGCGGTCGAACTCGTCGGCGAAGTAGCCGGGGCCGCCGCCCACGTCGAGCACGGTCCTTCCGGCCAGGTCGCGGCCGGTGGCGTCCAGGTAGAAGTCGGCGATCAGCGCCGCGGTGTCGGTGGCGAGGCCGCCGTAGAAGACGGCGGGGTCGGACTGCTCGAAGCGGAAACTGCCGAGCAGCCGCAGGGAGCGGCGCAGCGTCGCGCGCCGGGCGAAGCGGGGGGCGCGGTCGGTGTTCACGGCTCGGAGCACGGCGCCGAGTCTCGCACAGCGGCGCGCGGCGGCCGCCCGGGAGATGTCCGGTCCGGGGCGGAGCCGGGGATATAGGGTGGTTCGACATTCCCGGCCGACGACGACGAGAGAAGCTCCATCGTGCGCGAAGTGCTCCTGCTCTGCTGGCGCGACACCGGGCACCCGCAGGGCGGCGGCAGCGAGCGGTACCTGGAGCGGGTCGGAGCGCGGCTGGCGGCGCAGGGGGTCAAGGTCACGCTGCGCACCGCCAAGTACCGGGGTGCGAAGCGCAGGGAACGGGTCGACGGGATCGAGATCAGCCGCGGCGGCGGGCGCTACACCGTCTACCCGCGCGCGCTGGCCGCCATCCTGCTCGGCCGGGTCGGGCTCGGGCCGCTGCGCGGGCTGCGGCCGGACGCGGTGATCGACACCCAGAACGGCATCCCCTTCTTCGCCACCCTCGCCGCGGGCGCGCCCGCCGTCGTGCTGGTGCACCACGGGCACCGCGAGCAGTGGCCGGTGGCGGGTGCGCTGGTCGGGCGGATCGGCTGGTGGATCGAGTCCCGGCTCTCGCCGCGGGTGCACCGGCGGAATCAGTACCTCACCGTCTCGCTGCCCTCCGCCGAGGAGCTCGCCACGCTCGGGGTGCGGCGCGAGCGGATCGCGGTCGTGCGCAATGGCGCCGAGCCGGTGCCCGCCGGGGTGCGGCCGGGCGACCGGGAGACCAGGGCGGCGGCGCCCCGGCTGGTGGTGCTCTCCCGGCTGGTGCCGCACAAGCAGATCGAGGACGCGCTGGCCGCCACCGCCGCGCTGCGCAGCCGCTTCCCCGGGCTGCGGCTCGACGTCATCGGCGGCGGCTGGTGGGCGGAGAACCTGGAGGCGTACGCGCGCGAGCTCGCCATCGCCGACGCGGTGACCTTCCACGGGCACGTGGACGAGGAGCGCAAGCACGAGCTGCTCGGCCGGGCCTGGGTGCAGGTGCTGCCCTCGCGCAAGGAGGGGTGGGGGCTGGCCGTCATCGAGGCGGCGCAGCACGGGGTGCCGACCATCGGGTACCGGAGTTCGCGCGGGCTGACCGACTCCATCGTCGACGGGGTGACCGGGGTGCTGGTCGACGATGCCGAGCAGCTCGCGGAGGCCGCGGCGGAGCTGCTCGGGGACGGGCCGGGGCGGGCTGTCATGGGGGAGAAGGCGCGGGCGCGGGCGCGGGAGTTCTCCTGGGAGCAGACGGGGGACGGGGTGCACACCGTGCTGGACGCGGCGGCTCGCGGTGGGTATGTCAGTGGCTTGATCGGGACGCGGGAGACGTCCGAGTTCGGGTGACCCGTTTCGGGTGGAGTGCGGCGGTGGCCGCGGCGCCACCGACGAGGAGGGCGGCCCAGAGCAGGTGGGCGAAGCCCGCGATGCGGCGGGCGTTCGGGTCGGGCCGGTCGATGGCGGCGGGCTCGGGGACGCGGTAGAGGGTGAGGTCCGCGTCGGTGTAGACCGGGGCTCCGAGCTGCGCGAGGGTGCCCGCGGAGGCGCCGAGCGGGCCGGGGGTGCGGTGCTCGACCAGGATCCAGCCGACGCCGGAGCCGGCGATCTCCGCCGCAGGCGCACCGGCGAGCAGCGCCCGCTCGACCCGCGCCGCCCGCCGCCCCTCGCCGGTGACGGTGCCGCCGCGCACCGGGAGCTCGCCGGTCTGCAGCACGTCGGCCGGGAGCAGCCGGGGGGCGGGGTCGAGCACCGGCGGCTCGCCGGACCAGGGGAAGCGGCGGAACATGCCGCCGGGGAGCACCGCGATATCGCCGGGGTGCCCGGCCCCGTCGATCGTCGCCGCCGCGCGTGCCCACCCCGCCGGGTAGCGCACCGGGCGCAGCGCCCCGCTCGCGCCGAACGCCAGATCGGCGAGCGGCAGGGTGAGCAGGGCGATGAGCAGCGCCGCGATGGCGGCCGGTGCCCGCCGGGCAACCACCACCGCGCCCGCCGCCGCCGCGAGGGTGTAGGCGGGGACGGCCAGCGCCACGTACTTCTGGGTGTCGCGGAGCAGCCCGGCGCCGGGGATCGCCGTCACCAGGTCTTCGCCCAGGTCGAGGCCGAAGGCGGTGGCGCCGAGGGCGGGCAGCGCGATCGCGGCCAGCGCGACGCCGGCGAGGGTCCGGCGCAGCACCGTCTCGTCGCGCAGCCCGGCGCCGAGCAGGCGGCGCAGGCCGCACAGCACGAGCAGGAGCAGCAGCGCGGTGCCGATCAGGGCGAGCGGGCCGGTGCGGGTGACCGGGACGGCGTCGGCATTCCAGATGCCGCCGAGCCCGGCCAGCGCGCCGAGCGTGCCGAGCCCCGGCTCCGCGCGGGCGGCGAAGGCGGCGATTCCGGCGGGGTCGGAGTGCTCGCCCGCCGAACCGGAAAGCGCCGCCGCCACCAGCCACGGGGCGGCGGTGCCGAGCCAGAGCAGGGCGGTGCCCGGGATGCGGCGCGGGCCCACCGTGAGCAGGGCGAGGACGCCCGCCAGCAGCGCGCCGGTCGGGGTGAGGCCCGCCGCCGCCAGGCACAGGGTGAGCGCGGCCCAGGCGGCGAACCGAGCTCGGCCGGTGACGTGCCGGTCGCGCAGGCGCAGTGCCGCGAGGACCGTCCACGGCAGGGCGGCGTAGCCCGTGAGCAGGCTCCAGTGGCCCTGCAGGAGCCGTTCGGCCACGTAGGGGTTCCAGATCGCCACCGTCACCGCGACCAGCTGCGCGTACAGGGGTGCGTTCAGCAGCCGGCGTGCGAGCGCGGCGGCGCCGATTCCCGCCGCCCAGAGCGCGAGCAGCAGGACCGCCTTCACCACGAGCCCGCCGTCGGCCACGGTGGAGAGCACCGCCAGCGCGGCATCCTGCGGGACGGCCCGCGGTGCCGCGTCGCCGAGGCCGAGTGCGGAATCGGTCAGGTACGAGCGCGGTGTGCTCACGGCGTCGCGCAGCAGGAGGTGCCCCGGGGCGAGTAGCGGGGCGAGGATCAGCAGGGTGAGCAGGGCGCTGTAGGCCGGTACCGCCGCGGCACGCAGCCGCGGGCGAGCGGGCGCCTCCGCGCCGGATGTCGCGGAGCTGGGGCGCGCGTCGGCGCTCGGCTCGCGCTCCCCGGGCGGGGGCGGCGCCCCACCGGGGCTCTGCGCCCCTGCTTCCGGCCCTGACTCGCTCACGCCGGATCACCCTACGGTCCGGCGGTGGGCCGGGGCGGCACTGGCCGCGGGGCGGGTGCGACGATGGGGCCGTGTCCGATGCGCGTCGTCCTCCCCTGGTGGCGGATCTGACGTTGGTGACGGCGGGCGCCATGATCGCCAATGCGGCGGGGTACCTGCTGCAGCTGCTGGCCGGGCGGTGGCTCGGGGCGGCGGGGTACAGCGAGTTCGCGAGCCTGCTCGCGGTGCAGCTGCTGTGCGCGGTGCCCGCGCTGGCGCTGCAGAACGTGATCGCGCGGGAGCTGGTGCGCGGGGCTCCGGTCGCCGCGCTGCGCGCCACCCGCACCCGGTGCGCCGTGATCGTGGCGGTGCTCGCCGCGCTGCTGGTGCCGGTGGTGTCGGTGGCGCTCGATATCGGCGCGCTCGCCTGCGCGGCGGCGCTGGTCGCCGCGCCCGCGCTGGTCCTGGTCTCCGGGGAGCAGGGGATCCTGCAGGGGCAGCGCCGGTTCCGCGCGCTCGCCGTGGTGCTCGGCTGCACCGGGATCGCGCGGGTCGTCCCCGCCCTCACGGTCCTCGCGCTCGGCGCCGGAGCCGCGGCCGCCCTGGCCGCGGCCGCCCTCGGCCTCGCCGCCGCCGCGGCCTACGCCCGCTACACCGCGGGCGGTGGGGTGCCGGTCCAGCCGGGCGAGTCCGGGGCCGGCGGCGTGACGGATGCGGCGGTGGCCGCGATCCCCACCGCCGGAGCGGCCGTTTCCGCGATCGGAGGGGCCCGGACCGCCGTCCGGGACCATACGGCGGGCGTCACCGCGGTCCTGCGGGCGGCGCAGGTGCAGGCGGCGCTCATGGCACTCTCCTCGGCGGACCTCATCCTGGCCCGCATCGTCCTGGACGAGGCGGACGCCGGCCGCTACGCCCTCGGCACCATCGCGACGAAGATCGCCTTCTGGCTCCCGCAGGCGGTCGGCGTGGTGCTGTACCCGCGAATGGCGCAGCCCGCGCACTCGGCGAAAGCTATCCGGGACGCGCTGGCCGTGCTCTCCGGGATCGGCGTCGCCGCGGTGGCGGGCGCCGCGCTCGCCGCGCCGCTCGCCCCGCTCTTCGCGGGCGCCGACTACGCCCCGGTGCAGAACCTGCTCTGGCTCTTCGCGCTGCACGGCGCGATCCTCGCGGTACTGCAGGGCGCCCTGCTCTCCGCCATCGCGGTGGACCGCACCGCCCCGGCCGCGCTCACCTGGGTCGGGCTCGCGGCCGAGGTGGTGCTCATGGCGACGCTCGCGCACTCGGTGCCCGCGCTGGTCACCGTGGCCGCCTGCACCGCGGCGGTGACGACGGCGCTGGTCGCGGCGGTGGTCCTGCGCACCGCCGCGCGGAACACCACCTGAGGTGTCGGTGCCGAGGCGCACACTGGGCCGATGGCGTACGACGAGAAACTCGCCGACCGGGTCCGCGCGCTCCTCGAGCCGGGGCCGTTCACCGAGAAGAAGATGTTCGGCGGCCTCGCCTTCCTGATCCGCGGGCACATGGCGGTGGCGGTGAGCGGGAAGGGCGGGATCATGGTCCGGGTCGACCCGCACGAGGGCCACCGGCTGCTCGACGGCGCCGCGGTGACCCCCATGGTCATGGCGGGCCGGGAACTGGACGGCTGGCTCCGGGTCACCGCCGCGGCGGTCGCCGACGACGCCGCCCTGCGCACCTGGGTGGCGCGCGGCACCGATTTCGTCGCCACCCTGCCCCCGAAATGAGGAAGGCCCCCGGTGCGCGCACCGGGGGCCTTCCTACCGCGAACTCAGGGCCGCTTGTTGATGTCGATCCGCTCGGTCGGCGCATCCGGGTTGCCGCGCGGCCTGCCGCCGGCCAGCGGCGCGGTGGACGGCCCCGCTCCGCCGAACGGCGCGGCGCGCTGCACCGCGGGCTGGGCGTTGCCGCCGCTGCGCAGGCCGAGCAGCACACCGGCGATCAGCGCGATCACGCCGAGCACGCCGAAGACGATCGGCAGGATCCGGCCGTACAGCGAGAGCCGGTCGATATTGTCCTTGGCCACCGCGAGCTGCGACTCGACCGTGTTCTCGTCGAAGACCACGTGCGTCTTGAGCGCCGTCACCTCGGGCTTGTCGCCGGTGCGGCCGTAGAAGATGTTCAGCGCCTCGCCGCCCTTGACCACGGTGCCCGTCTCCGGCTCCACCCACACGTCGCGGGTGTTGCTGTACCAGCGGTACATGGTGACCGGGGTGTCGCCGCCCTCGACGCCCCACTTGGCGGCGGGCAGGGTCAGCTTGTTGGTCGGCGACGCGACCACATCGTTCAGGTTGGTCGGCGGGACGACCTGCTGGAAGTGGTAGACCTTGGTGTTGTTGATCTCGGTCTCCTCGATGAAGTTCATGTCGGAGGTCTTGCGCGCGTTGAGATCGAAGTACGGGTAGGTCTTCTTCTCGGTGCCGATCGGGAACCGGTACTGCAGGCCGGTGTGCTGCACCGGGTCGGCGATGCTCTCGCCTTCCTTGGTGGTGGTCACGGCGATCGAGCCGTTCGGCTCGGTGCTGACCGGCTCACCGGTGACGCGGTCGATAGTGACCCGGTCGACGGTGGCGGTGAGCAGGCCGGTGTCGCCCTGCTTGTCGATCCGCCGCAGCGTCTGGCCGGCCTGCACCGTCATCTCGTCGGCGTTCGACGGGTCCTCGACGGTGAGGAAGCGCTGCGAGATCAGCGGAACGTTGCTGTCCACCTTGGCCGATCCCTCGGGCGCGGTGAGCGACTTGGAGTCGAGCACCAGGCTCTCCTCGCCCTCCTGGCTCGCCGCGATCGTGGTGATCTCCAGGTCGAGGGGAGTCTTGGCGACCTTGCCGACCGTGTAGGTCGGGATCAGCAGCGCCGCGACGATCAGCAACGCGCCGAGACCCACGAGCAGGCAGGCCACCGTCCTTCGGGTTCCGGCACTCAGTGCCATGCAACTCTCCTCGTCGTAGAACAGACGTTCCGGCCGAGCAGCGAGGCGGGCCGCGTTGCTCGTGAGCCCAGACACTAACAGCCCGATGTCTTACCATGCGGTGCCGAGCCCGGATTGGACGGAGAAAACGTGCTAGTCGCGTAATCGGGATCAATCGGGCGATGCCGAGTGCCCCGCCGCCGGGCAGACTGGAGTGCCGTGACCGCCACCGCCCGCACCGATCCGGCCCCGGACGCCGCCGCGCCCGCGCCGGCGCGGCCGCGGTCCTTCGTCCCCGCGCTGGAGGGCGTGCGCGGCCTCGCGGCGCTCGGCGTGCTGCTCACGCACGTGGCGTTCCAGACCGCGACCACCGCGATTCCGGTGGTCGGGCCGCTTTTGTCGCGCTTCGACATGGCGGTGGCGCTGTTCTTCGGGCTCTCCGGCTTCCTGCTCTGGCGCCCGCACGCCGCCGCCGCGCGCGGGCTCGGCGCCGCGCCGACGGCCGGGTACTACTTCCGGCACCGGGCCGCCCGGATCCTGCCCGCCTACTGGGTGGTGGTCGCGGTGGTGCTGGTGCTGCTGCCGAACGCGGCGGCCACCGCCGGGCTCCGGGTCTGGGTCTCCAACCTGTTGCTGCTGCAGGTGTTCGTCCCCTTGACACTCACCGACGGACTGACCCAGATGTGGAGCCTCTCGGTGGAGGTGGCCTTCTATCTGGTGCTTCCGCTGCTCGCGCTCGCGCTCGCGCTGGTGCGGCTGCGCGGCGCGGCCGCTCGCCGCCGCGTTCCTGCGGTGCTCGCGCTCGGGCTGGTGACGCTGAGCTGGAACCTCCTCCCGGTGCCGACCCCGGATGCCATCAATGCCGACAACTGGCTGCCCGGCTACCTGCCGTGGTTCGCCGTCGGGATGCTGCTGGCCGAACTGGTCTTCGTCGTCCAGCCGGGTTCCCGCTGGGATCGGTACGCCGGGCGCAGACGCTGGATGTGGACGCTGGCGCTGCTCGCCTTCCTGCTCTCGGCCACCGAGCTCGCCGGCCCGGCCGGGCTGGTGCGCGCCGAGCCGTGGCAGTACGTGGTGAAGATGGCGCTCGGGGCGCTCATCGGCTTCGGCCTGCTCGCGCCGCTGGTGCTGCGCGATTCGCCGCGGCCGCTGCTCTCCTCGCCGGTGGCGCTGGCGGTGGGGCGCTGGTCCTACGGCATCTTCATCTGGCATCTCGCGGTGCTGTGGGTGATCTTCCCGGTCTTCGGCATCCTGCCGTTCAGCGGCAGTTTCCCGAAGATCCTGCTGCTCACCGTCGCCTTCACGCTTCCGGTGGCGGCGGCGAGCTACGCGCTGATCGAGGAGCCGTGCCGGCAGTTCGCCCGGCGCTTCGACCGGCCGAGGCCCTGACGCTCGATATCGAGCGGGTGGTGCCGCGGCGCGTGGCGGCGTGCGGGGATCAATTGGCGGGCTATATCAATGGCTAGCGGCGGGGGCGGCGGGCGGGCAGGGCGGCGAGGCCGAGCGCGATCACCGCGAGCACCGCGGGGAGCTGGGTGAGGAGGGCGCCGCCCATATAGCCGTCGGGGTGGCGCCACGGGCCGGTGGAGAGGGCGGCGGCCGAGAGCAGGGTGCCGGTGCCCGCGATTACGGCGAGGGTGCGGGCGGTTTCGAGGCCGCGTCGGTCCGCGAACTCGAGGGCGGCCCAGGCGGTGGCGGCGAGCGCGAGGGCGATCGGGCCCGCGATCAGGCCGGTGACGGCGAGGACGCCGATGCCCGCGGCGATCCGGGAGTTGTAGGGCGAGCAGGGTTCCGCGGCCGCGGCCGGGGTGCGGCGGGGGAGGGCGAGGAGCAGGAGCGGGATCAGGAGGAGCAGGCCGCCGAAGATGCCGAGGCGGTACCAGCGGTCCGCCGGGAAGGAGACGGTGATCGGGCCGGTCTCGCCCGGGGGGACGAGCCAGCCCTGTTGCCAGCCGTCGACCACGATTGGGCGCAGCTCGGTGCCGTCGGGGGTCTGCGCGGACCAGCCGATATTGGTGCTGAGCGGGAGGACGAGGAGGCGGGTGCCGTCGCCGGGGGGCGGCGGGGGCGGGGTGGTGTTGTCCAGGCGGAGGCGGTCGACGGTGAAGAGCGCCGTCGGGGCGACGTTGACCTCGGTCGCGCCCTGGGGGAGGGGTACCGAAACCGGGACGGGGGATTCCGCGTCGTCGACCGCTGCGCCCGGCGCGGCATCGGCCCCGCATACCTCGGCGGGAACCGGGGCGCCGGAGCGCAACTCCGCCGCCGTGGCGGTGACCGAGGTCTGCAGGACGCGCCCGCCGACCGCGATCACCGGACCCAGCTCGCACGGCACCGTGATCACCCGGTCGAGGGGGGCGGGGGCCGGGTAGTCGGGGCCGAGCACATCGACCTCGGCCAACCCGGCCGGCTGGGCCAGGGTGAAGCCGAGCGCGGTGCGGTCGAGCACCGCGCGCCAGGCGGTGACGCTCACCTCGATCCGGTCGGTGACCGTGGGGAACAGCTCGATCCGGCTCGGCTCGGCCTGCCCCTCGCCGGCACTGCCCGGCAGCGTGCGCACCTGCGGGCCGTTGCCGAGATTCACCGTGACCGCGGTGGGCGCGGCGGGCAGCGCGCCGCGCGACGGCGTGATGTTCAGCCCGGTGACCAGCGCGGGCTCCGGCAGTTCGAGGGTGAGCGTGGGCGGCCCGTCGGGGCTGTCCCGCACGGTGTTCTCCGGTGCGGTCCAGCTGGTCCTCGGATCACCGTCGGTGGCGGCGAAGGCGGAGCCGCGCAGGTCGCCGACGTCGCCGGTGCCGCGCGCGACCGGCCGGGCCGGGTCGGTGAGCAGCGCCTCCAGCTCCGGGCTCTGCCTGGTGCGCACGGTAAGCCGGGGCGTCACCTCGGTCGGCGCCGGCACCGCGAGGGTGCGCTGGAAGGCGCCGGGCTCCTCCGGCGCCAGCGCCAGCCCCTTGTGGCAGCGGATCCGGTCCGGCGCGTCGAAACAGGCGCTGCGGCCGGGGAATTCCTGGCCGAGATCCCAGGCGGCGGGGGTGCCGGCGACCGGCGGCAGCGCGACCGTGTGCCGGATCGGCACCCGCACCGGCGCCTCCCGCACCGAGTAGTCGTCCAGCGCGATCTCGCTGATCCCGAACTGCCCGCCGCGGGTACTGCCCTCGGTGCGGATCGCCGTCACGCTGACCCACCCGGTACTCCCGGCGGGCAGGGAGACCGAGACCGGCGCACCGGGTTCGGTGATCCGCGCGGAGACGCTGCCGCGCTCGGTGCGCACCTCGATCCACTTCACCGGGTCGCCGAGCGCGGCGGGGCTGGTGGTCACCCGGAGCAGCCCGGTGCTGATCGGGTGGTCCAGCTCCAGCCGCAGCCACTGGCCGAGCGCGTACTCGCCGCCATTGCTGAGCCAGGCGGTCGACGGGTCGCCGTCCACCGCCGCGGCGGTGGAGCTGCCCGGCGCGGCGCCGCCGATCTGGGTGGCGTCCGCCGCCGAGCCGGAGGCGGTCACGGTGGCGCCGCTCCAGGCGCCCTCGACCGGGGCCGCGCCCGGCACCGGGTAGTCGGGGACCAGGTTGTGCGTGCGGCGCGCGTCGTCCGGGGCGCGGACGGCGGAGTTGTGGTTGTCCACCCGGCCGAAGTCGGTCTCCCGCGCCACGGGGGTGTCGGTGACGGTCACCGGCCCGGCGGGCAGCCCGGCCGCGGCGGCGTCGGCGGCGAGCAGCGCGGGCACCGGGGCGCCGGGATCGCGGCGCAGCCGCTCCAGCACCTCGGGGCCGCCCTGCACCACCGGGACGTCGGCGAGCGCCACGCTGTACGCGCCGGGGAAGGACTCCGGCGCCCCGGCACCGGATTCCACCCGCTCCGGGGTTCCGGTGCCCGGGGTATCCACCTCGTAGAGCTCGATCGCCGGGTACGCCGGGTGCAGGTCGCCGTCGACCACCAGCCCCTCGGCGATCGCGGTGGCCTCGATCGCCGGGCCGAACTCGGCGACCTTGCGCAGCCCCGGCGAGCCGTCCAGCGCGCGGTGCGCCAGCATGGGCCGGGTGGAGCGGGAGGTCTCCGGGTCCAGGTCGTTGCGCAGCACCAGCACCCCGATGCCCTGGGCCGCCAGCGTCGGCGCCAGCCCGGCCGACGGCCTGCCGTCGGCGATCAGCCGCTGCACGGAGTCCATGGCGCGGATGGTGCCCGGCGGGTTCAGCGGGACGGCGTCGCGCACCGCCCACGGCGTCGATGCCAGCGCCTGCAGCGGTTCGTCCCTGGTCAGCCCCCAGACCTGGCTGCCGAAGGGCGCGCCGGGGACGACCAGCGCCCTGGTGTCCGCGGCATTGGCGGCGAGCCATTCGGCCGTCTCCTGCCAGTACGGCGGCACGGCGTCGTAGGCGCCGCGCGGGGCCAGCTTGCCGGTCCAGGCCAGCGAGGTGGCGAGCGCGATGGCGGTGAGCACCAGCGCGGCCACCGCGACCCGCCGGTCCCGCTCCGGGTGCGCCCACGCACTCAGCCAGCTGCGCAGCGGCACCGAGGCGGGCAGCGGGATCCGGGCGAAGAGGTGCGCCAGCCCGAGCACCAGCGGCAGCCGGATGAGCGGCTCCAGTTTGTGCACATTGCGCAGCGGGGCGCCGCCGGAGTCGAGGAAGACCCGGATGGGCTCGGCGAACGGGCCGCCCATGGTGCCGAGGTAGCCCGCGCAGATCCCGGCCAGCCCGGCGAAGAGGATCAGGGTGAGCCTGCCGCGGTGCGGCATGGAGCGCAGCGCCAGCCCGGCGATGCCTGCGGCGGCGATCAGCCCGGTGGCGAGGACCGCGGCGGGCTGGGTCACCAGCACCGCGCCCGCGATCCGCTCCGGGGAGACGAACGGGGTCCAGCTGTCGGTGCCGCGCAGCACCTCGGCGAGCGAGGCCCACTGCGTGGTGACGCCGGAGGATTCGATGTAGTCCAGGAACGGCGGGCTCACCCGGCCGAGCAGCAGCAGCGGGACCGCCCACCAGAGGGTGGCGAGTACGAGCAGCGGGATCCAGGCGGCGGTGAAGCGGAGCCAGCGCCGGTCCGGGCGGTAGGAGGCCCACCAGAGCAGGGCGGGCAGGAAGGCGGCGACCGTGGCGACGGCGTTCACCGAGCCCATGAGCGCGAGGGCGAGCGCGCTGCCCGCGGGGGAGGTGGCGCCGCCCGCCCGGCGCCGCACCACCGCGACCCCGAGCGCGGCGGGGGCGAGCAGCACCCACGGCGCCAGCATCATGGGGAGCGTCTCGGAGGAGATGGAGCCGAGCGTGGTCAGCACCCGCGGGCTCAGCGCGAAGGCCACCGCGGCGATCACCCGGGAACCGCGGCTGCCGATGCCGAGCGTCTGGCAGAGCCGGATCACCCCCCAGAACCCGGCGAGCAGCAGCAGCGCCCACCAGATCCGCTGGGTCACCCAGGCGGGCAGCCCGAGCAAGTGCCCGGCGGAGAAGAAGGCGCCGTGCGGGAAGAAGTAGCCGTAGGCCTGGTTCTGCACCTGCCCCATCGGGGCCTGGCTGCTCCAGAGGTGCGCGGCCCGGTCGAGGAAGCCGAGCGGGTTCTGCGCGAGGTCGTACTTGGTGTCGGCGACGGTCAGGCCGGGCGTCTGCAGGAAGGAGAGCAGGAACGCCGCGACGACGGTGCCGAGGAACCAGCGCCTGCCGAGCGGCGCGGTGTCGTCGGCGGCGCCCGCGGCGCTGGGCGCGCGGGTGCCGACGACGGGTGGAGCGGAGGTCAGCGGCTGCCGTACTCGACGTTGTTGAGCAGCGAGGAATCGGCGTCACCGCTGCGGTCGATCTCCGGCCGCGAGTTCTGCTGCGCCGCGGCGGTGATGACGAAGACCGCGATCGCGCCGATGATGGCGCCCGCGACCGCACTCACGAGACCGGGAACGGCAAAGGACTTCATCGCGGCACTCCAATACGACAGGGGCAGGCACGTGTTCCGGGTCAACCTAGCAGCCCGTGGCGTTCGCGCGGGGATACGGGCCGGTTTTGCCCGCGTTCCCCGTCAGCCCGTCGTCACCGGGCAGTCCAGCGCGCCGAGCAGGGTGCGCAGTTTCGCCGTGGTCTCGTCCAGCTCGGTGCGCGGATCGGAGCCGGCGACGATGCCCCCGCCGGCGAAGGCGCGCAGCGTGTGCCCACCGGCCGCGATCTCGGCGCTGCGAATGGCGACGACCCACTCCCCGTCCCCGTCCGGCGTGCACCAGCCGACCGCCCCGCCGTAGAACCCGCGATCCTCCTCGGCGTCGACCACCCGGTCCAGCGCGGCCTGGGTCGGGGTGCCGCAGACGGCGGGGGTCGGGTGCAGCAGCACCGCGAGGTCGAGCGCGCTCGGCGCCGGGTCGGCGAGCGTGCCGTCGATCGGCGAGGCCAGGTGCCAGACGGCGTCGGTGCGCACCAGCTCCGGCCGCTCCGGGATGCGCAGCGTGCGGCAGACCGGCGCGAGCCGCTCCCGGATCCACTCCACCACGTAGGCGTGCTCCTCCAGGTTCTTGGCATCGGCCCGCAGCGCCTCGGCCCGCGCGGCGTCGGCCTCGGGATCGGCGAGCCTCGGCACCGTGCCCGCCAGCGGCCGCAGCGAGACGACCCCGCCGCGCCGCGCCACCAGCACCTCCGGCGAGGCCCCGACCACCGCGTCCCCCGGCCGCCCCGCCACCGCGAGATCCGCCACGAAGACGTGCGCGCCCGGATGCCGCTGCCGCAGCCGCGCGGCCACGTCCTGCGGGTCGATCCGCTCGGTCTCGCTGCCGACCAGCACCGAGCGCGCCGCCACCACCTTGCGCAGCGGGTCGGCCGGGTCGCCGATCTGCTCGATCAGCTTGGTCACCCGCGCGATGTGCTCGTCCGGCGACGGCAGCTCGGCCACCACCCGCAGCCGCGGCAGCCGCACCGGCGGCACCGGGCCGGGGGCGCCGCGCTCCAGCCGCTCCGGCACGATCAGCGCCGCCGGCCTGCGCGGGTCGAAGGGCAGCGCGCCGACCACCGGGTCACCGCCGCGCAGCGCCGCCGCGGCCGCCGCCGGGTCGGTGAACCCGGCACGCGTCCCGTGCGCGCGCAGCACCTCGCTCGGGGTGGCGAGCAGGAACGATGTCATAGCTCCGACCTTAGAACGGCCGGAAGGGGTCACCGCCCCGGTGGGACCAGCAACACAGGGCGGTGGCAGTGCCTGAGCACGGCGTCGGCGACGCTGCTGCGCAGCAGCGCGCGCAGCCCGGTGGAGCCGCGGGTGCCCGCCACGATGATGTCGACGTCGAGCTCGTCGGCGCACTCCACGATGGCGTTCCAGATGGTGGTGCCGCACTCCTCGGTGCGCGCCTCGGCATTCAGCCCGGCGAGCTCGGCCAGGTGCAGCCCCTCGGCATTGACCGCCCTGGCCTCCCGGTAGGCGATGTCCTCGATCTCGTCCTCCGGCACCCACTCCGGCTGCATGACGCCGGAGAGCCCGGAGAGCCGCGCGGCCTGGCGCACCATGGGTTCCCACGCCGTGAGCACGACCGCCCGCTCGGCGCTGAGGAAGCGGCCCGCGTAGGTGATGGCGCGCTTGGCGTTCTCGGAACCGTCGTAGGCGATGAGCATCCGATCGCAGGGCACGGGGACCTCCCGGTGTTTGTGTGATCCAGATTACATCGACGGCACCAGCTCGCGGTAGAACGCCAGGTGCGCCGCGGCGGCGGCCGCCCAGTCGTAGCTCCGGGCCAGCGCGCGCCCGGCCGCCCGCCGCTCCGGCGATGGCTCGCGCGCCTGATCGAGCAGCACGGCCGCCTCGGCGGCGTCCCGCGCGTAGGTGACCGCGGCACCGAACACCTCCCGCAATACCGGCAGCTCGCGGGCGACCACCGGAACCCCGGCCGCCAGCGCCTCCATGGCCGCCAGCCCGAATCCCTCCTTGGTGGAGAGGAACCCGAGCACCTCGGCCCCCGCCACCAGCCCGGGCAGCTCGTCGTGCGGCACCGGCCCGAGTACCAGCGGCTCGACCCCGAGTTCCGCGGCGCGCCGGTCGAACTCGGCCCGGTACGCCCGGTAGTCGAAGAGCGTCTCGCCCCCGGCGAACACCAGCCGCGGGCCCGCGGGCATGCGCGCGAACGCCTCGAGCAGATCGATACTCCCCTTGCGCGGCTCGATCCCGCCGACGGCGAGCACGTACCGCCCGAGCCGCCGATCCGGCACCGCCGCGGCGAAGCGCCCGTACTCCACCCCGTTCGGAATCACCGTCGGCGTCAGCCCCCACCCCGCCCGCACCTCGTCGGCCACCGCGCGGGAGACGCAGATCCGGGCGTACGGCTCCACCACCGCGCGCTCGTGGCAGCGCACCAGCTCCGGCGTGCTGAAGGTGTCCAGGTGGTGGATGGTGCGCACGCAGCGCCCGACGGCATTGGCGGTGATGCAGTCCTGGGCGTGCACCACGTCGTACCCGGCCGGGTCGAAGGCGCCGCGCAGCACCGCGATCGAGCGCAGGATCCGCGCCCCGACGCCCTCGCCCTCGCGCGCCGCGAGCGGCACCACCTCGACCCGCACCCCCGGCCGCACCGGCCGGAAGAACGCCTGGTCACCACCGCGCCCGAGGGTCCAGACGGTGACCTCGGCCCCGGCGTCGGCGAGCGCCTCGGCGAGGTTCAGGGTGTGCACGACCCCGCCGCGCGGCTTGGTCGAGTAGGTGAGCAGCGCGACCCGCATCAGAATGCCTTCTCCCAGAGCAGGTTCGGATAGCTCCCCACCCGCCGCTCGGCCAGGTGGTGCAGCACCCGGCGGGCCCGCTCCACCTCGCCGGCCACGTCGATGTCGGCCACCGCGAGCCCGCCCTTGGACCAGGTCTTGGCCAGCACGTCGCCGCCCGGCCCGACCACCTTGGCCTGCCCGAGGAAGCGCAGGTTCCCGGTGACCCCGGTCTGGTTCGACGACACCAGCACCACCTGGTTCTCCGCCGCCCGCGCCTGGTCGTAGAGGTCGAAGAGCCGGGCCTGGCGGTCGTTCGGCAGCCGGGAGGCGCGGTCGGTGACGCTGGCCGGCCAGGCGGAGAGCGCCGCGATGAGCTGCGCCCCGTCCAGTGCCAGCGTGCGCGCCGCCTCCGGGAAGGTCTTGTCGTAGTCGATGAGCATCCCCATCCGCCCGACCGGGGTGTCGAAGGCGTGGAAGCCGTCGCCGGGGGCGTAGGCCAGGTGCTCGCCGGCGGGCTGGTGCACCTTGCGGTGCCTGCCGAGGATGCCGTCGCCGGTCAGGCAGACGGCGGCGTTGTACCTGCGCTCGCCGTCGCGCTCGGCGTAGCCGACGCAGATGGTCATGTGCCGCGCCATCTCCCGGATTCGGCGCAGCTCGGGGCCGTCCGGGTCGATGGCCTCCGGGCCGGTCGCCGGGTCCGGGTTGCGCAGGTCGCCGATGTAGCCGCCGAGCGTGGCGTCCGGCAGGACGAGCAGCTCGACGCGCTGGGCGTGCAGCCGCTCGACGATGCCGTGGAGCTTCTCCAGCGCGCGGCCGATATCGGCGCCGAAATGCCCGGCGAGCGCGGCGATCCTGGTGGTCGGCACGGTGCGCCTCAGGCCGCGGCGGTGGTGGTGGCGGCGACGACGATCCGCTCGGCCAGGTACTCGGCATCCCGCGCGATCGCCGCGAACCGCCCCGACCCCCAGGTGTGCAGCCAGGGCAGCCCGACGAAGTAGAGCCCGGGCGAGGTGGTGACGCCGCGGTTGTGGCACGGGTGCCCCTCGCCGTCGAAGACCCCCGCGCGCAGCCAGCGGTAATCGGTGCGGAACCCCACCGACCACACCACCGCCGAGATCCCGGCCGCGCGCAGGTCGAGCGCGGTGCGCTCGTGCTCCGGCCGCCACACCGGGGTGTAGCGCGGCTCGATCGGCGCGTCGATGCCCGCGCGGTCGATATAGCCGTCGATGGCGTTCTTGATGCCGTCGGCCACCGCGTCGGCGGCGTCGAGGGAGCGCTCCAGCGTGCTGTCGAAGCGGGCGGTGCCGTCCGGGTCGAGCCCGATCATCCGGCCGTAGAGCGCCATGCCCTCCAGCGCGAAGCGGCGCAGGTCGATATCGCGGCCGCCGTCCCGCCCGGTGACGTAGTGGTTGGTGTTCTCCCGCTTGCCGATGCCGCCGGGCTGGTCCTCGATCGGGACGTCGTAGTGCCCCATGTCGTGCAGCCAGGCCACGCAGTCGCGGCCCCGGTAGAAGCGGGCGACCCGGGGCGCGTTGCCGACCGCCAGGTGCACCTCGCGTCCCGCCAGGTGCAGGTCCTCGGCGATCTGCGCGCCGGACTGCCCGGTGCCGACCACCAGCACCGCCCCCGCGGGCAGCGCCGCCGGGCTGCGGTACTCGGCCGAGTGCAGCTGGGTGATCGCCGCGGGCAGCCGCTCGGCGAACCGCGGGATGGTCGGCACGTGGTAGCCGCCGGTCGCGACCACCACCTGGTTCGCGTGGAAGCTGCCCGCCGCGGTCTCCAGGTCGTAGCCGCCGCGCGGCGCCCTGGTCACCGCGTGCACCCCGGCGTGCTCCAGCACCGGCGCGCCGAAGCTGTCGGCGTAGCCGCGGACGAAGCGGTACACCTCGTCGCGGGCCATGAAGCCGTCCGGGTCGGGACCGTCGTAGGCGTAGCCGGGGAGCACGCACTGCCAGTTCGGGGTGACCAGGGTGAAGTTGTCCCAGCGGCCGTCGCGCCACTCGTGCGCGACGGTGTCGCGCTCCAGCAGCAGGTGGTCGATGCCGCGGCGGGTCAGGTGCCAGCTCACCGCGAGCCCGGCCTGGCCCGCGCCGACCACGATCACCTCGTGCTGCCGCACCCGCGGCGGGCAGAGCGTGGGGGCGAGCTGCTCAGACATGGACGGCCAGCCGTCCGGTGACGCCGTGCTCGCGCACCACGCTGTGGTACAGCTCCGGCCGCCGGTCGCGCAGGTTGTACATGCCGCCGCCGCGCGCCCGCTCCAGCGCCTCGGCCACGTCGACGGTGGCGGTCGCCAGCCCGGGGTGCACGCCGGTGGTGGCCAGGATCTCGCCGCCCGGCCCGGCGATCTTCGCGCTGCACACGAAGCGCAGCGAGCCGAAGGTGCCCGCCTGGTTGGAGGCGACCCAGACCAGCTGGTTCTCCACCGCGCGGGCCCGGTCGAAGATGTCGAAGCGGTGCAGCCAGCGGTCGTCCTCCAGGTTCGCCACCGTCGCGGTGCGCGCGGTGGGCCAGGCGGAGAGCGAGGTGACGATCTCGGCGCCGTCCAGCGCCAGCGCCCGCGCGGCCTCGGGGAAGGCCTTGTCGTAGCAGATCTGCATCCCCATCCGGCCGACCGGCGTATCGAAGGCGCGGTACTCCGAACCCGCGCTGTAGCAGAGGTTCTCGCCGAGCGGCTGGTGCACCTTGCGGTAGCTGCCGAGCACGCCGTCGCCGTACAGCGTCACCGCGGCGTTGTACCTGGTGTCGCCGTCGGCCTCGCAGAACCCGAGCGTGATCACCAGGTCGCCGGCGATCTCGGCGACCCGGCGCAGCTCGGGGCCGTCCAGCTCCAGCGCGGGCGGCAGGCTGCGCAGGCGGCGCTCCCTGGCCTCCGCGCTCTCGTCGCCGCCGCCGAGGCTGGGCAGGTAGCCGCCGAGGCAGGCCTCGGGCAGCACGAGCAGGCTGCTGCCGCGTGCCCGCGCCGTGTCGGCGAGTTCGGCGATGGTGCGGTAGCAGGTCTCCAGGTCGCGGCCGAATTCGGCGGCCGCCACCGAGATGGTGATGTCGTTCATGATTCTCCCAATCCAGTGACGGTGCCTGGCACCGCCGATGTCGTCGCGCCGTCCGGCCAGCGCAGCCGCACCCCGGCGCCGGGGAGCAGCCGTCCGCAGACGGCGGAGCGGGCGGGGCCGGTGGCGGGGGCGGGGGTGCCGGGCCGATCGGCGGTGAGCACGGCGAAGCCGGGGAAGCAGGTGAGCCAGGCGCCGAGCGCGGCGCCCGCGGGCCGCGGAATCCGGGCGACCTCCAGCTCCGCGCCGAGCCCGCTCGCCTCGGCGAGCATCCCGGTGGTGCCCGCGATGCCCGCCATGCTGACGTCCTTCGCCGCGGCCGGTGCGGCCCAGGCGACCACCCGGTTCAGCGCGCGCAGCTCCGCGCCGGTGCGCCGGGAGGTCGAATCCCACTGTCTGCCGTGGTATCCGGGGCGCCAGCCGCCCTCGGTGTCGGCGGTGAGCCGGAGTTCGTGGCCGGGCCGGCCGCCGCCGCCCGGCACCGGTTTCGCGGTGCGGCCGAGCGCGGTCACCGCGAGCGCCGCCGGGACGCCGAGCTGGGTGTGGCCGCCGAGCACCGGGACGTCCCACGCGGTCGCCGCGGCGGCGAGGCCGCGCATGATGGCGGTGAGCGTCGCCCGGGTCGGGGCGGCGACGGCGTCGAGCAGGCCGACCGGTTCGGCGCCCATGGCGGCGAGGTCGTTGAGGTTGACCAGCACCGCGCACCAGCCCGCCCACTCCGGGTCGCGCTCGGCCATGGACGGGAGGATGGCGTCGCAGGCGGCGATCAGGTCGCTGCCCGGCACCGGGGCGCCGTCGTCGCCGCGGAAGCCGGTGCCGCCGAGGTTCGTCGCGCTGTCGAGCGGGGCCAGGACGTCGGCGAGCAGCGCTTTCGTAGAGTTGGTGAGCCGTTCCACGCGGTCGATGGGCCAGCGCATGGCGACGTGCGGGCGGCCGTTGATCGCGGTGGTGCCCAGGCGTTCCCAGCCGAGGCGGGCGAAGAGTTTCGCGTGCGCGGCTTGGACGGTGGCCTCGAAGCGGAGGACGTCGGCGGTCTCGGCGTGTGCGCAGGCGGCGTTGACCAGGGCAGCGCCGACGCCCGCGGTGCGCAGTCGGGGGTGCACCACCAGGCGGCTGCCGGTCCACCAGCCGATATCGGGGTCGGTGGCGGGGGCCAGCCGGACGCCGCCCAGGACGGTGCCGTCCGTGGCCTTGGCGACCAGCACGATGGTGCGCGGGTCGTCGTCCAGGTCGTCGCGATCCGAGCCGGTGAACAGGCCCTGGTCGTGGAC
Organism: Nocardia sp. NPDC050697; assembly: GCF_040654395.1. Lineage (NCBI taxonomy): Bacteria > Bacillati > Actinomycetota > Actinomycetes > Mycobacteriales > Nocardiaceae > Nocardia > Nocardia sp. NPDC050697. The sequence goes on from NZ_JBFAHY010000002.1 coordinate 488,440, forward strand.
GAAGGCTTCGCGGCGCAGGGTCCGGTAGGCGAGTAGGTCGGCTCGGTCGGCGGGGTGGATCAGGAACGGGTCGGGCGCCGGGCCGGTGAGCACGCTGAAGTCGGGCGCGTTGGCCGGGTGCTGCCCGGTGAGCAGGTCGCTCCAGCTCATCGCGCGGCCCGCTACGCGGTCGGAGACGGCGGTCATCTCACCCACCCGCGTTCTGCAGGAGACTGCACGCCCCGCAGGCGGCAGCCCGCCGCTTGCCCGGACCCCCGCATCCCCGCGGCCGCCAGCAGCGCCCCGACCCGCACGGTCACTTCCCGCACCAGCTCGGCCGGCGGCGCGACCGCCCGGTCGACCTCCACCGCGAGCGTCCCGGCCAGCGGCCGGAAGGGGACGACGAACGGGTACACCCCGAGCTCGATGAGCTCGGCCGCCCCCGCCACCAGCTCGTCCGGATCCTCACCCAGCCCGACCAGCAGATACGTCGAGACCTGGTTGCGGCCGAAGACCCGGACCGCCTCGGCCCAGGCGGCCCGGTACTCGGCCAGCGGCACCGTCGCCTTGCCCGGCATCCAGCGGGCGCGCACCGCGTCGTCCAGCGACTCCACGTGGATGCCGATGGCATCGGCTCCCGCCGCGCGCAGCTCGGTGAGCGTCGCCAGGTCGCCGGGCGGTTCGCACTGCACCTGGATCGCCAGCTCCGGCACCGCCGCCTTCACCGCCCGCACACAGCGGGCCAGGTGCCGCGCCCCGCGGTCCCTGGCCGCCGAGGTGCCGGTGGTCATCACCAGCTGCCGCACCCCGTCCAGCCGCACCGCGGCCGCCGCGACCTCGGCCAGCTGCTCCGGCCGCTTCACCGCGATCGTGTCGCCCGCGGCCAGCGACGCCTCGATGGCGCAGAACCGGCAGCGCTGCTCCGCCCCGTACCGGATGCAGGTCTGCACCACGGTGGTGGCGAGCACGTCCTTGCCGTGCAGCCGCGCGATCTTGTCGTAGCCCACGCCGTCGGCGGTGCGCAGGTCGTAGAAGGCGGGCCTGCGCACCGGCTCGACCTCGAGCCCCAGATCGGCGCCGTCCAGCAGCAACCTGTTGTCCCGCACCAGATACGGGCTGTCCGAGCGCAGCGGGATCGCCGCGCCGACACCGCCGATGAGCACGTGGCCGTCGTCGCTCGGCCCGGCCCCCGCGCGCCGCGAGACCGGCGCGTCGACGCGAACCCCCAGCAGCGCCAGATCGATCCGGGTGGACAGATTGCTCATCGCAGGCCCTACAGCTGGTAGGTGGAGTTGATGATGGCGCCCTTGCGGGCGTAGTGGATCAGCGCGTCCTGCACGTCCAGCGGATGCGCCGGAATCACGCCCTCGATCAGGTCCTCCTCGCGCGCACCGTGCAGCGCGAGCCCGAACCGGCAGGCGAACACCTTGCCGCCCTCCTTGATGAAGGTCGCCAGCGCGTCGTTGATGTTCTGCTCGCCCGGGAAGCCGCTGTCCCCCGTGGTCGGGAAGCCGCGGGTGGCAATGGCGTTGATCGCGCCCGGCCCGTAGAAGTAGATGGCCGACTCGAACCCCTTGCGCAGCGCCCGCGTGGCCTGCAGGATCGCCACGAAGCTCACCGAGGATTCGTGCGCGATGCCGTGCACCAGCGTGAAGTAGGTCTCGCCCGCCTCGGCTTTGTAATCCGGGAAGATCTTGGTGGCGCCGTAGATATTGCTGCCCTTCGGCAGCGCCGGGTGCGGAATCTCCGCCAGCGAGGCGGCGATATTCGCCTCGATGGCCTTGTCGATATCGGTGGTGGTGGGTGCGGACACCGGGACTCCTCGGGGAATAGTGCGGGTCGGGATGACATCGAGTACACGAGCGCGGCATTGCCGAATGGTTACGTCGGGAACAAGTGCCGATTGCCGCTATCTCACCGCCACACGGAGCCTCGGAGGTTAGTAATTGCGCTGCACAGCAACGCTTCTCGTGCATCCCCGCCCGTAGGGCGTGACCACCGCCGACCCGCGGGAAACGACCGCGAAACACCGGCCCCGGCCCCGGCGGACTCGAATGTCACGCCCGCGCCCCCGCGCGAAACGTCCCCGAAATCCACCCGCCGCGGGCCGTGGCGGCACTCCCCACTACCGTGGACCCCCATGCGGAGACCACTGCTCCTTCTCGCCCTCGTCGCCGCGGTCACCACCGCCTGCGCGAGCGGCGACGTCACCCGCACCGCCACCGAGACCACCACCTCCGTCGCGCCCCCGGCGCCCCCGGCGGCCACCACCGTCGCCCGCGACTGCGGTAAGGAGTTCCTCGCCACCCTGAGCACCAGGCAGAAGCTGGCCCAGCTGCTCACCGTCGGCGTCACCGACGCGGCGGACGCGGCCAACGTGGTGCGCACCGAGCAGGTCGGCGGCATCTTCATCGGCGGCTGGACCGACCGCGCGCTGCTCGCGGGCGGGCAGATCAAGCCGGTCAAGGCGGCATCGCCGATCCCGCTCATGGTCACCATCGACGAGGAGGGCGGCCGCGTCTCCCGGGTGAAGGACCTCATCGGCGTGGCGCCGTCCTCCCGCGTGGTCGCGCAGACCATGAGCCCGGACGAGTTCTACACCGCCTCGGTGCAGCGCCTCACCAAGCTGCGCGACCTCGGCGTCACCGTGAACTTCGCCCCCGACGTCGACGTGAGCAGCCAGCCGGACGACTCGGTGATCGGCGACCGCTCGTTCTCCGCCGATCCGGAGACCGTCACCGCCTACGCCGACGCCTACATCCGCGCGCTGCACGAGACCGGCGTCGGCGGCGTGCTCAAGCACTTCCCCGGCCACGGCTCCGGCTCCGGCGATTCGCACACCGGCGCCGTGCGCACCCCGCCCTTCGCCCAGCTGCAGGCCAGCGACCTGGTGCCGTTCCGCGCCCTGGTCGGCTCCGGCCTCGGCGTCATGATCGGCCACCTGGACGTGCCCGGGCTGACCACCGCGAACGTCCCCGCCAGCATCAGCCCCGAGGTGATGGCGCTGCTGCGCAACGGCACCGGCTACGGCGCCGCCCCGTTCACCGGCCCGATCTTCACCGACGACCTCGGCGGCATGGCCGCCATCACCGACCGGATGTCGATCGAGGACGCCGTCGAGGCCGCCCTGGTCGCCGGCGCCGACAATGCCCTGTGGATCAGCACCGACGCCGTCCCCTCGGTGCTGGACCGGCTGGAGCAGGCCGTCACCGCGGGAACGCTCCCGATTTCCCGGGTCGATGCCTCGGTGCTCCGCATGGCCGCCTACAAGGGCGCGCTCCCGGCCTGCTGAGCGCGCCCGGCGAATGCTGGGCTATTCCGGGTTCGCGCGAACTTACCTTGGAGTAATATAGGAGCCTCACCATGCGGTAGGAGAGAGTGGATGGCGGGCGGAACGAAGCGGCTCCCTCGGGCGGTACGGGAGCAGCAGATGCTGGACGCCGCGGTCGAGGTGTTCTCGCGGAAGGGCTTCCACGACACCTCGATGGATGCCATCGCCGCCGAGGCGAAGATCTCCAAGCCCATGCTCTACCTCTACTACGGCTCCAAGGACGAGCTCTTCCGCGCCTGCATCCAGCGCGAGGGGCTGCGCTTCATCGAGTCGGTCGTGCCCGCGGGAAATCCTCAGCTCACTCCGCACGAGCAGCTCCGCACCGCGCTCGAGGGCTTTCTCGGCTTCGTCGACAGCAACCGCAAGTCCTGGCAGGTGCTCTACCGGCAGGCGATCGGGCAGGAGTCCTTCGCCTCCGAGATCGAGAACGCCAGGGAACGGGTTATCGAACTCACCGCGAAACTGCTCGAATCCAGTGCCAGGTATGCCGAACCCGGCACCAACTTCGATATCGTCGCCGCAGCCGTGATCGGTGCGGGCGAGGCCATCGCCGACCGCGTCGCCGGGGGCCGCATCGAGGTCGCCGAGGCCGTCGACCTCCTCGACGACCTGGCCTGGCGCGGCCTGGCGGGCCGCAAGAAGTCCGAGTAGAGGTTGCGATGTTCGGAGTCCTCACGCCGTGTCCGCACGGCGCGGTCAGACACGGGATAGCTCCCGGCGAGTGGTACGCCCAGCTCTGCGGCCTCTGCCTCGGGCTGCGCGACGAGCACGGCCAGCTGGCGAGGACCGCGACCAATACCGACGCCATGGCGCTCACCGTGCTCACCGAGGCGCAGTCCGGGGTCGCTCCGGTGCGCACCGGGGTCGGGCCGTGCGCGCTGCGCGGTATGCGGAAGGCCGAGGTGGCTGTGTCGCCGGGGGTGCGGCTGGCGAGCACCGCCTCGCTGCTGCTCGGCTCGGCCAAGCTGGAGGACCACGTCCGCGACGGTGATATCCGGCGCGGTGCCCGGCGGCCGGTCGCCGCGGTCTCGAATCGCTGGGCGAAGCGGGCCGCCGCGCAGGCGGGGTCGATCGGGTTGGATATCGGGCCGATGGTCGCGGCCATCGCCGAACAGGGCCGGCTGGAGGCACACTCGCAGCTCACCCTGGAGGATCTGCTGGCGCCCAGCGCCTTCTGCGCGGGCGAGCTCGTCGCGCACACCGCCGTGCTGGCGGGCAAGCCGGAGAACGCCGAAGCGCTGCGCGCCGCGGGCAGGCACTTCGGCGCGCTGGCACACCTCGCCGACGCCGTCGAGGACCTCGACGACGACCTCGCCGCGGGCAAGTTCAACCCGCTCGCCGCCACCGGAACCAGCCGCGTCGAGGCGTACCGCGCTATGCGCGAGGCCGAGCGCGGCCTGCACACCGCCGTCACCGACGCCGGCCTCGACACCACCCCGGCGGTGCGCTGGGTGCTGCTCGACCCGCTGGAGGGGCTGCTGCACCGCCTCGGCCACGAACTCGGCGTGCTGCACGCCAAGCGGGCGCCCCGGCACAACCCGGTCGCGGTCTTCCCCGAGGCGCCCGGCCAGAAGCCCAACCTCCTCGAGGGCATCGGCCTGCTCTTCCAATACCCCTCGGGCTACGCCTGTTTCGCCTCGCACCGGCGCCCGTGCAGCGGCGAGCGCAAGGACTCCTGGCTCTCCCGCATGGACTGCGGGGACTGCGGCGACGGCTGCGAGTGCTGCGACTGCAGCAACTGCTGCTGCGACTGCGATTGCTGCGACTGCGGCGACTGCGGCTGCGGCTGCGACTGCTGACCAGGCCGCTCCCCGCCGCCCCGGCCGCTTCGCACCGACCGCGAAGGGCCGCACCTCCCCCTGGAGGTGCGGCCCTTCGTCTCTCGCCGCCCGGACCGGCGGCGAAACTCAGCGCAGGGTGCCGGTCAGGTGCGGATACCCCTTCTTCGGGTGCCGCAGGGCGAGATCCCACCCGCCCTCCGCCCGGTCGGCGTAGACGTTCACCGACGAGGGCAGCAGGATCGGCTTCCCGAACTTCACCGCGTACGCCACCTTGCCCGGCACCCGCCCCTCGACCGCACCGAGGATCTTGGCCGCCGACCACATGCCGTGCGCGATCGGGCGCGGGAACCCGAATGCCTTGGCGCCGAGCGCCGAGACGTGGATCGGGTTGCGGTCACCGGAGGCGGCCGCGTACCGGTTGATCTGCTGCTGATCCGGCCGCCAGGTGAGCAGCGGCGGCGGCGGGACCTCGTCCGGCTTCGGCTCGGCCTTCGGCCCGCCGGAGAGCGAGGTGCGCTGCTGGTGCAGGAAGGTCGTGACCTGCCGCCAGACCAGCTCGCGCCCCACCCGGAGCTCGCTGATCGCGTCGACCAGCAGCCCCTTCGGGTGCTCGCGCAGGTTCTCGATGTGCGCGGTGACGTCGAGCGGCTCGGCGACCGAGATGTCCCTGGTCCGCTCGATCAGGTTCTCCGCGTGCACCGCGCCGACCGCGACGAACGGGAAGTCGCGCGCCACCACCAGCTGCATCACCACCGGGAAGGTGAGGATGAACGGGTAGGTCAGCGGCAGCGCGTCGCTGAAGCGCAGCCCGGTGGCCCGGCAGTACGCGGCGAGGTGCTCCGGATCGACCCGGAGGCCGTCCAGCTTGATCGCGCGGTCCGGGATATTCGAGCTGCGCTTGCCCAGTGGCACCGTGCCGAGCGCCGCCTTCAGGTAGAGGCTGCCGTTCGACTTCGGCTGGTCCAGGGTGATCACGTGGGTCCCTTTGCTCACGGGCACCGTCACGCCCCGATCATGGCCTGGCCGCAGACGCGGAGGATATTGCCGTTCACCGCGTTCGAGGCCGGGCCGGCGAAGTAGGCGATGGCCTCCGCGACGTCGACGGTCTGGCCGCCCTGCAGCAGCGAGCTGAGCAGCCGCCCGCCCTCGCGGGTGGCGACCGGGATGGCCGCGGTCATGGCGGTCTCGATGAAGCCGGGCGCCACCGCGTTGATGGTGATGCCCTTCTCCGCCAGCTTCGGCGCCTCGGCGTTCACCATGCCGATCACGCCGGCCTTGGAGGCGCCGTAGTTGGTCTGGCCGCGGTTGCCCGCGATGCCGGCGATCGAGGAGACATCGATCACCCGGCCGCCCTCGGCGAGCGCGCCCTTCGCCACCAGCCCCTCGGTGATCCGGTGCGGCGCCGCGAGGTTCACGTTGATGACGGCGTTCCAGCGGCCCTCGTCCATATTGGCGAGCAGCTTGTCCCTGGTGATGCCGGCGTTGTGCACGATGATGTCGAGCTTGCCGAAGCGGCCGGTGACGAACTCGGCCAGCTTCTCGGCGGCATCCGGCGCGGTGACGTCCAGCGCCAGCGCGGTGCCGCCGACCTTGTTGGCGGTCTGCGAGAGCGCCTCGCCCGCGGCCGGGATGTCGGCCACGATCACGGTGGCGCCGTCCCGCGCGAAGACCTCGGCGATGGTCGCGCCGATACCGCGCGCCGCACCGGTGACCACGGCGATCTTGCCCGCCAGCGGCCGATCCCAGTCCAGCCCGGTGACCGCGGCGTCGTCCTTGCCCACCCGGATGACCTGCCCGTCCACGAAGGCGGACTTGGCGGAGAGCACGAAGCGCAGCGTCGACTCCAGCCCGGTCGCGGCCGGGGATGCCTCCGGGTGCAGGTAGACCAGCTGGGCGGTGCCGCCGCGGAGCAGTTCCTTGCCGACGCTGCGGGTGAAGCCCTCCAGCGCGCGCTGCGCGATCTGCTCGTCGGCCGAAGCGGTCAACTCCGGGGTGGTGCCGACGACGAGCACCCGGCCGGACGGCGCGATGCTGCGCATGGCCGGCTGGAAGAACTCGAAGAGCTGCGACAGCTCCTCCACGGTGCCGATGCCGGTGGCGTCGAAGACCAGCGCGCCGTACTTGGTGCCCTGGGCGAGCGTGTCGGCGAAGGTGTAGTCGGTGAGCAGCGCGCGGATCGGCTCGGCTACCCGGCCCTTGCCGCCGAGCAGCACCGGGCCCGGCAGCGCCGGCTCACCCTGCTGGTAGCGGCGCAGCGCCTCCGGCTGCGGCAGCCCGAGCTTCCCCGCCAGGAACTTGCCGGGGCCGGAGTGGACGAAGGAGCCGTAGAGGTTGGGCGCACCTTTGGCGGCAGAGGACTTGGCCACTGTTCCTACCTATTCTCTCGGGTGTCGGCGTGTTTGGCTGCTGTTCGACAAATAACTTACTCCAGAGTAAGTTTAGTGTAAACACCGACCACCCCGGGGAGACTCGAGTGACCACCTCAGCCAAGAACACGTCCACGCGCCCGGTCGCGATCGTGGGCGGCAACCGCATTCCGTTTGCCCGTTCCGACAAGGCTTACGCGCACGCTTCGAACCAGGACATGTTCACCGCCGCGCTGGACGGGCTGGTCAGCCGGTTCGGGTTGCAGGGCGAGCGGCTCGGCATGGTGGCGGGCGGCGCGGTGCTCAAGCGGGTCGGCGAGCACAGCCTGATCCGGGAGAGCGTGCTCGGCAGCACCCTCTCCCCGTACACCCCCGCGCACGACCTGCAGCTCGCCTGCGGCACCGGTCTGCAGGCCGTGGTCACCGTCGGCGACGCCATCGCGCTCGGCCGCATCGAGGCCGGCATCGGCGGCGGCACCGACACCACCTCGGATGCCCCCATCGGCGTCAGCGAGGGGCTGCGCGAGTGGATGCTCGACATCAACCGCGCCAAGACCGGCAAGGACCGCGCCAAGCTCGTCGGCCAGCTGCGCCCCGGCATGGTCGGCATCGAGATCCCGCGCAATGCCGAGCCGCGCACCGGCCTCTCCATGGGCGAGCACGCCGCCATCACGGCGAAGGAGTTCGGCATCGCCCGCGAGGCGCAGGACGAGCTCGCGTACCTCTCGCACCGGAACATGGCCGCCGCCTACGACCGCGGCTTCTTCGACGACCTCATCACCCCCTTCCTCGGCCTGACCAGGGACGACAACCTGCGCCCCGGCTCCACCGTCGAGAAGCTGGCCACCCTGAAGCCGGTCTTCGGCGTCAAGGCGGGCGGCGCCACCATGACCGCGGGCAACTCCACCCCGCTCACCGACGGCGCCTCCGCCGTGCTGCTCTCCAGCGAGGAGTGGGCCGCCGAGCGCAACCTGCCCGTCCTCGCGCACCTGGTGGACAGCGAGGTCGCCGCCGTCGACTACATCCACGGCCCCGACGGCCTGCTCATGGCCCCCACCTACGCCGTGCCCCGGCTACTCGCCCGCAACGGCCTGACCCTGCAGGACTTCGACTACTACGAGATCCACGAGGCGTTCGCCTCCGTGGTGCTCTGCACCCTCGCGGCCTGGGAGTCGGACGCCTACTGCAAGGAGCGGCTCGGCCTCGACGGTGCGCTCGGTTCCATCGACCGCAGCAAGCTGAACGTCAACGGCTCCTCGCTCGCCGCCGGGCATCCCTTCGCCGCCACCGGCGGGCGGATCGTGGCCTCTACCGCCAAGTTGCTCGCGGAGAACGGTGGGGGCCGGGCGCTGGTCTCCATCTGTGCTGCCGGTGGGCAGGGGGTCGTGGCGATCATCGAGCGCTAGCTCATCGCCTTTCTCGTTGCGGCACTCGGGTTCTCGCCCGGGTGCCGTTTTCGTTCCTCGGCCCGCCTGGCACGATGCTCCCTCGGTATCACTGATTAATCATTGACATACCGCAGAGGACACGACGCGTGGCTACACCCGGTTCTACGATCCCGGCGGGGAATACATCGCGAGCTACCCGGCGACCCCGAGCAATCCGCGCCGCCGAATGGCCGACCTCCGCGTCGCCTTGAAGCGGGCCGGTCTGCTGATGCCGCCGCCGAGCAAGAAGGAACTCCGCGCGCTGCGGCGGGCGAACAGCACGGAGGAGGCATGACGATGTGGGCAGTCACATTGCGCTACCGGTCGGCCGGTGACCCCGAGGTCCTGGAGAGCTGGGCTGACGCGCTGGAAGCGTTCGATGCCGCCACCGCTGTCGAGCGAGGAGCGGGGGTCACGCTCACGCTGTACGTCGACACCACCGACCCGATCGCGGCAGCGAGCGAAGCGGCCGCTCTGGCCGCGCCGGTCACCGCCGAGACTCCCATCGGCGTCGCCGTCACCGATGAGGACGCACACCTCGAAGCCGCGTACCGCGCCAACCTCCCCGACCTCGTCTCGGCTCCCGACGTCGCCGTCCGGCTCGGCGTCTCCCGCCAGCGGGTCCACCAGCTGCAGAGCGCACCAGGCTTCCCTGCCCCGCTCTACCGCCTCCGAACCGGCCCGGTCTGGGACGCCGTCGCCATCGCCGCCTTCGCGAAGACCTGGGATCGTCGCCCCGGTCGCCCGAGCGGTACCAGGGCGAGCTGAGAGCGGTCAGCGGAACCGCCGGAATCACCCTCCGGCCAACTCCTCATGCCCCCCGAACGCCTTCCGCATAGCGGAAAGCACCTTGTCCGCATACTGCGCCTCCCCCCGCGAGGAGAACCGCGCGAACAACGCCGAGGCCAGCACCGGGACCGGAACACCGGTATCGATCGCGGCATCGAGGGTCCACCGCCCCTCCCCGGAATCGGAGACCCGCCCCCCGAACGCGTCCAGATTCGGATCGCCGTGCAACTCCGCGGCGGTGAGATCGAGTAACCAGGAGGCGACGACAGACCCGCGCCGCCACACCTCCGTGATCTCCGGCACGTCCAGGTCATACCGGTACAGCTCGGGCCGCTCCAGCGGCGTCTCCTCGGCGGAGAACTCCCCGGCCTCGGTGGCCCCGAGGTTCGCCCGGTGCAGGATGTTCAGCCCTTCGGCGTACGCCGCCATGGCCCCGTACTCGATCCCGTTGTGCACCATCTTCACGAAGTGCCCCGCCCCGGCCGGACCGCAGTGCAGGTACCCCTGCTCGGCGGGCGCGGGCGCACCGGTGCGCCCCGGCGTCCGCTCGGCGGTCTCGAAACCGGGCGCGATCGACTTCAGCAGCGGGTCCAGGTGCGCGACCGCCTCCGCCTCACCGCCGATCATCAGGCAGAACCCGCGGGTGCGGCCGAAGACCCCGCCCGAGGTGCCGATATCCACGTAGTGCAGCCCGAGCGGCCGCAGCTTGGCGGCCCGCACGATGTCCTCGTGATACCGGCTGTTGCCCCCGTCGATGACGATGTCACCCGGCTCCAGCAGCTCGGCGACCTGGTCGATGACCGCGCTCGTCGCACCGGCCGGGATCATCACCCACACCACCCGCGGCGCCTCCAGCGCACCGACGAAGTCGGCCAACTCGGTGGTCCCGACGAAGTCGGCACCGAGCTCGCCGGTGAGCGCCTCGATGTTGCTGCCTTGCTTGTCGAGGCCGACGGCGGTGTGCCCGTCCGCGACGACCCGGCGGACGATGTTCGCCCCCATCCGGCCGAGGCCGATCATTCCCAGCTGCATGCCGTTCCACTCCTCGTTCGTCGGTGCCGAAGTCCGCGCTGCGACCACCACCGGGGCCGTGGCCTCGATTCTTCCGCGCGGGGGCGGGAACTCGCACGCCGGTGTGATCGAGCGGAACCCGAAGAAATTTCGCGCCGGGGTGTAACGCCCCGTGTGGGGTGCCGATATGCAGGTGGGCTCCGCGTAGTTGCCAGACCCCCGACCCGGCAACTGCGCGGAGCCCTTCGGCGTGTCGGCCACCGGCGTTGCGGGTGATTTGCCACCGCTCGCCCGTGCTGCTGACGTCGGGGTGGCCCATTATCGTGGGCGAGGACCCGCGCCGTGCGGGGCCCACAAGTGCATCCCAGCGGGGAGGACCGTTCGTGACCGACGAGTCGAGTTCGGGGCGGCGCGACCGCCGTTCCGGGACCGAAGTGGGGTTGCGCAGGCTCCTCGAAGGTACCCAGGTGCCCGATCCGGGTGCTCCCTCCGCTCCGGTGTCACCCACCGATCAATACCCGACCGAGCAGTTCGCCAACCCTCGGAATCCGACGCAGGTGCCGCGCGGGCGGGTCGACGGCCCGCCGATCGCCGGGGAACCGGAGACCGAGGAGCTGGAGGCGTGGAATCCGCGGGCTTCCACGCAGCCCGTGCAGGGCCCGCGGCGTGGGGCGCCGGTGCGGAGTGCCGGGGCCGGGTTCGCCTTCTGGGGGGAGCCGGAGGGGGCCGGTGGGGCGGACGGTGCTGGTAGGCCCGGCGCTCGTGGTGACGGTGGCTCCGCCGCAGGTGGTCGTCCGCAGGGCGCCGAGGCTGCGGGCCTGCGTTCGCACGGCGGTGCACAGCCCGAGAACGGCCCGCGCTTCGATGCCGGTTCTTACGCGGACGGTACCCATCCGGACAGTGGTCTTCGCGCAGGCGGTGGTCCTTTTGCGGACGGCTCTCGCGCAAGCAGCAGCCCGCGCGCGGGCGATGGCTTCCGCGCGGAGGCCGGTGCTTACAAGGGCGGCCCTCGCAGAGACAACAGCCCGCGCGCGGGCGGCGGCCTTCGCGCGGACGCGAGTCCCTACACGGACGCTCCGCGCGCGGAGGGTGGTCCTCGAGACGGTGGTCTTCGCGCGGATTCGGGTCCCTACGCGGACGGCTCGCGCACCGATGGTGGTCCTCGTGCAGACGGTGGTCTCCGCTCGGAGGTGGGTCTCTACGCAGACGGTCCGCGTGCGGACGGTGGCCCGCGCGCGGACGGCAATCCCCGCGCGAACAGCGCGCTTCGCGCCGATGCCGGCCCTCACGCGGACACCCGCCCGCGCCCGGGCGAAGCCCGCCCCACCTCGCCCCGCCCCGCCCCGGGCAACAACCGCCCGGGCGCCCCCACCCGCTCCCGCACCCCCAACCAGCGCCCCCCGCGCAACGGCCAAACCCCCAAAACGTTCACCGACTTCCTGAAGTCCAACGCCGCCCGCAAAGCGGGCGTAGCCGCCGGCGCGGTACTGGCCGTCGCCGCCCTCGCCTACGCGGCGGACTGGTTCCTCTCCTCCGGCCAGGTCCCCCGCGGCACCGTCGTCGCGGGCATCGACGTCGGCGGCATGGACACCGCCAAGGCCGACGTCGTCCTCCGCTCCCGCTTCGAGGCCCGCTCCACCCAGCCGCTCGACTTGACCATCGCCGACGTCCGCGAGCAGATCGTGCCCGCCGAAGCCGGCCTGGAGATCGACTGGGACGGCACCTGGGCCCGGGTCGGCGACCAACCGGCGAACCCGTTCACCCGCCTCGCCTCCTTCTTCACCACCCGCGAGGTCCCCATGGCCACCGCCGTGGACGAGGCCGCCCTCGACCGCACTTTCACCGAGATCCGGGTCCACGACATCCCGACCGTCGAGGGCACCATCCGCTTCGAGGGCACCCGCCCGATCGGCGTCCCTCCGGTCCAGGGCCGGGTGCTCGACGGCGCAGGCGCCCGCGACACCCTGCTCGCCGGCTGGGTCACCGCCCAGACCCTCGACCTCCCCGTCATGCCCGCCCCCCTCACCGTCCGGCCCGAAGCCGTCGACGAGACCCTGCGCGCCTTCGCGCAGCCGGCCGTCGGCGCCCCCATCCACTTCAAGGGCCGCGACGGCGACGCCGAACTCACCCCCGCCCAGACCGCCACCGTCCTCACCTTCGCCCCGGACGGCTCCGGCGGCCTCGCCCCGGTCTTCGACGTGCCCGCGCTCACCGGCCTGCTCGCCCCGCAGCTGGCCAAGTCCGAGGTGGAGCCGAAGGACGCCTCGTTCGCCGTCGGCGGCGGCACCGCCAGGGTGGTCCCCGGCATCGTGGGCGAGAAGGTGAACTGGCCCAAGACCCTCGAGCAGCTCGCCGCCCTCGCAGTCGCCTCCGGCCAGGGCCGCACCGGCCAGGCGGTGTACGAGAAGGTCGAGCCGAAACTCACGACGCAGGCCGCCGAGGCACTGCGCATCGTCGAGCCGGTCGGCCAATTCACCACCAGCGGCTTCAGCGGCCCCTCCGGCGTGAATATCCGCACCGTCGCCGCGAAGGTGAACGGCGCCGTAGTGAAACCCGGAGACACCTTCTCGCTCAATGAATTCACCGGCCCCCGCGGCGCCGCCGAGGGCTATGTGGAATCCGGCATCATCGACCACGGCAGGCCGAGCACCGCCGTCGGCGGCGGCATCAGCCAGTTCGCCACCACCCTCTACAACGCCGCGTACTTCGCCGGAATGGAGGACGCGGGCCACACCGAGCACAGCTACTACATCTCCCGCTACCCCGCCGCCCGCGAAGCCACCGTCTTCGACGGCGCCATCGATCTGCAATTCCGCAACAACACCGAAAACGGTATCTATATCGAAACTCTCGCGGGCGGCTCGGATATCACCGTCCGCCTCTGGGGCACCAAGACCGTGAACGTCGAATCCATCACCGGCGACCGCAGCAAGCCCACCGAGCCGACCACCGTCACCCTCCCCGAGGGCAAGGACTGCATCGCCTCCGCCGGCGCCCCCGGCTTCACCATCTCCGACACCCGCATCATTCGCGATGCCAAGACTGGTCAGGAGATCTCCCGGCACACCCGTACCGTGAAGTACGACCCGGTTCCCGTGGTCAAGTGTGAGAAGAAGGACGAGGACAAAGAGGGGGAGTAGGGGATTTGCCGGGGGCCATGACTTATTGGGGCACGGTTCGCAGTGAACTCCGAGTTGGTTTGACTACCTGCTGCCCCCCGAATTCGGGGCGGAGCTGAAAAACCGCTGGTAGATCGATTTTCGAAGCTTTCGAAGAAGCCGGATTCATCGATCTGAAAGATTTCACTCCGAACCCTTGGTTACTGACCGGCAATCGACGGTTGAAGAGCTGGCGATTTTGTCGAAACTTCGTGGTAGAAAAGCTCGTCGCCCGCACACGGCGGGCGTTCAGGGCAACCTTCGAGGGGCACAGGACATGACCAAGATTCGTTCGTTCGGATTCGCTCTCGCCGCTGCGGCGGGCATCGCGATCGCGGGAAGCGGGATGGCGGCCGCGCAGGATGAGACCCCGGGCACCGGTTCGGCCGAGGCGCTGCCCGCGCTGATCGAACTCCTCTCCACCGGCTCGGCGGGCGCGGGTACCGGCGCCGGCACCGGGACCACGACCACGACCACGACCAGCACGGCCGCAGCCATTCAGGACGAGGAGCCCGGCACCGGCTCCGCCGAGGGCCTCCCCGCGCTCATCCAGGCGCTGATCACCGGCTCCGCGGGCACCGACACCCCGACGGGCGACGGCGAGTAGAACGCATACCCCGATCCCCGCCTGCCGCGGAGGGCCCCCACGGCAGGCGGTGGGCGATCATCCGGATGCCCCGCTCTCGATTCGAGAGCGGGGCATCCGCCGTTTGCCGCGAATGATCAGCTACCACTCGGAAGTAACCGATAGCAACGGACCTCGTGCGAACCACGCTGTAGCACCGCGACTTTGACACGCTTCGGGGCAACCGATGGGATATAACTACCCCGGATTCTTGCTCGGATTGAGCAGCGAGGACGTCAGGGGGATTGTGGTTGTGAAACGGATCGACTCGGTGGCGACGTTGCCGGTAGCCGAGAGTGCAGGGGTTGTGGTGACGCTCGGAACGGCGATCGGTGAAGAAGCAGCGCACCGAATTCAGCAGGGTGCCGGGACACTCTGCGACGTAGTACTGGCCTCATGGGTGGTCGGTGCGGACTCGGTGCAGGCGGTCATGGACTACGCCGACATTGTGCTCGGCGCGGTGATTCCGAACGGCAAAGATTCGCGCTGCGCCTGACGAAACGGCAACGAGTGGTCGAGTGGGCACAGGGGGATGGTCACTCGACCGGCGGCCGCTCGATATCTTTCATGGCCAGCGACACGAAGTCCCGCATCGGGATCTCCAGTGCCTGGCAGAGCGCGTGCAGTTGCTGCATATCCGGTGAGCGGTCGCCGTTCTCGAAGCGCTGGATCGTGCTGACGGCCAGCCCGGTCAGCTCCGCCAGCTGCTGACGGGTGAGCGCACGCCGCGCCCGCGCGGCTCGGAGCTCGTTCCCGACCGCACGATTGATACTGCCCACCGAATCATTAGCACCCATACGGACCATTCTGAGGTCCGAACGGCTACCTGGCAAACGCCGAGTCGAGGACGAGCTTCGCAACCTCACGCAAGTGGCCGACGTGACCGCAGCGTCCGCATGGAGTTGCAACAGGTCCATACGGACCATAATCTGCTCCGTATGGAGTGTTTGAGTGCATGGGTAGCGCAACGCGTCGCGATGCTACTTCGCGAGGCCGGGATGGAAGGTGTCGAGCTCGCCGAGCGTGCGCAGATGCCGGCTTCCGTGCTGCAAGATCGCCTGGAGCTACGCAGCCCCTTCCTGCTGGACGAGGTGGTCCGCATCGCCACGGCGCTCGGGCTGGAGCCCGCCGCCCTTGTTCCGCCGACGGATTCGACGCGGTGACGGCGCCCGCGCCCGGTTTCGGACATTTCGCAACCGGATCTTCCCAACATCGTTGTGATGCAAATCACTTGAGCTTTGAAGCGCCGTGTCCGGTGTTTAGCGATCGATCAGCTACCGCGATCTCGCACATGCTCGATCGCTTCCGGAGCGCTATCGGCCGTGAGGTCTGCTACAGCGCCCCCGGCTCGGGGCCGGGCGGCCCGACCGAGCGCGGAGTGGTGATCGCGGTGAACGACCGCGTCGTCTTCGTCGATTACGGCTACCCAAATCCAGTCCGGCCCGAACTGGGCAATGCGATTGCCACGCACCCGGCCAACCTGCGGTTCGGGACCGCCGCCGACGCCCACTGCCCGCGCTGCGCCCCGAGTACGGAGGTCTGACATGCGACTGTTCCCGAGGCTCAGGCGGCTGCGCACCGGCAAGGTGACGGTTCTCCTGCTCGGCGGCACCTGGAATCCGCGCGGCGACGCCATCGGCGCCGCCTTCGCCGAGCACCTCGACACCGCCCGATTCGTCACCCGAATCGTTGAGTATCCAGCGGATTACGGCCGATCCGTCCCTTACGCCGACAGCGTCGCCGCAGGGGAGGCCGCGCTGATCGCGGCGATCCGGTCCACGCCCGGCGACCTGATCCTGGCCGGCTACTCCCAGGGCGCCGCCGTCGCGGGCAACGTCGCCGGCGCGATCGGCCGAAACGATCTCGACTGCCCGGCCGTGCTCGCCTGCGCGCTCATCGCCGACCCGCTCCGGCCGCAGGGCATGGCCGTCGGCCCCGACCCGGGTGGCTACGGGATCGCCGGGCAGCGCCCGGTCCCGCGGATCCCCACCTTCTGGGCGGCCGCACCGGGTGACCCGATTACCGCGTTGCCCGCGGGAAACCCACTCCGGACCGTCGCCGATCTGAGCGGCTACTTCAGCTTGAGCAGCACCCGCGCCGCCTGGCGCTGGGGCCGCAGCCTGCTCGACGCGGCGACCCATCGGCAACTGCAGCGCTGGTGGTCGCCCGAGCATCGGCGCAGCTGGGCCGGGGCCGCCGCCTACGCCCGCGGCTACCTCATCGACGGCAGGCACACCTCGGACTACCTGCGGGACGGCCATGTGGCCCGGCTCGCCGAACGGCTCGGCACCGAGCTCGACACGCTCCGGACGGAGCGGCGGGCGTGACCGACGGCCTCTTCCTGACTCGCACCGAACTTCGCGAGCTGGCTGAGTTGCTTCGCGAAATCCCCGAGCTGGCCGACGATCTCGTTATCGCCCGGTCCAAGCAGGCGAAGCTAAGCAGCCGCACCGACTTCCGCATGCGCCGGCGCCCCGGCGAGCAGCCGCTGCCGTACGACCCGGCGGCGGCCACCGCCGCCGACCACCTGCATGCGGTGCTCGGTGGCTGGGTCCGGCTGGTGTGCGAACAGCGCGCCCTCGACTACCGTGGCGCCCCGATTACGGCCGACCTCGCGCGCTGGCTGGACCGCAACCTGATCGCCCTCGCCATGACCGACGGCGTGCAGGGCGCCCCGCTCGAGATCGGCCGAGCGGTCCGAATCGCGACCGACGTCGTCTGTCCGCCCGTAGCCACGACCGAGTGGGATGAGGGCATGATCGAGCGGGCCCGCGCCGGCCGGCTCAATGCCTCCGGCATCGCCACGCTTGCCAAGGAACTCGGCGCCGAGTACCGGACGCTGACCGTGCGGCGGGTGCAGACACTGCGCGACGCGGGACGGATTGCCCCGGTGCCCGGCCCGTGGGCGCCGGGCTGGCCGGAGATGTTCGTCGTCGGCGCGGTGCTCGATCAGCACCTCGCGCATCCGGTCCGGCAACGCACCGGCTCGAAAAACGCCTGCTCAAACTCTATTTCGGAGGAAATAGTTGACAGGGCGGGTCGCGATAGGTGAAGATTGGTGCAGCGCCAGAGCTGCGCCTCGATCCGGAACTCACCGGAAATCCTCAGATTTCTCCGTGGCCCCGCACCTTGTCCAAGGTGCGGGGCCACGGTCGTTCGAACCTGCGACACACTCCGGAATTCCCTGCGGTGTCTGTCGGCAAGCAGGTCGAGCCCGCCTCCGGCTCGCCCACATAGCTGGCGGCTCCATCCGCGGCACCGAGGCCCTCCGCCGTGGCCTCCGCGTTGCCGGCGCCGGTCAGGGCCCTTCATACTCAGCCCGTCGACCCTCGAGGTGACCCATGACCACTCCTGCCACAAGCCGTCGGTCTCCGGAAAGCTGGATCGAGCAGCGTGTGGGCTGGATTCTGGCGGCGACGCCGGTGCTGAAGCCCGAAGACAATACCGGTTCCGGCGAGCCGACCCGGGTGCACGACTTCTACAAGATGACGCCGCAGGCGGCGGCCCGCGCGCTCGACCGGATCGACGCGAGTCGCCGGTTGACGCACAGCGCCCTGCCGACAGCTGCCGCGGCCTCGGGTACGCCTGGAACGCCATGGTCGAAGCTCGGTGAGGCGCTCGCTAGCCAGCTTTCGGGTACGGCATCGCAGGTCAAGCCGATCGTCGATCCCGAAGCGGGGTCGGTACTGGACGACGAGGGCTTCGTGGTGCCGCAGCCGGGCACCGTGCCGAACCCGGGCGCCGGTACGCGGCCCCCGGGTGATCCCAAGGCGACCCCTCCGCCACCGGCGACCCAGCAGAGCACTCCCCCGCCGCCGCCGCCCCCCGCGCCGAACAGTGCGGGCGCGCAGACGCAACCACTGGGTACCGGCCCCGGAACTGCGCAGCCAGCGCCTGCTGCCACCCCCGGCTCGACCTCGATGGCCACCCTCGACCTCCTCGGCGTGCAAGCCCCTCTCGAGCCCGGGCAGAGCCGAGTACTGCCCACCGGCTACATCATGACGGCCAACCCCGATGGAACCACATCGGTATCGCGATCCGATCCGAAGACCGGCGCCATCCACACCGACGTCATGTCCAACGGCGTCGTCATCTCGACGGCCGTATCGCAGGTGGTGCCCGGCACGAACGGGATGAGCAGGGACACCGTCATCACCGATGCCAGGGGCACGTCGCAGGTGCGCTCGGCCTCGAATGGTGCCGGCGGAGTCACCACCTGGACCGCAAATCCCGATGGCACGCATTCGGTTCAGTACCCGGACGGCACGATCATTAGGGAGCGCGCCCGTGCGCCGATCGAGGTCGTGCAGCTCTCGCCGGATGGGCTGAGCGGCAGGGCCGAAGGTGTCAATTCGGACGGCACGACCTACGCGATTGCCTTCAGGCCCGGGATCGCCGGCCCGCCGACCAGCGACATCGCGATTTCCGACGGCTCCCGCTTCTCGGTCACCACTGTCCGCGGTCTGACGAACGGTGAGTTGTTGAGCATCGTCACCCGCCCCGACTCGTCCCGCAGCGTCGTCTACCCGGACGGCACCGCCGTGCCGATCGATCGCTACAACAACGCCATCGGCAGCCCGAACTACGGAAACCAGTTCGACCCGTTCACCGGAACCTGGCGATCGGACCCTTTCCACCGGCGCGGCCCGATCACCACGAAGCCGGACGGCACCAGCGAGCAGGAGTGGTTCTCCCGCGACGCGGACGGCGCTGAGCGCAAGAGCCTTGCAAGGTTCGACGCGGCCGGCAACCTCGTCCTGCTGGAGACGCTCGATTACACGGGGCTCGCGGTCAGGAACTTCGAGACCTTCGACGGGGTCACTGTGCCCAGCAGCTCCAACTTCCTCGACTCGGGCCGCGTCGAGGACGAATCGGCCATGGTCTTCGAGGCCATCTTCATGTTCACCGGCGTGCCCTCGCTCGGAACCGCACTCGCCCGCACAATCACCACCCGCCTGCTCACGCGGCAACTCGCGGCGCAGGGAACCTCCCGAGCCGGCATCGAATTGGCATTGGGCAATCTCGGACTACGGAGCGAGACCGCATTTCTCGGGTCGGCCAGCGCCCGGGGGGTGTCTGCCCTCAGCGGCGGCACCGGCCTGGCGGACGATTTGACTCGGTTCATTCGACCTCTGCCGCCCGCAGGTGCCTATGCCCCGACAGGCGCCTTGGACGCAGCGATCGTTGTCTTGCGGAGTACGACCACCAGGTACCACGCCATCGTCGACGGTGGAGCGGCTTCCGCTGTGGCGATCAAGCGCGCCGCTATGGCAGGAATCAGTACGCCGGGCACGTTCCCAGCTGAAACAGCCGTGCTGATCCGAGCCATCGCACAGCGCATTCGGGATTATTCGAGACTTCTTCACGCCAGGTCTCGGCAGCTCGTCCCGAGCGGACAGAAGATGGTGCCGGGTAAGGGCGAAGACTACGTGGCCCGGTACGGTCGTGGCCCGTTCCCCAATCAGATGGCGGACCGACTCGACGATGAGCTGGCGCGGGCCGATGCAGCCGGGATCAGGCCGAGGTCTCCCGAAGGTCGAGAGTTCGATGATATGATCAACAGCGGTGAGCGAATAAAATGGGCAGTCACAACAAATGGCGAGCTGCGAGTGATTCCGCACGATATTCCTGGGTACGATGAGGTGCCGCATTCTGTTCTTGTTCGAGAGGGCTCCGTGCTGGCCGCGGGAGAAGCGCAGATAGCAGGAAATGCGACCGACGGATACATCGGTTTGGAGATAACGCCGCATTCCGGTCATTTCCAGCCGAGCCTGGAGAGCCTGGAAGTCGGACGTGAAGCATTCCAGCGGTATGGGATCATATTTTTTGAGTGACGTGGAGGGCTGAGTTATGGAACATGTACCCGAACTCTTCGATTCGGTCATATCCATGTCACCGGCCGAGATCGAGAAGTGGGTGCTCGACGTCGATCGGCCGCTGTCGACGTTCAACTGGGAAGGTCTGGCAGAAGTTGCTGGAGCGGAAGCGATGGCGGGTACTCGTGCGGTAGATCTAGCTTGGGCTCAAGTGGCTCTCGCTGTAAGGAACCGGTTGGAGCGGCGGGCTGATTCGGAATCCGAGCAGAGGCGGCAGTATCTGAGCGGTGTGCGGTTGCGTGCGGAGATGGTGGAACGACACGGAGCGCGATCGGACAGTTCTCTGTTGGATTGCCGAGATGTGCTGCGGAAATTCACGCAGCGGTGGTCCGGTCGATACGACTCGGTCGATTCCGATGCCGGCCAGTGGCGAGACCTTCCCAGAGCCCGAATTCTCGAGCTGCGTCTCCTCAAGAACGAACTGTCCGTACTGAAAAGGCTTGCCCCATTCGCGGTGGAAATCGACGAGGCGATAGCGCCGTGGATGTCGCTGTGGAATCGTTTGCCGTGATATGTGAACCCGCGGCCGCGTCGAAACCTGTTGACAAGGCCGGATGCGATAGGTGAAGATCGGTGCAGCGCCAGAGCTGCGCCTCCATCCGGAGATCGCCGGAAATTCCCACTTTCTTCCGCGGCCCCGCACGTTGCCCAACGTGCGGGGCCGCGGCCGTTCCATCGGTGATCCGAAGGGGGCACTTGTGGATGAGATCATGCGCGGTCTGCTCGAAATGACCTCGCACAACGCCCATCCGACAGCTCCGGCCGTGGCGGAAGCGCACCGCACCATGCGGGTACACCGCGGCTGCGGCATCGACCACTGTGGTCGGAAGCGCCAAGCCCTGCGCGTTCTCATCGCAGCGGGCCGGATCGTTCCCGACTCGGCGCGTCTGCGCTGACCCCGGCTCGCCCCGCCGGCTCCCCTCGCCCGGAAACGGCCGCTGAGGGTCGCCAGCCGCGGGGCGCCCCGGCCCCACCCCCTGACCCCCGGGGGGTGGGGCCGCCCTACCGACCCCTCCGGCGCGCGGCGCCGGAGTGCCGAACCCGCGCCGCGGCGCCCGACACGAAGGTCTGGGAATCGGACATGTCCGACGACGAAGTCGTGAGAACCGTGAGTTTCTCGAATCATCAACCACCACCGCAGGATTCCGGCACCGGCGACCGGCAGCTGGTGACACCGGAGTTCCTGGCCTTCCTGCAGCAGGCGCTGACCGGCAAGCTCGACGAGACCCGGGTCACCGAACTCGACCCGCAGGTGCGGGCGCTGGCCGAGGAGCTGTCGGTGATCCACCTGCCGGAGTGGCACGACGAGGTCGGGCGGAAACGGGCCGAGCCGACCGTCACCGGGATCAAGCAGGCCACCAGAGTGGCCGCCTACCTGGTGCGACGCGGTGTCCGGGTGCACGCCGAGCTGGAGGAGCTCCGCTGGGCGCCGACGCCGGGCGGCCAGCCCGGTGCCTTCGACATCGGCATCCACGTAACCAGGGATGAGAACGGCCAGTGGCCGGTCCCCGATGTCGAGGAGTTCTACGACTTCGAGCAGATCGAGGTCAGGCACCAGGACGACGGCACCTGGGTGGCGACGCACCCGCGCGGCCTCGCCGTCGAGGCGCCGACCAGAAGCGACGCCTATGCGGGGCTCGTCGACGCGCTGCGCGTCCGGATCGAGGAAGCCCGCCGGCGCGAGAAAGGAGACGAACGCGATGAGTGAACGAATCGTGTTCACCGATATCGAGGCGACCCTGGTGAGCTACCTGGCGAACCGGCTCGCCGCCGTATCCGATACCGCCGAGGTGGTCACCGTTGTTCCCGATCCCGCACCGGCGCGGCTGGTCCGGATCTCCAGGGACGACCGCAAGGGCCGGATGGATCGGGAGGACCGGGACGGCTTCCGCGGCGCCCACCTGATCCTCGATCGGCCCCGGATCATCCTGGAGTGCGGGGACTCCTCGGGTGCGGCGGCGGAGCTCGCGAGCACCGTGCGCTCGATCCTGAGCAGCGCGGCGCCGGGGTACATCGGCACCGTGTGGTGCGACCACCTCGAGGACGTCGGGCTGGAGCACACAACCGACCCCGTCACCGCCGCCCCGCGCTACGTGATCACGACGGACCTCGTCGTCCGCGGCACGGTCGCGGACTAAGACCTCCGGCAGCCCGGCTGCCGGTCGAACGTGCGAGGCGCAGTCCTCGCCCGGCTCCCCGCGAGCGGAGCCGACAACTGAATACCCGTCCCGAGGGCCTGCGCAAATCCCAAGGGAGAAACAACCATGGCTCTGCCCTCCAGCAAGCTGATCGGCGCCGGCACCCCGAACATCGCCGTGACCGGCGGTGTTCTGGTCGCCCCGACGGGCACCACGCTGCCCATCGGCGCCGCCACCAGCCCCAACGCCGCGTTCAAGGCCCTCGGTTACGTCTCCGAGGACGGCATCGAGTCGCAGGGTGAGCGCAAGGTCGAGTCGGTCAAGGACTGGAACGCCGACATCATCGCCCAGCTCCAGACCGAGCACTCCGTGCGCTTCGGCCTGACCCTGTACGCGGTGTGGGACCAGGACGTCCTGCGCGAGGTCTTCGGCGCGGAGAACATCACCGCGACCGCGGCCACCTCGAGCACCGGCAGCCTCTACACCATCCAGGAGACCGGCGCCGTGCTGCCGCACCGCGCCTGGATCTTCGACATCAAGAACGAGAGCAAGAAGCTGCGGATCGTTCTGCCGAACGCCAAGATCTCGCAGGTCACCGAGAAGAAGTTCGTTTCCACCGAACTCGCCGGCTTCACCATCACCGTCGAGGCGTTCAAGGACGCCGCGGGCGTCAAGGCGTACCGCTACCTCGATGACGGCGTGCTGAGCGCCTGACACAAGCCCCCAGTGGCGGCGGGTCAACACCTATGCGCAGGCCCGCCCGCCGCCGCTGGGCCCCTCGGCCCGCTCGCCTGCGCACTTTTTCCTCTCTTGTTCCGAAGGGTCTGCGACATCATGACTTCCCCCCAAGCTCCCGTCACGATCGCCAAGCCGGTCACGGTCAAGGACGAGTTCGTCCACCGGGTGAACGGTACCGAGGTGCGGCTGCCCTCGCTGTCGTACCTGAAGCCGGGGCTGATCCGGCGCATCCGCCGGCTCGGCGACGTCGACGCCATGTACACGCTGCTCGAGCTGGTGCTGCCCGCGGACGTGCTCGCCGTGATCGACGACATGGAGCCGGACGACTACCACGTCCTGCTCGACGCCTGGCGCACCCACTCGGGGGTGAACCTGGGGGAATCCTGAGCCTCGACGCCCTCATCGAGGAGCGGAGCGAGGCACTCGAATTCGATTTGATCACCCTGGGGCTGCGGCTGCGGCAACTCGGCACCGACGACCTCAGCTGGCGCGACCTCAAGGTGGTCGTGCAGGGGCTGCCGGTCGGTTCGGCGCTGTTCCGCGCCACGCATCCGGACCAGCACCGCTGGCAGCTGACCGAGCACCTGCTCGCCGACGTCGCCGACTCACTTCGCTGGCTGGTCTGGGCGAAATCCGACGATGCGCAGCACGGCCGCGGCCGGCCGCAGCCGATCCGGCGCCCCGGCGTGCAGGACAACCGCGAGCGGGTCGGCACGGCTGTCGGCATCGATCAGATGAACGGATTCCTCAACTGGTCCGGGTGATCCGACCGGTGGCCGGCGCGACCGAGAAAGTGGATGTGAATTGTGGAGAAACAAATGAGCTCCGGTGCACGGCCGCCGGTCATGGCGCTGCCGGACATTCTCGCCATGACGACGAGCGGGCAGCCGAAGCCGGGCAGGCGGGTCACCCTTCCGAGCGGCGCCGTCTGGGAGGGCGGACAGACCGAGGGCACCTCGACCATCACGCTGCCCGGCCGGGGGGCCCTGCTCGTCGACTCCGGGCGATCCAACGGCATCGTCGGCGAATCGGTGAGCCTCGATGCCGTCGCGGATGCCTTCGCCGCGGCCTTCGGTCAGGTGCCGAAGCTGTTCGGCGAGTGGATGACCGCCGATGCCGACGGCGAGGGTGACACCGAGACCAGGGTCGTCTCGGTGACCTCGAAGACGACCTTTCGAAATCCGGCACGTTCCCGCCGCCGCGGGGGTCGTCGGCACGAGCACGAGCCGGATGGCGAGGCGATCGGGCTCGCGAACGGTGGGCGGATCACGGGCCCCGGCGGCCCGCGGGACGACGCCGTCCTCGCCCGCCTCTCCGACGGCGAGTTCGTGATCAACGCCGCGGCGACCTCGCATGTCCTGCCGCTGCTCGAGGCAATCAACGCGGGTTGGGTACCGTCGCCGGCGTTCCTGGCGGGCATGCTGCCCGGCTTCGCGGCGGGCGGGCCGGTCGGCTCGCCGCTCGCCGATGATCGGAACTGGCGAAACCTGCTCGTCGCCCCGCGCGGGACGGCGGACCCGGATTCGCGCTGGAACGCGCTCGGGCTCTTCGGCCTCGCCGCCGACGCCATGGACGGCATCGCGAACGCGGCACTGAACGCGGGCGGCCGGGCCGGCGCCGCGCTCGGCGCCGCGGTGGCCCCCGCGCTCGGGCCGGGCGGGTTGTTGCGCTCCCTGTTCGGGCGCCAGGGCGGTACCGGAACGCCGTCGGCGGCCGCGACCCGGGGGGTGGACAGCCCGTCCGCGTCGAACCCGCTGATGGCGTCGCTGCGGGTGAATCCCGTCGGCATTCTCGGCGGGTCCGGCGGGAGCGGCACGCTGGCCCGGCTGTTCGGCGCAACTCCCGGGCTGCAGGCCGGGCTCGACCCCATGGGGGAGCTCTCCGATGCGCTCGGGACCGGCATGGTCGACGCCGCCACCGAGGCCGGCGGCGAGGTCGGGGCGGTGCTCGGCGCTGCCATCGCACCCGCGCTCGGCCCGGCCGGCGCGCTGGCGCCGCAGATCGGCGCGGAGCTGGGCCGGTTGGTCGGTTCGGAGTTCGGCGGCAGCCTCTCCGCGACGATGACGCTGCGGGGCGAGCTCCCCGGCGGGGCGCAGACAGCCGAGCTGGGAACCGCGTCCGGCCCCGGCGACAACACGGGCGCCCCCGACGATCCGGGCTCGAGCTCGCTCGCCCTCACCCCCGCCGGAACCCCGCCGAACTCGATTGTCGGCGGGGGCGGCGCGGGCGGGTACTCCGGCCTCCGGGTCATCCAGGATCCGGAGGGCGTCAGTGGCGGAATCCCGCTCGAGGACCTGCTCTCCGCCGTCTACGGCGGGCCGTCGGGCGGCGGTAATCCGGCGCACCGCGGCACCCCGGCGAACGGGCAGCAGGGTGCGAGCCCGCTGGCCCTCGCCGGAACCGAGTACAAGGCGCAATCGGGCGATCTCGCCGGGCTCGGCCTGGTCACCGGTGCCAGGATGGGAAGCAGCCTCGGCGAGGCGCTCGCCCCGGCGCTCGGCGCCGCCGGCGGCCCCGCCGTGCTCGGATCGCAGCTCGGCGGTGCCGCGGGCGCCTGGCTCGGCAGCCTCGCCGCCGCGCTCGCCCCGGTTCTCGACCCGACCGGCCGATGGGCGGGCGAGCTGGAGGCGAACCTGGGCGGCGATCTGGGTGCGAGTCTCTACGGCGAGCTGGGGAAGGCATTCGGTATGCCGGGCGGACCGGGGGCGGGCAGCCCCTTCGTAGTCGACCAGGAGTCACTCACCGCGGACGTCCTCGGCGGCGCGATCGGCGGTTTCGCCCAGGGCGGGTTGCTCGGTGCGGTGAAGGGCGGCCTCACCGGCGCCGCGTCGGGCGTCGGCGGACAGCTCGGCGCCGCGATCGGCAGCGCGGTGGCGCCCGGCATCGGCACCGCCGTCGGCGGAATGCTCGGCTCGGCCATCGGCCAGATGGGCGCCGCCGCGGTGATCGAACCCGTGGAGCGGGTCATCGGTTACACCGCCGACACCGCGAAAGAGGTGGCAGGCAGCGGCTTCGGCCTGGTCGACCTGGCGAAAGGCCCGGGCGGGCGGACCGCGCGCGGCGATATCTACAACTTCAACGGCATGGACCCCAAGAGCGCCGCCATCGCGGTGGAGCGGGTCCGTCGACGCCGCACGCTGGCACAGCAACGCGGAGGAGGGCTCGGACGATGACCCACCAACTCTTGAACACGCACGACACCAAGGTGGTCGTGTGGGACGTCAACGGCAAGGTCTGGCACCTCTCCGGCGCGAATGCCGGGCGCGAGGGGGTGCGGCTCTCGGCGCAGTCCGGCTACATGTTCGCCCCGACCCAGCTCCTGGTGTCCGAGGGTGCGCGGCAGGACGGCGCGACCTTCCTGCGCTCGGTGCGCTCGAAGAAGGAGTGGGACTTCCTGGTCCTCGTCTCCGGCGCCGGGCTGCACCGCTCGGCGCACCCGGTGCGCGACTTCCACGCCGTGCACGACGCCTGGTTCCGCGGCTGGTCCACCGACAAGCCGGTCACGGTCGGCCACTACACCAGGCACCAGGGCTGGCGATTCCAGCAGGCGCAGCTCGACGCGGCCCCCGAGCACGTCGGCGACGTGGACCCGGCCCGCAATGCCTTCGCCGTCTACAAGATGTCAGCGGTCGCCATGGACCCGCTGGAGCGGCACTTCGACGAAACCTCGGTCTGGACGAACACGAGCGGTCTCGGCGAGGGCGTCGTGCGCGCGCGCAACGCCGCCGACCAGCCGGCCTGGCCGCGCTACACGATGAACGGCCCTGGACGCTGGTCGATCCTCGACCCGGTCGGCGGTGACCTGCTGCGCATGGTGCAGACCCCGGTGCTCGGCGCGAACCAGACGCTCCGGATCGACACCCACCCGCGGCACCGCACCGCCCGGCTGTACGGCGGCACCGCGATCACCAATGTGTGGGGTCAGCTGGCGGGCAGGCGCTGGCTCGCCGAGCTGCCGCCGTGGAGCGCCACCGACATCACCGTCCGGGTCGAGGGCGGCGGCACCGAGTCGAGCCTGATCGTCTCGGTCACGCCCCGATCCTCCAGGCCGTTCTGATGAGCACCCCGACCTGGGATCCGCGCGCCGAGTCGCGCCGGATGGACGCGCTGCACAAGACCGAGCAGGAGGAGTGGCGCGACCCCGGCGTGCTGGTGCGCTACTGGGACAAATTCCTGCGCGAGGTGGGCGAGGAGCACAGTTACCTGTCGCTCGAGTTCACCTATCCGCGCAATGCCGCCGGCGGCCTCAAGATGATCTGCCCGCGCGACATGGTGCACTTCGACCACCTGTTCAACAACCCCGACGGTGAAGACGCCACCATCCCGATCACCGTCAACACCAGGGGATTTCGCTGGGACGGCTACATCACCAAGGCCTCCATCGTGCGGGACGAGCACGGCGTGGAAACCGTCGACGTCGAGGCGATCCACTGTTGGAACCACGTCGCGACGATCTGCTGCTGGGCCAGCCCGTTCGCACCGATCCTCGCGCAGTTCCCCCGGCACCACATCCTCTTCGGCCCGGCCCGCAGCCTGATCACCACCTACCTCACCACCAACCTCATGCGGCTGCAGGCGCCCGGCTGGGCCCCGCCCGCGACCGCCGACGACCCGGACTGGGCCGGTGTCGGCAACAGCCTCTTCCCGATCGCCGTCGTTCCGGTCGATCCGCTCACCGACACCAGCCGCTGGAACGCCGCGTCGGCTCGGTTCGACATGGCCGACAAGCTGTTCGGGCCGATTCTGGAGGACTCGGAAGTCGACCTCACCGCGCGGTTCTTCCTCCCCGGCGAGGACGAACAGCCCGCACCGGAGTGGTTCTTCCTGGAGCGGCCGACCGTGGTGCTGGAGACGGCCGACAAGTCCGGCGTCACCGGCGGCCCCGCCGGTTCGCTGCTGACCGGCATCGCCTCCTGGATCGAGGAGTTCCTCGACGACGGCACCACCCCGGTCCGTTACCCGCGCTTCGAATCGACCACCGAGTACGAGGCGATCTACGGGCAGTACGGCAGCCTCGGCACGTTCCGTAACTTTCCGTGGGTCTGGTACTTCGAGGGCGAGTACTCCGGGATCGGGCCATCCGAGATCGCGCTGCACAAACCCACCGCGACCGACGTCATCATCGGCGGGCGCTCGCCCGGCTGGGTCAACGCCGGGATCGAGATCGCGATCAAGAGCCTGCTCGGGCTGATCGGGCTGGACTGGCTGTACCGCGGCCAGCTCGACGACGTCTTCCTCGCCTGGATGGTCTACCGCGACATGCGCCGGGTCGAGCGCGCGGGGCCGTACGCCTTCCGCGAGCTCTACATCACCGGCAGCGACAAGGCCTTCACCCTGGACGGCCTGGTCGCCGGGTTGCAGGGGTTGCACCTGACCCGCGGCTACACGAGCAAGCGGGTCACGGTGCAGGACAACGCCCCCTACATCCTCGGCCGGGACTTCGGCCTCGGCGACCAGATCGGCTTCGTGCTCGGCGACCAGATCTTCACCGACCACGTCACCGAACTGACCTTCGTCGACGACCGGGAGACCTCGGCCACCTGGCAGATCGTTGTCGGCGACGGCTCCGACGAAGAGGACTCCACGGTCAAGGCATGGCAGCGCCTCGGCCGGGTCGCCGCGGCGATCAAGGATCTGGCCACCGACGTCGGCGCCGATCTGGACCTGCTCATCTTCTGAGTCCGCGGACCCCGAACCTCACGAACAGGAGAACCCATGGCGGACAGAACATTCACCGCCCACATGACCGTGCGCCGCGAGGTCGACATCGATGGCCTGCCGATCCTGACCGCCGAGGCCGCGCCGGTCGGCGACGCCGCCGGCCTGCCGCTGCCCGAAGGCCAGGCCGGCGATCCCGGCCCCGGCGGCAGGCCGCGCACCACCTTCCGCAAGGAGGGTGTGCTCGCCGATGCGTCGGTTCGCCCCACCGGCCTCGGCGCCGAGGACCGGGGCAGGTGGTGGCACCGGCTGGACGACAACGGGATGGACGTGTGGACCGGGAACGGTTGGCAGCACTCACCGGACGCGGTCGGCCCGGAGGGCCCGCCCGCACCCGCGAATACCATCACCGAGGTCGTCACCGAGCGGCACGAGAGCCTGACCGTGCCCGCCGCGGTCTTCACCGGCACGGGCGCCGAGCAGTCGTTGCGGGTCACCATTCCCGCCGGCGAGCGCGGCCCGAAGGGGCCGCCCGGCGCCTCCGGGGCCATCCTCTCGGCGCCGGATTTCGACCCGTCCTACCCCCCGCAGCGTGGCGACGTCTTCGCGTATCACCGGGCGAGCCGGAAGTTCCGGTCGGTACCCGCTCCGCTCGGCAGCGGGCCGTGGTCCTGGTACCAGCCCGATTTCCCGGCCGAGACGGTCGAGGCGGCGAGTCGGATCACCGCGGGCACCTTCACGATTCCGGCGCAGCCCTTCGACTGGCGGCCCGTGGTGTACGGCCACGGCTACTACTACGCCGCGGGCGACACCGGCAATGCCGCCGAGATCGTGGTACGGCTGCACCACGCGCAGGGGCAGATCGTGGCGACCTCGCCCGCGGGGTCAGGCGGCTGGTTGTACATGCCGGTCGTGCCCTGCTACCGCGACGGCGGCACCACCAGGGCCATGTCGCCGACCTCGGAGTTCGCGATCGTGCCGGCGGGGGAGCCGGCCAACCTGGTCGTCTCGGCCGAGCGCACCGGGACCGGCAGCGGCTCGATCGGATTCAAGAACACACAGGCCTCGCTCGTCGTGTTCGCCCGACCCATCGGATGAGGTGAGATGTCCACCCTAGGAGAGTATTTCGCAGCGACCGCGCTCCGCGGTATCGATGAGGGAATAGGAACGCCCGGCGTCGCGCAGGCGATGCAGGGCACGCCGGCCGACGGCTCGCTCGAGCTGATGATCGGCTCGCCCGGC
Organism: Nocardia sp. NPDC050697; assembly: GCF_040654395.1. Classification (NCBI taxonomy): domain Bacteria; kingdom Bacillati; phylum Actinomycetota; class Actinomycetes; order Mycobacteriales; family Nocardiaceae; genus Nocardia; species Nocardia sp. NPDC050697. The sequence goes on from NZ_JBFAHY010000002.1 coordinate 518,559, forward strand.
CCCCAGGGGCCAGCGGGCGCGGCCGCTGCCCCCTTCCGCTGGGAGGGCGACATCGCCGACCAGGCCGCGCTCACCGCGCTGGCCACCCGGCTGACGCCCGCCAACGCGGGCAAGGCATGGCGGGTGCTCGCCACCGATTCCCTGGTCTACTGGAACGGTTCCGGCTTCGACACCTTCGCCGAGGCGTTCGGCGCCATCGGCCCGGACGGTGCCGTCTGCACCCTGACCCTCGGCACCGTCGACACCGGTGCGGTCGGGTCCGACCTGCAGGTGACGGTAAACGGCACACCGCCCGCGCTCACCCTGAACCTGACCGTCCCCCGTGGCGGCAAGGGCAGCAAGGGGCTGCCCGGCGGCCCGGGGCCGCTGCGTAGCGCCCCCGATTACGCCGACGGCACCCACGTCGCCGGTGCCGTGCCCACCTGGAACGACACCGCGGGCAAGTGGACGCCGACCCCGTACCCCGGGCTGCGCGGACCGTGGACCATCCTGGAGAACCAGGCGTGGGACGGCGGCGCGGGCTTCGCGGCAGCGCAGTCGAACGTCTCGGCGGCCGCCCTGACCGTGGCCCAGCTGACCGTGCCCGCACAGGACGTCGCATGGCGTCCGATGGTCACCGGCGGTGTCGTTGTCGGTACGACGGAGGCATCCAACCAGCTGACGACAAGGGTGGACGCCGAGGTCCGGCTCGGTTCCGCGTCCGGGCAGATCGTCGCGCTCGGCTCCGGCATGGTCGCCGGTGTGGACAGCTACAACCGGTTCCAGCCGTTCTTCGGCACGAGCGCGATGACCCCGACCGGCTCGACCGCGGTGGTGCCCGCGGGTCAGACGGCGACCCTGTTCGTAGTGCTGCGCCGCAATGCGGGCACCGCCTCGTACGACTATTCCAGCGCACGCGCCCAGATCGTGTGCACCGCTCGACCCGTGGGGGCGTTGTGAGTACCGAGGACCCGTCCGACGGGCAGCTCGTCTTCGACGACGATGTCATGGTCACCATGCGCGGCGTCGCCGACTCGGTCGGACTGCCGTACACGGTGAACCCGGTGGAGCTCGTCGACCGCGAGGTCCTGATCGAACTGCGCGAGGGCCCGGCGGGCCCTGCCGGTCCGGAGGGCGCGGCGGCATGGCCGTGGCAGTGGCAGGGCGACATCGCCGATGTCGCCGCGCTCACCGCGCTCGGGCTCACGACCGCCGACGCCCGCAAGGCATGGCGCGTGGTGAATATCGGCGCCATCTACTACTGGACCGGCCTCGAGTTCATCGCATTCGAGGACGCCTTCGGGCGGCAGGGACACCGGGGTCCGCCGAACCCGCTCACCGGCTCCGCGGTGGCAGGCGCGCCGGGTTCGGCCGCGGCCGCGCAGATCACCGGCACTGCGCCGAACCAACACTTGGAGATCACCTTCCCGCGCGGCGTTGCCGGCGACGCGGGTGACCCCGGCGCGGCGGGCCCGATCCAGGATTCGGCGGACGTTCTGATCGATGACGAGCATCCCCTCGGCGCGGACTACGTGCTGCGCTGGGATGCGACCGCGCAGAAGTTCCGCCCCGCGCCCAGCCCGAGGCTCGGCGGGCCCTGGATCATCGGCCAGAAGCAGTTCGTGGACTCGGCCAATATCAACGCCGACTCGCAGGTCCTCGCCGCGATCACCATCCCGGCACAGCCGTCGCCGTGGCGCCCGCTGGTCGAGGGGGCGGCGGTGATCACCGCGCAGAACGGCACGCGCTGCGATGTCGAGGTGCGCGTCGGCGGCGCCGAGAGCGGTGTCCTGGTGGGCTACGGCCGCGGGTACGTCCTGAGCTCGTACGCCTACCTGCTGATCGCCTCCGGCTTCGAGTACCCGGTGCAGCCGGGCAGCACGACCGCGGTGATCCCGGCCAACCAGACCGTGACGCTCTACGTGGTGGCGCGGCGGGTGGCGGGCAGCGGCACCTACAGCGTGCGATCGAACTACTCCCATTTGGCAGTGCAGGCGCAGCCACTCTGAGCCGCTTCCCCTCCTCATGCCGGCGTCGCGCACGCCGGCATTCCTCTGCGGCACGCCTCGCGCTGCCCGATGTTCGAAAGGCATCGATCCATGGCTGATCTGCCCCCTCTGAAATACGGCAAGGTCGTCGGGCGCTTCCTCGCCAATGTCATCGACGGCCCCGATCTCGGCGACCACCCCGAGTTCCCGCCGCTCACCGGCACCGTCACCTTCGCCGCCGACGCGCCGACCGTGCTGGTGCCGCAGGCACTCCCGAGCCCGGCCACCTACGTGCAGCTGCCCAAGCACTACGAGTGTCAGCTCGACGAGTTCGGGTACCTCACCTGGCGCGGCAAGCGCGGGGTCCGGCTGGTCGCGCCCGGCTCCGGCACCAACCCCGCCGGGTGGACCTGGCGGGTCTCCTTCGACCTGTCCTACGACGGCGACGGCGTGCCGCTCCGCTCGTTCAGCTTCGAGGTGCCGGAGTACGTCGCCGGGCCCGACGCCGAGGATCCCGACAGCGACTCCACCGGCTTGGTCGACCTGACCCTCGCCGCCCCGGTGCCCTCCTCGGCGGGTAACGCGGTCGTCACCGGGCCGCCGGGTGCGGGGATCCAGATCGACGGCCAGGTCGCCACCTACGCGCAGCTGCCCGCTGCGCCGGGCGAGGGCGCGCAGTACGTCGTGCAGGCCGACGGCCTGCTCTACGTCTTCCACGCCTCCGGCGGGTGGCCGCCCAGCGGCCAGGGTGTGATCATCCGCGGTCCCGCCGGTACGACGGTATGGTCCGGGATCACCGGCAAGCCCGCCACCTTCCCGCCCGCGATCGGCGCCACCGCGACCACCGCGGTGGCCGGAGACGACCCGCGGTTGACCAATGCCCGCACCCCCACCACGCACACCCACCCGGCGAACCAGATCTCGGACTCGTCCGCGGTCGGGCGCTCGGTCCTCACCGCCGCCGACGCCGCCGCTGCCCGCACCGCCCTCGCCGTCGCCGCGACCACCGATCCGCGGCTCTCCGACGCGCGCACCCCGACCGCGGCCGGGCAGGCCTACGACATCGCCGTCAAGGCGCACACCGGCACCCGCGCCGCCGGGGCGGGCACCGCCCTGCCGGAGGGGCTCCGGCTTGAGCGCGCCGTGAAGATCAGCGCGGTGACCTACCGCGGCGAGACGGCGGGCACCGGCAACCTCGTGGTCGAACTGCGCCGCAACGGAACCGCGCTCACCGGCAGCAGCGCCACGATCGCGGCCGCCGCGCACGCCACCGACACCACGGTCACCGGTGACTGGAACCTCGCGGCCGGCGACCGGCTGACCGTGCACATCACCGCCGCCGACAGCCCGGCCGGTCGCGGGCTGCAGGCGAGCCTCAAGGGGGTGACGCTCTGATGGCGGTGCGCATCGGCGGCCCGGTGATCGTCTTCCCGACAGATCCGGGAGCGCCGCCGCCCGAGCCCGGCGGAATTCCGCCGTGGGCCACGCCGGAGTCGGGATATCCCGGCACCTACGAGCCGCCGTCCGATCCACAGCTGGAGCTCCTCGACGGGGAGACGGTCGTCGCCGTCGGCATGCTCGCCGACGGCGAAGTCGGCACCCTGACCGTCGCCTCCGAGGTCACGATGAACGTCGGCGACGTGCTGACCGTACGGGTCGCGGAGTCCGGGCCGGAGGTGCTCTGATGCCGCTGATCGTCGTGTCCGGCACCGGCGGGTTGAGCCCGATGGGCATGAACAAGAACGGTGATCAGGCGGTTCCGGCGAGTTCCACCGATCTGAAGGTGATCAACTGGACGCCGCGCAGCGGGTATGCGGCCACGGTAATCACCAACAACGAACTGGTCGCCGGCGGCGCGGGCGCCGTGACCGCGCGCTGCGGGGTGAACATCACCGGTTCGCTGCCGTTCCTGGGTGTACGGCGTTTTCAGCTGATGCTCAACGACACCGTCGCCAAGAGCGTCGATTCCGACCAGACGACCGTCGTTTTCACCGACACCCCGCTGACCCTGGCCGCCGGAGACCGCCTGTGGCTGCGGATGACCCAGCCGGAGACCTTCACCGCGACCGTGGTCAGCGGTGTCAACACCTACCTCTACTTCGACCTCGCCTGAGCGCGGGTCCGAGTGGGCACGCACCGCACGCCACGGCGTGCGGTGCGTCCGCCCGGAAAGGCACGGGACTATGGCCTGGACAGGTGACCCCGGGTGGCTCGCCGACGCTCTGCGCGACGAAGGGCTGCGCGTCGTCGAATTCCCCGGCTGGCGGGAACGCGGCCACGGCGACTTCCGGTCGATCTGGGGCATCATCGCCCACCACACCGGCGGCTCGAACACTCCGCCCGCCGAGATCGCCTTCGGCTTCCCGCAGCTGGCGGGGCCGCTCTCCCAGCTGCACCTCGCCCGCGACGGCACCGTCACGGTCATCGCCGCCGGCATCGCCTGGCACGCGGGCCGCGGCCGCTGGCCCGGCCTCCCCGAGGACGACGCCAACTTCCACACGATCGGCATCGAGGCCGCCAACAACGGCACCGAGGGCTGGTCCCCGGTCCAGTACGACGCGTACGTGGGCTGCTGCGCCGCCATCCTGCGCCGGCTCGGCCACGGCGCCGACCGGGTGCTCGGCCACAAGGAGTGGGCCGGCGCCAAGCAGGGCAAATGGGATCCCGGCGGCATGGATATGGACCGTTTCCGCGGCGACGTCGCGGAACGACTGAAAGGGGGCGCGCTGATGGCGCTTTCCGACCTCGAACAGCGCGAACTGCTGGACAAGCTGCGCCGCGTGCACTTCGAGCTCACGTACGGCTTCCAGTCCCGCATCGCGGACTCCGACTACCGGGACACGCTCGCCGGTTACGTCCTCAACTCCGACGCCGCGGACTACCGCAGCGAGCAGCGTCTCAAGGCACTCGAGCTCAAGGTCGACCGGCTGCTCGAGGCGAAGGAAGGAAAGATCTGATGTTCCGCAGCAAGCTCCCCGAGCCCGCCCTGATCCGCTCGGTCCTCGTCGCCCTCACCGGCGTCATCGCCTTCCTCGCCGGCCGGCAGATCGACACCGGCTGGATCGACGCACTCCTCGCGCTCTACGGCCTGCTCACCCCCGTGCTCGCCGGCATCCTCATCCGGCCCGCGGTCACCCCGATCGCCCGCCCCGCGGCGGGCGATGAATGACGCAGAGCTGGCTGAGCCCGGAGCTCGTCCAGGCCCTCGGCGCCGCCGCTGCCACCGTGATCGGCGCCGTCACCGCCTGGCAGGCGCGTGAAGTCACCAAACTCCGCTCCCGCGTGGAGGTCCTCGAGGCGCAGGCAGTCGATGACAAGTTGCGCTTCCGGGACGCGCTGCGGTTGATCCGGGCGCTGCAGCAGCACATCGACCAGCTCCGCGGGTTCCTGCGCGTGCACGTGCCGGGGCAGGAACCGCCCGCTGCGCGCTACGACATTCCCGAATCGCTGCGCGACGAACTCTGAACTGTTCTAGCCCACCACTGAATGGGGCAGATGATCTCGGCACCGGGCCCTTCCGTCACGACCCCGAGAGGTCAGGCGGAGGGGCCCTTTCGCGTGCCCCGCAGCGCCCGCTCCGACACCCGAGGTGATCCATGACCACGACTACGAGCCGCGTGACCCCGGACTCCTGGATTCACGACCGCGCCGCCTGGATTCGTGCGGCCACTCCGGTGCAGACAGCCATAGGCGAATCGGACAACGTGCGAGCCAGTGCACCATCGCGGGTGCACGAGTTCTACAACATGACCCCGCGGTCAGTGGCCAGCGCACTCGAGCGGATCGCCGCGAGCCGGGAGATGATCCAGAACAACACACCGCCCCTCGTTCTGCAGCCGATCGCCGTACCCCATGTCGGCCCAGAAGCTGAGCTGGGCGGCGGCGGTGGTAGTCCGAAATCGAATGCGCCTGCAATCGCACCGCCTCCCAAGCCCGTGCAGCCGGGGGTGACGACTCCGTCCACACCGGCGCCGCCCTCGAAATCCCCCGTGCAGCCGGGAGTCACGACCCCGTCTACTCCGGCGCCACCGGCCAAGTCGCCGGTCCAGCCGGGAGTTACGACCCCGTCCACGTCACCGCCGCCGCCGCCGCCGCCGGGGAAGTCTCCGGCGCAGCCAGGCGTGACGACACCCGCTGCCCCCGAACCCGAGCGTGATCCGCTGCTGGCAGCCAAAGGCCCGAACCGCGACCCGCTGCCCATGCCATCCACCGTCGGCCGAGAAGCAGGTGTGCCCTGGTTCGAGCAGCGCGACCAAGACCTCACCGTGCAGTACACGATCCTCGAGGGCAACAACGGCGACTCCGTCGACGCGGTGGTCAGGGACGCCGCGGGCAACGAGATCTCCCGGGCGCGGATCGTCACCATCGATGCCACCGGCAGATACAAGAGGTGGCAGAACGACGCGACAGGCAGTGCCTCCTACTTCGAGTCGGGCGCACCCGACATAGTGGGCTACGGCCAGCACTTCGCCCCCGGTACGTCCACGAGTGGTCGACCGACCTCGGAGTTCGAGACATCACCCGATCTCACCCGGGTCCGCACCGTGACCTACGGCGACGACGGCCAACGCCAAGCCACCGATATCGGCTCCCGCAACGCGGCGGGTCTCTACAACAACCTGCACGTCGACAACTACGGCAACTCGATCGAAGTCACCGCTGCACCCGATGGTTTCGGTGGCGTGGACAGCAGGTTCACCGGCATGGTCGACAGCGCGGGCAACGGCTGGCGCAGAGCCACCGAAATCGATGATCGCGACTGGACGGTCACCACCGACAGCCAGGGCCGCTCCATCATGATGCGCACCGAACCCGACGGCGACGGGACGCGCCACTTGCGTCTCGACCACACCGGCCTCACCACGGAGTTCCGCGGCAAACCCGGCCAATGGTGGCGCTCGACCACCTCGCCTTCGGGCTGGACGACGGTACAGCTCAACGATTCAACCAGGATCCACCTCGACCGCGACGGCAACGAGATCGGACGGAATAAGCGCCCGGCACCACCGCTGTGGGAACAGTTCGGGATGGGCGCCGCCGACAGCGCAGTCGGCATGGTCTACGGCATCGGTGCCCTGTCGGGGATCACCAACTCCATCAACGACATCGGCCGTGTCTTCGGGAAGAACCCACACCTCATGACCCGCGAAGAGGCCCTCCAAGGCCTCGGCGAGCAACTGTGGAACATCGGTGCCGCGGGAGCAACCGCCCTGGGCATTACCGTCTGGGAACTCGGCGCCGCCTCGCTCGGCAACCAGAACTGGGGTGGTGCCTTCGACAATGCCCGCCTGGCAATCGGCAACGCCTACAACGAACAATCCAAGCTGGTTATCGGCACCGACTGGTCCGGTTACAGCGACCACTCCGCCTACACACTGGGGCAAGCCGCCTTCGGTGTCGGGACCTTCCTGCTTCCGAGCAAGGGCTTGGGTGGCGCGGGAAAGACGGGAAAGGGCACGGGGGCTGTCGATGGAGCTGCCCGAGCCGTCGCCACGTCACGGATGTCCCAGACGGTCGGCGGAATTGCGCGAGCGCGGGACTTCCTTACCGGTCGCTCGGCCGGACTCACGACGTCGAATGCCAAGAACTCGGCGATGCAGGGCCTTTCTTCCGGGCTGCGAACCGGCGGGGCGAACAAGCTCACGGCGTGGGCGGGCAGAGCCCGTGACGCGGGCGTGGCGGAGATCCGCTGGTGGGGTGGTTTCGCCGACAGGGTCAGCGCAACGGTTCAGCAGGCGATGGCGTCATATGCGCCGGCCGGCGCCGGGGCCGACGTGGTCGTCAGTGCCCGATTCAACACGTCGAGGCCTGCGAGCGCAGCCGGCGGGCGCCCTCGTCGTGCTTCGCCTCCGAGGTCGCGATCGGCTACCGGCTCGCCGTCCGCATCGACATCGGTGACCCACGGTACTCAGATGGCCAGACTCGGGGTCGGGTCCGGACCTGTACGATTTCGCCTTCCCGCCAACGCGACCCCGGCCGAGATCGCGCAGGCAATCGAATACCGGGATCACGCCAACGCGGCGCTCGCAAGCGGTGCTTTGTCACCGGTGGGCAGGGTTGCCACAACGAGAACGTTCGAAAGCGTGAAAAACAGCATCACACGCGCTGAAAGGCGGCGAGCCGCTGCCGCGGGAAACCCCTACGGAGCAGACGTCGCCGCGCACCTGCCGGACTCCACCTGGCTCGGGGTGCCAACTCCCCCTGCTTGGGGAAGACATACTCGCCGCATCAACAACGTACTCGGTTCGCAGTCCGGCAAATATCCAATAGGATATCATCCTACGATGTTCGAGATCGAGGGGATACCGTGAGCGAGACTATCGATTGGCGTAGCTATATCGGGTATCTGATAATGCTGAAAGGTAAAATCGATGAGATAGATCCCGATTTCATGGACGAGTACACTATCCCTCGAGTTGCGGCACTGGAATCGGAGATATCGGCTATCGAATCGGCTATCGATTCCGAATTCCCCGATCAGTACAGAGAGTTCCTTCTCCATGCGAATGGCTGGCCCTATTTCTACTGGATAACGGATCTTTTCGGGACCCCGGAACTCGGCGGCGCCGACGGTATCGGGCGAGTCGCTGAACTCGACCTGGCCGATCTCGCGGCAGAGGGTCTTCTGGCTGAGCTGGGTCTCGGTAGCGCCGATGTGATCCCCATTGCGGCAGGTGAAGGCAGCGAGCATATTTTTCTCATGGTCAAGAGAGACATATCGACCATGGGCGGGAAGGTTATCTGGGTATCAGGTGGAGAGGTTGTAGACGTTCTGGATGACTTCGAGTCCATGTTCCGTGTAGTGGTCGCCGAGCACGAGCAGATGATGAACGAGGCCTATGAAGGTGCCAATAACCGTGAATGACCGTTGCTGGTCCGTCGGAGGGGGGCGTAGTCGGAACATCTTCCGGCTACGCCGCGGAGCGGCCTCGCCAATGGACCGGTATCTCGGCCGTAGAAATGTTCATCTCCAGGATTCGCTCAAACGGGTGTGCGAGTTCGAGCGGCCGAGCTATTCGGTGACCTGCGCGCTGTCGGCCAGCTGGGTGGCGATTCCATCGCGGCCGAGATCCAGTCGACGCACGGCGTCGGCTCTCGAGCTCACCAGGGTGACGGCCCGCCGCCGCCCCGGCGGCAGAATCCGCACTGTCACCACACCCTCGGTGACGGTGTCCGACTCGTCGACGATCCGCCTGTGAATCCGCTCCCGCACAACCGGATCCGTCCCGGTCAACCCGCCGTCGTCGTGCAATCGCACCCGAATCCCCGCTCCCGTGCCGCCCGCACAGCGGCATCCAACTCCGCCCCCACCAACCCCGGCGGCCCGCACCGTGTCCCGTAAATGCGCCTCCAGCAATAGAAACTCGGCAACCTCCGAATCGAGAAACGGCGGTCCGGCGGCAATCCGATCCAACGCCGGACAAACCAGCCGATCCAATCGCCGCAACCGCGCATCCCGAACCGCCAGCGCCACACCGGCGGCGGCGTCATCGGCCGCGCGCCGGGTATCTGCGGCCCCCAGCCGATAGATTGTGTCCGCAGCAGGGACGACGGTGACGGCGAAGAGCGTGCTCATCATGAGCCGCCCGGCATTCAGCGTCGAGGGAGCGTCGCTGAGCCCCCGGAGCGCAACTGCTCGACCTGCTGCGCCTCACACGCGGATCGGGTCGCCGCGGTTACCTCCGCCGACGAGCGGGTGCGGTCCAGCAGCCGCGCGGTGCGCAGCGCCATGAGCGCGGCACAGGTGTGGAGCAGTGCGAGCTTAGATCAACTCGCAACTTCTGAAGCTATTCTCGAGTCGAGAACCGGCCACCGTCCGAGGCGGCTCGGGGATTAAGGGAGGGATTGTGATTTGATCCTCGCAGAGCAGGATGCCCCGCCGTTTGTCGCGCACGATCAGATACCACTCGGAAGTAACCGGCAGCAACAGACCGCGTGCGAATCGCGCTGTAGCGCCGTGACTTCGACACGCTTCGGGGCAACCGATGGGACATAACTACCCCGGATTCTTGCTCGGAATGAGCAGAAAGTAGTTGACAGCGCAGGTCGCGCTAGGTGAAGATTGGTGCAGCGCAACAGCGGCGCCTCGATCTGGAACTAACCGAAAATCCTCGGATTTTACCGTGGCCCCGCACCTTGTCCAAGGTGCGGGGCCACGGTCGTTCGAATCTGCGACACACTCACGTAGTCTTCGCCCTCACCCGGCACCATCTTCTGTCCGCCCGGGACGAGCTGCCGAGACCTGGCGTTAAGGAGTATCGAGTTCGAGAGGGCTTCGTGCTGGCCGCGGGAGAAGCGTGAAGCATCCCAGCGGTTTGGGATTATATTCTTCGAGTGACGTGGAGGGCTGAGTTATGGAACATGTAACCGAACTCTTCGATTCGGTCATATCCATGTCACCGGCCGAGATCGAGACGTGGGTGCTCGACGTCGATCGGCCGCTGTCGTCGTTCAACTGGGAAGGTCTGGCAGAAGTTGCTGGAGCAGAAGCGATGGCGGGTACTCGTGCGGTAGATCTGGCCTGGGCTCGGGTGGCTGTCGCTGTAAGAAACCGGATGGAGCGGCGGGCTGATTCGGAATCCGAGCAGAGGCGGCAGTATCTGAACGGTGTGCGGTTGCGTGCGGAGATGGTGGAACGACACGGAGCGCGATCGGACAGTTCTCTGTTGGATTGCCGAGATGTGCTGCGGAAATTCACGCAGCGGTGGTCCGGTCGATACGACTCGGTCGATTCCGATGCCAGCCATTGGCGAGACCTTCCCAGAGCCCGGATTCTCGACCTGCGTCTCCTCAAGAATGAACTGTCCGTACTGAAAAGGCTTGCCCCATTCGCGGTGGAAATCGACGATGCGATAGCGCCGTGGATGTCGTTGTGGAATCGTTTGCCGTGATATGTGAACCCGCGGCCGCGCCGAAACCTGGCGAGCGGGTGCACGCGTTCGCGGCCGCCCGTGCCCGCTCTACAGCGGTCCCGTTCGGATGGGAATCGGCAGCAGCCCGCACGTCGGGCTTCCGCATCGAGTCGACTTCAAACGCCAATGGAAGGGGCGTCGCGCAGAGGACTTGAGGAAATATGCCGAAGATCTGGTCAGTCGAGGTTTTGGTGATCACTTACTCAATATTGAATGGGGTCTGAGCTAGAATGCCGTTCTCTGTAGATCGAATTACCGAGCAGTGGGGTCGGCCCACGTCCTTCCATGCGGCGCCACCCGAGCGTTTCGAAATGTTCGCCGGCGTTGTCCCTGATTTTCTCCTCGAGGTCTGGCGTGAGCTGGGATTCTCGGGATTTCGCAAAGGGCTGTTCTGGATCTGCGATCCCGTCGTGTGGCAGCCGACCGTCGACGAATGGACTCCCGACCTGACCTTGCCGTTCGAGGAGACTCGATGGGTCGCCGTGTCCAGGACGGCTTTCGGAAGGCTGGTTCTCTGGGGCGAGCGCACCGGATTGAGCCTGACTGTCGTTCCCTACTCGGGGATGATCTTCCCGGTCGACAAATCACAGGGCATGGTCGACAGCTTCGAGCGGGATCTGCAGATCATCACGTACTTCACCGCACCGCTGACGGATGTGCTGGATCCGGACGGTGACGACGATCGTCCACTGTTCAAGCGCGTGCTGAAACGGCTGGGGCCGGTCGACGTCGACACCATGTACGGATTCGTACCGGCGTCGGCGCTGGGCGGCGCCATGCTGCCGGAGAACGTCGAGATCGTCGATGCGGAGGTGCACCTGCAGATCTTGAGCGAGCTCACGCCGCGGGCGCTCATGGGAAGCAACCCCTACCTGTAGGCCGGAACTCGGCGCGCAGTGGACCGACGGAAAGGTGGCGCGACTCGATGAATGTCGGGGACCTGTTTCGGTCGATCATCTCCGAGATCCGGGAGCAAGCGGAGGAGAGAGCGGTGACGCCGGCATCTGCGCTGCATGCGATTGTGGGTAGAGATGGTCGCGCACCATTGTGAAAGCCCGGCTTCGGTCTGAAACATTGGTGGTCAGATAGGTGGCCCGCTGTCGGCGGGCTGGGTGGCAATTCCATCTCGGCCGAGATCGAGCCGCCGCACCGCCGCGGCCGCCGAGCTGACCATGGTGACGGTCCGCCGCCTCCCCGGCGGCAGGATCCGCACCGTCACCACACCCTCGGTGACGGTGTTCAGCTCCTCGGCGATGCGCCGGTGAATCCGTTCCCGGACAGCGGGATCGGTGCCGGAGAGCCCGCCGTCATCGGTCAACCGCACCCGCACCCCACGCTCCCGAGCTGCCCGGACGGCGGCATCCAGCTCCGCCCCCACCAGCCCCGGCGCCCGCAGCGTGTCCCGCAGGTGAGCCTCCAGCACCAGGAATTCGGCGATCTCCGCTTCGCGGAACGGCGGCCCGGCCGCGATCCGGTCGAGCGCCGGACGAACCAGCCGGTCCAACCGCCGCAACCGCGCATCCCGAACCGCAAGCGCCGCGCCGGCAGCGGCATCGTCGGCCGCCCGCCGCGTGTTCTCGGCCCGCAGCCGATAGATCGTGTCCGCGGCGGGAACGACGGTGACCGCGAAAAGCGTGCTCATCATGAGCGGCCCGGCATTCAGCACCGAGATGGAGATGGCCGTACCCGCCGACTGCCCGGTCAGCGTGGTCCACCCCAGGCAGACGAGGGTGAGCGAAACCCCGCCGATCCACCCGGCCACAATCCGGCGGCGCACGCAGAGAAAGGTGTACGGCACGATGGAGGCCCCGACCGGCCACAGCTGGTGCGGCGTCTGCAGCGGCAGCGAGAAGGCGCTGAACTGCAGCGCGCAGGCCGCGGGGCAGGCGACCACGATCACGACGGTGGCCCAGAGTGGCAGCGGGTCACCGGGGGTGGCGATCAGGACGACCCCGGCCAGGACGAAGAGCAGGACGGCGCCGACGACGGGCCAGCACGCGGTGTAGGTACCCCACGAGGCGAGCGGCTGCGCCACCGTGGCCAGCAGGTAGAAGCCGGTCAGCACCCAGGCCACCCAGGTGCGGGCGCCGAGCAGGGTCCAGGCGTCGCCGCGGTTCATGCCGCCCGCCAGGTGAGCCGGATGCTGGTCCCGGCGCCGGGCGCGGAGGTCACCGCGGCGGCCCCACCGGGCAGCTGCCGCATGCGGCCCTGAATCCCGACGCTCACCCCGAGCCGCTCCGGCGGGACGGCGGCGGGATCGAACCCGCGCCCGTCATCGGTCACCACGGCGGTGAGCGACCGCGGTTCCACCCGCAGCGCGACGGCCCGATCCGCATCGGACCCCGCGTGCCGCAGGCTGTTCCGCAACGCCTCGGCCAGCGCGGCCCCCATGGCCCGCACCACCTCGGCCGGGTACGACGTCTCCGACGCCACCTCCAGCTCGATACCGAGCTGCGCATCCACCGCCGCCGCGGCTGAACGCAGATGCGCGGCAGCGGCTTCCGCGTCGAAGGGGGCGTCGCTGAGACCACCCGAGCGCAACTGCTCGACCTGCCGGACAGCCTCCTCGGCCTGCCGCACCACCCCGGGATCATCGGGTGTCCGCGCGACGGCGAGCAGCGCGCTCATCACCCAGTCGTGGGTCAGCCCGTCGATCCGCGCCCGCTCGACCTGCTGCGCCTCGCGCGCGGAGGCGGTGGCGGCGGTGGCCTCGGCGGACGAGCGGGTGCGGTCGAGCAGGCGGGCGGTGCGCAGCGCCATGAGCGCGGCGCAGGTGTAGAGCAGGGTGAAGGAGAAGGACCAGGGGATCTCGACGACGGGGTTCGGCGGGTCGACCCGGAGGACGGCGTTCACCAGCTGGGCGCCGACGGTGGCGGTGGCGAGCAGCGCGATGGTCGGCAGCGGCGGCCAGACGATGGCGACGGCGAGCGCGGGCAGTCCGGGGATGGTGGAGAGCCAGACGCCGTGGTCGATATCGATCTCGCGCCCGTCCCAGGCCAGCGGCCAGGTGGCGACGGCGAGCAGGAAACCGGCGGCGGCGGCCGAGACCGCGAGCCCGAGCCGTTCCGGCCGCTCGGGGGCCGCCGCCACCACCAGGCCGAGCGCGGGGGCGAAGACCGACACCACGGCCAACGGCAGCCACCACGCTGCGGTCGCCCGCGCGGTGTCCGCGATATCCGAGGCCAGCACCAGGAAATACGCCAGGTAGCCGAAGGCGACGAAGCGGGCGAAGAGCCGCTTCATGCGCAGCTCGGTGCTCATCTCCCCCGGCGGCGCGGGATCGGTAGCCATCCGTCCTCCACGGCTCGTTTCAGCAGTTCCGCGCGGTTGCCGGAGGGGCGCCCCGCGGCCTCGTACTTGCGGCGGATGCGCTTGAGGTACTCGGTGACGGTGTCCTCGGCGATATCCATGAGGTGCGCGACCCTGGCCGCGGTCTCGCCGGAGGCGTAGAGCTCGAGCACCTGGCGCAGCTGCGGCGGCAGGTCGACGGCGAAATCCTCGTCGCCGTCGATGGCGAGCGCCAGCTCGGTGCCGAGCTCGCCGTCCTCGCGGGCGGCGGCGCGCACCGCCTCGACCACCCGCTCCGGCGGCTCGGATTTCAGCACCATGCCGCCGACGCCTGCCCTGGCCGCCGCGCGCATGAGGTAGGGGTCCTCGCCGGAGGTGTAGACCAGGGTGCGCAGCCCGGCCGCGCGCAGCCGGTTCACATTGTCGCCGGGCGCGGAGCCGTCGTTCAGCCGCAGGTCGAGAATGACCAGATCGAGCGGAACCCGCTGGGTGAGCAGCTCTTTCACGGTCTCCGCGGCGGCCTCGATGCGCAGCTCCGGGTGCGGGGCGAGGATGATCCGCAGCCCGGCCACCATGACGGCGTGATCCTCGACGACACCGATCCGCACCGGTATCCGTTCATCGACCGACAAACTTTTCCCCTTCGATCCCCTAATGGGCCCCGATCTTAGGGGGCTGCCGGAGAACTCGGCAGTCGTACGGCGCGCTCGGGAAGAGAAGGAAAGCTGATTCACATCTCGGCAAACCGGTCTGTCGGCCCGCCATCTCTGGTAGACAGTCCGGACGGACGGCGAAATGACGCCGTTTCAGATCGGAAGATGGGATCGCTCCATGAAGGTACGTGCCGCCGCTGTCACCGTGCTGGCCGCCACCGGGCTGATGTTCGGCGCCGGGCTGGCCTCCGCCACCCCCTCCACGCCGCCGCCCAGCCAGGGTGACAGCCTTACGGTGCTGCTGACCGCGCTGCTCGGCCTGCTCGGCACCGGCTCCTCCACCGGCGGCGGCGCGGACAGCGGCATCGGCTGATCCACGACGCCGATCGCCCCGCCGCGGAGCTCCCCGCGGCGGGGCGATCTCGTGCGTTCAGCGCAGAACGTCCAGCGGAGTGCGCATGAGCAGCACGTTGTACTGGTTGTGCACGGTGAGCAGGTAGTACAGGTCGTCGCCGGTCTGGTAGGGCCAGATCATCGGGGCGTAGGCGCTGGGCAGGTCGCGGGTGTCGATCAGCACGCGCGGCTCGCTCCACGGCCCCTCCGGGGCGTCGGCGGTGCGCGCGACCACCGAGTTGGTGGCGTCGGTGGTGGTCATGACGTACTTGCCGAGGTAGCCGCTCCAGTTCACCGAGAGTTCGGCGACGCCGCCGACGACGGGCGCGGAGGCGAGCGGATCGTTGAGTTTCCACTCCTTGCCGTCCCAGTACTCGTACGCGTCGATATTCGCGATCTCCGGCTCGCGCACCCGGGAGACGAAGCCGGGGTTGTTCCGGCCGCCGGGCGTGCCGTAGCGGTAGACGAAGCCGTCCCGCTTCAGGAAGGCGTTCTGCTGGAAGCGCTCGTGGCCGTCGACGTTCGCGCGGCGGGTGGTGGTGAGCTGCTGCCAGGTCTGGCCGTGGTCGTGCGAGACGGCGAGGGTGGCGAAGTTGGTGTCCCACTTCCCGTGGTCGCCCCAGGCCCGCACCGACATCATGCTGAGGTACTGGTCGCCGCCGACCGAGACGCCCGCGGTCGGGATCAGGCTGATCTCGATGCCGGGGATCTTGGGACTCGGCAGCGGATTCGGCACGAAGCTGTCGAAGCGCAGCCCGTTCGCCGGGTCGTGGTTGCCGGAGCGGACGAGGGCGTTGCTGGTCCAGGCCCACATGCTGCCCGCGAGCAGGTTCGGGAAGCCGAGCCCGGCGCTGTCGCCGAAGGCGGTGAAGAGCGTGCCGTCGCCGTCCCACATGACGCCGAGGTCGGTGCCGAGCATGTTGTACTGCTCGGTGCGGTTCGGGCTGTCCATGCCGGTGACCTGGAAGACCGCCTCGGTCCGCCCGGGCAGCTTCGGCAGGCCGCGCGGCTGGCCGTTCATGCCGGGGATGGGGTTGACGTTGTTCGGGTCGGCGCCGGCCGGCGCACCGCCGGTGACGACGACCGTCAGGGCCAGCGCACCGGCCGTGACCAGGGCTGACAGCGAGCGTTTCATCCAGGCGGTCCCTTCTGCGTAGCCGGGTCGGCGTGGCCCATTCTGCCTGCTGTCCCCGGATTCGGAAGGGGGCGCACCCGGAAACGACAACGGCCCGGTGGGAACCGGGCCGTTGCCGAGCGAGCGGGACGAATCAGAAGGCCGCTTCGTCGAGCTCCATGATCTCGTTGTCCAGGGTGGCCAGCACGGCGCGGGTGGCGGTGAGCTCCGGCAGCACGTTGCGCGCGAAGAACTGCGCCACGGCGACCTTGCCGGTGTAGAACGCCTCGTCCTTGCCCGCCCCGCTGTCCAGCGCGGCGATCGCCAGCTCGGCGTGGCGCAGCAGCTGCCAGCCGATGAGCAGGTCGCCGACGGCGAGCAGGAAGCGCACCGAGCCGAGGCCGACCTTGTACAGCTCGGCCGAGTCCTCCTGGGCGGCCATCAGGTGCCCGGTGAGGGTGGCGGCCATGGCCTGCACGTCCTCCAGCGCGGTGGCGAGCAGCTTGCGCTCGCCCTTGAGCCGGCCGTTGCCCGCCTCCGAGTCGATGAACTTCTGCACCTGCCCGGCCACGTGGCCGAGCGCGACGCCGCGGTCACGGGCGATCTTGCGGAAGAAGAAATCCTGCGCCTGGATGGCCGTCGTGCCCTCGTACAGGGAGTCGATCTTGGCGTCCCGGATGTACTGCTCGATCGGGTAGTCCTGCAGGAAGCCGGAGCCGCCGAGGGTCTGCAGCGAATCGGTCAGGTACTGGTAGGCCCGCTCGGAGCCGACGCCCTTGACGATCGGCAGCAGCAGGTCGTTGACCCGGGCCGCGAGATCGGCGTCCGCGCCGGAGACCCGCTCGGCGAGCGCGGCGTCCTGGTGCGCGGCGGTGTAGAGGTAGACCGCGCGCAGCCCCTCGGCGTAGGCCTTCTGGGTCATCAGGCTGCGGCGCACGTCGGGGTGGTGGGTGATGGTGACGCGCGGCGCGGCCTTGTCGGCCATCTTGGTCAGGTCGGCGCCCTGCACGCGCTGCTTGGCGTAGTCCAGCGCGTTCAGGTAACCGGTGGAGAGGGTGGCGATGGCCTTGGTGCCGACCATCATCCGGGCGTGCTCGATGACGTTGAACATCTGCGCGATGCCGTTGTGCACCTCGCCGACCAGCCAGCCGGTGGCCGGGACGCCGTGCCCGCCGAAGGTCACCTCGCAGGTGGAAGAGGCCTTGAGCCCCATCTTGTGCTCCAGCCCGGTCACGAAGACGCCGTTGCGCTCGCCGCGCTCGCCGGTCTGCGGGTCGAAGTGGAACTTGGGCACGAAGAAGAGGGAGAGCCCCTTGGTGCCGGGGCCGGCGCCCTCGGGGCGGGCCAGCACCAGGTGCATGATGTTCGGGAAGAGGTCGTCGGAGTCGCCGTTGGTGATGAAGCGCTTGACACCCTCGATGTGCCAGGAGCCGTCCTCCTGCTTGATCGCCTTGGTGCGGCCGGCGCCCACGTCGGAGCCGGCATCGGGCTCGGTCAGCACCATGGTGGCGCCCCAGCCCTGCTCGGCGATGAGCTTGGCCCACTGCTTCTGCTCGTCGGTGCCGTTGTCGTGGAAGATCTGCGAGAAGCCGGAGCCGGCGGCGTACATGAAGGCGGCGGGCTGCGCACCCAGGATGAGCTCGGCGAAGGCCCAGTACGCGGCGCGCGGCATCGGCAGGCCGCCGAGCTCCTCCGGTACGCCGAGCCGGTCCCAGCCGCCGTCCTGCATGGCGCGGTAGCTCTTCTTGAAGGGCTCCGGCAGGTGCACGGTGTGGGTCTCGGGGTCGAAGGTCGGGGGGTGGCGGTCGGTCTCGGCGAAGGACTCGCCCAGCGGGCCCTCGGCGAGCCTGCGCACCTCGTTGAGCATCTCCCGCACGGTGTCGGCGTCCAGATCGCCCCACGCGCCGGTCTCCAGCAGCGATTCCAGGCCCAGTACCTCGAAGAGGTTGAACTCCAGGTCGCGGACGTTGCTCTTGTAGTGACCCATGTCGGTACTCACTCTCCGTTGAGTTGGTGCGGTCGGTTGTCTGCCGTTCCCGCCCAAGATGCAGCTACTCGCGGGTAACTTACTCTTCATATTACCGGCCGGTAATGAGGTAGCAAAGTCGAACGGGTCGATGTGACGCGAGGAACATCGAGTCGTTACGGTTGACTGTGCGCATCGACACCAGTGCGGGGCCCGCCGAGGTCGAGATCGACGACGTTCTCGGGCCGTCGCTGCTGGTGGTTTTGACCCACGGCGCCGGGGGCGGGGTCGACGCCAGGGATCTGCTCACCGTGCGTGACCTGGCAGTTCGGTGCGGGGCGGCGGTGGCGCGGGTTGTGCAGCCGTACCGGGTGCGCGGGGCGCGGGCGCCGGGGCCGGCGGAGAAGCAGGATGCGGCGTGGCTGGAGCTCGTCGCCGCGCTGCGCGAGCGCTACGGGCCGGTGCCGCTGGTGCAGGGCGGGCGCAGCAACGGAGCCAGGGTGGCCTGCCGGACCGCGACGGCGGCCGGGGCGCGCGGGGTGCTCGCGCTGTCGTTCCCGCTGCATCCGCCGGGGAAGCCGGAGCGTTCCCGGCGCGCGGAGCTGCTGGCGGCGGCCGCGGCCGAGGTGGTGGTGATCAATGGGGGTAGTGACCCGTTCGGCGTCCCGGAGGCCGGTGATGTCGCGGAGCTGCACGTGATCGCGGGGCAGCCGCACTCGTTCCGGCGCGGGTTCGACGAGATCGAGAAGGTCGTCGAGCCCTGGCTGCGCCGCTGGTCGGCGCGCTGATCGCGCCGTTCGTCAGTCCCCGGGAGAATTTTCCCTTTTTCTCGCGACCACGAGCGCGTCGATGGCGTCGCGCTCCTCCGTAGGCCGGAGCACCCGCTCCGCGACCGCGATCCGGATCTGCGCCGACAGCGGGCCCAGATCGGCACGAATGTCGTCCGGGGTGAACAGGATGGACGGATCCCGCGGCCCGCCGTACCCATCGCTGATATTGGTCGTGTCGTGCCCGAGCACCAGCAGCGTGCCACCGGGCGTCAGCACCTCGGCGGCCCGGCGCACCAGCGCGCGCCGCTCCTCCGGCGGCAGGTGCAGGAAGACCATGAGCACCAGCTCGTACCGCCCGGTGAGCACCGCCGGGTCGGTGAGATCGGCGCACTCCCAGGTGATCCTGGTGCGCACCGAGCGGGAGAGCCGGGTGGCGACGGTGCGCCCCTTGTCCACCGCCACCTGCGACCAGTCCACCGCGTGCACCTGCCAGCCGTGCGTGGCCAGCCAGAGCGCGTTGCGCCCCTCGCCGCAGGCCAGGTCGAGCGCGCGCGGCAGCTCCGGCACGGTGCCGTCCGGGTCGGCGACCAGCTCCGGCGCCCGCTCCAGGCCGTGGATGTGCTGGACCACGGTGCTGTTCGGCGGGGCGCCCCAGACGAGCTCGGTGCTGGCGTAGCGCTCGTCCCATGCGGCGGCATCCATGCCGCCCAGTCTAGGAAGCGGGTCAGAGCGTGGTGCGCATGAGCACCACGTTGTACTGGCTGTGCACGGTCGTCATGAAGTACAGGTCGCGCCCGGTCTGGTAGGGGAAGATCGACGGCGCGTACGCCGACGGCAGCTCACGGGTGTCGATGATGACCTCCGGCGCGCTCCACGGCCCCTCCGGCGCGGGCGAGCGGCGCAGCACCACCGAGTTGAACGGGTCGGTGGTCAGCGAGACGTACTGGCCCAGGTACTCGTTGTAGAGCACCGAGAGCTCGCCGACGCCGCCCATGATCGGGGCCGCGGCGTTGACGTCGTCCTTGCGCCAACCGCCGCCGTCCCAGTACTCGTACTCGGCCAGGTTGCCGATGTCGGCGCCCTTCACCCTGGCCACGTAGGCGGCGTTGTTGCGGCCGGAGCGGGTGCCGTACTCGTACACCCACTCGCCGCGGCCGACGAAGGCGTTCATCTGGAAGTTGGCGTTGCCGCCCTCGTTCGGGCGCTTGGTGGCGGGCAGCTCGGCCCAGGTCTCGCCATTGTCCGCGGAGGCGGCGAGGCCGGAGAAGTTGGTGGTCCACTGGCCGGCGGCGTCCCAGGTCTTGATCGACATGAGGCTCATGAACTGCACCCCGCCGACCGAGATGCCCGCGGTGGGAATGCGGCTGATCTCCAGGAACGGCACCTTGGGGCTGGGGATCAGATCCCGCGCCTGGCCGAATACGTCACGCACGACGCTGTCGAAGTAGATGCCGTTCGCGGGGTCCCTGGTGTCGCTGCGCAGCAGGATATTGCTGCGCCAGGCCCACACGCTGCCCGCGAGCAGGTTGGGGAAGCCGAGCCCGGCGGTGTCGCCGAAGGCGGTGAGCATCTCGCCGTTGCCGTTGTCCCACATGATGCCGAGGTCGGTGCCGAGCACGTTGTAGGTCTGGGTGTTGTTCGGGCTCGCCATGCCGGTGACCTGGAAGACGGCGCGGGCGCGGCCGTTCAGGTGCGGCAGCCCGGTGCTGCCGTTCAGCACCGGGATCGGGTTGATGGCGTTCGGGTTCGCCGCCGCCGGTGTCGCCGTGGTGAGGAGCAGGGCGGAGAGCCCGGTGAGGGCGGACAGCAGCAAGCTCGCGGTCTTCTGCACGGTGGGGAGCCTCCGGCGTCGTGCCGGGGACCCGTGCCGCACACCCCCGCCGTTCGTGCGATGCGCCACACCCCGACTGTCTGGCAAATCGAACGAATGCTAACAGCGCTGCCCGGAAAATCCAGGGCTTGCCACCGTCGTTTTCTGGCGATTCCGCCGCACGCCAGTTACCGTCAATGTTGACGGTAACTGGCGACGAGCGGAGGAACGATGCTGCCAGCCGGAGTGGATCCACGAACCCCGGTCCTGGTCGGAGCCGGACAGGTGGTGCACCGCGGCAAGGAGCCGGGGCTGCCCGGCCCCGCCGAACTCGCCGCCGAGGCGCTGCGCCGGGCCGGCGCGGACAGCGGCACCGGCGACCGGCTGCTGCGCGCGGCCGACCTGGTCGCGGCGGTCTCGCCGGTGAGCAAGCCGTACGAGGACCTGGGCGCGCTGGCCGCCGCCGAGCTCGGCGCCGCCCCGGCCCGCACCCTGCAGTCGGTGCGCTTCGGCGGCGACGCCCCGATCAAGCTGCTCGGCCGGGTGGCGCAGGCCATCGCCGAGGGGAAGGCCGAGATCGCGCTGCTCACCGGGGCCGAGGCGGTGGCCGCCGGGATCACCGCGGCGCGCACCGGCATCACCCCGAGCTGGCCGGACGAGCCGGCGGGCGCGGTGCCGGACGAGGTCGTCGGCACCGATCGCGGCCCGAACTCGGAGCTGGAGAACGCCGCCGGGCTCTGGGGCCCGGTGTACTTCTACGCGCTCATGGAGACCGCGCTCCGGGCCCGCCTCGGATTGACCGAGGAGGCGCACCTGGAGCGGATCGGCGCGCTCTGGTCCCGCTTCTCCGCGGTCGCCGCCGAGAACCCCTTCGCCTGGCAGCCGGAGCGCCGCACCGTCGCCGAGCTGATCACCCCGGACCCGTCGAACCGCCTGGTCGCGACGCCGTACCCGAAGCTGCTCACCGCCAACCTGACGGTCAACCAGGGCGCGGGGCTGATCGTCTGCAGCGCGGCCGCGGCCGACGCGGCGGGCGTGCCGCACGACCGCTGGGTCTTCCTGCACGGCGCCGCCACCGCCACCGACGAGTGGTTCGTCTCCGAGCGCGCCGACCTGGCCGCCTCGCCCGCCATCGCCGCGGCCGGCGGCGCCGCGCTGCGCGCCGCGGGCGTCGGCATCGACGAGGTCGCGCACATCGACCTGTACTCCTGTTTCCCGATCGCGGTGCAGGTGGCGGCCGAGGCGCTCGGGCTGCCGCTGGACGACCCGGCCCGCCCGCTCACCCTGACCGGCGGGCTGACCTTCGCCGGCGGCCCCGGCAACAACTACACGACGCACTCGCTGGCCGCGCTGGTCCAGGTGCTGCGCGCGCACCCGGGTGATTTCGGGCTGGCCACCGCGCTCGGCTGGTACCTCACCAAGCACGGCGCCGCGGTGCTCTCCGCCCGCCCGCCTGCCGGGCGCTTCCGGGCCGAGGAGCCGGAGGTGCCCGCCGCGCGCCGGGCCACCGCGCCCGGCTACACCGGCCCGGCCACCGTGGAGTCGTACACCGTCGCGTATCGAAAGGGCCGGGATGGCGCCGACGAGCCGGAAGCCGTGGTGATCAGCGCCCTGAATCCGGCGGGTGCCCGCATACTGGTGCGGGCCTCGGACGCGGAGACCATCGCGGCCTGCACCGACGGCGACCCGCTCGGCGCGGCCGTCGAGATCACGGCCGCCGACCGGTTCGCCCCGCTCACCGAAAGGACTGCGCTGTGACCGATTCGCTCCTGGTGGAGCAGCGGGACTCGATCACGCTGCTCACCGTGAACCGCCCGAAGGCGCGCAATGCCATCGACCTGGCGACCGCGAGGGCCATCGAGGCCGCGGTGGACGAGTTCGAGGCCGACGACACCGCGCGCGTGCTGGTCCTCACCGGCGCGGAGAACACCTTCAGCGCGGGCATGGACCTGATCGCCGCCTCGAAGGGCGAGATGCCGATCACCCAGAAGCGGGGCCCGCTCGGCATCACCGCGAAGCCGCCGGGCAAGCCGATGATCTCGGCGGTCGAGGGGTACGCGCTCGCCGGTGGTTTCGAGCTGGCGCTCGCCGGTGACCTGATCGTCGCCTCCAGCACCGCGCGCTTCGGGATTCCCGAGGTCAAGCGGGGGCTGGTGGCCGCGGCGGGCGGCGTGCTCCGGCTGACCCAGCGGCTGCCGCGCCCGATCGTCGCCGAGCTCGCGCTCACCGGCGGCCAGATCGCGGCGCAGCGCCTCTACGACCTGGGGCTGGTGAACCGGGTGGTCGAGCCGGGCACCGCGCTCGAGGTCGCGCTGGAGCTGGCGGCCGAGATCGTGGCGGCGGCGCCGCTCTCGGTGGCGGCGAGCAAGCGGATCATCGACGAGTCCCCGGACTGGTCGAGCGCCGAGGCCTTCGCCAAGCAGGGCGAGATCGCGCTGCCCGCGCTGATCTCCAAGGATGCCGCCGAGGGCGCGATCGCCTTCGCGCAGAAGCGCGACCCGGTCTGGCAGGGACGCTGATCGGTGCCGGGCCGGGTCCGCGAGACGCAGGAGCAGCGCCGCACCCGCATGCGGGCGCGGCTGCTGGACGCGACCGTGGCCAGCCTGGTCGAGGTCGGCTACGCGGGCACGACGACGCTGGAGGTGCAGAAGCGGGCCGAGGTGCCGCGCGGCACCCTGCAGCACCACTTCCCGACCAGGGCCGACCTGCTCGCCGGTGCGGTGGAGCACGTCGCGCTGCGCCGGATCGCCCAGCTGGAGACCGAGTTCGACGCGCTGCCCGAGGGCGAGGACCGGCTGGCCCGTGCGGTCGACATGACCGCGCGCATGCTCTCCGGCCCGGAATTCCTGGCGGCGCTGGAGATGTGGGTGGCGGCGCGCACCGATCCGGAGCTGCGCGCCGAGTTCCTGCCGCTGGAGGTGCGGCTCTTCGAGCAGATGCAGAGCCGGGTGCGCGAGGCGTTCCGCAGCGAGTTCCCGGACGACAGCCGGGTGCCGATCATCACCGAGTTCACCATCGAGATCATCACCGGGCTCGCCATGCGGGCCATGCTCACCGGTGACGTCGCGGGCAACCGGAAGATCCAGCGCCGCTGGGACACCGCCGTTCGGGTGCTGCTCGGCACCGCCGACCCGGCGTCGCTGGCCCCGCGCCGCGGCTGATCAGCGCTGGTCGAGCAGGACCCGGGCGCACCCGGCCGGGTCGTCGTAGAACGGCGTGTGCCCGCTGCCCGGCAGGGTGATGTGCCTGGCGTTCGGCAGCAGCCGCCGCGCCCTCCGGCTCT
This sequence comes from Nocardia sp. NPDC050697, assembly GCF_040654395.1. Taxonomy (NCBI): domain Bacteria; kingdom Bacillati; phylum Actinomycetota; class Actinomycetes; order Mycobacteriales; family Nocardiaceae; genus Nocardia; species Nocardia sp. NPDC050697. The sequence goes on from NZ_JBFAHY010000002.1 coordinate 542,715, forward strand.
GGGTGGCGTAGGTGAGCAGGATGTCCCGATTGCCCCAGGCCACCGTCACCGGGATGTCGGCGAGCGCGCCGAGTTCGTGCAGCCGCGCGTCGCGGAACGAATCGAGCGCCTCGGGGAAGCCGGGCGCGTTCATGGCGCCCTGCACGGTGGCGAGCGCGACCTCCGGCGTGACCTGCCACGGCTTGCCGAAGACCAGCTCCAGGAAGGCGGTGCGCCCGGCCGGGTTGCCGAGCAGCGCGGGCAGTTTCGGCTCGATGGCCCGGCCGAGGCCGCGCGCCCGGCCCAGCGACTGCTGGCACCAGACCCGGCCCGCGGTGCCCCAGAAGCCGATGGGGGAGAAGGCCGTCACCGAGCGGGCCAGGCCGCGCGCGGCGACTTTCAGGGTGATCAGCCCGCCCATGGAGTTCCCGGCCAGGTGCGGCCGCTCCAGCCCCTCGGCGGCGATGAACTCGGCGAGCGCGTCGGTGAGCGTCTCGACGGTCGTGTGCGGCAGCGGCGCGCTGCCGCCGAATCCGGGCAGATCCACCGCGATGACCTCGAACGATCCCGCCAGCCGGTCGAAGAGCGGCTCCCACACCTGCCACCGGCTGCCGATGCCGTGCACGAGCACGAGCGGTTCGCCGGAGCCGGTGCGGTGCTGGTTCAGCTTCACCATGGCTGGAACCCTAGCCCATTGCCGGGCAACAAATGGTCAATTACTGTTGCTCTATGTCTTCCGTAGAGCAGGTTACGGTGCCGCTCGGCCCCGATTCGCTGACGTGGCGGTACTTCGGCGACTGGCGCACCTACCTCCTGGCTCCGGCCGCCGGGATCATGCAGCTCATGCTGCCCGGGCTCGGCGCGGGGGTGACCCAGCACTCGAACTTCTTCACCGAGCCGTGGGAGCGCATCTTCCGCTCGGTGCCGCAGATCGCGGGCGTCGTCTACGACGGCCCCGAGGCGCTGGCCACCGCCGCGAAGGTGCGCGACTACCACCGCGACATCAAGGGCGTCGACCACAACGGCAGGCGCTACCACGCGCTCGATCCCGAGGTGTACCACTGGGCGCACGCCACCTTCCTGTGGGCCGCCATGATGACCGCGGACATCTTCGACCACCCTCTGAGCGAGGCGGAGAAGCAGCGCTTCTACGCCGAGGGCAAGCAGTGGTACCGGCTCTACGGCGTCAGCGAGCGCCCGATGCCCGCCGACTGGGCAGGCTTCCGCGCCTACTTCGACCGGGTCTGCGCCGAGCAGCTCGAGGTCACCGAGGCGGCGGCCTGGGTGGTGGCCCAGCTCGACGACCCCGCCGAGATGCAGATCCCCTTCATTCCCGACCTCCTCTGGAAACTCTTCGGCAAGCGCTTCATGCGCGAGTACCGGGTGGTCGCCGCGGGCACCATGCCGCCCGCGGTGCGCGAGCGGCTCGGGCTGCCGTGGGGCCCGCTGGAGCGGGCGCGCTTCACCGCGCTGGTGCAGCTGGTGCGCCGGATCTGGCCGCTGCTGCCGGAGCGGGTGCGCTACCAGCCGCGGGCACTGGCCGGGATCGCCAGGGAGCGCGGGGCGGCGTGAGCACCGCGCTGCTGGAGGAGCCGGGCACCGGGCAGGACCCGGTGACCGTGCGCATCCTGGAGGCGGCGCTGGCCGAGCTCGGCGACTACGGGCTGCGCCGGGTCTCGGTGGAGGACATCCGGCGCCGCGCGAAGGTCAACCGCACCACCGTCTACCGCCGCTTCGGCACCAAGAACGAGCTCATCGCCGCCGCGCTGCAGCGCTGGATCCTGCACGTGCTGACCGAGATCGCCACCGAGGTCGCGAACCGCCCCACCGTCGGCGAGCGGCTGGTCGAGGGGTTCGTGCGCGCGGTGCTGCTGGTCCGCACCGACCCGCTGATCGGCAGGCTGCTGCGCAGCGAGCCGGAGACCTTCCTGCCGCACCTCACCACCGAGGGCGCGCCCATCCTGCGGGCCTGCCGGGAATTCCTGGCCGCCCAGTGCCGCGCGCTGCGCCCCGGCTTCGACGCCGACGCCGCCGCGGAGATCGCGCTGCGGCTGGCGCAGTCCGTCGTGCTCACCCCGGAGGGCTGGTTCGACCTGCGCGACGAGGCCGCGCTGCGCGCCTTCGCCACCCGCTACCTGGGGCCGCTCACCCGGTGACCCCTGGGGCTGGTGCGGAGCCCGCCGGGTGCGGCATGATCCGCAGCGGATGCATACGCAGAGGGAAGGATTCGGGTGCGGAAAACCCTGATCGTCGCGGCTTTGATCGCGCTGCCGGTACTCGCGGGCTGCGGCTCTTCGGACGAACCGCAGCTGACCGCGGCCGATCTCTCGAAGTCGCTGCAGGACAAGGGGCTCAAGGATGCGGCGCTGGCCGACTGCGCGGCCAAGGTCTTCGTCGACACCGGAATCTCGCAGGACGGGCTGCGCACGCTGATCAGCGACGACCAGGCCGCCGTGCAGTCCGACCCGGAGAACATGGGGATGAGCGCCGACGACGCCGCCAAGTCGCGCGAGGCGCGGGGCAAGATCGGCACCGAGTGCGTCGCCGGAGCGCGCTGAAAAGCGGATTCCGATCCGCCTGAACGCAATGGGTGAGGCCGCGGCCGGGCTCGGTCATCGTTGGCTCCATGACCTCCACCCAGTCGCAGCAGACGACAGACGCCGAACTCGACCGGATCTTCCAGCCGATCTTCGCGCGGATCGCCGATGGCGCGGTCGAGCGCGAAGTGGACCGCAGGCTCGCCTACGACGAGGTGGCCCAGCTGCGCGCCGCCCGCTTCGGCGCGCTGCGGGCGCCGGTGGAGTCCGGTGGCTACGGCGCGAGCGTGCGGCAGCTGTTCCGGCTGCTCATCGACTTGGCCGCGGCGGAGTCGAACCTGCCGCAGGCGCTGCGGGTGCACTTCGTCTTCGTCGAGGACCAGCTGCTCGCCGAGGCCGGGCCGGTGCGGGACGAGTGGCTGCGCAAGATCGGCGCGGGCACGCTGGTCGGCAATGCCATCACCGAGCCGGGTGTCGGCGCGGTGGACCGCTACCGGACCCGGCTCACCAAGCGCGGTGACGACTGGGTGCTGGACGGCACCAAGTACTACAGCACCGGCTCGCTCTACGCCGACCACATCCTGGTCGCCGCCGACCGGGACGGCGAGCGGCTCGGCATCCTGGTCGACGCCGATGCCGATGGCGTCCGGCAGCACGACGACTGGGACGGCTTCGGGCAGCGGCTCACCGCCAGCGGCACCACCGAGTTCACCGGGGTCGTCGTCCCGGAGGACCGGATCCTCGGCCCCGGCTACGGCAACCCCGGCGCCACCTACTCCACCGGCTACCTGCAGCTCTTCCAGCTCGCGGTGCTGGCCGGGATCGCCGCGCGGGCCGAGGCCGACACCCGCGCGTGGGTCGCCCGCCGCACCCGCGGCTACACCCACTCGGCCGGCGACCTGCCGCGCCACGACCCGCTGGTGCAGCAGGTGATCGGCAAGCTCTCCGCCGCCGCCTTCACCGCCCGCGCCACCGTGCTCGCCGTCGCCGACGAACTCGACCGCACGCTCGCGGCGGGCGCCACCGACGAGCGCGACCTGGTGGCCGTCGAGCTCGCCGCCGCCCAGGCCCAGATCGGCGTCATCGAGACCGTGCTGCCCGCCACCTCGCTGCTCTTCGAGGTCGGCGGCGCCTCGATCACCTCGGAGAAGCTCCGGCTGGACCGGCACTGGCGCAATGCCCGCACCATCTCGGTGCACAACCCGGCCATCCAGAAGGCCCGCGCCATCGGCGACCACCTGCTGAACGGCGCCGAGCTGCCCTTCGCCTGGAGCGCGGGCGAGCGGAAGCCGTCATGACCAGGCGCATCCGCTTCAACGCCTTCGACATGAACTGCGTGGCGCACCAGTCCCCCGGGCTGTGGCGGCACCCGGACGACCAGTCGCACCGGTACAAGGAGCTGTCCTACTGGACCGAGCTGGCGCGGCTGCTGGAACGCGGGCGCTTCGACGGCCTCTTCATCGCCGATGTGCTCGGCATCTACGACGTGTACGGCGGGGACGACGTAGCTGCCCTGCGCCAGGGCGCCCAGGTGCCGGTGGCCGATCCGCTGCTGCTGGTCACGGCGATGGCGGCGGTGACAGAGCACCTCGGCTTCGGCATCACCACCGGCACCGGCTTCGAGCACCCCTTCCCCTTCGCCCGCAGACTCTCCACCCTGGACCACCTGACCAACGGCCGGATCGGCTGGAATGTCGTCACCGGGTACCTGCCGTCGGCGGCGCGCAATCTGGGCGCCGACGACCAGCTCGACCACGACGAGCGCTACGACCAGGCGGACGAGTACCTGGAGGTGCTCTACAAACTCTGGGAGGGCTCCTGGGAGGACGGCGCCGTGCTGCGCGACGCCGAGCGCGGCATCTACGTCGACCCGGCCAAGGTGCACCACATCGGCCACCGCGGCAGGCACTTCACCGTGCCCGGCATCCACCTCTCCGAGCCGTCCCCGCAGCGCACCCCGGTGATCTACCAGGCGGGCGCCTCCCCGCGCGGCACCCGCTTCGCCGCCGAGAACGCGGAGGCCATCTTCGTCGCCGCGCCCTCGAAACGGGTGCTCACCCAGGTGGTCTCGAATATCAGGGACGCACTCGAGGCGGCGGGCCGGGATCGCCACGCGGCCCGGATCTACGCACTGGCCACCATCGTCACCGCCGCCACCGACGAGGCGGCGCGGGCCAAGCACGAGGAGTACCTCTCCTACGCGAGCATCGAGGGCGGGCTGGTCTTCATGTCCGGCTGGATGGGGATCGACCTCTCCCGCTACGACCTGGACGACCCCATCGGCGACGTGCAGAGCAATGCCATCCGCTCGGCCGTCGCCGCCTTCCAGGAGTTCGACGACGACGGCCGGGAGTGGACCGTCCGGGATATCGGCCGCTGGGCCGGGATCGGCGGCATGGGCCCGGTCTTCGTCGGCAGCGGCGGCACCGTGGCGGACCGGCTGCAGGAGTGGGTCGAGGAGACCGACCTGGACGGCTTCAACCTCGCGTACGCCGTCACGCCGGGCACCTTCGCCGACATCATCGAGCACGTGGTGCCCGAGCTGGTCGCCCGCGGCGCGTACCCCGACGAATACGTGCCGGGGACGCTGCGGAACGCGCTGTTCGGCAGGGGCGATCGGCTGCCGGACGAGCACCGCGGCGCGAGCTACCGCCTCGGCGGCCCGAATTCGACCGCCCTGCCCGACGCCGAGGTCCGCCAGGGCACGCTCAGTCGCTGAGCGCGGCGACGAAGACCGCCGCCAGCCCCTCCAGCCCGGCCCGATCGACCTCGTCGAACCGGCCGGGCTTCGGGCTGTCCAGATCCAGCACGCCGATCACCGCGCCCCCGCGGCGCAGCGGGATCACGATCTCGGAGCGGCTGTCGGCGTCGCAGGCGATGTGCCCGGGGAAGGCGTGCACATCCGGCACCACCTGCGTCTCCCCGGTCGCCGCCGCGGTCCCGCAGACCCCGCGACCCCACGCGATCCGCACGCACGCTGGCTTCCCCTGAAATGGTCCGACGACCAATTCTCCGCCCCGGGTGAAATAGAAACCCGCCCAATTCAAATCCGGAAGGGCGTGGAATATCAAGGCCGCGAGATTCGCGGAATTGGCCACCCGGTCGGTTTCCCCGGCGAGCAGCGATTCCGCCTGTTCCCGCAGCTGACGGTACTGTTCGGCCCGGTCGCCGCGGAGTTCGGTGATTTCGAACGACATACCGCCGATGGTAAAGCTACCGCCGGGCAATAGCCGGAATCCATTCTCTCTGATCGCAATACTCCAGTGCCGTCCGCGGCGCCCGCACCATTCGGGTATGACATCGACTACCTCCAACACCCGCAGCGCGGCGATCGTCGGCGCCGGGCAGACCGGTGTCACGGCGGCACTCGGCCTGCTCGACGCCGGGTTCGACGTGACTCTCTACAGCGACCGGGATCAGCGCGCGCTGCGCGACGACGTCCCGGCCACCGGCACCGCGCTGGAGTTCGGCGAGGTGCAGCAGGCCGAATCCGCGCTCGGGCTGGACAGCTACACCGGCCGCGCGCCCCGGCACACCGGGCTCAGCGTGCGCATCGCCGGCCCCGGCCCGGAGCGCCCCGAGCTCATCGCCTTCGACGGCACCTTCGACGGCTACGTCGGCGTGGCGGTGGACACCCGGCTCAAGGCCGACGAGCGGCTCACCGAATTCCGGCGCAGGGGTGGCACCTTCGTGGTCGAGGCGGTGACCCCGGAGACGCTGGACGGCATCGCGGCGAAGCACGACCTCACCCTGGTCGCCACCGGCAAGGCCGGGCTCGTCGACCTCTTCCCGGTGGACAGCGCCCGCACCGTCTACGACGAGCCGCAGCGCAGGCTGCTCGCGCTCACCGTCGGCGGGCTCGGCGCCGGGCGCGACGTCTTCGCGCACCGCAGCCCGGCCGGCGGCGCGCACAGCCTGTTCTCCATCGTCGCCGACCAGGGCGAGGCCTGGTGGGGGCCGTACCTGCACAAGGACGTCGGCTGGACCTGGGCCTTCATCGGCTGGGCGCGGCCGGGCAGCGACTGGGAGCAGCGCTTCGCCGCCGCCGACTCCGCCGAGTCCGGGCACCAGATCGTGCAGCAGCTCTACCGCGACTACCTCGAGTGGGACCTGCCCGAGGTGCTCGCCACCCGGCACCTCTCCGAGGACCCGCACTCCTGGCTGAAGGGCGCGGTCCGCCCGGTGGTGCGCGAGGGTGTCGGGTACACCGCGAGCGGCCACGCCGTCGGCGCGCTCGGCGACACCGCGGTGGCGCACGACCCGGTGGCCGGGCAGGGCGCGCAGGGCGGGCTGGTGCAGGCGCAGCGGCTGGTCGCCGCGGCCGCCGTGCACGACGGGCCGTTCGACGCCGCCTGGCTGGGCGCGCGGTACGCGGAGTTCCTGGCCTACCGCGCCGAGGCCGCCGCCAAGGTGACCCGGCTCTTCCTCAGCGACCCGGAGTTCGGCGAGATCGGCAATGCCTTCTTCGCCGCCGCCGCGGTGCACCCGAAGTTCGCCTCGGCGCTGGTCGGGCTGCTGCACCGGCCGCAGCCGTTCGCCGAGATCGAGTCCGCCGACGATGCCGTCGCCTATATCTCCAGGATCACCGGGGAGGACGCGGGCGAACTGCTCGCGAAGTTCGCCCCCGCGGGCCGCTTCGCGCGCTCGGAGTACCAGGCCGACACCGTCCCGGCCTGACGGTACGACCCACCGGCGATCGGATCGCGGGGATTCAAAACCTCGGCCGATCCGGTCGCCGGTGCTGACATGGAGGACGACCCCGGCCGGGCACGGCCGACGCGAGGAGCACACATATGACCACCGAGAAGATCGCCGAACAGATCCGGTTCGCCTACTGGGTGCCCAATGTCAGCGGGGGGCTGGTCACCAGCGATATCGAACAGCGCACCAGCTGGGATTTCGAGTACAACAAGAAGCTCGCGCAGACCGCCGAGAACAACGGCTTCGACTACGCCCTCTCCCAGGTGCGCTACACCGCCTCCTACGGCGCCGAGTTCCAGCACGAATCCACCTCGTTCAGCCTGGCGCTGCTCGGCGCCACCGAGCGGCTCAAGGTGATCGCCGCGGTGCACCCGGGGCTCTGGCACCCGGCGGTGCTGGCCAAGTTCGGCGCCACCGCCGACCACCTCTCCAACGGCCGCTTCGCCATCAATGTGGTCTCCGGCTGGTTCGCCGGCGAGTTCAAGGCGCTCGGCGAGCCGTGGCTGGAGCACGACGAGCGGTACCGCCGCAGCGGCGAGTTCCTCGAGGTGATCCGCAAGATCTGGACCGAGGACGAGGTGAACTACGGCGGCGACTTCTACCGCATCCGCGATTTCACCCTCAAGCCCAAGCCGCTGAACACCCCCGAGCGCCCGAACCCGGAGCTCTTCCAGGGCGGCAACTCCAGCGCGGCCCGCCGCAACGGCGGCTACTACGCCGACTGGTACTTCTCCAACGGCAAGGACTTCGACGGCGTCACCGAGCAGCTCACCGATGTGCGCGGGCACGCCCGCGAGCGCGACCGCGAGGTGAACTTCGGCCTCAACGGCTTCATCATCGCCCGCGACACCGAGAAGGAGGCCCGCGAGACGCTGCGCGAGATCATCGCCAAGGCGAACAAGCCCGCCGTCGATGGCTTCCGCGACGCCGTGCAGCAGGCGGGCGCCTCGACCGGCGACCGCAAGGGCATGTGGGCCGACTCCACCTTCGAGGACCTGGTCCAGTACAACGACGGCTTCCGCACCCAGCTCATCGGCACGCCGGAGCAGGTCGCGGAGCGCATCGTCGCCTACAAGAAGCTCGGCGTCGACCTGATCCTCGGCGGGTTCCTGCACTTCCAGGAGGAGATCGAGTACTTCGGCGCGAAGGTGCTTCCGCTGGTGCGCGAGCTGGAGGCCGCCGAGCAGCCGGTGGCGGTGAGCTGATGACCGCGGTCGCCGCCGATCGGATCGGCTCGGCGGAGTGGGCGTTCGCGGTCGCCGCCGAGCTGGCGGCGGAGTTCGGGCCCGGAGCGGCGGGCCGCGACCGGGAGCGCACCCTGCCGCACGCCGAGATCGATCGGCTGGCGGCCAGCGGGCTGCTCGCCGTCACCGTCCCCGCCGAGCTGGGCGGCGCCGACCTGCCGCCGAGCGCGGTCGCCGAGGTGGTGCGGGTGCTCGCCACCGCGGACCCGAATATCGCGCAGATCCCGCACAGCCACTTCGTCTACGTGAACCTGCTCAAGCTGGCCGGCTCCCCGCAGCAGCGCATCCGCTACCTGGGCGCGGTGCTGGAGGGCGCCAAGCTCGCCAATGCGCAGGCCGAGCGGAGCAGCAGCACCAGCGCGCGGATCTGTACGACGCTGCGCCCCGCGCCGGGCGGCTTCCGGGTGGACGGCACCAAGTTCTACTGCACCGGCTCGCTCTTCGCCGACATCCTCGCCGTGCTCACCCGGCTCGACGACCCGGCGGGCAGCACCGGGCTGCCGGACGGCGAGTACGTCGCCCTCCTGCCCGCGAATACCCCAGGCGTGCACATCCTGGACGACTGGGACGCGCTCGGCCAGCGCACCACCGGCAGCGGCACCGTCGAGTTCGACGGCGTCGCGGTGGGCGTCGACCAGGTGGTCGCGCGGGCCGACGCGGTCAATGCCCCCACCGGCTACGGCGCCTTCGCCCAGCTGCTGCACGCCGCCATCGACGCGGGTATCGCGCGCGGCTCGCTGGAGGCCGCGGCCCGCTTCGTCCGCACCGCCAGCCGCCCGTGGTTCGAGGCCGGGGTGGCGAAGGCCGCCGACGACCCGCTGCTCATCCAGCGCTTCGGCGAGCTCGGCGTCGAGGTGGTCGCCGCCGAGTCGGCGCTGGCCGCCGCCGGCGCCGCCGTGGACCGGGCCACCGGCCACACCCCCGCGCCCGGCAGCACCGACGCCGAGGCGTCCGGGCACGCCTCGCTGGCCGTCGCCGCCGCCAAGGTGCTCACGGATCGCGCCGCCAACGAGGTCGCCGCCGCCGTCTTCGAGGTGGGCGGCACCCGCAGCGCGGGCGTCGGCACCGACCTCGACCACTTCTGGCGCAATGCGCGCACGCACACCCTGCACGACCCCGTGCGGTGGAAGTATCAGCACATCGGCCGTGCCCTGCTGCAGGGCACGCCGCCACCGCTGCACGGCGTCATCTGAACGTGCGGAAGGAGAGGACATGACAGTCACCGTCGTGGCCGGCAACCCCAAGCCGGCCTCGCGCACCCTGACCGCCGCGACCCTGCTGGCCGAGGGGCTGCGGCCGGGCGCGGAGCCCGCCGTGGTCGACCTGGTCGAGTTCGGCGCGGGGTTGCTCGGCTGGGGCGATCCCGCGGTCACCGCCGCCAAGGAGCGGGTAGCCGCCTCCGACCTGGTGATCTTCGCCAGCCCGACCTTCAAGGCCACCTACACCGGGCTGCTCAAGCTCTTCCTGGAGCAGTTCGACGGCGGCACCGGCCTGGCCGGGGTGGTCGCGGTCCCCCTCATGCTCGGCGCCGGGCCCGCCCACGCGCTCGCCCCCGACCTGCTGCTCAAGCCGGTCCTGACCGAGATCGGCGCGACCACCGCGCTACCCGGGCTCTACCTCGCCGACCGCACCTTCGCCGAGGACGGAGTCCTGACCGCGTATACCGAGCGCTGGCGGCCGGTGGTCGACGCGCTCATCCTTGGTACGGGAGTGACGAATCATGCATGACCTCTTCGAATTCCCCGCCGACGGCTCCGGCCTGCGCCGCGCTTTCTCGAACTTCCCCAGCGGGGTGGTCGCGGTGGCCGCCGAGATCGACGGCACGCCGTACGGCCTCGCCGTGAGCACCTTCGTCCCGGTCTCGCTGGACCCGCCGCTGGTCTCCTTCTGCGTGCAGAACTCCAGCTCCACCTGGCCGCTGCTGGCCAAGGCCGGGCACCTCGGGCTGAGCCTGCTCGGCACCGACCAGCAGGCGGCCGCGCGCGCCCTCGGGACGCGCGACGGCGACCGGTTCCACGGCTCCGAGCTGCATCGGGGCACCGGCGAGTCGGTGTTCATCGACGGTGCCTCGGCCTGGATCGAAGGGGTGCCGGAGGCCGAGGTGCCCGCGGGCGACCACAGCGTGGTCATCCTGCGGATCCACCGCATCGCCACCCGCGCCGATATCGAGCCCCTGGTCTTCCAGGGCAGCAAGTTCCGGCGGCTGCTCGCCGGTTAGCGGCACACGCCCCCGGTGGCGAGGCCCTCACGCGGGTTGATGCCGTCGAGGACGGTGCACGGGGTGCCGTCGGCGATCGGGACGAACACGAGCGCCAGCGCCTTCCGGTTGACGCACTGCACGGTGGCGGGCCGGTACCCGGCCGCCGCCTGCTGCGCGTCGTAGGTGTAGCCCTGCTCCTCGCAGGCCGCCGTTGCCGCCTGCACGTAGGCGTCGATCACCGGGTCCGCCGCGGCGTTCCCGGCCCCCGCCACGGTCAGCGCCGCGGCCGCGGCCGTCCCCACCAGCATCGCGATTTTCCTCATGGGCGGAATAGTAAGCGGTCGAACGGTTTTCACACGAATCTCGAGCCTGCCGGAACCGATCAGGAATCGAGAAGCGCAGGTGGGGGCCGCGCTCCTAGCGTTGTTCGCATGGAACTCAGCATCGACCAGACCTTCCTCCCGCACACCGACCCCGACGCCTCGCTCACCTTCTACCGCGACGCACTCGGCTTCGAGGTCCGCAACGACGTCGGCTCCGGCGCCATGCGCTGGATCACCGTCGCCCCGCCCGGCGCCACCTCCATCGTCCTGTACCCCGTCGACGGCGACCCCGACCTCGCCGCCGCCGAGCGCAGCACCATCACCGCCATGATGGAGAAGGGCAGCTACGCCCGCATCCACCTCGCCACCCCCGACCTCGCCGCCGTCTTCGACCGCGTTCAGGCCGCGGGGGCCGACGTCGTCCAGGAGCCCACCGACCAGCCGTGGGGCGTCCGCGACTGCGCCTTCCGCGACCCCGCCGGCAACCTCGTCCGCATCAACCAGAAGGGCTGACCATGTCCCTCTCCCTCTGGTTCCAGCGCAAGATGAACGCCCGCACCGCCACCCGCATCCGCCGCAAGGGCGGGTCGATGATGGGGATGGAGGTGCTGATCCTGCACACCGTCGGCCGCAAGTCCGGTGCCCCGCGGGAGACCCCGCTCAGCTGGTTCGCCGACGGTTCCGATCGGCTCGTCATCGCCTCCGGCGGCGGCGACCGCAACCCCGATTGGTACGCCAACCTGCGCGCGAACCCTTCACAGGTCGCCGTCGAGCTGCACGGCTCACCCGCCACCCCCGTCACCGCCACCCGGCTCGACGGTGCCGATCGGGAGCAGGCGTGGGCGCGGATCGTCGAGGCGCAGCCGCGGTACGCGAAGTACCAGAAGAAGTCGGACCGCCAGTATCCCCTGGTCCGCCTCGCGGCTCGGGCATAATCGGAGGCCGAGAAGCCGTCAGCAGTGAAGGGGGATCACTCCTGACCGTCACCATCGAACACGCCACCACCGAGGAACTCCACCGCCGCCGGGCCGCCGTCCTGGCCCGCGTCGGCCTCACCCTGCCGGAGATCACCGACCTCGCGGCGCAGTACATGCTCATCCCGGAGGAGCTCGCCGCCTGGACCGAGCTCAAGTCGATCGACTTCCTGCTCGGCGAGGAGTGAGCGCCCCGACCGGCTTCGAGGATCAGGTCAGGAACTTCGCTCTCGACGTCTCCACCCGGGTACTGATGTGCCTGGAGGGCGAGCCGACGGCGGAGCAACTGGTTGTCGAGGTGTCACCGCGGGGTGGCCGGTTCGCCTTCAGCTACGAACAGACGCTGCACGCGCAGGCCGGCGATCCCGCGATCGGCAGGGTCAGGCTGAACTTCGAGATCACCCTCGACCGGGAGAAGCGATATCTTGCCGTGCACAAATCCAGCTTCCAGTTGCTGGACGTGCGAGGGAAGAAGCCGATCACCCGTCTCGAGTACGTGCGGGACGCCCCCACGGTCCCCTGTTCGCACACCCACGTGCACGCCGAAAGCGGCCTGTTCACCCACTTCCTCGCCCGGACGGGTCACCCGACTCCGGCCGAGATCCAATCCATCCATATCCCGACCGGCGGCGACCGCTTCCGCCCGTGTGTAGAGGACTTCATCGAGTTCTTGATCCGCGACTGCCGCGTTGCTTCCCGCGAAGGCTGGGAATCGAAGGTCGCGCACGGCCGCGAGGAGTGGCGCCGCCGCCGGACCGCAGCCGCGGTCCGCGACCGGCCGGAGGTCGCGGTGGCCGAACTCCGCCGCCTCGGCCTGACGGTTCTCGGCCGCGCCGCACCTGGCCGCCCATCGGCGCGCGCTCGCTACTAGCGGAAAGCACGAAGGCCAGGGCATATACCCTGGCCTTCGTGGTGGAGCCGATGACGGGAATCGAACCCGCGCCATCTGCTTGGGAAGCAGAAGTTCTACCATTGAACTACATCGGCATGCGCTGGAGCGCGACCGCCAGCGTAGCAGATCGGGCACCAGGCGACGCAAATCTTTGGTTGCGCAGGGCGCGCAGTCCGTGCCACAGTGCGGATTGCCGAGGGGGCGCGTCGAAGGGGGAAAGATGTCGGAGCCGCTGCGGGTACAGCCGGACGAGGTGGCGGCCTTCGCCGCGAAGCTGCGGGTTCTTGCCGATGGCAATGCGGAGGTGGCCCGGTACCTCGAGAACTGGCTGGTGCTGGACAACACGGTCTGGGGCGACGGCGGGCTCATCCGCACCGGGCTGAGCGCTGTCGCCGAGGCTCACGACAAGCTGCGGGAGAGCTACGCAACGTTGGGCGCGCGGACCGAAGCCGCGGCCACCGAGCTGGCGAAGGTGGCGCAGATGTACCGCACCACCGAACTCACGCAGGCTGCCGAGCTGGATCGCGCCTACCCGGTCGGAGGCAACTGATGACCGGGACACCGTCGGAGTTCCTGACCGAGCCGTCGCCCACCGATCCACTCGGCGACAGCTTCGAGTTCCTCATCACCTCGAATGCCATCTCCCCGGGTTACTGGGTGGGAAAGTGGTGCGAGAACGTCATCGGGACCGATCCGCTGAAGTGGTTCGTCACCAAGGTCTCCGGCGATTGGGAGGCGCTGCAGAAGGCGGGCAAGGCGGTAGAGAACCTGGCCGCCGACAGCGCGAGGTTTGCCGAATCGGTCGAGGGGGCCGCGAAGAACGTCGACGCGACGTGGGACGGGAACGCGGCGGCGAGCGCCGAGACCTATTTCTCGGGCTTCGCGGCCGCCATCGCCGCCCAGGTCGATCCGCTGCGCGAGATGGCAGCCGAGATCGATCATTTCGCCTCGTCGGCGTACCACCTGTCGACGGCCATGGCGAATGCACTGCAGGCCGTCTTCGATTGGGCCGCTATCGCCGTGATCGAGTGGGCCGCTGCCCAGGCGGCCGGGCTCACCGGCGTCGGGCTCGTCGCGACAGCGGCCTTGGTCGCCGCGGCTACCGCGACCACGGTGAAGGTCATCAACGAGTGGAACAAGCTGGTACAGACCTTCAACGGTGGCTATGCCGCGCTCGAGGCCATCGCCGGTACCGGATTCGGGGTGTACGCCGTCGTCGAGTCCGCCGACCTGCCGACCATGCCCGGCTCCGGCTACGACCACCCCGGCGCGTGATGAACGAGCCCATCCATGACCTCGCGCGCGGTGATAAGGGGTCGTCGAGGCAGCTGTCCAGGGCGCTGCGGGTGCTCATGGAGAACACGCCCGACGCGCGGCTGAAGAACCAGCTGCGGGAGGTTCTCGACGGAAAGGCGAGCGCTCGCGCCCTGCTGCGGAACGCGGCGTTCGAGCAGGTCCTCGATCGGACGCTACCCGCCGCGATGCAGCGTTTCGCGGAGATGCCGGCGGCGGAGCGGCAGCGGCTGGCCGAGCAGGGTGCGGCCGAGGCGGCGCGGCTGCGGTCGGAGCCGCGCGCGCCGCAGCCACCGGCACTGCCCGAACGCGCGGCATCATCCGGCACCGGCTTCGTTGTACCCGGTACGCGCAAACCCGATCGGGAGCGTGTGGTCACCCCGGACGAGGACGACGAGGACGACGCCTACTTTCGCGCCCGACAGCAGCGGGGCTGGCTGGAGTGACCACCTCGCGCAGGCGGGTCGTCTTCGACACCGAGGTGAATCCCGACTGGGTTCCGATCCTGTCGGCGGCGCCGATGGAACTGATCCTGACCGAACCACTGCCGGAGCTGTGCAGCGAGCACGGCCTGCCCGCGGTCGAGAGACGCGCTTTTCACGTGGATTCCAGCGGTCCGCTCTCCGAGCTGCCGACCGTGCGGAGGATGCTGCAGACCATGGTGGACGCGTCGCCGTTCGGTCGGCGACCGGCGGGAACGCCGACTGAGGCGCGGGTGCGGTTCGAGTGCCCGGCATGTGCGTTCTGCCTGGCCGAGATCAGGAAGTTCCGCTGGGGCGCGCTGCTGGCACTGGTACTGGTGCCGCTGACGGTCGCGGCAATCGTGGTAGCGGTGCATTTCGAGCTCGACCAGTTCTTTGTGCCACTCGGGTTCGCGGTGATCCCCGGCTGCATGCCGCTCGCCCTGATGGCGGCGGTGCTGTGGTGGGGCCGATCCGGGTACTTCGCGGATGTGTGGATGAACGAGAAGGCCGATCAGCTGATCGTCTCGGCGCATCCGGATTTCGCGGATGCGGTCGAGCGCGCCCGCCGCCGCTGATCGCGAAAATCGGTTGTCGGGTGAGCACGCCGTATGGCTTCCTGATCGCGATGAAGCAGCAGCGTCCGGGCACGGCCCGAGCCGTCGGCGACGGCCTGAAACTGCACCGCCACGCGGTGCGGGTGGGCGGTGCCGCGCTAACGGTGATCACGCCGCGACCCGGTGCCAGGGCGCGGTTCAGTACGAACCGGTTCCACGAGACGTGGCACGTGCTGTCCGATCAGCACGGGGCCCGGCTGCTGGCCCGGTTGCTGTGGGGGCTGGCGTACCAGGCCAGACCCGGCACGGTGGTGCTGATCGATCGCCCGTTCCTCACTCCGACCCCCTTCGACGCCGATCCGGCCGAACGCATTCTGCTGGTACCCGGCTGGTGCACACCGTTCGACGTCAGGGCGAACCGGCAGCTCAAAAGGGTGCTACCGCTCACCTATTCGGCCGGAACCGTGCGCTGGCACACCCACGGACTCGATCGGGCACCGGCATCCGAGACGAGCCCCTATGTGCCGGACGAAGGGGTCGTACGCGGCGGCTCGGGGACCGTGGTGCTGACGCCCGCGTCGCCCGCGGAAGCGCGCTCGTGGGCGGTGCGGGTGGCCCGGTTGGATACCGGTAACGCGTTCGGCTCCGACCACGTCTACCTCGGTCCGTGGCGCGGCAGCCACGATGGTGAGGTTCAGGTGTTCCGGCGGTTCCACCCGATGGTGAGCACCGCCCGTCGCGCTCGCGCTCGGGTGCTTGCCCGCCCCGATGCCCCTTCCGACCCCGGTGACCTGCGTGTCGAGGTCTGGCGCGGATAACGTAACGCCGTGCGAATCGCCATCGACACCTCCGAGCTGCCCACGGTGACCGGCGCGAGAGTGGCCGTGGTGCAGTCCAAGTGGTACCGCGAGCAGGTGCATCGCATGGCCGACGCGTGTCGCGCGACCTTGCGTGCGGCGGGCTGCGCGGAACCGGCGACGCACATCGTCCCGGGCGCACTGGAGATGCCGCTGGCGGTCACGCTGCTCCTCCGCAGCGACCCGACGCTGGATGCGGTGATCTGTCTCGGCGCGGTGCTGAAGGGCGACACCCACCACTTCGATATGGTCGTCGACGCCTGCGGCCGCGGCCTCGCGGAGGTGTCGCGCGACCACCTGACACCGGTGATCAACGAGGTGCTCCCGATCACCGACCTGGCCGACCTGGAAAAACGCTCCCAACCGGACGAGTTCAACATGGGAATCGAGGCGGCCACCGCGGCGGCCGAGTTCATCGCGTGGCGCCGCGCCCTGCCCGCAACTCCTTGAGCAACGCCACCCCTGCCCCCGCCTCCGGCGTCTCCACCAGCATCGGAACCTTCCGCAGCACCGGCGACCCGAACAACCCGGGCAGCGGCGCCGTCCCGAGGAACCCGGTCCCGAGCGACGCGTGCCGATCCCGCTTCGACCCGCGCGGATCCTGACTGTCGTTGACGTGCACCAGATCCAGCCGCCCGACCGCGGTGGCCAACCCGCGCAGCACCTTCCCGAGCCGGAACGGCGTGGAGAGATCCTCACCGGCGGCGTGCAGATGGCAGGTGTCGAGGCACAAGCCGACCCGGGAGTCGTTCAAAGCCGCGAAGTACTCGACGGTGCTGGCGCTGTCGGAGGCGAGCGCGGCCCCACCACCCGCGGTCGGCTCGATGAGCAGCGACGGCCCCGGCGGCGCGGCATCGAGCAGCGGCCCGAGCACGCCGGGCAGCCGCCGCAGCGCCTCGTCCCGGAAGTCGGGGGTGATGGACGATCCGGCGTGCAGAATCACCCCGAGCGCCCCGACCAGAGCCGCCCGCCGCAAACACTCGGCCAGCGCGGCAACGGAATTGGCCAGCACGGCCGGATCCGGCGAGCCGACGTTCAACAGGTACGGCGCGTGGATGTACACCGCGACCCCGGCCGCCCCGCAGTAGTCGCGGAAGGCGGTCGCGTCCGCGACATCGAGCGCAGGCGCCTTCCACCCCCGCGGATTCCCGGAGAAGAACTGCACCACCTCCGCCCCGATCTCCCGCGTCTCCCGCACCCCGGTCTTCATCAGCCCACCCGACACCCGGATGGCCGCGCCGATCGGAGCCATCAGAAGACGCTGTATCCGCCGTCGATGAGCAGCGTGTCGGCGGTGTGGAAGGCACTCGCGGGGCTGGCCAGGTACACCGCCACCGACTCGAAGTCCCGGGTCGTGCCCCAGCGGCCGACGGGGACCCGCGGCTGCACCCGCTCGCGGAACCGGTCCCAGGCGAAGATCCCCTCGGTCATCGGCGTCTCCACCCACCCGGGGAGCACCGAGTTGGCCCGCACGCCGTGCCGGGAGAGCTCGACGGCGATCGAGTTCATCATGGCGATCAGCCCCGCCTTCGAAGCGGCGTACGACTGCCCGCGCGCGGGCCCCTGCCGCGCGGCGAGGCTGGCGGTGCCGACCAGGCTGCCGCCGTCGCCCTGGGCGACGATCACCTTGGCGGCCTCGCGCAGCGTGACGAAGGCGGCGTCCAGGTTGATCGAGGTCACCGCGCGGAAGTCGGCGAGGCCGGTCTCCAGGAACGGGGTGGTGGTCTGGGGAACGCCCGCGTTCACGAAGCAGGAGTCGATGCGGCCGAGCTCGGCGGCGGCCCGGCCGATGGCGTCGACGATCTGCTGCTCCTCGCCGACATCGCAGGCCAGCGCGAGCACCTCGCCGCCGAAGCCGCGCAGCTCGGCCGCGGCGGCCTCGTTGCGCTCGACATTGCGGCCGATCACGCAGACCGTCGCGCCCGCGCGGGCCAGGCCACGGCCGAAACCGAGCCCGATCCCGGAGTTGCCGCCGGTGATCACGGCGACGTGGCCGCTCAGGTCGAACGGGTTCGAGTCGGTCATCGGCACAACCTCCGGTCGCGGACGGATACCGGCAGGACGGGCGCGCCGGTGAATAGATGCGAGGATATCTGCCTCGTCATCGCACCCGGGGCGAGCCGGCCGGATCGGCCGGACGATACGCTCACCCCGTGCTGCTCTCCGATCGTGACCTGCGCGCCGAGATCGCCGCCGGGCGGCTCGGCGTCGAGCCGCTGCTGGAGAACGCCGTCCAGCCGTCGAGCATCGACATCCGCCTGGACGGGATGTTCCGGGTGTTCGACAACTCCCGCTACACCCACATCGACCCGGCCAAGCGCCAGGACGAGCTGACCAGCCTGGTCGAGCCGCCGGAGGGCGAGCCCTTCGTGCTGCACCCGGGGGAGTTCGTGCTCGGCTCCACGCTGGAGGTGTGCTCGCTCCCGGACGACCTGGCCGGGCGGCTGGAGGGCAAGTCCAGCCTGGGCAGGCTCGGGCTGCTCACGCACTCGACGGCGGGCTTCATCGACCCCGGGTTCAGCGGGCACATCACGCTGGAGCTCTCCAATGTGGCGAACCTGCCGATCACGCTCTGGCCGGGGATGAAGATCGGCCAGCTCTGCCTGTTCCGGCTGAGCAGCCCGGCCGAGCACCCGTACGGCAGCGCGACCACGGGCTCCAAGTACCAGGGCCAGCGCGGCCCGACGCCCTCACGCTCCTACCTGAACTTCTCGCTCCCGCCCGGCTAGGCCGTCGCCGCCAGCGCGGTGCGCAGCACGGTGGAGAGCGCGGGCAGCGTGGTGTCGCGCTCCGGCGGGATCACCCAGTGACACCCCTCCCTGGTCCAGCGTCCGAGCCCGGTGGGGAGCATGACCGCGCTGCCGATCCCGGGCAGCCCGATATCGTTGCGCCCGAGCGACTCCAGCACCCGCGGCCCCGGCGCGATATCCGGCTCGGCCAGGAAGCTCCAGCGAATCTGCCTGGCCAGCACGGGACCCCTCGACCCGTGCCGATCCAGCGCCGCGCGCACCCGGTGCGCGCGGATGGCGGGCACGTGCACCACCCCGATCCGCCCGGTGATCGGCAGCATGAGGTACCCGCCGCGCTCGGCGACCGGTAGGCCGTACTCTTCGCGGTAGTGGGTCACCCACTCGGCCACGGTGATCGGTCGGTCGATGCCCATGGCCGCCTCCTCGCCTGCCATGGACCCAGGATGGGCGGTTCGCCCGGCCCCGGCAGCGCACCCGCGCCAGCGGATCGCTGCCCCTGCGCTGCCCCACCCGCACTGCCACTGATAGCGATTGCGAATTCCTTGTGGCCGCACCCACAAACCGCCCGTACCCTGGGAGGGAGAGTTCGTGCGGGAAGGGATGACATCGTGGTCCGGCACTGGTCAGGAAGAGAGGCCCGGGCCCTTCGCGATGCCAAGCGCATGAGTATCCGGGAGTTCGCCGCCCATCTCGGCGTCCACGAACGCCTGGTATCGAAGTGGGAGGCGGGCGGCGCCCGGGTCCGCCCACGACCGATCAATCAAGCCGCTCTGGATACATCCCTCGCCAGGTCCGACGATGTCGTGCGGGCACGTTTCGCGGCGCTGATCGAGCATGCGCAGGAGGACCGTCCGTCCGATCCGCAGCCCGATCCCCAGCAGCCCGACAACCAGCAGCGCGCTCGCGCCGGAGCGCGCATCGGGTACTCCAGCGACGCCGATCTGCTCGCCCTGATAGACGCGGGCGCACTGAGAGGCGATGCGCTGACTGCTGTTTCGGAGAGGGATCTGATCATGGCTGCTGCCCATGAGGCCAGCGAACACGCGGGCCGGGCCGAGAGCACGAATGTGGGCGCGACCACGCTGGAACAGCTGGACGCGGATGTGTCGCGGATCGCGAACGACTACGTGCACGTGCCACCGGTGCCGATGGCGGTGGAGATGATGCGGGTGCGCCGCCGCGTCTTCCGACTACTCGAGGGGCGTCAGCAGCCCGCCGACACCAGCCACCTCTATCTCCTGGCCGGCATCCTCTCCGGGCTGCTCGCCAATGCCAGCACCGACCTCGGGCACTACGACGCCGCCGGCGACCAGGTACGCGCCGCCTTCGCCTACGGGGAGCTGAGCAAGCACAACGGCTTACGGGCCTGGACCCGCGGCATGCACGCGCTCGTCGAGTACTGGTCGGACCGGCCGCGGCGCGGCGTCGAGCTGGCCCGCAGCGGCCTGGAGTACGCCGACTCGCCGACCGCGCGGGTGCGGCTGCTGAATATCGAGGCGCGGATCTGGTCCCGCCTCGGCAGCGCGGACGATGTCGAGCGCTGCATCCGCGCCGCCGAGGACGCCAGGGCGGGGGCGGGCACCGCCGACCTGCTGCACGACGAGATCGGCGGGGTCTTCGGCTTCGGCGCCGCCAAGGCGCAGTACTACGCCGGCGCCACCCTGATCGACCTGGGCCGCGCCGACCCGGCGCTGGCCGCCACCGAGCAGGCCATCGAGCTCTACGCCAGCGGGCCGTCGCACCAGCGTTCCTACGGTGCCGAGTCGCTGGCCCGGGTCGACAATGCCACCGCGCACCTGGTGAACGGCAGCCTGGACGGCGCCGCCGAGGCGCTGGTGCCGGTCCTCGCGCTGGACGAGGACAAGCGGATCAAGCAGCTGCAGGAGCGGCTCGGCGGGGTGCGCAGGCGGATCGCCGCGCCGCACTTCCGGGATGCCGCCGGGGCCCGTGAGCTGGACGAGCGGATCGAGGAGTTCTGCGCGAGCACGGCGGTCCGCGGCATCGCGGGGGGCCAGGGCTGACCTGCGAGGAGTCCGGTCCGGGAAAACTGGACCCTTTCGCTACCGGAGGGTAGCCGGGCCGGATATCCGGTTGCGGTTGGTGGCACCATGGAGCGGGTGAGCCCCAGTCATCCCGCCCCCCGTGTGCTCGAGCAGAGCACGAAGCTGCAGAACGTCGTCTACGAGATCCGTGGACCGGTGAACGCGCAGGCGGCACGGCTGGAGGCCGAGGGGCACCGCATCCTCAAGCTCAATATCGGCAACCCGGCGCCGTTCGGCTTCGAGGCCCCCGACGTGATCATGCGCGACATCATCGCCGCGCTGCCGAACGCGCAGGGGTACTCGGAGTCGAAGGGGATACTGCCCGCCCGCCGCGCCATCGTCACCAGGTACGAGCTGGTCCCCGGCTTCCCCGAGCTCGACGTGGACCACGTCTACCTGGGCAACGGCGTCTCCGAGCTGATCACCATCACCATGCAGGCGCTGCTCGACAACGGCGACGAGGTGCTCATCCCCGCGCCGGACTACCCGCTCTGGACCGCCATGACCAGCCTGGCCGGCGGCACCCCGGTGCACTACCTCTGCGACGAGGCGAACGGCTGGCAGCCCGATATCGCCGATATCGAATCCAAGATCACCGACCGCACCAAGGCGCTGCTGGTGATCAACCCGAACAACCCGACCGGCGCCGTGTACTCCGCCGAGGTGCTGCAGCAGCTCGCCGACGTGGCCCGCAGGCACCAGCTGCTGCTGCTCGCCGACGAGATCTACGACAAGATCCTGTACGACGACGCCAAGCACATCTCGCTCGCCACCATGGCCCCCGACCTGCTCTGTCTCACCTTCAACGGCCTCTCCAAGGCGTACCGGGTGGCCGGGTACCGCTCCGGCTGGCTCGCCATCACCGGCCCCAAGGAGCACGCCGCCGGCTTCCTGGAGGGCATCGACCTGCTCTGCTCGTCGCGGCTCTGCCCGAATGTGCCCGCGCAACACGCCATCCAGGTGGCGCTCGGCGGGCACCAGAGCATCGACGACCTGATCCTGCCCGGCGGCCGGCTGCTGGAGCAGCGGGATGTCGCGTGGGAGCGGCTCAATATGATCCCCGGCGTCTCCTGCGTGAAGCCCAAGGGCGCGCTCTACGCCTTCCCCCGCCTCGACCCCGAGGTGCACGAGATCCACGACGACCAGAAGCTCGTGCTCGACCTGCTGCTGCAGGAGAAGATCCTGATGGTCCAGGGCACCGGCTTCAACTGGCCGAACCACGACCACCTGCGCATCGTGACGCTCCCGTGGGCCCGCGATCTGGCCGTCGCCATCGAGCGCTTCGGGAACTTTCTCTCCTCCTACAGGCAGTAAAGCCCCTGTTTAGCGGCGGTGAAACAAACTCCGCGTATGGATAAAAGCGAGTTTTGAAGACTGACTAGCGCAAAACGAGGACGTTTGTGTACAGTGGGCCTCGGCACTTCGAGTGCCCGGTCGGATTGTCTACCCCCCCTGGACAATCCGGCCTTCGGGTCCGGCCGCCTACCCCCCTGGGCCGTCGGCTCGCGGGCGGCGGAGACATCCCCCTGCTCTCCGCCGCCCCTTCCCGATTCCCCCTCCCCGCCGCCTTCGCGGCAGCGCTCCCGCGCACTCGCGGACATGACAACCACATCCTTTAAGCTCGCCCGGTGAGCGATCATCACCACCACCATCACGACCATTCCGGGCCCATCGCGATCGGCGCGACCGCGGCCAGGGTGGTCGTCGGCCTGCTCGCCGTGATCGGCATCCTGGTGGTGGCCGGCGCGGTGCTGCTGTGGCCGAGCGAGCAGCACGTCGAGATCCCGCTGCCCATGCAGAACGCGGGCGGCGGCGCGGTGCAGACCGAGGCGGGCACCGTGATCCAGCAGGACATCGGGGCGTGCGGCAGCCCCTCGCAGGGCAAGGTCTTCGCCGAGACGCCCGAGGCGCCGCGGGTGAATGCCTACGAGTGCCAGCGTTCGCTGATCAGCATCGACTCCGGGGTGCACCAGGGCAACCGCACGCTCTTCGAGATCGCGCCCGGACCCGGTCAGCCGGATCTGCGGGTCGGCGACGAGATCCGGATAGTCCGGCAGGCGGATCCCGCGGGCACCCCCATGTACTCGTTCGACGACTACGCGCGCGGGTTCCCGCTGACCATCATCGTGATCGCGTTCGTGGTGGTGATCGTCGTGGTCGCGCGGTGGCGCGGGTTGCGGGCGCTGCTCGGCCTCGGCTTCGCCTTCGGGGTGCTGGTGGTCTTCATGCTGCCCGCGCTGCTGGACGGCAAACCGGCGATACCGGTTGCGCTGGTGGCGGGTTCGCTGATCCTCTACTCGGTGTTGTATCTGGCGCACGGAGTGAACCTGCGCACCAGTTCGGCGCTGCTCGGCACGCTGACCTCGATGGTGGTGGCGGCGGTGCTCTCCTGGATCGTCATCGAGATGACCCGGATCACCGGGCTCTCCGAGGAGCAGAACACCAACGTCGCCACCTATTTGCAGCATGTGAGCATCACCGGGCTGCTGCTGGCGGGGTTCATCATCGGCTCACTCGGCGTGCTCAACGACGTCACCATCACCCAGGCGGCGGCTGCTTTCGAGCTGGCGGCGCTGGATGAGAAGGCGTCGCGGCGGGAGATCTTCGCCGCTGCCATGCGGGTCGGGCGGGATCACATCGCCAGCACCGTGTACACGCTGGTGCTCGCGTATGCCGGTGGGGCGCTGCCGCTGCTGCTGCTGTTCAGCGTTGCGGGGCGGTCTATCAGGGATGTGCTGGTCGGGGATGCGGTGGCGATCGAGATCGCCCGGTCCGCGGTCGGTGGTATCGCTTTGGCGCTGTCGGTGCCTCTGACGACGATCATCGCTACCCTCCTGGCTCGGCCGTTCGGGGGGAAGGAGAAGGAGCCGGTGCGTCCGGCTCGGCGGCCCGTTGATGCGCGGAAGCCGGCACGGGCCGGTGCGCGGACGCCAGGGCAGGGGACGGAGCGAGTTCGGCGGCCTTCTTCCCGGACGGACGAGTCCGGGAAGCGGCGGCCCATGAAGCCGAGTTCGTCCTGGGCGGATGCTCCGACGCCGCCGCAGGGGACCCGGGCGCCGGTGCCGCCGCCGCAGGGGTGGCCGCGGCACGATGAGCCGCCGCGCTCGCGGCATTCTCGCGAGTAGGGCCGGTCCGGTCAGCTGCCTGGCATGACCACCGCCTCTGACGCTGGCGCGCGCTCACCGCAGTGTTTCGCGCTTCGGTCGGCGACCGTGACACCGACCTGTCGAAGCGCGCCCGAATGCCGGTTTCGGTACACCGGGTACGGGCGCGCTACCCCGGCTGCGACGCGGTTTCGAAGCCGGCCGCGCTGCGCTCGGGGGGCAGATCGCCGAGTGGCTCATCAGCCACAACGGCGTTCGCCCGGCTGTCGCCGCAGCTTGCGCCCTCGTCATCGACGATCTGGCCGCCGCGTACATCACCGCCGAGCGAATGTTGCACGCGGTCAGCCCGGAATTGCTGCATGCGGCCTGGTTCGAGGTCGGCCACCTCGCGGGGTACTGGGACGAGCTGGTCGATGGACAGCCACCGGTGCCATGGCCGCTCGAGCGCCGATGATTTGTCCGGTCCCGTTGTCGTGCTGCGGCCAGCGACGCTCGCTGAAACTACTGCCACACGCGACAGTTCGCTGTTTTGTGGGCGGCCCGACGCGAGTCGCTAACGCGGGGGCGGGAAGAGGGGCGGGATGGTCGGAACCACGATCGGCGGCAGGCCGGGAACAACGAACGTGTTGGGGCCGGGCGGGGCGGGAGCCGGCGCCTGGTCCTCGGTGGTCTCGGTGCGCCGAGGCGGGACAGCGACCGACTCGTGCACCGTCTCGGTAGTGGTAGCGGGGGCGACCGCGATCGACGGGTCGAGCGTGGTGGTGCGCGGAACGCTGGTGGTCGGCACCGCGGTGTCACCTTCACCCTGCTGATGCGAATCCCGCTCCAAAACCTGCGGCCCATACCCGAGCCCGAGCCCGATAGCGGCGACGACGGCGAGCGCGCTCACCGCGAGCACCGCACCACTGACCCCGCGACGCTCACCCCGCGCAGCGGGTGCGGAGAGCCAGGCGGGCGCGAGATCCGCGTCATCCAAACGATTTTCGCCGGGCACGGCGGTGAGCGGCTGCCCGGGGTGGACGACCGGCGGAGCGACGGGCCGAACCGGCCGGGCGAGCAGCGCGGCGCCGCGCGCCATCACCGTCTCCGGCTCGGCGGGCACGATCACCGGCACACCCATCCACCGCTCGAGCACCTTGGCCACCAGCGGAATTCGTGCACACCCACCGATAGCCAGCACACCGTGCACCGGCCGATCGGAGCGAACGATCACGTCCCGCGCCATCCGCGCCGACGATTCGATCGCCAGCATGATCAAAGCCTCGAAGTTCTCCTGCGCCAGCAGAACCAAGCCTTGCTCGCTGGGGAGCGCGACAGCGGTATTGCTGGAAAGCTGCTCCTTGGCCTCGCGGCAGAGCGCATCCAAAGCGGCGAGCCCAGCCGGATCCTGCGGATGAGCGATCCGCCCGGAGGCGATCTGCTGCTCCCGGATCAGCGAATCCAGGTAGTCCCCACTGATATCGCTGGTGCGCTCACTGTGCCGCACCTCGCGATTCTGCGCATCGACGACGCTCACGGTGAGCCCGGAACTCCCCAGGTCGTACACGACCAGCGAGGAGATCCCGCGAATCTCGCCGGTGCGGTGCACGTACTCCAAAGCGGCGACAACCTCGGGCACCAGTTCGTAATTCGTGAGCTGTTGCCGCGCCATAGCCGCGCGCAATGCCCGCGCCTGTTGCTCACTGCGGTAGGAGATGGCGGTGGCGCCGACATCCGGAGTGGCCTCGCAGGTGACGCCGATGGCCTCGGCGGTCAGCTCCTCGACCGGCTGCCGACCGACCGGGATGGTCTGGATGTCATAGGCCGGGCCGGCCTGGGGGGCGGAGCCGGCGTGCGGGCGTGCCAGACGGACGGCCCCTGCCCCCACCGAAACTCCCAGTACCGAACTCATCAGCAGCCCATCTTCGCGAATACCGCACGACATGCGAGCCCGCGCCGGGTTGCCGACGGTAAGCCCACTCCCGAACATACCGTCGTCGTCCGACGTTGCTGGCGGCAGGACTGGTCGTCCGGCAGTCGCTCCTGCCCGACGTCAACTCTACGACGTGCCGAGGCCCGCGTATACCCATCCGTTATCTCGCCAAACGTCACGATCGAGGCAGTTACGGCCGTCGATGACGCGCTTGGCCCGCACCACGGGCTCCAGGTCAACTGGACGCAGCGCGGTGAATTCGTCCCATTCGGTCAGTACCAGCACCACGTCGGCGCGCTCGCACGCCTCGACCACCGAGGTCGCGTAGTTGAGGGTGGGGAAGATGCGGCGCGAGTTCTCCAGCGCCTTGGGGTCGTAGACGGTGACGACGGCGCCGTTGAGCTGGATCATTCCGGCGACGTTGAGCGCGGGTGAATCGCGCACGTCGTCGGATTCCGGCTTGAAGGCGGCGCCGAGCACGGCGACGTTGGCGCCGAGCAGCGAGCCGCCGCAGGCCTGCGCCGCCATGTCGACCACCTTGCTGCGGCGGCGCATATTGATGTTGTCGACCTCGCGCAGGAAGGCGACGGCGTGCCCGGCGCCGAGCTCGCCTGCGCGGGCCATGAAGGCGCGGATGTCCTTGGGCAGGCAGCCGCCGCCGAAACCGAGTCCGGCATTGAGGAATCGGCGGCCGATGCGCTCGTCGTAGCCGAGGGCGTCGGCGAGCACGGTGACGTCGGCGCCGGTGGCGTCGCAGACCTCGGAGACGGCGTTGATGAACGAGATCTTGGTCGCCAGAAAGGCGTTGGCGGAGACCTTGACCAGTTCGGCGGTGGCGAGATCGGTCAAGAGGAAGGGCACCTCGGCGTTGAGCAGGTCGGCGTAGAGCTCGCGGACCTGCTGTTCGACCCAGGCGGAGGCGCCGCGCTCGCGATCCACGCCGAGGACGAGGCGGTCCGGGCGCAGGGTGTCCCGCACCGCGAATCCCTCGCGGAGGAACTCCGGGTTCCAGGCCACCTCGACGTCGACCGGGGCGAGCGCGCGGGCCCGCTCGCCGAGCGCGGCCGCGGTGCCGACCGGGACGGTGGACTTGCCGACGATCACCGACGGCCGCTCCAGCAGCGGCGCCAGGGTGTCGACGACGGCGTGCACGTAGCCGAGGTCGGCGGCGTACTCACCCTTCTTCTGCGGGGTGCCGACGCCGAGGAAGTGCACCTCCGCGTGCGCGGCGGCCTCGGCGTAGGAGGTGGTGAACCGCAGCCTGCCCGCGTCGAGGTTGCGGCGCAGCACCGCTTCGAGGCCGGGTTCGTAGAACGGCGTCACACCGTCGGAGAGTTTGGCGACCTTGCCCGGATCGACATCGACCCCGATCACGTCGTGCCCGAGTTCGGCCATGCACGCCGCATGCGTAGCGCCCAGGTACCCGGTTCCGAAGACTGTGCATCGCATGATCGATTGGTAAGCCGCGACTGTGGCCGCGTCGCGTCAGCGAGGCAAGGGGGGACGCAACAGTAGATGTACATGCGGAGAAGTCGAGCTCGTTGGTGCGTTGTCCCAGGTCGGGGGCGGACTGGAGCGGCGCGCGAGTCCGGTCCGCGCCGCCCGGCCGAGGTGTCGTGCGCACCCGGCTCGCGTCGCGGCCGTGCCGACGCCGTCCGCGCCCGGCACCGGGCTAGCATCGCGCCGTGACCGGGTTCCGTCGCGCGGCGCTGCTGCTCGGGGTGGCGGTGGCGATCTGTGTCGCCGCGCTCTGGCCCGTCTACGTGACCCCGCAGCGCGACGCCCCCGCCCCGGCCGACGCCATCCTGGTCCTCGGCGGCGCGCACGACGGCCGCGAGGAACTGGCCCTGCGGCTGGCCCGCGACGGCTACGCCCCGCTCGTCCTCTTCTCCGACCCGTACGACGGCAGTCCGCTGGTCAACCGCATCTGCCACGGCGGCTACAGCTTCGAGGTCCGCTGCTTCGACCCGAGCCCGCGCACCACCCGCGGCGAGGGACGGGAGCTGGCCCGCCTCGCGCAAGAACGCGGCTGGACCCGGGTGATCGTGGTGACCTTCACCCCGCACATTTCCCGGGCCCGCTACATCCTCGGCCACTGCTGGCCCGGCGAACTGCTCTTCGCCGACCCCAGCCCGCGGCTCTCCCCGGCGCGCTGGGCCTGGGACTACCTCTACCAGTCCGCCGGGTACGCGAAGGCGTTCACCGAACTGACCCGGCACGGCTGCTGACCAGCCAAAAACATCTGCTGGCGGACGCCATCAGTTTTGCTCTAGAGTGCGGGAAAGGACAACCCTCCGGGAGGACAGATGGAATACGACTGGTCCGAGGCCGACCTGGCCTTCCGAGACGAGGTGCGGGCGTTCCTCGACGCCGAGCTGACGCCGGAGATCCGGCGCGCGGGCAGGCTGGCGACCAGCGTCTACCCGGATCACGAGGCCAGCATGGAGTGGCAGCACATCCTGCACCGCAAGGGGTGGGCGGCGCCGCACTGGCCGGTGGAGTACGGCGGGCAGAACTGGAGCCTGACCCAGCACCACATCTTCGCCAGGGAGTCCACGCTGGCGGGCGCGCCGGCGCTCTCGCCCATGGGCATCCGGATGGTGGCGCCGGCGATCATCGCCTTCGGCACGAAGGAGCAGAAGGAGTTCTTCCTTCCGCGCATCCTCACCGGCGAGGTCTTCTTCTGCCAGGGCTACTCCGAGCCGGAGGCCGGCTCCGACCTGGCCTCGCTCAGCATGGCCGCGGTCGACGACGGCGAGGATTTCGTCTGCACCGGCAGCAAGATCTGGACCACGCACGCCACCGAGGCCAACTGGATCTTCTGCCTGGTGCGCACCACCCGCGGCCAGAAGAAGCAGGAGGGCATCACCTTCGTGCTGATCGACATGAACCAGCCGGGCATCGAGATCCGCCCGCTGGTCATGAGCTCCGGCGAGGAGGTGCAGAACCAGGTCTTCTTCGACGGGGTCCGGGTGCCGAAGAGCAACGTCCTCGGCAAGATCGACGAGGGCTGGACCGTCGCCAAGTACCTGCTGGTGCACGAGCGCGGCGGGGCCGCGGCGCCGTGGCTGCAGGTGCTCGCGCAGGACCTGGCCGACGCCGCCGCCGAGCAGCCGGGCCCGGACGGCCGCCCGCTCCTCGACGACCCGGCCTTCGCCGCCAAGCTCGCCGATGTGCGGATCCGCACCGACGTGCTGGAGGTGCTGGAGTACCGGACGCTCGCGGCCATGGCCAAGGGCAAGAACCCCGGCCCGGCCTCCTCGATGCTCAAGGTGCTCGGCACCGAGCTGAGCCAGCAGCTCACCGAACTCACCCTGGAGGCGGCCGGGCCGCGCGGCCGGGTCTACCAGCCGCACGCGGCCATGCCGGGCGGCCCGGTGGCGG
This sequence comes from Nocardia sp. NPDC050697, assembly GCF_040654395.1. Lineage (NCBI taxonomy): Bacteria > Bacillati > Actinomycetota > Actinomycetes > Mycobacteriales > Nocardiaceae > Nocardia > Nocardia sp. NPDC050697. The sequence goes on from NZ_JBFAHY010000002.1 coordinate 571,925, forward strand.
GCTACACCCCGCCCGCCGACGGCTACCACAGCGGCGCCGAGTGGCAGGCCGTCGCGCCGCTGCGCTACTTCAACGACCGCGCGGGCTCGATCTACGCGGGCAGCAATGAAATTCAGCGAAACATCCTCGCCAAAGCAGCATTGGGGCTCTGATGGACTTCACCCTGACCGAGGAGCAGGAGATGCTCCGCTCCGCGCTCGCCGCGTACCTCGGTGCGCGCTACGACCTGGAGAAGAGCCGCGTAGCGGCCAAGTCCGACCTGGGCTGGCAGCCCGCCGTCTGGCGTGGCTTCGCCGATGAGCTCGGCATTCTCGGCGCGACGCTGCCCGAGCGGGTGGACGGCTCCGGTGGCGGTGCCGTCGAGCTGCGGGTGATCGCCGAGGAGCTGGGGCGCGCGCTGGTCATCGAGCCGTTCCTCGACACCGTCGTGGTCGGCGCCGGGCTGCTGGACCGGGCCGGTGGCGACCGCGCCGACGAGGTGCTCACGCAGATCGTCTCCGGTGACGCCAGGATCGCCTTCGCCGCCACCGAGGCCACCGCCGGGCACGTGCTGCACGACGTGAGCACCACCGCGCGCCGGGACGGCGAGGACTGGGTGCTCGACGGCGCCAAGGTGGTCGTCACCAGCGCGCCGCTCGCCACCCACCTGATCGTCTCGGCCCGCACCTCCGGCGAGCGCCGCGACGAGCACGGCATCTCGCTCTTCCTGCTGGAGTTCGACGCCGCGAACCCGCCCGCCGGGGTCGAGGTGCACTCCTACCGCACCATCGACGACCGGGTCGGCGCCGACCTGACCTTCACCGGGCTCCGGCTCCCGCCGAACGCGCTGCTCGGCGTCGAGGGCGCCGCCTGGGAGGTGATCGCGCCGACCATCGACAGCGCCATCGCCGCTGTCTGCGCCGAGGCGGTCGGGGCGATGGGCAAGGTGCTCGCCGACACCGTCGAGTACGCCAAGCAGCGGCAGCAGTTCGGGGTGCCGATCGGCAGTTTCCAGGCGCTGCAGCACCGCATGGTCGATATGTACATGGAGCTGGAGCAGGCCATCGCCGCCTCGCACCTGGTGACCGCGGCCCTGGATGCCGAACCGGCGGCTCGTGCGCGTGCTGCCTCGGCCGCCAAGGTGACGATCGCGCGGGCGGCGCGGTTCATCGGGCAGAACGCGGTGCAGTTGCACGGGGCCATGGGGATGACCGAAGAGCTGGCCATCGGGCACTACTTCAAGCGGCTCACGGCTGTTCAGCGGGAGTTCGGGACCGCTGACGAGCATCTCGCGCGGTACGCGAAGCTCTCTCGCTGAGTTTCAGCGGTTACGCGAAAGGCGCCCGGATCGTGTGATCCGGGCGCCTTTTCGTGGTGGTCGGGTCAGCCCTTGCGGCCGGGGGACTTGGCGCCGGACTTGAAGCCGAGGCCGCCGGGCTTGGCGGTCGGCGGGGGTGTGCCGGGGGAGCCGTTGCCGCTGTGGCCGTTGGTGGACTCGGCGGATGCCGGGGTCTCCGGTTCGGCGGTTTCGGGCTCCGGGGTTTCCTCGGCCTGCGGCTCCGAGGTTTCCGCTGCCTGCGGCGCGGGGGTCTCCTCGGCCTTCGGCTCCGGGGTTTCCTCGGCCGCGGGGGCGTCGGATTCCGCCGCCGGGGCGGCGGTCGCCTCGGCCTGAGCCGGCTTGGGGGCGCCGGGGGCCTTGGGGCCGGGGCGCTTGAAGCCGGACTTCATGGCGAGCCCCTTGGCGGCGACCGTGGGCTTGCTCTCGGTCGCCGGAGCCGAGACGTCCGCCTGGGTGGCGGTGTCGGCCTCGGTCGGAACCTCCGACTCGGCCTGCGGCGCGACCTCGGCGGGGGCCTCGGCAGGAGCCTTCGCCTCGGCCTCGCCCGGAGCTTCGGCGGGGGCCTTCGCCGCGTCCGCGGCGGCGGGCTTGGGGGCGCCCGGCGCCTTCGGCCCGGCCTTCTTGAAGCCGGACTTCATGGCGAGGCCCTTGGCCGCGACGGTCGGCTTGCTCTCGCTCGCCCCGGCGGTCGCTCCCGCCCCCGAGGACGCAGAGGTCGCTTCCGCCTCCGAAGACGCGGGAGTGGACTCGGCTTCGGAGGACGCGCCCGCCTCGGTAGCGGCGGGGGCCTTCTTGCCGGGCGGCTTGGGCGCACCCTTGCCGGGGGCCTTGCCGCCGCCCTTCATGGCCAGCCCCTTGACCGGCTTCGCGGGAGCAGCGGCCGGAGCCTCGGCCGCCGGCTCGGCGGTCACGGCGTCGGCAGTCGCGTCGGCCGGGGCAGCAGCCTTGGCGCCGGGCGCCTTGGCCGGGCCCTTCATGGCGAGGCCCTTGCCGCCGGGCGCCTTGCCGCCCTTCATGGCGAGCCCACCGGCCTTCGCAGCGGGCTTCTGCTCAGCGGGAGCTTCGGTGTCGGAAGCCTCGGCGGGAGCCGCGGCCTTGGTACCCGGCGCCTTGGCCGGGCCCTTCATGGCGAGGCCCTTGCCACCGGGCGCCTTGCCGCCCTTCATGGCGAGCCCACCACCGGCGGGTTTGGCCGCAGCGGGCTTCGCCTCCGGCTCGGCCTCGGCTTCGGCCGCCGCGGCGACGGGCTCCGGCTCGGCGACCGGCTCCTCCTCGACCTTCGGCTCCTGAACAACCGTCAGCTTCTCGGTGAGCACCGCCGAATCGACCCGCTCGATCGCATCGAGCATGAGCTGCGCGACGTCGATGACCTCGACACCCTCACCCTGCCCGCTCTCCTGCCGCGCGGTCACCCCGTCGTGCAGCATGACCCGGCAGAACGGGCACCCGGTAGCGATCTTGGTGGGCGAGGTGGACAAAGCCTCGTCCACCCGGTCGATATTGACCCGCTTGCCGAGCTGCTCCTCCATCCACATGCGCGCGCCACCGGCGCCACAGCACATGGAGCGCTCGCCGTGCCTCGGCATCTCGACCAGGGTCGAGCCGGAGGCGGCCATGAGCTCGCGCGGGGCGTTGTAGACCTTGTTGTGCCGCCCGAGGTAGCAGGGGTCGTGGTAGGTGATGTTCTGCGCCACGGGGGCGACCGGGACCAGCTTCTTCTGCCGGACCAGGCGGTTCAGCAGCTGGGTGTGGTGCACCACCTCGTACGAGCCGCCGACCTGCGGGTACTCGTTGTTCAGCGCGTTGAAGCAGTGCGCGCAGGTGACGACGATCTTCTTCTTGCGGTCCTCCACGCCCTCGAAGACGGCGTTCAGCGTCTCGATGTTCTGCATGGCGAGCTGCTGGAAGAGGAACTCGTTGCCGGCGCGGCGGGCGGAGTCGCCGGTGCAGGTCTCCTCCTGGCCGAGCACCATGTACTTGACGCCGGCGGTGGCGAGCAGCTCGGCGACGGCTTTGGTGGTCTTCTTGGCGCGGTCCTCGTAGGCGCCGGCGCAGCCGACCCAGAAGAGGTACTCGTAGCCGTCGAAGCTCTCGGCGTCCTTGCCGTAGACCGGGACGTCGAAGTCGAGCTCGTTGATCCAGTTGAGCCGGTCCTTGGCGTTCTGGCCCCAGGGGTTGCCCTTGTTCTCCAGGTTCTTGAAGAGCCCGGCCAGCTCGGAGGGGAACTCCGACTCGATGAGCACCTGGTAGCGGCGCATGTCGATGATGTGGTCGACGTGCTCGATATCCACCGGGCACTGCTCGACGCAGGCGCCGCAGGTGGTGCAGGACCACAGCACCTCGGGGTCGATGATGCCTCCTGCCTCGTGGTCGCCGATGAGCGGCCGCTCGGCCTCGGCCTTGGCGGCGTCGGCGATGCGGGCCAGCGCGGCCTCGTCCGGCTTGCCGTCGGCGTCGACCAGCCCGACCTCGTCGCCGCCGGGATCCTTGCGGCCGCCGGCCAGCAGGTACGGCGCCACCGCCTTGCCGTGGTCGCGCAGCGACATGATGAGCAGCTTCGGCGAGAGCGGCTTGCCGGTGTTCCAGGCCGGGCACTGGCTCTGGCAGCGGCCGCACTCGGTGCAGGTGGTGAAGTCCAGCCAGCCCTTCCAGGAGAAGTCCTCGATCCGGCCGGCGCCGAGGGTGTCGGTGTCGGGGTCGACGTTCTCCATGTCAAGGGCGCGGCCCTTGGACATCATGGGCTTGGCCGCGCCGAGCGCCACGCCGCCGTTGTTCTCACGCTTGAAGTAGATGTTGAAGAAGGCGGAGAAGCGGTGCCAGGCCACGCCCCAGGTGATGTTGCGGCCGACGAAGTACAGGAAGGCCATGCCGGACATCAGCTTGATGAAGGCGAAGATCGACACCATGGTCGGGCTGGCCGGGAGCAGCTTGGCCACCTGCATGGTGAAGAAGTCGGTGGCCGGGTTCGCGTGGCCGTAGGTCGCGATCTTGCCCGCCTTGACCATCACCATGCCGAGCCCCTCGAGCAGCACGATGGTCTCGATGACGTAGGCCGGGCCGAACTTCGAGCCGCTGAAGCGGGAGAGCCGGTCGGGCACCCGCGGGTGGTTCAGCTGCCGGATGACGATCAGCGCGCCGATGCCGACGATGGTGCCGATGCCGAGGATCTCGTCCCACAGGTGGTAGGCGGCGGTGTTGCCGATGATCGGCCAGTGGAACGCCGGATCGAACGTCTGCCCGTAGGCCTCGAACCACAGGATGGCGCCGCCCATGAAGCCGATCATCACCAGCCAGTGCGCCCAGCCGACGGTGCGGAACTTGTTCATCCTGGTGTGTGCCAGGAACTCGATCACCATCTGCTTGAAGCGCGGGAAGAACGGCCGCCAGCGATCGGGAGCGGGCTGGCCCACCATGATGGCGCGGACGATGTCCCGGACGCCGCCGAAGAACGACGCCCAGCACAGCAGGCTGAGCGCCGCTCCAATCGTGCCCAGCGTCACTGTCAGGGCATTCATGTCGCGACCTTTCTTTAGAAGCAACACGAGCAGGGTCGGAAACCCGCCGGTACTCGAATGGCTCGTATCCTAACCCGGGGTAAGTTACTCGCCAGTAACTTACCCTGTCCATCGTACGATCACCCTTCGGCTGTTTGCCCCGTCTTACTGGGGCTTGACCCGAAAAATGCCTGTGATGAACATCACCGGAAATTCTGCGCGCCCACCCCTCGGGGGAGCAATGATCACGGTAAATGCCGTGCCGAAGGCCCAGCTCGATAAGGGCACGCTAACTAGCTAGCAATAGTAAGGAATCTCGCATCCCGGGGTCCGTTCCATTAGGCTCACGACGTTCTGTTCGCCGTGCCCGATTTCCACACCGCTCGGGGAGGTCCCGGGTCGCCTGTGCTCCGGGATGACGAGCTCTCGCGTATGGAGAGAGCGGGCCGCGAACATCCCCTGAGAATGGATTGGACAACTGCATTGAATCTCCGGAGAACCGCCGCGGCTGCCGCGCTGGTCATCGGCGCGCTGACCGTGGGGGCGGGCACGGCGTACGCGAACCCCGCGCCGGCCGCCGACCCTGCGGCGCCGATCAACTACTCGGTGAAGCTGATCGACAAGACGGTCGTCACCACGCTCAAGGGTGGCACCTTCGAGCTCACCAAGGAGACCAACGGCGTCGACGAGGTGGAGTACTACAACGTCAAGGACGGCGCGGGCAACGTCGTCATGACGCTGCCGGTGGACTTCTCGCTCGGTGACATCTCGGTCCCGGTGAAGCCCGTGGTCAAGGAGGACGGCAAGGTCCTCGAGCTGACCCCGGAGGCGCAGCCGGCGCTGCCCGAGGAGAAGGCGAACACGGTCAACGTGAACGTCAAGCCGATCGCCTCGCCGATCGAGAACCAGCGGGCGCAGAACGAGTTCGCCAGCCAGTTCGGCATCGCGACCGCGGTGGGCAGCTTCCTCGGCACCGCCGTCGGCGCCATCGCGGGCGGCGTGACCGGCTGCATCATGGGGCTCCCGCTCTTCGGTGTCGGCTGCATCCCGGCCGCCATCGCGGGCGCCGGCATCGGCGGCCCGGCGCTCGCCATTGCCGGCATCGACCTGGTGAACACCATCGCCGCGGCCGACGGCACCACCAAGTGGGCCGACAAGCAGAAGCCTGCCGATCAGCCGAAGTAAGCGCTGAGGCACGAAATCCCGGGACGGCCCGGACCTCGATTCGAGGTCCGGGCCGTTTCGCGTTCCCGTGCCCGCAGGGCGTTCTCCGGTGTCGGGGGTACCCAGGACCCTCGGGCCGGTGGTCCGATGCGGCAGCGTGGCGCTCAGCGCCCCGAAAATCCTCCGGTCCGGGTGGTAGCGGACCGGAAACCGCGGTCGCACAGTGATGTTTTGCGCCGACTTGTATTTCGGCGGCTCCGGCCATGCCCACGGGCTCTGAAACGGAGAAGGCCGGGAGCGCATCCGCTCCCGGCCTTCTCTGCTACTGCCCGGTACCTACTAGCCGGTACGTACCCGGAGCCCCGGGTTGTCCGAGAGCACGACGCTCACGGGCTGCGCGAAGAGCTGCGGCACATTGCCGGTGAGCGCGCCGATCAGGTTGGGGATCTCGCACACCGGGTAGTCGGCGACCGACGAGGCGCTGGAGATGCCGAGCGCCATCCGGCCGGAGACCAGCGGGCCGCCGGAATCGCCGGGCAGCGCGCAGATGGTGGCGGAGAAGCTCTGGGTGAGTTCCCGGTCGCCGACCTGGACGGTCTGGTCGATCGCGTTCACCACGCCGCAGCTGAAGCCGGTGCGGGCACCGGACTTGCAGACCGGGGCGCCGACGACCGGGCTGGCCACGCCCTCGATGGCGATCGGGGCGGCGCCGCCCGCGCGCACGGTGTTGTTGGCGAAGCGCCCGGCCACCTGGTCGTTGACCCGGATGATCGAGTAGTCCTGGTTGCCGAGCACCGACTTCGCGAAGCTGCCGAGCTGCGCGCCGAGGCGATCGCCGCGGGCCACCTCGTACACGCCCGCCGCGTTGCCGGTGCCCGCGGACGGGATGTCCGGGTTGCAGTGGCCCGCGGTGATGTTCACGACGTTGCCGTTGCGGTCGGTGCCGTTGAACCCGAGCGAGCAGCGCAGCGAGGTGTCGCCGGCCACCGAGGCGTAGCCGTCGCCGGCGGCGAGCTGGCCGTTGGCCTCGGCGATCTCGGTCGCCTGCGGCTTGGGGGCCTGCTCGCCCGCGATCGGCGGGGCCATGACGATCACCCGGGAGGGGTCGACGAAGCTCGGCATGGGCAGCCCGGCCTGGTCTACCCGGACCGCGATGCTGTTGTTCACGGTGTCGATGACGACGCCGCGCACCAGGTTCGCGATCTCGGCCGGCTGGCCGTCCAGCCAGCGCTCGAAGGCGCTCTTCTCGCCGCGCAGCGCGGCCTCGCTCTTGGCGACATTGCGCACCTCGAACCCGGCGGACTCGGCGGCCTGCCTGGCCTCGTCGGCACCGGGACCCTGGGAGAGCGCGACCACCGCGCGGCCCGCGTCGTCCAGCCACGCCCCGCCGAACACCTGCGGGAACTGCCGCTGGGCATTGGTGGCGAAGGCCGCGACCTGCTGCGCGACATCGGCGCGGGTCAGGTACTCGTCGGCGGAGATCTTCAGGTCGCGCTGCACGGCGGCGACCAGATCGGCGGGCAGTTCGGCGGCGGGCGCCGGGTCTGCGGAGGCTACTGCCGCGGTCGGGCCGAACAGCAGGACCGCGGCCGAGGCCGCGATCACGGTCTTTCGGAATGTTCCGGAGCGGGCGGCAGGCCGCCGGCTGCCGGTGCGTGGCAGAAGCATGCCCAGACTATATGGTGTGCGGTCCGCTATCACTACTCGTCCCCTGTGCTGCGTGGCTGCGATTCGGACAGATCCGGCGTGTGTCGGCGGTCACCGACAGTTTGCCGAATTTCAGCTGGTGACCGGCTTGGTCCGGACGGTGATCCCGGAGCCCGTGCCACCGCCGGAGGCGGCATCGATCTCGGCCAGGATGGGCCGGATCGGAATGCCGAGGGTCGCCGTGCCGCCGTACTGCGCGAGCGCCACATTGGCCTCGTTGCAGTTCGGTGCGTCGGCCGCGTTCGACCCGCTGGTGATGCCGAGGGCGAGCGTGCCGGAGACGATCGCCCCGCCGCTGTCGCCCCCGAGGGTGCAGGCGGAGCTGGCGAAGCCGCGGATGGTGCGGCTCTCCCCCTCCGCGGTGTAGAGCTGGGTCTCCACCCGGTCCGCCACGACGTAGCCGCAGGTGAAGGTGGAGGACTGGCCCGACTTGCAGATCGGCGCGCCGGTGATCGGGTCGGCGGTGCCGGTGATGTGCAGCGTGGTGCCGTTGGAGCCGCGCACCGAGGGCTGGTCCATGCCGAGCCCGACCGCGTGCTCGTTCAGCTCGATGACCGAGAAGTCGAGGCCGCTGGCGCCGCCCAGGTTGGCCTGCGCGAAGGTGCCGAGCGCGGGGCTGTTCGGGATGTCCCTGACGTTCGGCTGGTACACCGTGGCCCGCTGGTCGCCCTCGCCCAGCCTGGGGTCGCAGTGCCCGGCGCTGATGTTCAGCGCGCGGCCCGCCGCGTCCACGCTGTTGAAGCCGAACGAGCAGACGTCGACGCCCTGCAGGTTGCTGTCGTGCAGCGAGAGGTTCGAGGTGATGTAGGTGTCACCCGCCATCGGCCTGCGCTCCACCGGCCCGCCGCCGCCCGGGGTCAGGATGACCTTCACGTTGGCGATCAGGGTGGGCAGGTTGAGCACGTGCCCGTTGGGGGTGTTGGCGATGCTGACCACCAGCTGGCTGTTCAGGAAGTCGAGCGCGACCGACTGGATGGCCTGCGCCAGCTCCTTCGGCAGCGTGTTGACCCACTGGCCGAACTGCTGCAGCGAGCCCTCCAGGCCGTCGGCGTTCACCGGGGCGAGCCGGGTCTGGTAGCCGTCGGCGGTGGCGATCTGCGCCGCCTCGGGGGAGGTCACCGCGACCACCGGCCTGCCGTCCTGGCCGATCCAGGCGCCGGCGAAATCACCGGGGCGCTCGGCGCGGAAGTCGCTGGCGTAGCTGCGCAGCTCCTGGGCGCGCGCGGCGCGGTCCAGGTACTCGACGGGGGTCATCTGCAGATCGCGCGCGATGGCCTGGACCAGTTCGGCGGGGAGCGCGTCGGCGGCGAGCTGTTCCGGTGCCGCGGTGGCGGCGCCGGAGCAGAGCAGGGGAGCGAGAATGACGGTCGTCGCGGCGGCGATGCCGGCTGCCCTGACCGCGGCGCGACGCGCCACCAGCTTGCGCATGAAGTCCCTTCGTCGGCACCGACGTGCCAGCCATCAGTGGGGGCAGGTGTACCGCACCCACGAAGATCATCGTTCAGCGGACCACCCGGTGGGGAAAGTCCGGTCAGCGCAACACTCTAGGGCACGAATGCGTATAGGTCGTGGGCAATCGGCGAGCGGAATGATCTACCCCCGAGAACCGGGCGGTCGGACCGTTCCTCAGTAACCGGGCAGAGTCCAGGTCGGGAATCCCGGCGGGTAGGTCGGCGGCCACGGCTGCTGCCACGGCGCCCTGGTGGTGGTGGTCCGCCGGGTGGTGGTCCGGGTGGTGGTCGGTGCACCGCTCGTCGGCTCTTCGCTGGTCGGCGGGGGTGGCGGCGGTTCAGGGGCCGGCTCCGGGACGGTGGTGGTCATGGTGACCACGACGCCCGGCTCGGTGCTGAGCGGCAGCGGCGGCGGGGGCAGCGGCGCGGTGGTCGAGGTGACCGGCGGCAGCGACGATTGAGCATCCGGCAGCGGCGGCACCTTCGGGTCCGTCGATTCGCGGAAGATCAACGCCATGCCGATCCCGCCGAGCACCGTGCCGAGCGCCACCGCGGCGGCGATCAGCAGCACGATCCGATTGCGGGTGCGGTGCTCCGGCGGGGCGGGCGGCACGGTGGCCGGGGTCGCCGCGGCGGGCTCGCCGGTGGTCGCGGCCGGCTCCGCCATCACCGGCTCGGCGGCGGGCATGGCGGCCGAGTACGCCTGCGGCCGCGCGCCCGCGGCGTCGACGCTCGGAATGACATCGGTGACCTCGAGCGCGTGCACCGGCGGCTGCGAGGGATCCGGCGGGGTGGTGCCGGCCGGGGTGGCGAGCACCGCGGCCAGCGCCGAGCGGGCCGCGTGGTGCGCCAGGATGCGGCCGCGGTCCAGCCCGGCGGCGGGCGGCAGGTCGGCCTCGTCCACCAGCACCACCGAGCGCAGCCCGAGGTAGTCCAGCGCCTCGCGCAGCCCCTGCACGTGCTCCGGCGGCCAGCTGTTCGGGTGCGTGGCGTAGAACTCGGCCGGACCGACCAGGTAGTCGGCGGAGAGGTTGATCAGGCAGAACAGCGCGGTCGCGACCAGATCCTCGGCCCGGTACGCCTCGCCGTCGTCCACCGTGACCCCGTTCGGGTCGCCGATGGCGCCGACGAAGTGCCGGATCGAGTGCGTGTAGCCGTCCGGCGGCTCGCCGCCGAGCGCGGCGTCGCCGTCGTCCGACATGTGCAGCACGCAGGTGCGGACGATGTAGTGCGGCTCGCCGTCCGGGAGATCCCCCTCCGCCCCGCTGTCGGTCGCGATCGCGGCGACGCATTCGTCGTCGGCAATGCGCAGGCCCACACCAGTGGCCATCCTGTTTACCTCGCTTCGACGTCCACCCGGACAGGTTTCTCCCGACCAGGCGTCACACCAGCAGCGAGCCGTGTCCCATGGCGCGGAGCATCGACAATAACTCCGAACGGGACTGGGCACCGATTCGACGCCGGATCCGGGCGACGTGGTGCTCCACCGTCTTCGCCGAGATGTAGAGCCGGGCGCCGATCTCCCGGTAGGTCAGCCCGAGCAGCACCAGCTCCGCGACCTCGCGCTCGCGCTCGCTGAGCACGGCCGCCGGGGCGGTGCCCGGCGCCGGGTGCGCGGCGGGGGTGCGCGGCCGGGGCGCGGTGTCGGCGGGCCTGGCCTCCGAGCGCACCGTGCGGGCCAGCTTGAGCAGCGCGGTCGCGGCGGCCGGGTCGGCCGCGGCGAGCGCGGCCTCGCTGGCCAGCCGGGCGGCGTCCCAGGTGAGGCCGAGCGCGGCCAGCTGCGCCACCGCGGCCTCGACCGCGGGCGCGGCCACCTCGCCGCGCAGCACGAGCACCCAGGTGCGGCCCGCCTGCGCCAGCACCGCGGCGTGCCGGTCGCCCGCCTCGGCCGCGGCCCTGAGCTGCCCGGCGTGCGGCAGCAGGTCGTCCGGGCGCTCCTGCGCCAGCGCGGCCTGCACGCCGTACCAGTGGAAGGCATTGGCCCAGGCGGGCGGCTCGCCGAGGCGGCGGAGCACGCCGTACCCGGCGGCCACCAGCGGGGCGATCCGGCGCTCGTCGCGCAGCCGGATCCCGGCCAGCCAGAGCTCGCCGATCGGCAGCAGCGTCAGCAGGTCGGCGTCGACCTCGTCGAAGAGCGGCACCGCGGCCTCCCAGGCCAGGGTGAGCGCGGTGTGGTCGCCGGAGCGGCGGGCCAGCCCGACCGCGACGCCGTGCGCCAGCAGCCGATCCCTCGGCTCCAGGGCCGCATGGTCGAAGGCGGCGACCCGGTCGGCCGCGGTGCGCTCGTCGCCGCCGAGCATGGCCGCCCAGGCCGCGAGCACGCCGGGCTGCTGCCCCGCGTTGCCGTCGGCCTCGGCCCGGCGCAGCGCGTCGATGGCGCGGCGCGGCTCGCCGATGCTCAGGCAGAGCACGGTGGCGATGGTGGTCGCGGCGCAGGGCAGCAGCCGCTCGGTGGCGGCGGCCGCGTGCGCGACCCCGATCAGCGCGGAGACCGCGGCGGCGGTGCCCGCCTCGCCGTCCTCCAGCAGCGCCATCCGGCCCCGGCCGGTCGGGTCGGGGCGCGGGGCGACGGTGCGCTCCAGCGCCTCCACGACGCGGCGGGCGTGCGCGTTGGCCTCGGTCGGCGGCCACTGCCGGGCCGAGGCCGACATGGTGGCGGCGCCCGCGGCGTCGCCCGCGAGGTACTGCACGGCGGCGCCGGTCGCCCAGTCCGCGCCGGCCCGGTGCGGTCCGAGCCAGCCGTAGAGCTGCGCGGCTCGAGCGGCGCGGCCGCGCCGGACCAGCACCGTCGCGCAGATCCGGACGGCGGTGGCGAGGTCGGGGGCGGTGGCGGCGGGGTCGAGCGCGCCGGGGTCGGCGCCGCCGAGCCGGGCCAGCACCGGCTCGGCCAGCCGCAGCGCCGCCTCGCCGTCGCCCGCGCGCAGCGCGGCCTCGGCCCACGGCAGCGCGATGGTGTCGGGGTCGGTGCCCGCGGCCACGGCGGCGCGGTAGTAGCGGACCGCCTCCGCGCCCGCCTTCTCGGCGGCGTGGCACAGGAACTCGGCGAGCCGGGGGTCGCGCACGCCGGACTCGGCGAGCAGCAGCGCGGTGTGGTCGCGCAGCAGCCCGGCGTCCAGCCGCGCGGAGAGCAGCCTGCGCTGCACCGCGACGAAGCGGCGGTCCCCGAGCAGCGTGCGCAGCGGCGCGATGGCCGGGTCGAGCAGCAGGTCGGCATCGGTGACGAGGGCGCTGGCCCTGGCCCGGTCGATCAGCGCGTCGGCGGCGCCCGCCGGGACGCCGAGCACCTCGACCAGCTCGCTGGAGTCGAGCCCGGTGCCGGTGGTGGCCACCGCGAGCGTCTCCAGCAGGTCCGGCTCGACCGCGCCGAGCAGGCCGCGGGCCCACTCGGTGACGGCCGCGTCCACGGTGGCGATCCCGGCGTCCAGCCGGGCCGAGCTGGCGGCGGTGAGCGCCGCGACGACGCCGCCGCGGTTCCCCGCGGTCAGCTGGTGTATGTGCTTGGCCACCGAGCGCGGCACCACCATGCCGAGCTCGCGGGCGAACGGAACGATCTCGGCCGCGCCGAGCGCGCGCAGCTCCACCACCCGGCCGCGCCTGGCCACGGTGTCGGCGAGCCGGCGCAACCGGGCGTCGTGCGGGCGGGGCTGGGCCGCGATCACCACGGTGCGCTGCCCGGCGTCGATCGCCCGGCACAGCGCGAGCAGCTCGGCATCGCCGAGGGTGTGCGCGTTGTCGATCACCAGCGCGGCCTCGCGCTGCGGCGTCTGCTGCGGACGGGCAGCGCCGACCACGGCCGGGGAGCCGGGGCGGCGCGGTGGCGGCTGCCTGCTCGGGACCGGAAGCCGGGGGGCGGGGCGGCCCTGCAGCGGAACGCGGTTCGGCGCGGGGGCGGCCGCGCGCGCCGGAGCCGGGCGGCCCGCCTGGTGCGCGGGCCGCGCCGTGCCGGAGACGGTGTCGCGCGCCGGGATCCCGGCGGCGCGCAGCTGCGCCCTGATGGCGGCGAGCAGCGTGGACTTGCCGGTGCCGGAGCGGCCGCGGACCAGGTAGACCGTCGGCTCCGCGGAGCCGGCCTCGAGTTCCCGCAGGATCTCGCGCGCGATCGGGAGGGTGTCGAAGGCAGCCTCAGCCACCGGAGCCTCCGAGTACCTCGCCGACGCCGCCCACCACGCCGCCGACGGTGTCACCCACGCCGCCGACGACGCCGCCGAGACCGTCGACGGTGTCGTTGAGCACGCCGGTCGGCACGCTCACGTTCGGGGCGGTGGGGGGCTGGATCACGACGGTCTGCGGAGGTGCGCCGCCGCTGTTCGCGGGGGGCGGGGTGACACCGCCGTTGTTCTGCGCCGGGGCCTGGGGGGCGGGGGCCTGCTGGGGTGCGGGCTGATCGGGGGCCGGGCTCCCGGCCTGCTGCTGGGTCGGCTGGCCCGGCTGGCCGTTCGGTACGGCCGCGGTGCCCGGGGTGCCGTTGTTCGCGACGGTGCCGGGGGCCGCGGTCACCGGCTGGCCGGTGGCGTCGACCGGGATGACGCCGGGGACGGCCGGGGCGTCGGAGGCGGGGACGCCCACCGCCTCGGCCGGGCTCTGCACGGTGGAGGGGGACGTCGATTCGCCGCCGCCGAAGGTGCCGGTGCCGAGGGCGAGCGTGCCGGTGGCGAGCAGGGCGAGCGCGGTCACCGCGCCCGCCACGATGCCGGCCCGCTGGCGGCCGGTGAAGCGCCCGCGCGGTTGCGGCGGGTCAGGTAGATCGGGGAGTAGCGCCGGGATCGCCCTTGTCTCCGTGTCGTCGGCGGCGACCGCGGGGGTGTTCTGCACCGTGGTGCTCGCCAGATCGGCGGCGAGCAGGGCGGCGCCGCGGGCCGCGGCGTTCTCCGGGTCGCCCGCGGCCGCCACCGGCAGCCCGAACTCGGACGAGAGCACCTCCGTGACCAGCGGAATCGCGCCCCCGCCGCCGGTGAGCACGATCCGGCGCACATCGCCGAGCTCGACCCCGGCCCGGTGCAGCGCGTCGCGGACGAGCTCGGCGGAGGTCAGCAGCGGGGCGCGCAGCAGATCCTCGACCTCGCCGCGGACCAGCCGGATCCGCTGCGGCCCCGCCGCCGGGTCCAGCCGGACCTCGACCACGGTGGCGGTGTCCCGGGAAAGGACCTCCTTCGCTTTCCGGCACCGCTCGCGCAGCGCCGACAATTCCCGTTCCACCACCGGATCGAAGGGGTCGAAATCGTTTTCACCCATCGCATTTGCCAGCACGTAACGCATGGTGAGCAGATCGAATTCGGCGCCCGCCACCTCGGTACTGCGCACCGGGGCGGCGAGCATTCCGGACTGCGCGCCGGTGCGCAGCACCGACACGGTGAGGCCGGTGGCGCCGAGGTCGTAGACCACCACCGCGCCGTCCTCGCGGGGGGCGCGGCCCGCGTCGAGCAGCCGCAGCACGGCGGCGGGTTCCGGGACCAGGGTGACGTCGTCCAGCCCCGCCCTCGCCAGCGCGTCGCGCTGCGCCTCGACCGTGTGTCTCGACCACCACGCCGGGTGACAGGCGACCGTCACCGGGTCGGCGTACCCGGCCGCCTCCTCGATCAGGCAGGCCACCGATGTCGCGACGAGATCCTCCGCGACGTGCTCGGATCCATCCTCGGCCAGCATCGCGACCGGATCGCCGACCCGGGCGAGGAAGCCCTCCAGCACGGCGTCGCCGGAGTGCCGCCCGCCCGGCCTCGCCGCGGTGCCGAACGCGGGCGCGGCGTCCGCCGTCAGCCGTAGCACGCTTGGGTGCGCCGTGACCCGGGCGGATTCGCCGTCACGATCGTCGGCGGCGATAGCCGCGACGGCCGACCGGTACGCACCGACGGTGATGCCGAGCGCCAGACGCTGTGTCATTCCTGAACCCCGTTCGAGAACTGTTGGTCCGATGTGTCGCTGCCCTACTGCGTGCGCACCCGGCGCACCAGCTCTGTCGGTTGCTGGGGGAGCGCCGTTACCGATTCCGGGCAGGTTCGGGGAAATTCCCCTAATGCGCTTCGAACCCCTAACGAAATGCCCCCACGAGCATTGGGGGTGCGCCCCGTTTCGGCGTAACGCCCCGCGCTCCTAGCGTGAAAGTCATTCCGACTGCAGCGGGCCGCTCGGCCCCGCCGAACCCAGGAGACGAACCCATGACCCCGAACGCCATCCTCGAGTTCATCCTCGACCTGCTGCGTGATCGTGAAGCCGCGGTGGGGTACTGCAACAACCCGACCGGGGCGCTGGCCGCGGCCGGGCTCTCCGACGTGAGCCCCGAGGACATCGCCGCCGTCGCGCCCATGGTCGCGGAGTCGGCGTTCGTCGCGGGCGGGTCGCAGTTGTCGGCCATCGTCGCGGCGGGGGCTCAGGCGGCGGCCGCCGCTGTGATCGGGGCGGCGGGGTCGGCTGCCATCGGGGCGGTCGCGGATCTGGATCTCGCGGGGTCGGTCGATACGGATATCGATCTCGGGCTGGGTGGGGCCGTGGATGCCGGAGTGGATCTCGGGGGTGCTCTGAACGGGGCTGTGGATGTTGCGGCCGGGCTCGGGGCCGGGCTCGGCGGAGCCGTTGACGCGGCCGCCGGTCTTGGTGTGGGGCTCGGTGGTGCTGTGGGTGGTGCGGTGGATGCCGCCGCGGGTCTTGGTGCCGGGCTCGGGGGTGCTGTTGGCGGTGCGGTCGACTCCGCCGCGGGTCTTGGTGCCGGTCTCGGGGGTGCTGTTGGCGGTGCGGTCGATGCCGCCGCGGGCCTTGGTGCGGGCCTCGGCGGTGCCGTGGGTGGTGCGGTGGACGCCGCTGCCGGTCTCGGCGCTGGTCTGGGTGGTGCTGTCGGTGGTGCGGTTGATGCCGCCGCGGGTCTTGGCGCCGGTCTCGGCGGTGCCGTCGGGGGCGCTGTAGATGCGGCCGCTGGTCTGGGTGCGGGTTTGGGTGGGGCTGTTGGTGGCGCTGTCGACGCTGCTGCCGGTCTGGGCGCCGGGCTGGGCGGTGCCGTCGGGGGCGCGGTTGACGCTGCCGCCGGTCTCGGTGGCGCGCTCGGCGGAGTGGTGGACGGTGCCGCCGGTGTCGGCGCAGGTCTGGGCGGCGCCCTCGGTGGTGCGGTGGATGCCGCCGCCGGGCTGGGTGCCGGCCTCGGCGGCGCGGTCGACGCCGCCGCGGGCGTCGGTGCCGGTCTCGGCGGCGCGCTGAACGGTGCGGTCGATGGCGCAGCCGGTGTGGGCGCGGGCCTCGGTGGCGCCCTGGACGGTGTCGCGGGTGTCGGCGCCGGTCTGGGTGCCGGCCTCGGCGGAGCCGTCGACGCGGCCGCTGGCCTGGGCGGCGCCGCCGGTGGCGCGGTCGACGCCGCGGCCGGTCTGGGCGGCGCCCTCGACGGTGCCGTGGATGCTGCGGCAGGAGTCGGCGCGGGCCTGGGTGGCGCGGTCGACGCGGCCGCGGGCATCGGCGCCGGTGTGGGCGGTGCGCTGAGCGGCGCGGTCGACGGCGCTGCCGGTGTGGGCGCGGGCCTCGGCGGTGCCCTCGATGGAACGGTCGACGCGGCTGCCGGTCTCGGCGCGGGTGTCGGCGGCGCGGTCGACGCGGCCGCCGGTCTGGGTGCGGGTGTTGGCGGCGCCCTCGACGGCGCGGTGGATGCCACGACCGGTCTCGGCGCGGGTCTCGGCGGTGCGGTCGACGCGGCCGCCGGTGTCGGCGCCGGCCTGGGCGGTGTGGTCGATGCCGCTGCGGGGGCCGGCGCCGGTCTCGGCGGCGCGCTCGACGGCGCGGCGGGTGTCGGTGCGGGCCTGGGCGCCGGAGTCGGCGGTGCGGTGGATGCCGCCGCCGGCCTGGGTGGCGCCCTCGATGGGACGATCGACGCGGCTGCCGGTCTCGGTGCAGGTGTGGGCGGTGCGGTGGACGCGGCCGCCGGCCTCGGTGGCGCTCTCGGCGGCGTGGTGGACGGTGCCGCCGGCGTCGGTGCGGGAGTGGGTGGTGCGGTGGATGCGGCCGCCGGTCTGGGTGCCGGTGTCGGCGGCGCCCTCGACGGCGCGCTGGATTCCGCCGCCGACCTCGAAGCCGGCCTCGGTGGCGCAGTGGACGCGGGCTTGGGCGCGGGTGTCGGTGGTGCGGTAGATGCGGCCGCCGGGCTGGGCGCGGGCCTCGGCGGTGCGGTCGACGCTGCCGCCGGTCTCGGTGCCGGTCTGGGTGGCGCGGTCGATGCCACGACGAACCTCGGCGGGACGCTGGACGGCGCCCTGGACTCCGCCGCCGGACTCGGCGGTGATCTGAGCGCCGGCCTCGACGGCGCGCTGAACGCGGGCGCACAGGCGGGCGCGGGCCTGGAGACCGGCCTCGCCAGCACCGTCGGCGGCGTCCTCGCCGCGGGCGGCGAGACCGCGGCCGGCCTCGAGACCGGCCTCTCCGACGTCACCGGCGGCGTGGTCACCGGCCTCGACGGTGCGCTCGACGGAACCGCCGGCCTCGGCGGCGAACTGGCGGGCGGCCTGGAGACCGGGCTCGGCGGCGCGGTCGACGGTGCCGCGGGCGTCGGCGGCCAGCTGACCGTCGGCCTGGAGTCCGGCCTCGGCGGTGCCGTCGACGGTGCAGCCGGCCTCGGCGGCCAGGTGGCCGCGGGCCTCGGCGGCGCGGTGGACGGTACCGCGGGCCTGGGTGGCCAGCTCGCCGCCGGTCTGGGCGGCGCGGTGGACGGGACTGCGGGTCTCGGCGGCCAGCTCGCCGCAGGGCTTGGCGGCGCGGTCGATGGGACCGCCGGCCTGGGTGGCCAGCTCGCGGGCGGCCTGGAGTCCGGCCTGGGTGGTGCGGTGGACGGCACGGCGGGTCTGGGCGGCCAACTGGCCGGCGGGCTGGAGTCCGGCATCGGCGGCGCCGTGGACGGAACCGCCGGTCTGGGTGGCCAGCTGACCAGCGGCTTGGAAACCGGCCTGGGCGGCGCGGTGGACGGCACGGCGGGCCTCGGCGGCCAGCTCACCTCCGGCCTCGAAACGGGCCTGGGCGGCACGGCGGACCTGGGCGGCCAGCTCACCTCCGGCCTCGAAACCGGCCTCGGCGGCGCGGTGGGCGGCACCACCGACCTCGGCGGTCAGCTCACCTCCGGCGTGGGCGGCGCCGTGAACGGCACCACCGACCTCGGCACCACCGCAACCGGCACCATCGGCGGCGCATCCGACCTCGGCGGCACCCTCTCCGGCGCGGCCGACCTCGGCGGAACGGCGGCGGGCAGCGCCTCGGGCGCACTCGGCGGCGCCGCGAACTCCGGCGCCGAACTGGGCGGCTCCCTCTCCGGCACCGCCTCGTCGGCGAGCAGCGCCTGGCACTCGGTCGACGTCTCCAGCGCCTTCGGCGACACCTCGTTCTCCGGCGGCGGCACCGGCGGCGCGGCGGGGGCGAGCTCGGTGACCGGGGAGAGCTCGCTGTTCGGCAGCTCGCAGAGCGGCAGCGACGCGCACCTCGACACGGACACCGATCACGGCCTGTTCCACTGATCCAGGCCATGATCCACAGGCTGCCCGTCCCACGGAAAGGGGCGGGCAGCCTTTCCGCGCGACGAAAGGCGAGCCGATGACCGCACCGACGCCGAACGCCCCCGCCCTCCCGCTGCTCCCGGTGCTCACCGAGACGATCGCGGTGGCGCGCGCGGCGCGCCGCTCCGACCTGGTGGACCGGTTGCAGGCGGCGGCCGAGCGGGTGCGCGACCCGCGCCGCCGGATCGTGATCGCGGGCCAGCTCGGCCAGGGAAAGAGCCGGTTCGTGAACGCCCTGCTGAACGTGGAGCTGTGCCCGGTCGGCGACGGCGGCGGCACGGCGCTGCCGATGCTGCTCGCGCACGGCGCGGAGCCGCGCGCGGAGCTGGTGCTGGCCGGCACCGAGGCGGGCTCGCCGGAGGTGCGGGTTCCGGTCCCGCCGGACGCCGTCGCGGGCATCGACGCGCGCACCCCGCTGGCCGAGGGCCGCCGGGTGCTGCGGCTGGAGCTGCACGCCCCGAACCCGCTGCTCGCGGATGGCATCGTGCTGGTGGACACCCCCGGCGTCGGCGGCTCCGGCCCCGGCGCGGCGACGGTGCTCGGCATGGTGCCGACCGCGGACGCCGTGCTGGTCCTCTCCGACGCCTCCACCGAGCTCACCGAGCCCGAGCTCATCTTCCTGCGCCAGGTGCGCGAGCTGTGCCCGACGGTCGCGCTGCTGCTCACCAAGACCGACCTGTACCCGCACTGGCGCCGGGTGCACGAGGCCGACATCGGCCATCTGGACAGAGCCCAGCTGAACCTGCCGATCATCCCGGTCTCCGCCCTGCTCCGCGAGCACGCCATGCGCACCCAGGACCGCCAGCTCGGCCTGGAGTCCGGCTTCGGCGAGCTCTACCAGTTCCTGCGCGACGAGGTGGTCGCCCGCGACCAGGCCGCCGTCCGCGCCGGGGTGGCCCGCGATATCGCCGCCACCGCCGAGCATCTCGCGCTCGCGCTCGGCAGTGAACTGGTCGCGCTGCGCGACCCGGACAAGGGCGCCGCCGCGCTCCAGGAGCTGCGCACCGCCAAGGCCGCCGCCGAGGAGCTGCACCGCCGCACCGCGGCCTGGCAGCAGACGCTCGGCGACGGCATCACCGACCTGGCCGGCGACACCGACCACGACCTGCGGGAACGGCTCCGCGCGATCGCCCGCGAGGGCGAGGAGTGGATCGACGACCACGACCCGGGCAGGCACTGGGAGCGGATCGCGGAGTGGCTGGGGCTGAGCGTGGACAGCGCGCTCGGCGACAACCTGCTCTTCACCCACGAGCGCGCGGCCCGGCTGGCCGAGCGGGTCGCGGAGCACTTCGCCGAGCTGGGCGCGGTCGAGCTGCCGGACGTGCGCGGCGCGCTCGAATCCGGCGACAGCCGAGCGGGTTCCGGCACCCTGGCCGACCTGGAGTCCGACATCGGCTTCGGCAGCAAACTGCTGGTCGGCATGCGCGGCTCCTACGGCGGCGTGCTGATGGTGGGGCTGGCCAGCACCTTCGCCGGGCTCGCCATGCTGAACCCGATCTCGCTCGGGGCGGGGGTGCTGGTCGGCGGCAAGGCCTTCCGCGACGACAAGCAGGCCAGGCTGGCGCGGCGCAGGGGCGAGGCGAAGACGGCGGTGCGGCGCTTCGTCGACGATGTCGCGTTCCAGGCGGGCAAGGAGTCGAAGGACCGGCTGCACCGCATCCACCGTGCGCTGCGCGACCACTACACGGGCGTCGCCGAGCGCGGGCTGCGCTCGCTGGAGGACTCGCTGCGCGCCACCCAGGACGCCGCCAGCATGGAATCCACCCGCCGCGCCGAGCGCTGCGCGGAGCTGGAGCGGCAGCTGCGGGTCGTCGCCGAACTGCGCCGCCATGCCACCGCCATGATGCCCGCCGACACCCCCGCAATCGCCGGGCAATCCGCCGGTACGGTAACCGGATGACCTCTGGAACCACCCGTGGCGCCGCGGGGCTCGTGCCCGAGGCGCAGGCGCTGATCGAGACCGCGCGCCGCGCCTTCGCCAGGGACACGCGGCCGCGCGCGCTGCTCGGCGACTGCGCGGGCCGGCTGGAGCAGCCGCTGCGGGTCGCGCTCGCCGGCTCGATCAAGGCGGGTAAGTCGACGCTGCTGAACGCGCTGGTCGGGCAGGATATCGCGCCCACCGACGCCACCGAGTGCACCCGGGTGGTCACCTGGTACCGGAACGGCCCGACGCCGAGCGTCACCGCGCTCGCGCCGGACGGCGACCGCGCCAATGTGGTGGTGCGCCGGGCAGGCGGCGCTCATGGCCTCACCTTCGATCTGGACGGATTGCGCTGGCAGAGCGGCCATCCGCGGGATATCGACCACCTGGAGGTGGAGTGGCCGGCCGCGCCGCTGGCCGCCACCACGATCATCGACACCCCAGGCACCTCCTCGCTCTCCCGCGAGGTCTCCCGGCGCACCGCGCGGCTGCTCACCCCGGAGGACGACGCGGCCGTCGCGCTGCCCGGCGCCGATGCCGTGGTCTACCTGCTGCGCAGGCTGGACGATGCCGACGTGCGCTTCCTGGAGCGGGTCGGCGCGGGCACCGCGGGCGGCACCGGGCCGCTCGGCGTGATCGGCGTGGTCTCCAGGGCGGACGAGATCGGCGCGGGCGCGCTGGACGCGCTGCACTCGGCGCGCGATGTCGCCGCCCGCTTCGCCGGCGAGCTGGAGCGAACCGGGCTGTGCCAGGCCGTGATCCCGGTGGCGGGGCTGCTCGCCTTCGCCGCCGCCACGCTGCGCCAGCAGGAGTACGCGGCGTTCGAGGCGCTGGCCGCGGTGCCGACGGCGGAGCTGAGCGCCGCGCTGCTCTCCGCGGATCGTTTCGCCCGCCCCGACATTCCGCTGCCGGTCCCGCCGGAGCTGCGCTTCCAGATCGCGGAGCGCTTCGGGCTCTTCGGCATCCGGATGGCGGTGACGCTGATCCGGCTCGGCATCAGGGACTCCGCCGCGCTCGCCGCCGAGCTCACCGCGCGCAGCGGCGTGGACGAGCTGCGCGGCGTGCTCGACACCCAGTTCGGCCAGCGCGCCGACCAGCTGAAGGCGCACTCCGCGCTGACCGCGCTGGACCGGGTGCTGCGCGGCTACCCGGGCACCGAGGCCGACCGGCTGCTGCCCCGGGTGCGCACCCTGCTCGCCGACGTGCACGGCTTCGCCGAGCTCCGGCTGCTCGGCCGGCTGCGCACCGACGAACTCCCGCTCCCCGCCGCCGATCTCGCCGAGCTGCACCGGCTGGCCGGCGGCGCGGGCATCGCCCCGCACCTGCGGCTCGGGCTGCCGCCGGACGCCGCCCCGGCCGCGCTGCGCGCCGCCGCGCTGGACGCCGTCCGCAAGTGGCGCTCCCGGGCCAAGCACCCGCTCGCCGACCAGGCCACCAGCGCCGCCTGCCTGACCGCGGCCCGCAGCGCCGAGGGCGCCCTGAGCCAGCTCTAGGCCAGGATCCGCCGCCTAGGGATCCACGTCGGCGAGCAACTCCGCGAGCCGGCTCAGCCCGGAGCGCCAGCCGCGCTCCATGGCATTGCGGGCCATCTTCTGCCGCCGGTCGGCGATGTCGAAACCGGTCTGGGTGAGCAGCAGCCTGGTGCCGCGGCCCTGCGGCCGGATGGTCAGGTCGAGCGGCCAGCGCGCGGGCCGGGGCGCCCGCACGTCGACCCAGGCCAGGGTGAGCTGCTCGGGGACGCGGACGGTGAGCACCTCGCAGGCGATCTCGCCCGGCGAACTGGCCGGAAGGGTGAACAGGAAGTGCGTGCCGGGAGTCGCCGCGAACCCCACCGACGGCATGAGCCAGCGCTCCAGCAGCGCAGGCTCGGTCAGCGCCCGCCAGACCAGCTGCGGCGAGCGCGGCAGGAAGGTGCCGATCTCGACGGCGGCGGGATCGAGTCCGGCGTCCGACGTCATCGGCGCACCCCCGCCCGGAAACCGTTCATGATCACCAGCTTTGCACGCGGACCGGCCCGCCGCACGGATTGCGGAGCGCGGCGGTGCTACAGCGCCGCCGCCACCCGCCGCACCCCCGAGCCGGTCATCTCGACCAGCCCGGCCGGCCGCCCGCTGGCGACCAGCAGCAGGTCGCAGGCGGTGCCGCGGAGCTCGTCCGGCCCGTCGCCGCCGCTCCAGTCGCAATCGGTGGCGATCAGCCGGATGCCGCGCAGCCGCTTGCGGGCGCCCCAGAACACGCTGCTCCGCACGTGGTCGAGCGCGGCTAGGGTGGGCGCGAGCGGCACCGCGTGGGCGCGGCCGAGCGGGCGGGCGATGTCCTGGCTGTGCACCAGGAAGTCGGCCAGCGGGTCGAGCGGCCCGGCGCCGGGGGCGCGGCGCGGGGAGGTGGCGTCGGCTCTGATCTGCGCGATCAGCTCGGCCGGGGTGAACAGCGCCGCCCGCTCCTTCGCCTGCGTCTCGGTCATCCGGTCGAAGTCGAAGCGGGCGCGCACGGCGGCCCGCAGCGCGCCGCGCAGCGTGTCCCGGGTGGAGAGCGTCAGGTGCGCCGCCAGCTCGTGCATGGTCCAGGCCGGGCACAGCGACCGCACCTGCCACTCGGCGGGTTCCAGGGTCGCCAGCAGCCCGGCCACCCCCAGCCGCACCTCCGCGGTCCACCCCATGATCTCGGCGCGCTCCATCCGATCCTCCTCGTCGTCGTCTCGGCAGTGCCGACGGCCCGGCCCGCCGAAATTGATCGGTCGGCGACCGGGTACGCCCCCGGTGACCCGAGAGGAGAGCGACCATGAGCCGACACGACGTCGTCGAAACGCTGCTGACGAAGGCGGGCGGCACCTTCGCCGCGCAGGCCGGGATCACCCTCGACGACAAACCCGCGCCGCTGTTCCGCCTGCTGATGCTCACCGACCTGCTGAGCGCCCCGATCTCCGCCGACCTCGCCATCGGCGCCGCCCGCGAACTGGTGCGCAGCGGCTTCGGCACCCCGCGGCGAGTGGCCGACGCCGGCTGGCAGGAGCTCGTCGACGCGCTCGGCCGCGGCCACTACCGCCGCTACGACGAGAGCACCGCCACCCGGCTCGGCGAGAACGCGCACACCGTGCTCGACCGCTACCACGGCGACCTGCGCGAACTCGCCGAGCAGGCGGACGGCGACCGCGACCGCGCCGCCGAGCTGCTCCGGGAGTTCAAGGGCATCGGCCCGACCGGCGCCGCCATCTTCCTGCGCGAGGTGCAGGACGTCTGGCCGTGGGCAGGCCCCTACTTCGACGAGCGCGCGCGGAAGGGAGCCACCGCTCTCGGCCTTCCGGGCGACGAGGGGGAACTCGCCGACCTCGCCCCGCGCGGCAAGCGGGCCGAGCTGGCCGCCGCGCTGGTCCGGGTCACCCTGGACGACGAGCTCGCCGCGGCGGTCCGGGAATAGATCGCGCGCGCCCCCGGTTGAGCCCATTCGACAGAGTTGAGTGCGGCAAGCTCAAGTTTCGGTTGACGCCCGTCGGAGATGGGTGCAGGATTGAGCCGACCACGCTCAGCGTTACTCAGCTTGGGACGTCAACAAGGAGGAACCAACCATGGCTCGTGCGGTCGGAATCGACCTCGGGACCACGAACTCGGTCGTCGCCGTTCTCGAAGGCGGCGAGCCGGTCGTCGTCGCGAACTCGGAGGGATCGCGGACCACCCCGTCGATCGTCGCGTTCGCGAAGAATGGTGAGGTGCTGGTGGGTCAGCCCGCCAAGAACCAGGCCGTCACCAACGTCGACCGCACCATTCGTTCCGTCAAGCGCCACATCGGCACCGACTGGGACGTGGAGATCGACGGCAAGAAGTACACCCCGCAGGAGATCAGCGCGCGCACGCTGATGAAGCTGAAGCGCGACGCCGAGGCGTACCTGGGCGAGGAGATCGCGGACGCGGTCATCACCGTCCCCGCGTACTTCGAGGACGCCCAGCGCCAGGCCACCAAGGAAGCCGGCCAGATCGCCGGGCTGAACGTGCTGCGCATCGTCAACGAGCCCACCGCGGCCGCGCTCGCCTACGGCCTGGACAAGGGCGAGACCGAGCAGACCATCCTGGTCTTCGACCTCGGTGGCGGCACCTTCGACGTCTCGCTGCTCGAGATCGGCGAGGGCGTCGTCGAGGTCCGCGCCACCTCCGGTGACAACCACCTCGGTGGTGACGACTGGGATCAGCGCGTCGTGGACTGGCTGGTCGAGAAGTTCAAGGCCAGCGCGGGCATCGACCTGACCAAGGACAAGATGGCGCTGCAGCGGCTGCGCGAGGCCGCGGAGAAGGCGAAGATCGAGCTCAGCTCCTCGCAGAGCACCTCGATCAACCTGCCCTACATCACGGTCGACGCGGACAAGAACCCGCTCTTCCTGGACGAGCAGCTGAGCCGCGCCGAGTTCCAGCGGATCACCAGTGATCTGCTCGATCGCACCCGCGCGCCGTTCCAGCAGGTCGTGAAGGACGCCGGGGTCAAGGTCGCCGATATCGACCACGTGGTGCTGGTCGGCGGCTCCACCCGGATGCCCGCGGTCACCGATCTGGTCCGCGAGCTCACCGGCGGCAAGGAGCCCAACAAGGGCGTGAACCCGGACGAGGTCGTCGCCGTCGGCGCCGCGCTGCAGGCCGGCGTGCTCAAGGGCGAGGTCAAGGACGTCCTGCTGCTCGATGTCACCCCGCTCTCGCTGGGCATCGAGACCAAGGGCGGCGTGATGACCAAGCTCATCGAGCGCAACACCACCATCCCGACCAAGCGCTCGGAGACCTTCACCACGGCCGACGACAACCAGCCGTCGGTGCAGATCCAGGTGTTCCAGGGCGAGCGCGAGATCGCCTCGCACAACAAGCTGCTCGGCTCCTTCGAGCTGACCGGGATCCCGCCGGCCCCGCGCGGCGTGCCGCAGATCGAGGTGACCTTCGACATCGATGCCAACGGCATCGTGCACGTCACCGCGAAGGACAAGGGCACCGGCAAGGAGAACACGATCAAGATCCAGGACGGCTCCGGCCTGTCCAAGGAGGAGATCGACCGGATGGTCAAGGACGCCGAGGCGCACGCCGCCGAGGACAAGCAGCGGCGCGAGGAGGCGGAGACCCGCAACCAGGCCGAGTCGCTGGTGCACCAGACCCAGAAGTTCATCGCGGACAACGAGGACAAGGTGCCCGCGGACGTCAAGTCCAAGGTCGAGGCGGCCATCGCCGAGGCGAACGAGGCGCTGAAGGGCACCGACATCGCCGCCGTGAAGGCCGCGGTGGAGAAGCTCGCCACCGAGTCGCAGGCGCTGGGCCAGGCGATCTACGAGTCCTCGGCGGCCGAGGGCGCGGCCGGTGACGGCCAGCCCCAGCAGGGCCAGGCCGACGACCAGGTCGTCGACGCCGAGGTCGTGGACGAGCCGGTCGACACGGAGAAGAAGTGAGCTCGGAGCAGCAGGAGCCGGTCACCTTCGTCGACAAGCGCAAGATCGATCCGGAGTCCGGTGAGGTCAGGGAGCCCGACAGGGCTCCCGAGCCGGGCACCGAGAACGGCGGCGAGACGAACGGAAACGGCGCCGACCCCGCGGCGGAGGCCCCCGCCGCGGGCAAGGAGGCCGAGCTGACCGCCGACCTGCAGCGGCTCACCGCCGAGTACGCCAACTACCGGCGCCGGGTCGAGCGCGACCGCAAGGCCGCGACCGACTCGGCCAAGGCCGCCGTCGTCACCGAGCTGCTCGGTGTGCTGGACGATCTGGACCGGGCGCGCGCGCACGGCGACCTGGAGTCCGGCCCGCTGAAGTCGGTCGCCGACAAGCTCGCCGAGGCGCTGCGCAAGCAGGGGCTCGAGGAGTTCGGCACGGCGGGCGAGCCCTTCGACCCGACCCTGCACGAGGCCGTGCAGCACGAGGGCGACGGCGCCGATCCGGTGCTCGGCCTGGTCATGCGCAAGGGCTACCGCTTCGGGGAGCGGGTGCTGCGGCACGCGCTCGTCGGAGTCACCGACGCGGTGCCGGCAACCACGGCAGAATCGGGTGAGAAGACCGGTGATTCAGCGGATTCCGCGACCGGCGAGGACGCCACGGCATCGGGAGCAGCTGATGCCGAGACGACCGGA
This sequence comes from Nocardia sp. NPDC050697, assembly GCF_040654395.1. Taxonomy (NCBI): domain Bacteria; kingdom Bacillati; phylum Actinomycetota; class Actinomycetes; order Mycobacteriales; family Nocardiaceae; genus Nocardia; species Nocardia sp. NPDC050697. Next base: position 598,573 of record NZ_JBFAHY010000002.1, read on the forward strand.
CGATAGAAGCGCGAGAGGAGGAGATGCTCGGTGAGCCAGCGGGAGTGGATCGAAAAGGACTTCTACAAGGAGCTGGGTGTCTCCGCCGACGCCTCGCAGGACGAGATCAAGAAGGCCTACCGCAAGCTGGCCAGGGATAACCATCCCGACGCCAGGCCCGGCGACAACCGGGCCGAGGAGCGGTTCAAGGCGGTCAGCGAAGCGCACGCCGTGCTCTCCGACCCGGCCAAGCGCCGGGAGTACGACGAGACCAGGAAGCTCTTCGCGGGCGGCGGTTTCGGCCGCGGCGGCGGATTCCAGCCGGGCGCCGGAGGCGGGTTCTCCCAGAACATCGACTTCGGCGATATCTTCGGCGGCGGCGCCGCCGGTGCGGGCGACGGCGGCCTCGGCGACCTGCTCGGCGGGCTCTTCAACCGCGGCGGCGGGCCGCGCGGCGCGGCGAGCAGGCCGCGGCGCGGGGCCGATGTCGAGACCGAGACCACCCTCGGCTTCCGCGAGGCGGCCCAGGGCGTCACGGTCCCGCTGCGGATGACCAGCCCGGCGCCGTGCACCACCTGCCACGGCAGCGGTGCCAAGCCGGGTACCAGCCCGCGCACCTGCCCGAACTGCAACGGCGCGGGTGTGGTCAGCCGGAATCAGGGTGCCTTCGGGTTCAGCGAGCCCTGCGACGAGTGCCGTGGCACCGGCTCGCTGATCGACGATCCGTGCGTCGACTGCCGCGGCACCGGTGTGCAGAACCGGACCCGCACCATCACCGTGCGGATTCCGCCCGGCGTCGGCGACGGGCAGCGCATCCGGCTGGCCGGGCAGGGCGAGGCCGGGCTGCGCGGCGCGCCCTCCGGCGACCTGTTCGTCACCGTGCACGTCAGCCAGGACAAGGTCTTCGGCCGCAATGGCGACGACCTGACCCTGGTGCTGCCGGTGAGCTACGCGGAGCTGGTGCTCGGCACCACGGTCTCGGTGCCGACGCTGGACGGCCGGGTCGGGGTCAAGGTGCCGCCCGGCACCGCCGACGGCCGGATCCTCCGGGTGCGCGGGCGCGGTGTGCCCAAGCGCAGCGGCGGCGCGGGCGACCTGCTGGTCACCGTGAAGGTCGCGGTGCCGCCGAAGCTGGACGACAATGCCGTCCAGGCGCTGCAGCGGTATCAGGAGGCGGAGAAGTCCAGCGGCTTCGATCCTCGTGCGGGATGGGCAGGTGCGTAATGTCCGACGATCCGAAACAGGTGTCCAACGCGGCGCGGGCCGAGTTCTTCATGATCTCGGTCGCGGCCCAGCTGGCCGGTATGCATGCGCAGACCCTGCGCACGTACGACCGGCTCGGCCTGGTCACGCCGCAGCGGACGTCCGGTGGCGGCAGGCGCTACTCGGCCAGGGACGTGGAGCTGCTGCGCGAGGTGCAGCGGCTCTCCCAGGACGAGGGCGTCAACCTCGCCGGTATCAAACGGATCATCGAATTGACCAACCAGGTCGAGGAATTGCGCGAACAGGTCGCCGAGCTCGCGGCGGAGGTGGAGCGCCTGCGGGCGGGCTACCGGCCGGATCTGGCGCCCCAGCAACGCAGTACCGCGCTGGTGGTCTGGCAGCCGCGCAATAGACACGCGCGGTAGCCGCGGGCGAATTGCGGAATTCGCCAGCAAATCAACAGCCCTCGACGGCGCACCCGCTCCCGGAGCAGTGCCCGTCGAGGGCTCTTGGCATTTCGGCCCTATTCGGCTGATACCGGACCGAAATTTCCTGGCTACACAAACTTACGGTCGGTTTATCGGCATTTTTGAACAGGCCATCCAGTATTTTATGAAATATGCGCGTGATATTCCAGCGCATCGCTCCCATGCTGGCAAACTTCCCCCTAGACTCGTTTCCATCGGCTGCCGACAAGTGTTCCCCGGTAGAGTTCGAGTGCGAAATGGGGTTGTGACACAAATGGATTCGCGGACCGTCGCGCTGGTCAGGACGACGTTCAAGGCGGTTGCCGCGGAAGAGGGGGGCCGAGAGGCGCTCGCGCGGAGTTTCTACGCGATCTTGTTCACCGATTATCCGCAGATCCGCGATTTCTTCCCGGCCGCCATGGACGCCCAGCGCGACCGCCTGGTGCAGGCCATCACCTATGCCCTCGACAAGCTGGACGAGCCGGAGAAGCTGCAACCGTTCCTGGCCCAGCTCGGCCGCGACCACCGCAAGTACGGGGTGCGGCCGGAGCACTACATCGCCGTCGGCCGCTCCATGAAGAAGGCGCTGCGGCAGTACACCGGCACCGAGCTCTGGACCGACGAGGTCGAGCAGGCGTGGGACGCCGGGCTCGAGGTCATCGCCGAGACCATGATCGGCGCGGCCGCCAAGGAGACGACGCCGTCGGCCTGGCGCGGGGTGGTGGTGGAGCGCCGCGAGGTGCTGCGCAACCTCGCCGTGGTCCGGGTGCAGCTGGACCAGCCCATGCAGTACGCGGCCGGGCAGTACCTGAGCGTGCAGATCCCCTCCCGGCCGCGGATGTGGCGCTACCTCTCGCCCGCGGTGCCGCCGAACGCGAGCGGCGAGGTCGAGTTCCACGTGCGCGGGGTCTCCGGCGGCTGGGTCAGCCCGGCCATCGTGACCAATACCGCGGTCGGCGACCAGTGGCTGCTCGGCTCCCCGCTCGGCGGGCTCGGGCTGCCGCGCAACACCAAGCGCGCCATGCTCATGGTGGCCTGCGGCACCGGCCTGGCCCCGCTGCGCGCCCAGCTCATGGCCATGGCGCAGCGCCGGACCAACCCCAAGGTGCACCTCTTCGTCGGCGGCCACCACCCGTGCGACCTCTACGACCTGGAGACGCTGAGCCAGCTGGCCGTGGCGAACAAGTGGCTCACCGTCACCCCGATCACCGAGAGCGACGAGAACCCCTGGTGGTACGAGGGGCCGACCGACCCGGAGCGCGAACTCCCCGGGCTGGAGCCGCGGCTCACCGGCCAGGTGGGCAAGGTGGTGGCGGCCTACACCCCGTGGACCGAGCGGGACGTGCAGATCGCCGGCCCGCCCTCGATGGTGCAGACCAGCAAGTTCCGGCTGATGGCCGCGGGCACCCCGGCCGACCACATCCGGCACGACCCGCTCTTCTGAGCGGTTACAGCCCCTCGTACTGGATGCGCTCCACCGGCGTCCCGATATCGATGAGCCGCTCCACGGTCGCCCGCGTCATCCCCGGCGAGCCGCAGACCAGCACCTGGTGCCGATCGAAGGCGCCGTGCGTGCCGATCACCTCGGCCAGCGTGCCGTGCAGCCGCTCCTCCGCGGGGAAGCCGATGTCCACCCGGGAGCGCTCGAACCACTCGTCCAGCCAGCTCGGGTCGTCCGGCCGCTCGACCACCGGGATCACGGTGAGCCAGGGCAGCTCGGTGGCGAGCAGGAAGAGCATGTCGTCGGCGTAGAGGTCGCGCGGGGAGCGCCCGCCGACGAAGAGGTAGGTGCGCGGCGGCTGCTCGGCCCTGGCCAGCTCGAGCAGCTGCGAGCGCATCGGCGCCAGCCCGGTGCCGCCCGCGATCATCACCACCTCGTCGCCGGCCGGGTCGACGGTGAAGCTGCCCATCGGGGCGCTGATCCGCCACTCGTCGCCGGGCTGGGTATCGGCCACGATCGCGCCGCTCAGCCAGCCGCCGGGCACCGTGCGCACGTGGAACTCCAGCTTGCCGTCGAGCGAGGGGGGAAGCGCGGGCGAGTACCGCCTGCTCACCGTCGGCTGCTGCGGGACCCGGACCTGCACCGACTGCCCGGCCCGGAAGGGGACGAACTCGCCGATCAGCCGGATCACCGCGACGTCGTGCCGGAGCCGGTGGTGCCCGACCACGGTCGCCGACCATTCGCCGTCGCCCACCGCGCGCGGGTCGGGGCCGTCCAGCGGGCTCGGATCGATGTCCATGTCTCTCTTCCGTTAGCCGACGGGGTCGCTCTGGATGATCGACTCGGGGGTGCCGACCGCGAGCAGCGCCCTGCGGGTGTCGGCGATCATCCGGGCCGAGCCCGCGATCTGGATCTGCCGGTCGGCCCATGCCCCGAAGCTCGCCACGACCGCCCCGAGATTACCGATCAGCCGCCGGTGCATGCCGTACGGCTCCTCGCTCGGCGCGTGCGGATACCACCAGGGATTGGTCTTCTGCTCGCAGACCGGGACCACGGTGAGCCACGGGTTGCTCTGCGAGAGCTGCCACATGTTCTCCACGTCGTAGAGGTCGCAGGGGTAGCGGCCGCCGATGAAGAAGTGCACCCGCGGGTTCACCCCGCTGCGGCTCATCTCGATGAGCTGCGCGCGCAGCGGCGCGATGCCGGTGCCCGCGCCGATCAGCAGCACGTCGCGGCCGCTCTCCCGGTCGATGTGCAGGTTGCCGAGCGGGCCCGCGATCTGCCAGCGGTCGCCGACCGCCGTCTCGTTCACCACCGCCGTGCTCACCCAGCCGCTCTGCACCTTGCGCACGTGGAACTCGATCTCGCCGTACGGGTTCGACGGGATGGCGGGGGAGAGGTAGCGCCACATCTTGGGGCGCTGCGGCAGCATCACCGGGACGTACTGCCCGGCCAGGTACGGGATCGGGCTGTCCGACTGCAGCCGCACGATGGCCAGGTCCTCCAGCACCCGCCGGTGCCCGACCACGGTCGCCTCCCAGTACGGCTGGGACTTGTCCGAGTTCGCGCCGATCGCCATCGAGGCGGAGATCAGGATGGCGACGTCGGTCCAGCCCTCCTCCAGCCCCACGGTCCAGTCCCGGCCGTGGTAGGTGCGCAGCGCGGCGAGCAGCGCGCGTCCGGCGAGGTCGTAGTGCGCGGCCTCGACGCCGTACTTCCGGTGGTCCCTGGCCAGCTGCTCCAGGAAGGCCTGGGCCCGTTCCCAGTGCTCCAGGTTGTCCAGCACGAACTGCACGGCGGTGGTGACCCGCTTGGCCTGCATCTCCATCGTCGGCGGGAACAGTTCTCGAAGAGCGGTGTTCTCCGCGAACAGGTGACCGTAGAACGCGCTGATCAACCGCTCGGCACCGTGCGGTGCGTCGAGCACCGCCCGGAAGTTCGCGCGGACCAGCGCAGCAGATCGCGCATCCACGACGTGGGGAGTCCTTTCTTCGAACTGTCTCGCCACGAGTATCCCCGAAAATCGGTCATCGGTGTGCCGGGCGGGCGGCGGCAGGCGGATGCGGCCACCGGGGGATGCGCGAAGCCGCGGAAAAATCTAGAGTTGAGCGGAACAGACTCAACCTTTTGCACGTTGAACGAAGCAACCTCAGAACTACAGCCAGGAAGGGTGACCGTGGACTCGTTCAATCCCACCACCAAGACCCAGGCGGCGCTGACCGCGGCGCTGCAGTCGGCATCCGCCGCGGGCAATCCGGAGATCCGTCCGGCGCATCTGCTGGTGGCGTTGCTCGACCAGACCGACGGGATCGCCGCCCCGCTGCTGCAGGCGGTCGGGGTGGACCCGGCCGGCGTGCGGCGCGAGGCGCAGCTGATCGTCGATCGGCTGCCGCGCGCCACCGGCGCCACCACCGCGCCGCAGCTCGGGCGGGAGGCGCTCGCCGCCATCACCGCGGCGCAGCGGCTCGCCACCGAGCTCGGCGACGAGTACGTCTCCACCGAGCACGTGCTGGTCGGGCTGGCCTCCGGCGATTCCGAGGTGGGCAAGCTGCTCACCGGCCGCGGCGCCACCCCGGAGGCGCTGCGCGAGGCCTTCACCGCCGTGCGCGGCAGCGCCCGCGTCACCAGCCCGGACCCGGAGGGCACCTACCAGGCGCTGGAGAAGTACTCCACCGACCTCACCGAGGCGGCCCGCTCCGGCAAGCTCGACCCGGTGATCGGCCGGGACACGGAGATCCGGCGCGTCGTGCAGGTGCTGAGCAGGCGCACCAAGAACAACCCGGTGCTGATCGGCGAGCCGGGCGTCGGCAAGACCGCCATCGTGGAGGGGCTGGCCCAGCGGATCATCGCCGGGGACGTCCCGGAGTCGCTGCGCGGCAAGTCGGTGGTCTCGCTCGACCTCGGCGCCATGGTCGCGGGCGCGAAGTACCGCGGCGAGTTCGAGGAGCGGCTCAAGGCCGTGCTGGAGGACATCAAGAACAGCGCGGGCCAGATCATCACCTTCATCGACGAGCTGCACACCATCGTCGGCGCCGGCGCCACCGGCGAGTCCGCCATGGACGCGGGCAACATGATCAAGCCCATGCTGGCCCGCGGCGAGCTGCGGCTGGTCGGCGCGACCACGCTGGAGGAGTACCGCAAGCACATCGAGAAGGACGCGGCGCTGGAGCGGCGCTTCCAGCAGGTGCTGGTCGGCGAGCCGTCGGTGGAGGACACCGTCGGCATCCTGCGCGGCATCAAGGAGCGGTACGAGGTGCACCACGGCGTCCGGATCACCGACTCCGCGCTGGTGGCGGCGGCGACCCTGAGCGACCGCTACATCACCTCCCGGTTCCTGCCGGACAAGGCGATCGACCTGGTCGACGAGTCGGCATCCCGGCTGCGCATGGAGATCGACTCCCGCCCGGTCGAGATCGACGTGGTGGAGCGCGCGGTGCGGCGGCTGGAGATCGAGGAGGTCGCGCTGGGCAAGGAGACCGACGAGGCCTCCAAGCAGCGGCTGGAGAAGCTGCGCTCCGAGCTCGCCGACGACCGCGAGAAGCTGAACCAGCTCACCACCCGCTGGCAGAACGAGAAGAACGCCATCGACCGGGTGCGCACCCTGAAGGAGGAGCTGGAGACGCTGCGCGGCGAGTCCGAGCGGGCCGAGCGCGACGGCGACCTCGGCAAGGCCGCCGAGCTGCGCTACGGCCGGATCCCGGCGCTGGAGAAGCAGCTGGCCGAGGCCGAGCAGAGCTCGGCGGCCGGCACCGGCGAGCTCATGCTCAAGGAGGAGGTCGGCCCGGACGACATCGCCGAGGTGGTCTCCTCGTGGACCGGCATCCCGGTCGGCAAGATGCTGGAGGGCGAGACCCAGAAGCTGCTCCGGATGGAGGACGAGCTGGGCAGGCGGGTCGTCGGCCAGCTGGACGCGGTGCAGGCCGTCTCCGACGCGGTGCGCCGGGCGCGCGCGGGCGTCGCCGACCCGGACCGCCCCACCGGCTCGTTCCTCTTCGTCGGCCCCACCGGCGTCGGCAAGACCGAGCTCGCGAAGGCGCTCGCCGACTTCCTGTTCGACGACGAGCGGGCCATGATCCGGATCGACATGAGCGAGTACAGCGAGAAGCACGCGGTGGCTCGCCTGGTCGGCGCGCCGCCCGGCTACGTCGGGTACGACCAGGGCGGCCAGCTCACCGAGGCGGTGCGCAGGCGGCCGTACACGGTGGTGCTCTTCGACGAGATCGAGAAGGCGCACCCGGATGTCTTCGACATCCTGCTGCAGGTGCTGGACGAGGGCAGGCTCACCGACGGCCAGGGCCGCACGGTCGACTTCCGCAACACCATCCTCATCCTCACCTCCAACCTGGGGGCGGGCGGCGAGAAGGAGTTTGTCATGAACGCGGTGCGCTCCGCGTTCAAGCCGGAGTTCCTGAACCGCCTGGACGACGTGGTCATGTTCCACGCCCTGGACGAGGAGCAGCTGGAGCACATCGTCGACATCCAGTTGGAGCAGCTGCAGAAGCGGCTGGCCCAGCGCAGGCTCACCCTGGAGGTCACCGATTCCGCCCGCTTCTGGCTGGCGGTGCGCGGCTACGACCCGGTCTACGGCGCGCGCCCGCTGCGCCGGCTGATCCAGCAGGCCATCGGCGACACCCTCGCCAGGGAACTGCTGGCCGGTGAGGTCGGCGACGGCGACACGGTCAAGGTCTCCGTGAGCCCCGGCGGTGACGGGCTCCTGGTCGGTCGCTGAGAATGCAGAGGCGCGGTCACCCATACAGGTGACCGCGCCTCTCGCAGTTCGTACCCTGTAGCTATGACGAACCCGAAGGATCCCTGGGGGCAGCGGCCGGACGACAGTCCGACCCGACACCTCGGCGCGCCGGGTGCGTCGGGCGCACCGCCAACGAACGTCTTCGGTGGCTCGGCGGGCGGGTACGGCGAATGGACGCCGCCGCCACCCCCGGACGCGACCCGCGAATTTCCCTCGTACGACAGCCAGTGGGGCCCGTACGAGGGCCGGGGCGGCACCACGCAGCAGCCCTACCAGCAGCAACCGCCGCCGACGCAGGCATACGGCCAGCCACAGCAGCAGAATTGGGGCAGCCCGCCGCCGCCCGGCCACCCGCAGCAACCCGGGTACCAGGGCGGCCCGCCGCCGCGCCCGCCCAAGCGCAATACCGGGCTGTGGATCGGCCTCGGCCTCGCCGTCGTGCTGCTGATCGGGGTGCTCGGCGTCTTCGCCGGGCTGTACTTCACCGGCGGCGACGACGATTCGACCGCCTCCGGCACCACGACCACCGCGACGCGCCCGCCCGCGCGCACCACCGCGCCGCCATCGGGCAACCAGACCACCCCGTCCTTCCCGGCGCTGCCGAGCGGGCTCCCCGGCCTCCCCGGCCTGGAGGATCTGGGCAGCGCCATGGGGTCGATCACCGCCAACGACGGCGGCACCCTGACCCTGCGCACCCTGGACGGCAAGACCGTCACCGTCCGCACCGACGCCAGCACCCAGGTCATCTCGCTCGGCGTGACGAAGGCCGCCGACCTGCCGGTCGGCGAGATGGTCGTGGTGCAGGGCGACAAGGGCTCGGACGGCAATATCCTCGCCGAGATCATCATCAGCACCGGGCTTTCCGGGGGTGGCCGATGACCGCGCGGACAGCGACCCGGGGCGCCACGAGCCGAGGGTGCGGGGCAATCACGGGATCGGCTGGTTAGGCTGTGCGGCGATGACGGAGATGTGGTTCGGGTTGGCGGCGATCGCCCTGGTGGGCGCGGTCGTCCTGCTGTATTTCGACCGGGCGCAACGGCAGCGGACCGGTCACGCGCGCCAGGTGTGGGCCAAGGCCCAGGGATACACCTATGTATCGGTGGAGCCGGCGCTCCCTTCGACCTGGCGCCGCGGGGCGCTGGCCAAGCTCGGCTACCTCTCCGCGGTCGACGTGGTCTCCGGTATCCGCAAGGGCGAGAAGTTCGTGCTCTTCGACCTGGAGGACTCGGCGACGCTGATCGCGGTGCGCAGGCAGATCGGCTCGGACATCGACGTGGACATGCGGCTGAAGACCGCGTCCCCGCCGAAGGACGCCGATCTGGAGCTGCTCGGCGCCATCGGCGACCGGGTGGTCTTCGCGACCAACCCCGAGATCGCCAGGCACGCCGTGGATCAGCGGATGGTCGCGTTCATCGAGTCGCTGCCGGACATCGTGCAGATGCTGTGGAGCGAGGGCAACTGGACCCTCGGCATGCTCTCCATCGGCACCGGCTCCCGCGACTGGGAGACCTCGATCGACGCGGTTCTTCGCCTTTCCGGTCTGCTGCACGTGCTTCCGCCGGAGAGCGACACCTACGGCGACGGTGATTTCGGCCGCCCCGGCGGCCGGGCCAAGCCGCGCCGCGAGGACGACGCCGACGACGCGGCCGGAAACCGCGATGCCGCAGCCGAATCCGCCGATCGGCCGCGCGCCGAGGAGCGGCCGGGTGCCGATCCCGGCGCCGAACCGGCGCAGCGCAGGCCGAGCCTGGCCGTCGTCCCCGGCAAGCGGGACGAGCCGCGCCGCCAGGAGCGGCAGCCAGCCCCCGAGCCGGACGCCGACGGCGACGAGCCGGGCGACCGCCCCGGCGGCCCGTTCCACCCCGGGTTCCGCCCCTACCAGGGGCCGGTCCCGCAGTAACCGGTACGCCCGCCGGACACGTATTCTGCAACCGAGGGTTGGTCCGTGGTCCGGCCGCAGCCGGATCCCGACGACAGCCGGATCGTGCGTCGATGGCTGCGCGCGCGTACCGGAGACCGCGACCGGCGGACGCTCGTGCGACAGGCGCGCCGGATTTTTGTCCGACGCACGCGAAAGGACGCGAGACGAGATGATCGACCACGCCATCGAGACGGCTCAGCACCGCTCCGGCTCCGCCGACCGGGGTGAGCTGGCGCGCCTCGTGCGCGAGCTGGCCGTCGTGCACGGCCCGGTGACGCTCTCCTCCGGCAAGCACGCCGAGTACTACGTCGACCTGCGCCGCGCCACCCTGCACCACCGGGCTGCCCCGCTGATCGGCAGCCTGCTGCGCGAGCTGGTCGCGGATTGGGAATTCGAGGCCGTCGGCGGGCTGACCATGGGCGCCGACCCGGTCGCGCTCGCCGTCATGCACGCCCCCGGCCGCCCGATCAATGCCTTCGTGGTGCGCAAGGCCGCCAAGGAGCACGGGATGCAGCGCCGGATCGAGGGCCCGGACGTCGTCGGGCGCCGGGTGCTCGTGGTGGAGGACACGACCACCACCGGGAACTCCCCGCTCACGGCGGTGCGCGCGCTGCGCGAGGCCGGCGCCGAGGTGGTCGGCGTCGCCACCGTCGTCGACCGGGAGACCGGCGCCGACCAGGTGATCGCAGCCGAGGGGCTGGAGTACCGGTCGATCCTCGGATTGGCCGATCTAGAGCTGGGCTAGCCTGATGAGCGGTTTATCGTGTTTTTCGAAGGGTCGTGTGAGTCACCCGTGGTGAGCATTGCTGTCAACAAGGGCCGAGAGAATGTGGCGATGCTCGGTATCGGTGCGTATCGACCCGCCCGCCTCGTGAGCAACGACGAGGTCTGCGAGGTCCTCGACTCCACCGATCAGTGGATCTTCGAGCGCAGCGGGATCCGCAACCGGCGCTGGATCAGCGGCGAGGAGACGGTCCGCACGATCGCCGTCGCCGCCGCCGAGCGGGCCATCGTGAGCAGCGGGATCGACCGCGCCGAGATCGGCACCGTCATCCTGGCCACCGGCACCTGGCCGTACAAGACCCCGCACGGCGCCCCCTCGATCGCCTACGACCTCGGCATCAACGGGGTCGCGGCCTTCGATCTGGAGAGCGGCTGCGGTGGGTTCTGCTACGGCCTCGGTGTCGGCGCGGATCTGATCAGGGCCGGGTCGGCGAAGTACGTGCTGCTCATCGGGGTCGAGACCATGTCGGTCGGGATGGACCCGCACGATCGCGGCACCGCCTTCATCTTCGGTGACGGCGCGGGCGCGGTGGTGATCGGCCCGAGCGAGGAAAACGGCATCTCGCCGACCGTCTGGGGCAGCGACGGCGAGAACGCGCTGGCCATCTCGCAGAACTACGACATCCTCGCCTACGAGGACCGCGCGGAGGAGCTGCAGGGCACCGACCCGGCCGCAGATCCGGTCGGCCGCATGGTGATCCGGATGGAGGGGCCGCGGGTCTTCCGCTGGGCCGCGGTGACGCTGCCGCGCGCGCTCTCCACCGCGCTCGAGGTCTCCGGGGTCTCCAAGGAGGAGCTCGAGGTCTTCATCCCGCACCAGGCCAATGCCAGGATCAACGAGCTCATGAAGAAGAACCTCGGCCTCGCCGACGAGATCCCGATGGCGAACGACATCGAGAACACCGGCAACACCTCGGCCGCCTCCATCCCGCTCGCCATCGAGGAGATGCTGGTGAGCGGGAAGGCGAAGGGCGGCCAGACCGCGCTGCTGCTCGGCTTCGGCGCCGGGCTCAGCTACGCGGGCCAGGTGGTCACGCTGCCGCCCGCGCCGAAGGAGCCGAGCTTCTGATGCGGCCGTTCCGGGCCGGGTTCCTGGCCGCGGCGGCGCTCACCGTCGCCGGGGCCGTCACCGGCCGTGAGCGCTGGCAGTGGCTGGGCAAGCCGCTGCTCATGCCGCTGCTCGCCGCCGACGTCGCGGTGGCCGGGAAGGCGATCGACCCGGCCGAGCGGAGCACGCTGCTCGCGGCGCTCGGCGCCGCCACCGTCGGCGATGTGCTGCTCATCGACCCGGACGACGACCGCAGGCTGGTCGCGGGCGCCTCGGCGTTCGGGGTCATGCAGGGCTGCTACGCCGCGCTCTGGTGGCGCCGCGGGGCCCGGCCGACCGCCGCCGCCGCGGTGCCGCGGCTGCTGGCCTGGGCCGGGGCCGCCGGGCTGCTGCGGATGCGGGCGCCCGCGGTGGCGGCGCCGCTCACCGGGTACGGCCTCGCGCTCGGCGCGGCCGGGGTACTCGCCTCGGACCCCGATCTGGCGCCGAACTCGCCCACCGTGGCCGGGGTCGTCCTGCCGGACGAGGACCCGCGCAGCCGGCTCGGGCTCGGCGCGCTGCTCTTCACCGTCTCGGACGGGCTCATCGTGGCGCGCAGGCTGCTGCTGCGCGGGGAGCGCTCGCGGCGGGTGGCCGAGGGCGTCATCCTGGCGACCTATGCCGCGGCGCAGTACCTGCTCGCCGACCCGGCCGCGCACGCCTCAACCCCGTAGCCGGAGCACCGCGAGCACCCGGCGGTGGTGCGTGTCGGAGGGCGGCAGGTCGAGCTTGGTGAAGATATTGCCGATGTGCTTCTCCACCGCCCGCTCGGTGACGTGCAGCGCGGCCGCGATGGCGGCATTGCTCAACCCCTGCGCCATCCGCTCCAGCACCTCGCGCTCGCGCGGGGTGAGCCGGTCCAGGCCGGTCCGGCCCGCGTTCATGAGCTGGCTCACCACCTCGGGGTCGAGCGCGGTGCCGCCCGCCGCCACCCGGGCGAGCGCCTCGACGAACTCGCGGACGTCGGCCACCCGGTCCTTGAGCAGGTACCCGACCCCGGCCGCGCCCGCCGCGAGCAGCTCGGTGGCGTAGCGGGTCTCGATCCACTGCGAGAACACCAGCACGCCGGTGCCCGGGTGGCCGCGGCGCAGTTCGAGCGCGGCGAGCAGCCCCTCGTCGGTGAAGGTGGGCGGCATGCGGATATCGACGACCGCCACGTCGGGGCGGTGCTCGGCGACCGCCGCGATGAGCGCGGTGGCGTCGCCCGCCATGGCGACCACCTCGTGGCCGTGGTCGGCGAGGCCGTCGCGCAGGATCGCGGAGTCCTCCGCGATCACCACTCGCAGTGGCGCGGTCACGGCAGGGCCGCCCGGAGTCCGGCCCACTGCCGGGGAGCTGGGCCGGTGCCGTGCGCGCCCCATTGACTCACTCCGGCACCGCCACCGGCAGGGTCACCGTGACGACGGTGGGCCCGCCCTCGGGGCTCACGACGGTGAGCTCGCCGTCCACCGAGCGGGCCCTGGCCGCGAGCCCGGCCAGCCCGCCGACCGGCTGCTCGGAGACCGGAGGCGGCAGCACCCCGCCGCGCCCCTCGTCCCGGACCGTCAGCGCCAGCGTCTCCGCGTCGCTGCGCACCCGCACCACCGCCGCCCCGGCCCCGGCGTGCTTCACCACATTGGTGAGCAGCTCCGCCACCGAGAAGTAGGCGATCGCCTCGATCGCCGGGCTCGGCCGCACCGGCAGCGCGCAGTGCAGCTCGACCGGGACCGCGCACCGCGCCGCCAGGGTCTCCAGCGCCGCCTCCAGCCCGAGTTCCAGCGCGGGCGGGTGGATGCCGCGCACCAGCTCGCGCAGCTCCACCAGCGCCTCCTTGGTGCCGGCGTGCGCCGCGGTGACGAGGTCGCCGACATCGGCGCCGGACCGCAGCCGCTGCTCGGCGCGGCCGAGCGCCATGGCGATGGTGACCAGCCTGGCCTGGGTGCCGTCGTGCAGGTCGCGCTCCAACCGGCGCAGCGTGACGGTCGAATCGTCGACCGCGGCACGCCGTTTCGCGGTCAGCTCGGCCAGCTCCCGATCCCGCCCGGTGGGCGCGAGCAGCCCGCGGACCAGCAGCCCGTGCAGCAGCGCGGTCCCCCGCAGCAACCACGGCGCAACCAGGCAGCAGAGCACGCCGATCGCGCCGACCAGCAGCACCCGCGGCCAGGAGTCCACGTAATAGTCGCCGAACTGGATGAAGGAGTGGTGCTCGACGCCCCGCGCGTCGACATTCACCGGGTCGGTGAGCAGCCAGATCAGCGGGGAGAGCGCGAGCATCCCCGCGATGCCGACCGCGAGCAGCACGTTCCAGCCCGCCACCGCGCCCAGCGGCACCTGCAGCACCAGGAAGAGCAGGGCCCGCCAGGAGGTCCGGTCACCGAAGGCCCCCGTCAGGAAGCCGACCAACCCCGGCTTCGGCGCGAACGGCGGCGGCTCCGGCACCGCGACCCCGAGCAGCGCCGCCGCCAGCGCCCGGTACACCCGGCCCCACACCCGCCCGCCGAGCAGCACCAGCGCCACCAGCGGCACCCCCACCAGCAGCACCGTCAACGACAACCCGATCCCGAACCCGATCAGCAGGTACAGCCCCACCAGCCCGCCGAGCGGGACCGCGAGCAGCACGAAGGCCAGATCGCGCCAGGTGCGGGCGCGGAAGGGAGCGAGCAGGACGGCGCGGGCCGGGGTTTCGGTCATGAATCCATGCTCGCCGCCCCGGTGCGCGCGGGCGAGGAGGCGAGCCGCCGAATTCCCGGTGTAGCCAGCACCACCCCGTACGATCTGCCGCATGACCTACCCCCCGCCCGGGTACCCGCAGCAACCCTACTTCCGGCCGCCGGACCACCCGCAGGCCACCACCATCATCATCGTCGGCGTGCTCGGCCTCGTGCTCTGCCAGTTCCTCGGCCCGGTCGCCTTCGTCATGGGCGGCAAGGCGCTCAAGGAGATCGACAACTCCGGCGGCGCCATCGGCGGCCGCAGCACCGTCCTGGCGGGCTACATCTGCGGCATCATCGGCACCGTCATCCTGGTCCTCACCATCCTCGTGATCGTCGTCGCCATCATCATCGCCGTCGTCGCGGGAACCTCGACAACCTCGACGTACTAGCATGTCCGGGTGCCCGACCCCGAGACGCCCGAGCCGGTGGGACCCACGGAGTGGGGGGAGCATCCGCACGGGCTGGGGCCGTGGCGGGCGGAGTACGGGAGCGAGCCGCCGGACGATCCGCGGCTCGATCCGGAGCTGCTGGAGACCGGGGACCGGCGGAATGTGGTGGACGCGTACCGGTACTGGACGCGGGAGGCGATCGTCGCCGATATCGACGCGCGCAGGCACCCGTTCCACGTGGCGATCGAGAACTTCGGGCACGACGCGAACATCGGCACCGTCGTCCGCACCGCCAATGCCTTCGCCGCCGCCGCGGTGCACATCGTGGGCAGGCGGCGCTGGAATCGCCGCGGCGCCATGGTGACCGACCGCTACCAGCACCTGGAGCACCACGAGAGCACCGCCGAGCTGGCGGCGTACGCGCACAGCGCCGGGCTGCGGGTGGTCGCGGTGGACAATGTCCCCGGCGCGGTCCCGCTGGAGACCGCCACCCTCCCGCGCGACTGCCTGCTGCTCTTCGGCCAGGAGGGCCCCGGCGTCACCGACTCCGCCCGCGCCGCGGCCGCGCTGACCGTCTCGATCGCCCAGTTCGGCTCGACCAGGAGCATCAACGCCGGCGTCGCGGCCGGTATCGCCATGCACGCCTGGATCCGGCAGCACGCCGACCTCGGCACCGCCTGGTGACGAGAGCCCGGCGCATGCCGCACCGGCGCGCCGCACCGGGACACGGCCGGAACGGTCACGAATGGGCCGCGAATCCCCGCGCCGACCTGGCACCATGGACGGTATGACCTCGCGGAGCGGCCGCCCACAGTCCGAATCGAGCGGCGCGGCGACCCCCGCGCTGTGGTCCGAGCGCGCGGACATGGCCGAGTCGGCGATCCTCTCCCGGCACCTGCGCTCGGTCTGGGTGCTGCCGCGCACCGCGCTCGGCGTGGTCGGCTGGCCCGCCACCCGGCGCGAGCGCGCCTTCTTCAACTGGCACTACTGGTGGCAGGCGCACCTCATCGACTGCGCGGTGGACGCCGCCAACCGGGTGCCGACCCCGGCCCGCCGCCGCCGGGTCGCCGCGCTGGCCCGCAGCCACCGGCTGCGCAACCTGACCGGCTGGACGAACAAGTACTACGACGACATGGCCTGGCTCGCCATCGCGCTGGAGCGCGCCGAGCGCACCCAGGACCTGCCCGCCCGCCGCGCCCTCGGCGCGCTGGAGAAGGCGCTCTACGACGGCTGGGACCCGGCCCGCGGCGGCGGCCTGCCCTGGCGCATCGGCTCCGACTTCTTCAATGCCCCGGCCAACGGCCCGGCCGCCATCGCGCTCACCCGGCTGGGCTACCGGGGCCGCGCCCAGGAGATGTCGGACTGGCTCGACGCCAGGCTGCGCGACCCGGAGTCCGGGCTCATCCTGGACGGCATCCACCTGCCCTCCGGCGAGATCGAGCGGCCGGTCTTCAGCTACTGCCAGGGCGTCGTGCTCGGCCTGGACGCGGAGCTCGCCGCGCACACCGGCGACCAGCGGCACCTGGACCGGGTGCACCGGCTGCTCGGCGCGGTCCGCACCGCCATGACCACGAACGACGTGATCAACGGCGGTGGTGGCGGCGACGGCGGGCTCTTCAACGGCATCCTCACGCGCTACCTCGCGGTGGTCGCGGTCATGCTGCCCGGCGACGACCCGGTGCAGGAGGAGGACCGCAGGATCGCCGCCGCGCTGGTGCGGAAGTCGGCCGAGGCGGCGTGGGCGAACCGGCTGGAGGTCGAGGGCGAGCCGCTCTTCGGCAATGACTGGAGCAAGCCCGCGCAACTGCCGGGCAACAGCGTCGGCGCGGGCCGCTTCACCAGCGGCGGCTCGGTCACCGCCTCCGCCGTCCCGGAGCGCGACCTGGCCGTCCAGCTCTCCGGCTGGATGCTCATGGAGGCGGCCTACCAGGTCGCCGCCGCCGGGCTCTAACGCTCCCTGATCACCTGGATCGGCATGGTGTCGAGGTCGTAGTCCTCGATCGGCCGCGCCATCTCCTGGCGGTACTGCCTGACCCCGAAGATCGTGCCGAAGACCAGCGCGAGCACCAGCCCGACGATGACCACCGGCATGAGCCAGGGCAGCCGCTGCAGGAAGCCGCCGGCGTAGTAGCCGATCAGCAACAGCACGGGGGCCCAGATGACGGCGCCGATGGTGCTGGCGATCGTGTACTTGCGGTGGTCCATCCCGGCGGCGCCCGCCACCATCGGGCAGAGCGTGCGCACCCAGGGGATCCAGCGCGCCACGAGCACCGCGAGGAAGCCGTGCTTGCGGAGCAGGTCGCCGACGCGCTGCAAATTCTTGGCATTGATGTAGCGGCCGTTCTTCCGCGCCACCATGTGGTGCCCGGTGCGCTGGCCGATCACGTACCCCACCTGGTTGCCCGCGATGGCGGCGACCATGGCCCCGCCGGAGAGCGCCCAGACGTGCGCCTCCCCCGAGGCGTGCGAGGCCATCACGATGCCCGCCGTGACCAGCATGGAATCGCCGGGCAGGAAGAGCCCGAGCAGCACCGCGCACTCCAGGAAGACGAAGGTGAGCACCACCGCCCACACCACCGCCGGGCCGGCCGAGACGAGCGGATCGAAGGTGCCGACCGCCAGAAATTGCTGCACTCCGGACACCTGCTAGCGAATCCGCTCGCTCAGCGCCCGAGAACCCGCCCCGGCGTACCGAGTCCCCATCGTGCCGAGAGCCACCAGCGAAATCACCTTGACAACAGTACCGGTTTCCCGGAGTTTCGCTCGCGCAGCGGTGGCACGCCCCTGCTGGGCCGCGAACATGCCCTGGCCTAGGGTGGTGACCGACATATGTGTCTCTTTCGCCGCACTCAGCCAGTGCCGCTCAACACGGAGGTCTCACCAGTGCCTATCGCGACTCCGGAGGTCTACGCCGAGATGCTCGGCCGGGCCAAGGCGAACTCCTTCGCATTCCCCGCCATCAACTGCACGTCGTCGGAGACGATCAACGCGGCCATCAAGGGCTTCGCCGACGCGGGCAGCGACGGCATCATCCAGTTCTCGACCGGCGGCGCGGAATTCGGTTCCGGCCTCGGCGTCAAGGACATGGTGACCGGCGCGGTGGCGCTGGCGGAGTTCGCGCACGTGGTGGCCGCGCGGTACGGCGTCACCATCGCGCTGCACACCGACCACTGCCCGAAGGACAAGCTGGACGGCTTCGTCCGCCCGCTGATCGCGATCTCCCAGGAGCGCGTGAACGCCGGGCAGAACCCGCTGTTCCAGTCGCACATGTGGGACGGCTCCGCGGTGCCGATCGACGAGAACCTGGAGATCGCCCAGGAATTGCTGAAGACCACCGCCGCGGCCAATATCATTCTCGAGGTCGAGATCGGTGTTGTCGGCGGCGAGGAGGACGGCGTCGAGGCGGAGATCAACGACAAGCTCTACACCACCGCCGACGACTTCGAGAAGACCATCGCGGCGCTCGGCGCGGGCGAGAACGGCAAGTACCTGCTCGCCGCCACCTTCGGCAATGTGCACGGCGTCTACAAGCCGGGCAATGTGAAGCTGCGCCCCGAGGTGCTGGCCGAGGGGCAGAAGGTGGCCGCCGCCAAGCTCGGCCTCGGCGCCGACGCGCAGCCCTTCGACTTCGTCTTCCACGGCGGCTCCGGCTCGCTCAAGTCCGAGATCGACGCGGCGCTGAACTACGGCGTGGTGAAGATGAACGTCGACACCGATACCCAGTACGCCTTCACCCGCCCGCTGGCCGCCCACATGTTCACCAACTACGACGGCGTGCTGAAGATCGACGGCGAGGTCGGCAACAAGAAGGTCTACGACCCGCGCAGCTACCTGAAGAAGGCCGAGACCTCGATGGCGGCGCGCGTGGTCGAGGCGTGCAATGATCTGAGGTCCGCGGGGAAGTCGATCAGCGCCTGACCCCTGACTCCACACGAGGGCTTGAGCACATGAGTCTCGATGTGCGCGTGCTCGGGTCCGTCGAGCTGCTCGTCGGCGGTGTGCCGGTGGCGTTCGGCGGGCCCAAGCCACGGGCCTTGCTCGCCGCGCTGGCGGTGAACCGGCGCCGGGCGGTCTCGTCGTCGGCGCTCGCCGAGATGGTGTGGAACGAGGACCCGCCGGACTCCTACTCCGCGAGCCTGCAGGTCTTCGTCTCCAATCTGCGCAAGGCGCTGCGCAACTCCGGTATCGACCCGGCGCTGGTGCTGCGCACCGAGGCGTCCGGGTACCGGCTGGAGGTCTCCGAGGAGGCCTGCGATCTGGGTCGCTTCCAGGCGGCGCGGGAGGCGGGCGCGCGGGCGGCCGAGGCCGGGGATCACGCCGGCGCCGCCCAGCACTTCGCCGCCGCGCTGCGCGAGTGGCGCGGCCGGGCGCTGGCCGACCTGGCCGGGCTGCAGTTCGCGGACAGCTTCGCCACCGCCATGGAGGAGGAGCGGCTGCTCGCCACCTCGGCCCGGTTCGATGCCGAGATCGCCTGCGGCCGTGCCTCCTCGGTGATCGGCGAGCTGGTCGCGGTGACGAACGAGCACCCGCTGCGCGAGCCGCTCTGGGGCCAGCTCATCACCGCGCTCTACCTCTCCGGCAGGCAGGCCGACGCGCTCGACGCCTGCCGCCGGGTGCGCACCGTGCTCGCCGACGAGCTCGGCATCGACCCCGGCCCCGCGCTCATCGAGCTGGAGCAGCGGGTGCTGCGCCAGGAGCCGCTGCACGCGGGCGAGCACCGGCGCACCGGCCAGCTCGCCGCGGCCATGACCGAGACGGTCACCGAGACCCCGCGCACCGTGCGCAGCGGGCAGCTGCGGCTCGCCGACGGCCGCGCCGTCGTCATCCCGCCGAGCGGAATCCGGATCGGCCGGATGACCGACAACGACCTGGTCCTCGACGACCCCAAGGCCAGCCGCTACCACGCCGCCATCACCCCGACCAGGGCCGGGCTGCTGATCAAGGACCTGAACTCGGCGAACGGCGTCTTCATCAACGAGGAGGCGATCGACGAGGGCGCGCCGCTGGCCGACGGGGACAATATCCGGATCGGTGCCACCGTCCTCACGTTCCATGCCGATCGCTGAGTGGCTCGGCCGAGGGCCGGTCGGCTGAGTGCGGCTCCGCCGGGGACCGGGCGCGGATCGCGGGATCCGGCGAGTGCCGGGCCGGTGCGGCCGGTAGGGTCGCACGCGATCGGGTCCGGTTGGTCTGCCGACGAGGGGAACTGCGCTGATGACGGGGTCTGCGGGGATGCGGACGATGGCGGTGCTCGGTGCGGTGCTCTGCGCCGCGGGCGTGCTGGCGAGCGGCCCGGCCGCCGCCGAGGAGCCCGCGCCGGTGCCGGGCACCGGCCCCTGCGTGACCGACCCGCCGCCGGTGCACGAACCGCTGGTGCCGAAGACGCTCGAGGTGCCGATCCCGTACCCGGTCGTCACCGTGCTCCCCCCGGAACCGCCCGCGCCGCAACCGGTCCGGCAGGAGACGGCGCTGCCCGACGACCCGTGCCACAACCCCTGCCCCGAGCTCACCGACCAGCCCGACCCGCCGCCCAGCGTGGCCCGCCGCCTCGGCATCCCGGAGCTGCTGCTCAACCCGCAGCCCTTCTACTTCGCGCTCCCCGCCCCCGGGGTCGTTCCGCCGCCGCAGCCCCCCGCGCCGGAGCCGGTGCGGCCGCCGGTCGACCCGGCCCCGCAGTCGCCCGCGCCCGCGGCGCCGCGGGTCGGCGAGGTGCGCGAGGTGGCCAAGCAGACCGGCGCCTCCTCGATCAACCGCACCGACAAACGCTGGCAGGTCGAGGGCACCGACCTCGGGATCATGTGGGAGAGCGCGCCCGGCGAGATCGCCATGGCCTTCGGCGACACCGTCGGCAACGGCTTCCACCCGCCGGGCGGCATGGGCGGCGACTGGCGCAGCAATGTGCTCGCCTTCAGCACCGACCGGGAGCTGAGCGACGGCGTCACCTTCGACCGCATGGTCACCGACGGCCGCTGCCACGCGGCCGAGATCCTCTCCAGCCGCAAGATGGACAATGTGGAGATCACCACCATCCCCACCTCCGGCTTCGCCATCGGCTCCCGGCAGTTCCTGAGCTACATGTCGATCCGCACCTGGCACAGCGCGCCCGGCACCTTCTACACCAACTACGGCGGCATCGCCTACTCCGACGACGGCGGCAGCACCTGGACCGAGGACCCGCACGCACGCTGGGACAATATCTTCGGCGTCTCCAACTTCCAGGTGAGCGCGATGGTGCCGCAGGGCGAGTACGTCTACCTCTTCGGCACCCCGAACACCAGGCTCGGCGCGGTCGGGCTGGCCCGGGTGCCGAAGGACCAGGTGCTCAACACCACCGCGTACCAGTACTGGCGGGACGGGGCCTGGACCCCGGTCGGCGGCGCCGCCGCGGCCACCCCGGTGGTCGACGCGCCGGCGGGCGAGCTCTCGGTGCGGTTCGACGCCGAGCGCGGGGTCTGGCAGATGAGCTACCTGGATACCGCCAAGGCCGCCATCGTGGTGCGCGAGGCGGATTCGCCGCAGGGCGTCTGGTCACCGAGCACGCCGACGGTGAGCGTGCTCGACTACCCGGAGCTCTACGGCGGCTTCATCCACCCGTGGTCGCGCGGCGGTGACCTCTACTTCACCATCACCACCTGGAGCGATTACAACGTCTACCTGATGCACGCCGAGCTCGGCTGAATCAGCCGAGCCGGACCTCGGCGACCGCGCGCCCGAAGAGCTTGCGCCCCTCCGAGGTTCCGGAGAGCAGCACCGTCGCGGAGCGCCGCTCGGGATCCAGCGACTTGATCCGGCCGCCGAACTCGACCGTGCTCGGCGCCGTCGTGTGCACCGGGACGAAGCCGGAGAACCGCACGCTGAACTTCTCGATCGCGGTCGGGTCGCCGAGCCAGTCGGTCAGGTACCCGGCGGCCAGCCCCATGGTGAGCAGGCCGTGCGCCACCACCGTCGGCAGCCCGGCCAGCTTGGCCGCGTGCTCGCTGAAGTGGATGGGGTTCGGGTCGCCCGCGACGCCCGCGTAGTTCGCCAGGTCGCCGCGGGTGAGCCGCGCGGTGCCGGTGGGCAGCTCGTCGCCCTTGGCCAGCGCCGCGAAATCCGGGATGGTGTGCGGCGCCCGCTCCCGCCGCGGCGGGTTCTCCGGGGCCGGGCCGATGCCGAGCGGAATCAGCACGTCGCTCTCGTCCAGCGCGCCGACCTGCTCCATCGGGCGCGAGTGCATGACGATGTTCTCCACCGCCGTCACCAGGTCGGCGTCGACCTCGGCGCCCCGGCGGGCCACGATCGTGGTGGTGCCGGAGACCGCGACCTCGCCCTGCTCGTTGGTGAGCGCGAACCGCACGTTGACGAAGTCGTTGTCGCCGAAGTTGCGGATCGAATCGATCAGGAGCTCGCTGGAGACGGAGTCGCCCGCCAGCAGCGGGCGGTGGATCTCGAAGACCTGGTCGGTCTGCAGGATCTGCGAGATGTCGTACTCGGTGAGCACCGAGTCGAGCAGGGCGCGGGTCGCCGCGAGGCCGATCACCGAGGAGAAGGTGGGCGGGGCGAGCACCCGGCTGTAGCCGAGCGCCGCCGCGTCCGCCTCCCGGTGGTGCGCGCCGTGCCCGTTCTGTACCGCCCTGGCGAACTCCCTGATCTTCTCGCGCCCCACCTCGTAGCGGTCCCGTACCCGGAACCGCTGACCGGTGAGCGTCTGTGTCTGCGCCACGTCCTTAACCCCCGAAAGCGTCGTCGTCTGATCGCGCATGATGCGGAAATGCTACTGGCGTGAACGGACGGTGACCGCTCGGGGTTCAGGGCGTGCCGGTCTGCGGCTCGCAGACCTTCCACCCCGTGTCGGTGCGCTGCAGGTCGAAGGTGCGCTCGGTCTTGGTGTTCGGGTCGGAGCGGATGAAGACCGTCGCCTGTGCCAGCGCGGTGGCGTCGGTGACCCGCACCGCGTCCACCTTCTCCACCACCGGGATGCTCCCCGACTGCTGGGAGACCTGGTGCACACCGGCGAAATCGTCCTCCGAGATGCCCTGGTAGTAGTCGTGCAGCGCGCCGCAGGTGGAGCCGCGCAGCCCGGCCAGATCGCCCCGGTCCAACGCCGAGGTGTACTGGGCGATCGCGTTCCGCACCTGGGTCTCCGGCGGATCCTCGCCGCCGCCGGCCAGCGCGGCGATGATCGCCACCAGCGCGACGATCAGCACGACCACCGCGCCGCCGATCAGCAGCAGCTTCTTCTGGCCCTTGCGCTGCTCGGCCGGCTGTTGCTGCTGCTGCGGCTCGATCCGCTGCGGCGGGGCGATCGGGCGCTGCTGCTGCTGGGCCGGGCGGGTCGGCTGGATGTCGGCGGGGGAGGGGGCGGAGGACTGGCGGGGTTCGGGCGGGCGCTGCGGGTCCGAGGGGCGGGTCTCCTCGACCTGGTGCGGGCCGGTCGGGCGCTGGGCGCCCGCCTGCTTCGGGCCGGGGGCCGGGCGCGGGGTGCTCGGCGGTTTGCTCAGCGGGACCGCGCCGGGCACCCGGTCGGTGCGCTGGATCCGCTGCGTCACCCCGTCCGGGTCGCCCTGCTGCTGCACCGGGAAGGCCTGGGTCGGGGCGTCGGCGTTCCCCGCGGGTGGGACCGCGCGCATCGCGACGGTCTCGTCCGCCGAGTTGTCCTCGGCCTCGGGTCGCGCGATCTTCTCGGTCTTGTCCGCGGCGTTCTGCGGTTCGCTGCCCGCGGGGGGCTGCGGACTCTTGCCGGTAGCCGGGGGAGCTGCCTGCGTAGTGCCGTTGGCCTGCGGTGCCGCCCCGCCGGAAGCCTTGGCGGGCTGTGGAGGAGTCCCGCCGGGTGCCTGCGGAGTCTTGCCGGGCTGCGGCGGGGTCCCGCCGGGCGCCTGCGGAGCCTTGCCGGGCTGCGGTGCAGTTCCACCGGGAGCCGTGCCACCGGCGGCCTGCGGAGGCGTCCCACCGGCCGACTTCGGCGGGCCGGCCTGCGGCGGCTTGGCTGCGCCGGGCCCCTGGGGCGATCCGCTACCACCCTGCGGCGGCTTGGCCCCTGCGGGCGCTTGCGGCGCCCGGTTCCCGCCCGGTCCCTGAGCCGAGCCGGGCTCAGCCGGGCCCTGCGGCCTGTTCCCCGCGGGTGCTTGCGGCGGCCTGTTCCCGCCGGGTCCCTGGGGCGCACCGGCACCGCCGGGTCCTTGCGCCGGCCGTGCCCCGGCAGGTTGCTGCGGCGGCCTTCCGCCGGACCCTTGCGGTCCAGCGCTCCCCGGGCCCTGTGGTTGCTTGGCGCCCGCGGGTGCTTGCGCCGACGTGCTCGCACCGGCTCCCGGAGGCGCGGCGCTCCCCGGGCCCCGGGGCTGCTCGGCTCCGGTGGGTGCTTGCGGCGGCGTGCTTCCACCGGCTCCCTGAGGCGCGGCATTCCCCGGGCCTTGCGGCTGCTTGGCTCCACCGGGCCCCTCGGGCGCGGCGCTCTCTGGACCCTGCGGCGGCTTGCTTCCGCTCGGCTCCTGGGGCGAACCCGGCCCTTGCGGCGCCCCGGCCGGTCCAGGTGCTGGCGCAGGCTTGTTCCCAGCAGCCCCCTGCGGAGTCTCGCCCCCGGCGGGTGCCTGTGGCGGCTTGGGGCCGCCAGCGGCAGCACTACCCGCGCCCTGCGCAGGCTTAGCCCCGGCGGGAGCCTGACCACCGCCGGCCCCCTGCGCCGTTCCGGCCGCATCCGCCGCCTCGGAAGCCGCTACCCCGGCCGGCTCACCGTCGCCCGCCGGCGCAGCTTGTGCACTCCCCGCCTCTTGCCGGTCACCCTCGGGTGCCCCGCTCCCCGTTCGCGCAGCACCAGCGCCCTGCACCCCACCGCTCACCGGACCACCCCCACCGGGCGTCTGCGCGGACCGACCCGCATCATCCGTCCCGGAACCCGAATCCCCCTGCCTCCCAGCAGAACTACCCAACTCCACCTTCTCGGTCACCGCATCACCCCCCTGACCAGCAATAGCCTCCGTAGGCGCGGAATCTCCGGATACCGGGTTCGTCTCGTCGTTCGGGTGGGACACCTACTACCCCTCGTTCCAGGCCGGGTCTTGTGAGTTGCGCGCCAGCCTATCGAGCATTTCCGGGAGCGGTGCACAATGATCCCCATGACCTCGTTCGGTGATCTGCTCGGCCCGCAGCCGGTCCTGCTTCCGGAACTCCACGACGCGGAGGACGCGCTGGACGGCGGCGCCGATCCGGTCGTCGTCGCGGCCGCGCACCCGTCGGCCTCCATCGCCTGGGCGCACCTGGCCGAGGCGGCGCTCGACCGGGCAGGCGAGGGCGAGGTGAACCACGACGTGGTCGCCGCCTACGCCTTCGCCCGCACCGGCTACCACCGCGGCCTCGACCTGCTGCGCCGCAACGGCTGGAAGGGCTTCGGCCCGGTCCCGTGGAGCCACGAGCCGAACCGCGGCTTCCTGCGCAGCGTCGGCGCGCTGGCCAGGGCCGCGAAGGCGGTCGGCGAGAGCGACGAGTACGCGCGCTGCCTCGACCTGCTCGAGGACTGCGATCCGAGGGCGGCGGCCGAGCTCGGCCTGGACTGACCCGCCGGTGACGGCGGCGCGCGATCGGGTGAGGGCCGCGGGGCTGAGCTCCGCGGACCGCTTCCGCCGCTCCGCGGACCGGCTGCGCACCTCGGCGCTGCCGATCCTGCAGTGCTCGGTCGGCGCCGCGCTGGCCTGGTTCATCGCGCACACCGTGATCGGCCACCCGCAGCCGTTCTTCGCGCCGACGGCGGCGGTGGTCTCGATCGGCATCTCGTTCGGGGCGCGGGTGCGCCGCTCGGTGGAGCTGGTGGTCGGCGTCGCGGTCGGCATCGGCATCGGCGACGTCTTCATCTCCCGGGTGGGCACCGGGGTCTGGCAGATCGCGCTGGTGGTGGCGGTCGCCATGGCGCTGGCGATCTTCCTGGACGGCGGCTCGATCATCTCCATCCAGGCCGCGGGCTCGGCGGTGCTGGTGGCGACGCTGCTGCCGCCCGCCTCCGGCGGTGACCTCTCCCGGATGGTCGACGCGCTGGTCGGCGGGCTGGTCGGGGTGGTCGTGGTGGCGGCGATCCCGCTGCACCCGGTGCGCCGCGCCCGCAACCACGCCGCCGACGTCCTCGCCGTCACCCGCGACGCCCTGCTGCAGGGCGGCGAGGGGCTGCTGGAGCAGGACCCGGAGAAGGTGCGCGCCGCGCTCACCGCCATGCGCGCCACCCAGCCGCAGATCGACGCGCTGCGCTCCACCCTGGAGGGCGGCAGGGAGATCAGCCGCATCTCCCCGCTGTACTGGAATTCCCGCGCCCGGCTGGAGCGGGTCGGCGCCACCGCCGACCCGCTGGACAACGCGGTGCGCAATGTCCGCGTGCTGCTGCGCCGCTCGCTCAGCCTGATCCGGGACGACGAGATCCTGGACCAGCGGCTGATCGACGCCGTCGAGCAGCTCGGCCACGCCGTCGAGGTGGTGCGCCGGATGATGCTCGCCGACCCGGGCGAGCAGCCCGACCAGGCCGAGGCCGCCCGGGTGCTGCGCAGCATCGCCAAGGCCGCCCGACCGGAGCTGGTCGCAGGCGCCGGGCTCTCCGCGCACGTGGTGTTCGCGCAGCTCAGGTCGGCCGTCGTGGATCTCATGCAGGTCTGCGGGATGAAGCGGATCTCGGCCATCGCGCTGCTGCCGCCCACCGTGGAGAACCCGTACGTGCGCCCGGTCGAGTAGTCGAGTAGTGCGCTACTCGCGTCCCGGCGGCGCGGAATCCCTAACGTTCTCCCCGGGCCGAGCCACGAGGGGTGCGCGGCCCGAAGCTTCGGTCGGCGGGGCCGCGCTCCCACCTCGGTGGGATCCCGCGGGCCGAATGCGGTCGCCCGGCTCCTCCCCGGTGAGCCGGGCGACCCACCCTACGTCCAGAACCGGGTGAGGTAGCCGCCGTAGCGGGACCAGAGCTCCGGCACGCCGGAGAGCTCGAAGAGCCAGTAGACGACGTCGAAGAAGACCGCGTTGATCGCCGGGGTGAAGAGCAGCGCGAAGACCAGCAGCATGCCGAACGGTTCGAACTGCTCCAGCCCACGCCTCGTGCGGTAGCTCAGCGATGGCTTGAGCACCCCGTACCCGTCCAGCCCCGGAATCGGCAGGCTGTTCAGCAGGGCGGCGGTGACCTGCAAAAACGCCAGGAAACTCAGCCCGAACCAGAATGCCGCGTGCTCGCTCGAGCTGCCGAACACCCGCACGACCGCCAGCAGCAGCACCGCGAAGACCAGGTTCACCAGCGGCCCCGCCGCCGAGATCAGCCGCTGCACGTGCTTGGACGCGAAATCGGTGCGCACGTACACCGCCCCGCCGGGCAGCCCGATCCCGCCGAGCGCGATGAACACGATCGGCAACCCGATGGAGAGCAGCGGGTGGCTGTACTTGAGCGGGTTCAACGTGAGATAGCCGCGGATCTCGACCTCCCGGTCACCCGCCCGCCAGGCCGCGTAGGCGTGCGCGAACTCGTGCACGCAGAGCGTCACCACCCAGCCCGCCACCACCAGCGTGAAGACACCGGCCTTGGCCCGCACCGAATCCAGCTCGGCGGTCCAGGCCAGCACTCCGCCGCCGATCGCGACCGCGAGGACGAGCAGGAAGATCGGGCTCGGGCGCACCGCGCGCCGCGTCGCGGGCAGGCTCATCGCACCAGCAGCCAGGGCTCGTGGTGCCGGTAGAAGCTGGCGCGCTTGACCACCCGGTCGCTCGCGACGCCGTCCCTGGTTACCACCGCGCCCGGCGTGCCGAGCTGCGCCGCCCTGCCCTCCAGCCAGCGCCGCCTGCGGAACCGGCGCCGCACGCAGGCCCGCACCCCCGGCTCCGCGAGCGACGGCGAGACCAGCAGCGCCCGGACCGCCCCGGTGAAGAGCCGCTGCTCGTCCACGTAGACCTCGCCCTCCAGCGCCGCGCCCTCCGGCCCGGTCAGCGTGGCCCGCCCGACCAGCACGGTGCCGGTGTCGTCCCGGATCAGCGGGGTCTCCGCGGCCCTGCCCTCCAGCGCGCGCTTGGCCGCCGCGTTGCCGGTGCCGGTCTGGTAGGCGCGGGAGCCGTAGGTCTTCTCCACCGGCACGTAGCCGATCTCGACGTGCAACCGCTCGGTCCGCATGAGGTGGGTGAGCACGGCGGCGAGCGCCGCGTCGGCGCCGAGCACGATGAGCCGGGGCTGGCTGTCCGCGGCGAGCACCGGGAGCAGCTCGTCCACCACCGAGGTGGCCGGGACCGGATCGGTCTGCGTGGTCGGCTGCGAGGCGAGCGCGATGGGGACGGGCGCGTCCGCACAGCGGAGAACGTGGGTACTCACCGTGGCCGTACACCTTCCTCGGTCCGACGACCGCCTGCGCTCCGCCCGCCGCGACCGGCCGATCGCCGGTCCGCACCGTGCGAGCTTAGCCGCGCGCGGCACAGCGTGGAGAACAGCGGTTCCCGGCCGTGCGAGGCCGGTCGGCTAGACTGTCCTCCCGGCCACCGCCCCAGTACGGCAGGTAGCTGCAGCACAAGGGGTGCTGCGCCTCGAACCGTAGGAGTCAGCACCATGCCGGCAATCGTCCTGATCGGCGCCCAGTGGGGCGACGAGGGAAAGGGCAAAGCGACCGATCTGCTCGGTGAGCGGTTGCAGTGGGTGGTCCGGTACCAGGGCGGCAACAATGCCGGCCACACCGTGGTGCTTCCGAACGGTGACAAGTTCGCGCTGCACCTCATCCCGTCCGGCATCCTCACCCCCGGCGTCACCAATGTGATCGGCAACGGGGTCGTGGTCGATCCCGGTGTGCTGCTGGACGAGCTGGCCGGGCTGGAACAGCGCGACGTCGACACCTCCGGGCTGCTGCTCTCGGCCGACGCGCACCTGATCATGCCGTACCACGTCGCCATCGACAAAGTGACCGAACGGTTCCTGGGCAACAAGAAGATCGGCACCACCGGCCGCGGCATCGGCCCCTGCTACCAGGACAAGGTGGCCCGCGTCGGCGTCCGGGTGGCGGACGTGCTGGACGAGAAGATCCTCACCCAAAAAGTCGAGGCCGCACTGGAATTCAAGAACCAGGTGCTGGTCAAGATCTACAACCGCCGCGCGCTCGACCCGCAGCAGGTGGTCGACGAGGTGCTCGCCCAGGCCGCCGGCTTCACCCACCGCATCGCCGACACCAGGCTGCAGCTGAACGAGGCGCTGGAGCGCGGCGAGACCGTGCTGCTGGAGGGCTCGCAGGGCACCCTGCTCGACGTCGACCACGGCACCTACCCGTACGTGACCTCGTCCAACCCCACCGCGGGCGGCGCCGCCGTCGGCGCCGGGATCGGCCCGAACCGGATCGACACCGTGCTCGGCATCCTCAAGTGCTACACCACCCGCGTCGGCTCCGGCCCCTTCCCCACCGAGCTCTTCGACCAGTACGGCGAATTCCTCGCCAAGCAGGGCGGCGAGGTCGGCGTGACCACCGGCCGCGCCCGCCGCTGCGGCTGGTTCGACGCCGTGATCGCCCGCTACGCCACCCGCGTCAACGGCATCACCGACTACTTCCTCACCAAGCTCGACGTGCTCTCCAGCCTGGACCGCGTGCCCATCTGCGTCGCCTACGAGGTCGACGGCGAGCGGGTCGAGCAGATGCCGACCACGCAGACCGGGTTCCACCACGCCAAGCCGATCTTCGAGGAGATGCCCGGCTGGTGGGAGGACATCTCGCACGCGCGCACCTTCGAGGAGCTGCCCGCCAACGCGCAGGCGTACGTGCTGCGGTTGGAGGAGTTGTCCGGGGCGCGGATCTCGTGCATCGGGGTCGGGCCGGGGCGGGATCAGACGATCGTCCGGCACGACGTTCTCGGGTGAGGTGATCGCCCGCCCCCGTGCGGAACGCGGCGCTACGCTGTGTACCCGCGCGGGAGGGAGAGCGATGACGACAGCAGGCCGAACGGCCGTCCGCTGGATGCTTCCACTGCTGGCATCCGCGGTGCTCCTGCTCGGCTGCGGCGCCGAGGAGAGCACCGTCACGGTGACATCCGAATCGCCGAGCCCGACCGAATCGGCTCAGGACCGCAACCTCCGCATCCGCGAGCGACTCCTCCAGCTCGGCTGCACCACCAATTCCTGTCTGCAGACCTACTTCGCCTGTCAGGACGGCACCCTCACCGGCGACCCCTGCCTCTTCTACCGGGAGCACCCGCTGCCCTGACGGGATACACTCCTCGCCGGAGGGGGACAGCATGCTGTTGAGAATGAACATGTCCGGGTGGGAAGTGCACGATCAGCCGCAGGAGCGGCGTGAGTGACCTGTCGGTAGCGCTGCCGAGCCTCAATGGCTTCGCCGCGGATCTCAGGGATTCGCAGGCCTGTTCGACATCGAACGCGGCCCGCTTGTTGCCGGCGGTGGCCTTGCCCGCGGAGTCGACCGGATTGATCTCGACCCTGGCCCGCGCCGCGGAAAAGTTCCGCAATGCGGTGGGCACAGAGCTCAGTGCGGAAGCGTCCGCCGTCGAACTTCTCGGGACGAACCTGTCGACCGCGGCGGGCCGGTTCGCCCAGACCGAGGACGCGTCAACCGCTGGGCTCTCCGGAACCCCAGGCAGTTCGATCGCGGTCAGCGCGCCACTCAACGGTGACGAAGGTGGGGTGAGCCGATTCGGCGGGCTGCAACTTCCCAGCCTGGCGGAGGTCACGGAGGAGCCGCGGACTATTCGTCGGCTCGTCCAGTCCGTCATCGAGGCGCTCTCCGTTTATGACGATCGGGTGAGCTCCGCCACCGGTCTCAGACCAACGATCGATCTGCTGACTCCGTTGGCGGCCGACTGGGAAGCTGTGCGGGCGATCGGTAAGCGAATCGGATTGCTAGGGATCAACGACTATGTGACGCAGGGCAATCTGGCATCCGGCACCAATTGGTTGATGGGCTTCTGGTCCGGTGCGGCGGCCCAATCGTTCGCGGCGAGTTCGACCGCATTGGCACAGACAACTGGCGCGAGGAGTCTGGATTTCGAGGCGGTGTCGAAGACGGTCGAGGCCGGCGGCGCGTACATCGAACGGCTGGTCTATAACCAGGCGGCGGACCTGTGCGAAAGAATCTTGCAGCCGATGTCCTTCCTGGGGGCAACGTTCCCGCTCGGCGCGTGGGCGCCCTACATCGACAAACCGATCAACAGCGCGATGCGGTCGGAAATCAGCGCAGGTCTGCAATCACTGGAAACCGAGACCTCCTCGCGTCAGCAACGGATTCAGGCAGCGGTTGACAAGGTCGCGGCGGTGTTGGATTACATTCCGAAGCGCTCGACACCTTCGCTCGTCGGTACCGAATTCGATCTCCCGAACAAGATCGCAGTCGGCCTCGGCGTGCGTCGATTCGGGTATGGCGACACTGTGTGGTGGGAGGATCGATTCGATGCCATATTCTGACACTGTACTGCGAATTGCGGGGATCTAGCGATGGTTGAGGTTCCCGGCATGCCGACACCGCCGAAGCCCGATCCCGGCCAGGGTGCCCACGGTTCGCAGCCCCTGTACGCACGCTGGGATGATCTGCAGTTCTTCGATCAGATGATCGTCGCGGTGGTGGCAGCGGACTCCGCCGGCCTGCACAACGCGGCCGACCATCTGGAGCACTACCTCGCGAACAACGGCGATCCGGTGACGCTGGACCCCGATCGGATCATGAACGACGAGCCCGCGTTGAAGCGGCATTTCGACAAGGTGATCACCGAGTACATCTGGTCTGTCGTGAGCAGCGTCGGTCAGGTCAGCGCAGCCGCGACCTCTGCTTCGTTCCAGACGAGCTGGTACGAATACACCTTCGACGACAGGGACTGGTACCTCGCGATCGGATCGGTCGAGGCGGCCGCCTCCGGCGTTGTGCGAATCGATAGAGTGGACGCCTCCGCGTATCGGATCGATCTCGATTATCAGTGCCATCTCGCCGATCGGTACAACTGGGACGGTGACAAAACGACCGAGATCGCCGGGTTCACGTGGACCGATCGGGAACTCGGGGCACTGCATACGGCAGGCCTGGCCAAAGAATTCGATATGTCCGGTTCTTCGACGATCAAGCACTACTCCGGAGATCTGCCTGCCATGAGCGATCTGAATCTTCCGCCACCGAGTGGAACCGGGACGCCGCGATGACTGGCGGTACTCGCCCGGGGCGGGTGTGGTTGGCGTGGTTCCTCAGCCTGTGTGTACTGGTCGCGCTGGGTCTGTACGGATGCCAGCGCGCGACCAATCACGCGGTCGACCGGATGAAAGTGCCCGATGCCGAGGAATCAGTGAGCCAGGAACTGGTGCGGGAAGCCACCGACTATGGCGATTGGGTCCTGCCATCCGATTCCACGGTACTGCTCGTCAAACGAGAGATAATCCGGGATCGGAAGTATCAGATCGCGGTGCGGACGACTCCCGACGGCCTCGCGGCAATGTTGGAGCAGTCGCGATTTCCCGCTCAGTTCAGCCTGCGCACGCGGTTCGGCCTTATAGAGACCATCGCAGGGCCGCCGTTGGCCTCGTCGCCCAGGGTGGAGCAGGCGCAGGAAGCCTGGTTCACCTCGGCGGCCGGAAAGGTGATGATCCGCGACGTCACCGTCGACATACGCGACGACAACACGCGGTTCGTCCACATCGAGTTCCGCGGCGTCTAGAACAGCGTCGGCTCACCGAACCCCGACGTCCGCTCGATAGCGAGCATCCGCTGCTTGGTATCAACCCCACCCGGCGCCGAAAACCCGTGCAGCGCATAGTCGGCGGCAAGCACCCGATGACACGGGATGATGAGCGGAATCGGATTCCGCCCCATCGCCCGCCCCACGGCCTGCGCCCCACGCGGCGCCCCCGCCAAAGCAGCGACCTCCCCGTACCCGATGGTCCGCCCCGGCCCCACCTCCCGGATGATCCGATAGATCTCCCGATGAAACTGCGGCACCCCGGACAGATCCAGCGCGATCCACCGCAGATCGTCCAGCTCCCCGGCGAGATGGCCACGGATAGCGGCGACCGCGGCCGCGATCTCCCCGGCCGGGGCCGCGCTCAGCGGCGGCGCGCCGTCGCGCTCGGTGAACCGGGCCCGCAGCAGTTCCGGATCGGACTCCGGTAGCGCGAACCCGGTCACCGCGGCACCGCGCCAGCTGAGCGCACACGCACCCAGCTCGGTATCGAAGACGACGGTCGCCATGCCCCCAGTCTGCCGGTACGCACCGACACGTTCGGCGCAGACCGGCCCGACGGAAATCAGGCCACTTCCCGATCAGTGGACCTTTCGGTGCCGCCCCGGCGCGTTTCCGCCGAACTGGCCTCCCTGGCCCGCAGCGCGGCCAGATCGGCCAGCTGCCGGTGCAGGTCGTAGGAGGACGGCCCGGGGTCATTGCGCGGGAACGAACGGAAGCGCTCCGGATACCAGGGCGGTTCGCCGTCCTTTGGCGCGTAGTAGTAGGCCAGCAACCCGAAGCCGACCAGTGCGAAGAGGGTGAGAAGTGCGGTCATAGGAATGAGCCTGCGCCAACTGGACTTGCCGATACATAGCCACTTGCCGAATACTGGACTCTATGGCGACAAGAGTGATCGGCGCGGCCAGCCTCACCCGCGACCTGGGCAACTGGCGCAGCGCGGGCGACGAGGCGGAGGGCAGGCGCACCTCCCGCCCCGCCTACCTGGCCCTGGCCGAGGGCATCCGGCTGCTCATCCACGACGGGCGCGCCCCGCTCGGCGTCGCACTCCCCAGCGAACGCGACCTGGCGACCACGCTCGGCGTCAGCCGCACCACGATCACCTCCACGTACGCCCTGCTCCGCGAGCACGGCTACCTGATAAGCAGGCAGGGCTCGCGCAGCACCGTCGCGCTCCCCGCCGCCGTCCAGCACGACGGCAGCAAACCCTCCCGCAGCATCCTCGCCATGATGACCCAGCCCGAGCAGCCCACCATCGACCTCACCTACGCCGCCATGACCGCCCCACCGGAGATGCGCGAGGCCTACGCCGCCGCCCTCGAGGGCATCCCGTCGTTCCTCGGCACCCACGGCATGGACCCGGTCGGCGTGCTCGCGCTCCGCGAGGCCATCGCCCGCCGCTACACCGAGCGCGGCCTCCCCACCGGCCCCGACCAGATCCTGGTCACGCTCGGCGCCCAGCACGGCCTCCGCCTGCTGCTCAACGTCCTCACCTCGCCCGCGGCCCGCGTCCTCATCGACCACCCCACCTACCCCAACGGCATCGAGGCCATCCGCGATGTCGGCGCCCGCCCCGTCCCCGTGCCGCTCCGCCCCGACGACCCCGACACCGCCTGGGACCTCGACGGAATCCGCAGCGCCGCACGGCAAACCGCCGCCACTCTCGCCTACCTGGTCCCCGACTTCAACAACCCCACCGGCCAGCGCATGAACGCCGAGGACCGCGCCGAACTCGCCGCCATCGCCCGGGAAACCCGCATGACCATCGTCGTCGACGAGTCCATGGGCGAACTCGACCTCAGCGGGTCTGAACCCCCGCCCCCCGCAGCCGCTTTCGCCAAGGGGGCGGAGATCATCACCATCGGTTCGGCGTCGAAATCGTTCTGGGGTGGTCTGCGGGTCGGCTGGATCCGCACCAACCAGGCGCTCATCACCAAGCTGCTCGGCATCCGCTCCACCGTCGACCTCGGCACCCCCGTCATGGACCAGCTCGCCCTTGTCCACCTCCTCGGCATCTCCGACACCCTGCTCGATCGGCGCCGGAGTCACCTGCGCGCGCAGCGGGCGGCGCTGCTGGAGGCGATCGCCGAAGAGCTGCCGGACTGGCGGGTCGCGCCGAGCACCGGGGGGATGTCGGTCTGGGCGCAGCTGCCCGCGCCGGTCTCCACGGCCCTGGCCGCCACCGCCCCGAACCACGGAGTCCTGCTGACCGCCGGCCCGCGGTTCGGCGTGCAGGGTGCTTTCGAGCGGTTCCTGCGTCTGCCGTACACGCATCAGGAGGCGGATCTGCGGTTGGCGGTCAAGTCGATCGCCAGCGCGTACGAAGCCCTCACCCCCCGCGCCGCCGACCCTCTGCAGCCGCTCACCTATTGAGGGTTACTCATCGGTCCACCAGGGCTTCAGGACGACAACGATGAAAGCCAGAAGGCCCAGCACCAGTGCAGTAAGGGCGCAGGTCGTCATTCGTATTCGGAGGCTTGTGGATTGGAGAGGAACGCGAGTGCGGCGAGTTGCCGGGCGCAAGTCCGAGATACGCCGTGGTCGTGCAAGCGCAGGATCAGCTCGGCCGCGTGCTGGGTGAGCTGAATCGGCTCCTGATCGCAGCCGTATCGGTGTCGATCATCGACGACCATCTGCGCCGCCGTTCGTAGCAGTACATTCAGCGAGAGCGGCTGCGACACGGAGAAGTAGATGAACCGGCGGCCGTTCGGCCTCACGCTTCGGGTACACATGGGCAGCTGGAATCCGCTGCGGCAGATCCCGCATGATTGACCCCCTGAGTCGATTTCCCCTGATGAAGGTCAATGTTGGCGCATCGCCGGATTCGGACCACGGCGCGCAGACCGCACCTACGATGCGTTTATGCGCAGACATCGGCTGATCGATGCTCGAAAGGCCACCGGCAAGACGCAGGAGCAGATCGCCGCAGAGGTCGAAGTGGATCGGACCACACTGGGCCGGTGGGAGCGGAATGAGGGAACTCCGCATCCAGCCCAACGCACGAAGTACGCCGACGCGCTCGGCATCACGATGGATGAACTGTCCGCGATGCTGAGCAGCGTTCCAACGGTCGAGGGCGAGGTGCCCGAGTGGCTGTCGACGTATCTCGGGATGGAGCAATCCGCCACGACGATCCGGACGCACGAGCCGAGAGCGATCTACGGACTGCTCCAAATCCCGAGCTACGTCGAAGGACTCGTGAGCCGGATCGGTGTGTCAGGCGTCTCCGATACATATGTGCAGCAAGCTGTCGATCAGCGGCTACACCGACAGAAGCGAGTTCGATCGGGAGAGCTCGAGCTCGATGTGATCATGCCCGAGTCGGCCCTGCGGTTGAAGGTCGGGACGCCGGCCGTCATGGTCGATCAGCTGCGTTGTCTCGCAGAGCTTTCCGAGCTGCCGAACGTCACGGTCCGAATCACCACCTACGAGGTAGGGCAGTACGAGGCTCGGCGGCTCAATTGCTTCTCGATCATGACGCATCCCTGGGGCTCGCCGAGAGTGCATTTCGAGAGCTACGCGGGCGGGCGATTCATCACCGAAGCCGACGAGGTGGGATACTTCGCAAGCGCGTTCGACCACGCGGCGAAGATCGCTCTGACCCCGAAGGAATCGCGCAGGTTCGTTCTCGAGCTGGCAGAGGAATGGGAGACCCGGAACCGTGGATGACCTCAACGCGCTCGACTGGCGAGTGTCGAGCTTCACCGACAATGGCACCTGCGTAGAGGTCGCCGGCGCGGCCGGCACGGTGTATGTGCGCAACAGCAATGCTCGCGACGCCGGTGCCGTTGCCTTCACCCGGGCCGAGTGGAGCGCTTTCCTGAAGGGTGCCGCCGCTGGGGAGTTCGATCAGTTCGGCTGAGCTACCAGAGCGAGATCCCACTGCCCGTGAGGATCTTCCCAGGCTGCGACGATCTCACCGAGCGGATCATCCAGTCCCGTTTGGTCGAGCCGATCGAGTTCGGTCCCGTCTTCGATCTCCTCGATCCACCGCAGCGCATCCGCCTCGGTCCCATCGGTGACGAGGCGCAGGTACCCGACGCGCCAATCTCCGTTCGGCGCGGCCAGATCACGCCCGAGCACGTACCCACCGTCGACCACGTACCAGCTCCGGCTCGCGTCGACCCGCAGCGCGAGATCGTCGTGGAACACCAGGAACGGGTTCTCGAAGATCAGCTTCCCGCTGAGAACATCCGGTGCGATCCACCCACCGAGCCGATCCAGCTCGGTCTCCTGAATGAAATTGCCCGATGCGTAGAGCGCGTACGTATTCCCCTGTGCCACAGCGGCAACGCTACAACCGCACCAGAGCGAGATCCCACTGCCCGTGGTCGTCCTCCCACGTGCCGACCGTCTCGCCCGCAGGGAGCAGATCACCGTCCGGCGCATCGTCGTGATCGAACTCCAGCTCTTCGGTGAGCCGCTCGGCGAGCTGTTCCGCGTCGTCCCGGCTGCCGTCGGTGACGAGCTTCAGGTAGCTGATGCGCCACTCGGCGCCGGGGTTTGCGATGTCCCGGCCGAGGACGAATTCGCCGTCGACGGCGTACCAGCTGCGGCTCCCGTCGATCCGCAGCTCTTCCTCGTAGATCGTGAGGTCGGGGTCGTGGAAGATCCGCTCCCCGGAGAGCACCTCGGGGGCGATCAAGCCGGGGAGACGGTCGAGTTCGCTCTCCTGGAGGAAGTTTCCCGAGAGGTAGAGCGCATACGTGTGTGCCACGGCCGGAACGATAGCCGGTGGCGCGGACAACTCCGCGCCACCGGGAAAAGCTAGTCCGCCCAGACCTTGTCGATCGGCGTCGCCTCGGTGGGCGGCGCGCTCGGCACCTCGGGCGGCGTCCGCGAGAACCGCGGCGCGGGTGCGTGCTGTACCACGCCCTCGATATCGACCAGGCTGTTCCGCGCCACCAGGTGCGGGTTCTGCTCGGCCTCGGTGAAGGTGAGCACCGGGCTGGTGCAGGCGTCGGTGCCCTCGAAGACCGCGGCCCACTCGTCCCTGGTCCGCGACTTGAACTTCTCGGTGAAGAGCTTCTTCAGCTCCTCCTGCCCGTTCGGGTCGATCTGGTGCGGGAGCCCGGCGGGGTCGATCTCCAGCCCCTTCAGCAGCTCGGCGTAGAACTGCGGCTCGATGGCGCCGACCGCCATGTACTTGCCGTCGGAGGTCTCGTAGGTGTCGTAGAACGCCATGCCGGTGTCGAGCAGGTTGGTGCCGCGCTCCTCGGACCACAGCCCGACGCCGCGCATGCCCCAGATCATGTGCGACAGCGAGATCGCGCCGTCCACCATGGCCGCATCCACGACCTGGCCCTTCCCGGAGTTCTGCCGCTCGACCAGCGCGGCCAGAATGCCGAAGACCAGGAACATCGAGCCGCCGCCGAAATCGCCGGCCAGGTTCAGCGGCGGCACCGGGCGCTCGCCCTTGCGGCCGATGGCGTGCAGGACACCGGTGATGGAGATGTAGTTGATGTCGTGCCCGGCGCGGTCCGCGAGCGGGCCGTCCTGGCCCCAGCCGGTCATGCGGCCGTAGACGACGCGCGGGTTGCGCTCCGCCACGGCGTCCGGGCCGAGCCCCATGCGCTCGGTGACGCCGGGCCGGAACCCCTCGATCAGCACATCGGCCTTCTCGACCAGGCTCAGCACCTTCTCGATATCGGCCGGGTCCTTGAGGTTGGCCTCCACGATGGTGCGGCCGCGCCACTGCGGGCGCTCCATGTGCCCGGGCAGCAGATTGGGGCGCTGCACGCGCACCACGTCGGCGCCGAGGTCGGCGAGCAGCAGTGCCGCGTGCGGCCCTGGGCCGATCCCGGCCAGTTCGATGACCTTGATGCCCGCGAGCGGGCCCTGCTTGCCGGTGGTTCCTGTGCTCACGCCCTACCTCGGTTCGTTGTCGCGGCCGTTCGTATTGACAGTATGACAACAAGGGGTTGGCGGTCTATGCGCGGCCGCCGCGCTGCCGGTCGAGGCGGCGGAATCAGACCTTCCGGACGAGCACAGTGGGTGGCAACAGCCGCTCCAGATCATCGACGTCCGAGGTCAGAACGGTGACGAACCCCGGTTGTCCGATGGCCACCACCGCCAGCACGGCGTCGATCGCGTATTTGTGTCCGTGCAGCCCGGCGGCGGTGAGTAGCTCATGTGCCGCGCGCGCTTCATCCTTGCCGACCGTCGCCACCCGCATCCGGGAGGCCACCCAGTTCCATCGTGCAGCGGGAATTCGGGGGTCGTGCGCCTCGATGAGGGTCATCGGGGAGGTGATCACGTCGACACGGCCGTCGCGGGCATTGGCCAGCCGGGCCAGCATGGCGCGGTCGCCGCGGACGGCCAGCGCCAGAGCTTCGCTGTCGAGAACGAAGGTCTGCGGTACCGGTTGAGGTCGGCGTGCGGGTGTCACGCGGCGCCTTGGCCGCCGAGGGCCGCCCGGCGACGAAGGTGCTCGGCATGCAGGTCGTCGAGTTCCCGGTCGGCTGCCGCGGCCTCCTCGGCGGTGACGGCTCCGTGTTCCTGTTCCAGCCAGTCCGCGAGCTCGCCGACGAGGTCGCGATCTCGCTGCGCGCGAACTGCTTCGGTGATGTACGCCGAGAGGCCGCGTTCGGCGATCTCCGTGCGGACCTCCTCCAGAAGTTCCTCCGGTATAGTGACGGTGATCTTCTTCGTGGCCATACTTATCACCATACTCCGGGAGATACTGCATGCGACCCGGACATCGGCGACAATGTTCCCGTGAGCGTATGGGGCGAGGTCCTTGTCGGCCTGGTGATCCTGGCCGGCCTCATCGGCATCATCGTGCCGATCCTGCCGGGCGTGATCCTGATCTTCGGCGCGATCGCCGTCTGGGCGTTCGTCACCGGCGGGGCGACGGCGTGGGCGATCCTGGCGATAGCGACTGTGCTGCTGGTGATCTCGGGCGTGGTGAAGTACACGTGGCCGGGGAAGAACATCAAGGCGGCGGGGGTGCCGAATCGGACCCTGCTGATCGGGGCGGTGCTCGGCATCGTCGGGTTCTTCGTGGTGCCGGTGGTCGGGCTGGTGCTCGGGTTCGTGCTCGGGGTGTACCTGTCGGAGCTCCAGCGGCTGCCCGACGGGGAGCAGGCGCGCAGGTCGACGGGGCACGCGCTGAAGGGGGTGGGGCTGTCGATCCTGATCGAGCTGTTCGGGGCGCTGGTGGCCACCGGGGTGTGGCTGATCGGCGCGGTGATCGCCTGAGCTACTCGATCACCGGCAGGGGGAGGGTGGCGTTGGGGTCGAGCGGGGGGAGCTGGTCGCGGCGCAGCGGGAGCGTCGGCGGGTCAGCGGGAACCGCCTGCCAGCGGCCGGGGCGGGGGTCGGAGCCGGCGGGGCGGTGCCGGGCGGGGAGCTTGTAGAAGGTGCGG
The DNA here is from genome assembly GCF_040654395.1 of Nocardia sp. NPDC050697. Taxonomy (NCBI): domain Bacteria; kingdom Bacillati; phylum Actinomycetota; class Actinomycetes; order Mycobacteriales; family Nocardiaceae; genus Nocardia; species Nocardia sp. NPDC050697. Next base: position 638,278 of record NZ_JBFAHY010000002.1, read on the forward strand.
GCATTGTCCTCGAGCACCGCGTGCATGTCGGTGCCGACGACGTCGCAGAGCAGGTCGACGTCGGAGTCGCGGAAGGGGCGGCCCGCGCGGGTGCCGGGGAGGTCGGTGCCGAACATGAGCGCCTGCGGGTTCACGGCGTGGATGCGGCGCAGCGTGTCGGGGACGCGCATCTGGACGCGGCCGAAGCCGGTGGCCTTCACCCGGGCGCCGCGGTCGACCAGGTCGAGCAGGTACGGCACGGCCTCGGCGGACATGCCGAGGTGGTCGACGGAGAGCGCGGGCAGCTTGGTGACGACGGGCTGCAGCGAGGCCAGCATGGAACCGTCGATGTAGAGCTCGACGTGCCAGCCCGCGATGTCGTGCGCGCGCACCGCCTGCTGGGTGAGCTGGGTGATGTCCCCGGCCGCCCGCTTCAGGTTGAACCGCAGCGCCCGCACGCCGATCTCGTCGAGTTGCAGGATCTCCTCGTCGGAGGCATCCAGGTCGAGCCGGGTCACCCCGACCCAGCCCGCGCCGAGCTCGGCGAGCGCCGCCCTCAGGTAGGTCTGGTCGGTCCCCTGGAAGGAGCCGCTGACCACGGCACCACCGCTGATGTCGTAGCGCGCCATGCGCTTTCGATAGTCGGCGACGGTGTAGGAGGAGGGCAGGTGTCCCTCGTTCTCGGCCAGCGGGAACCGCGGGTCGAAGATGTGGACGTGGGCATCGAACACGTGTACAGAATGCCTCGAGGTGGGTGCGGCTGTCGCCTGCCGGACGGTTCGTTCCGGCAGGCGTCGCGCCCTAGACCTTGTTCGGCTCGCTGGCGCGCAGCATGTCCTCGCGCTCCACGACCTTCACCCGCTCGCGGCCCTCCGGCTCGCCCAGCGAGCGCTCGTGCGCGTCCAGGCGGTACCAGCCCTGCCAAGTGGTGTACGGCACGCCCTTGCCCTCGAGGAACTCGATCACGGCCTCGGGGGCGGGGTTCTCGGCGCGCGGGAAATCCTTGCTGTCGTCGAGCAGGCAAGCGACGGTCTCGTTGGCGTCGCCCTTGGTGTGGCCGATGAGCCCGACCGGGCCGCGCTTGATCCAGCCGGTCACGTAGGTGCCGGGCAGGTAGCGGGCCTTGCCGTCGGCGTTCTCGTCGATCAGGACGCGGCCCGCCTCGTTCGGCACGGTGCCCGCCTGGTCGTCGAAGGGCAGCTGGGTGATGTTCTGCGACAGGTACCCCACCGCGCGGTACACGGCCTGCACCTCCCAGTCGCGGTACTCGCCGGTGCCCTTGACATTGCCGGTGCCGTCCAGCTGGGTGCGCTCGGTGCGCAGCCCGACGACCTTGCCTTCGGCGTCGCCGACGACCTCGGTCGGCGCCTCGAAGAAGTGCAGGAAGAGCTTGTGCGGGCGGTTGCCCTGGTCGCGGATGGCCCACTGCTCGAGCGTGTTGGCCACCATGTCGACCTGCTTGGAGTGCCTGCGCGCGGCCTCGGAGCCCTCGTCGTAATCGATGTCCTCGGGGTCGACGATGACCTCGATGGTGGGCGAGTGGTCCAGCTCGCGCAGCTCCAGCGGGGTGAACTTGGCCTGCGCGGGGCCGCGGCGGCCGAAGACGTGCACCTCGACGGCCTTGTTCTGCTTGAGCCCCGCGTAGACGTTCGGCGGGATCTCGGTGGGCAGCAGCTCGTCGCCGGTCTTGGCGAGCACGCGGGCGATGTCGAGCGCGACATTGCCGACTCCGAGCACCGCGACCTTCTCGGCCTCCAGCGGCCAGCTGCGCGGGACGTCCGGGTGGCCGTCGTACCAGGAGACGAAGTCGGCGGCGCCGTAGGAGCCGTCCAGGTCGATGCCGGGGATGGTGAGCGCGCGGTCGGCGTTGGCGCCGGTGGAGAAGATCACGGCGTCGTAGAAGCGGCGCAGATCGTCCAGGGTGATGTCGGTGCCGTAGTCGATATTGCCGAGCAGCCGCACCTGCTCCTTGTCCAGCACCTTGTGCAGCGCGGTGATGATGCCCTTGATCCGCGGGTGGTCGGGTGCGACGCCGTAGCGGATCAGCCCGAACGGCGCGGGCATCCGCTCGTAGAGATCGATGGAGACGTCCGCGTCGGACTTCATCAGCGCGTCGGCGGCGTAGATCCCGGCCGGGCCTGCACCCACGATCGCAATGCGGAGCGGCCGGGCCGCCTCACTCTGTTCGGTCATGTTCACGCGCACCTTCGGTCGATACGTTCATCTGGCGTCTACTTAGCCCAGGCTAACCTGAGATCGCGCTCCCATTCTCCCCGGAGCATCGGACGGCGGCTCCGGCACGAGTCGCAAGCAGCCATTCTATCGGCCCTGCTCCGCTCGGTCCGCGACCCGGGTGCGCAGCGCGTATCCTGCCGGGGCCGGTGCGCCGACGGCCCAGGTCATCGGTGATCATCGAGGGATGAGCGAGCAGCAGCCCGGCGGCGACGAGCCGGAAGTCCGATCGATCGTGCCGTTCGTGGCCGCCGGCGTGCTCGCGGTGCTGGTCCTGGTGGGGATCGTGATCGCCGGGGTGCTCTCGCCGGCTGAGAAAAATGTCACAGAGGCGGACAAACTCGCCGCCGCGGTGCGCAACTACGCCGACGCGCGCGGCCGCAGCGACCTGGTGCCCCCGCCCGGCACCGCCTGCCCCGGCTTCGACGAGGCCGCCTCGCCGCTCGCCGAGCAGCTCGGCGGGCCGGAAACCAGCACCGATATCGAGGTCGCCGAGCTGGCGAACCCGGTGGTCGAGGGCGAGCGCGGCCGGATCACGGTGACCACGCGGGTGGCCGGCCGCACGGCCACCGCCACCTGGACCCTGGCGAAGGAAGGCGACCGCTGGCTGGTCTGCGGATGACGCGCCCGGACGCGGGAGAACTCGTATTGACAGCACCCGCTTTCCCGGGGCAATCTCGGTTCGCAAGGTCATGAGAACCAGCGCCAAGCCCCGGCTCGCTGGTCGGCAACCCTCCTCCGCGGCGGGGTGCTCCGGGTGACGACCTGGCCGTATCGGCATTTCCCTGCGGCAAGCGTGGATTCACAGGAGGTTCGACATGAGTTATGCCGGTGACATCACCCCGAAGCAGGCGTGGGAGCTGTTGCGCGACAATCCGTCCGCGGTGCTGATCGATGTCCGCACCGAGGCGGAGTGGCGCTGGGTCGGGGTGCCGGACACCACCGAGCTGGACCGGCCCACCGCGCTGATCGAGTGGGTGGACGGCACCGGCTCGCCCAACCCGGCCTTCCTCGAGCAGCTGAAGCGAGCGCTCGACGGGCGCGATCCGGAGGCCCCGGTCGTGTTCCTGTGTCGCTCCGGCCAGCGCTCGGCGAACGCCGCGAGCCTGGCGACCGGCGCCGGAATCGCCCCCTCCTACAACGTGATCGACGGCTTCGAGGGCCCGCTGGACGGCACCGGCCACCGCGGCTCGGCCGGCTGGCGCGCCGACGGCCTGCCCTGGCGGCAGTCGTGATCACCGGCGGCGCCTTCGACCGGCCGCTGCCGGAGAACGTCGGCCCGGCCACGCTCGGCGTGCGCGGCGGGCTGCGCCGCTCGGGGTTCGAGGAGACCTCCGAGGCGCTCTACCTCACCTCGGGCTTCGTCTACGAGAGCGCCGAGGCGGCGGAGGCCGCCTTCACCGGTGATGTGGAGCACTTCGTCTACTCCCGGTACGGCAACCCGACGGTCGCCGTCTTCGAGGAGCGGATGCGGCTGATCGACGGCGCGGAGGCGTGCTTCGCCACCGCCAGCGGCATGGCCGCGGTCTTCACCGCGCTCGGCGCGCTGCTGAAGGCCGGGGATCGGCTGGTCGCCGCGCGCAGCCTCTTCGGCTCCTGCTTCGTGGTGGCCAACGAGATCCTGCCGCGCTGGGGCGTGCAGACGGTCTTCGTGGACGGCGAGGATCTGGACCAGTGGGAGCAGGCGCTCTCGGTGCCCACCCAGGCGGTGTTCTTCGAGACACCGGCCAACCCCATGCAGAACCTGGTCGACGTGCGGCGGGTCAGCGAGCTCGCGCACGCCGCGGGCGCGAAGGTGGTGCTGGACAATGTCTTCGCCACCCCGCTGCTGCAGCGCAGCCTTGAGCTCGGCGCCGACGTGGTGGTCTACTCCGGCACCAAGCACATCGACGGCCAGGGCCGGGTGCTCGGCGGCGCCATCCTCGGCGACCGGGAGTACATCGACGGCCCGGTGAAGACGCTCATGCGGCACACCGGCCCGGCGCTCAGCCCGTTCAACGCGTGGACCCTGCTCAAGGGGCTGGAGACCATGCCGCTCCGAGTCCAGCACTCCACCAAGGCGGCGCTCGAGGTGGCCCGCTTCCTGGAGGGGCACCCGGCGGTGGGCTGGGTGCGCTACCCGTTCCTGGAGACGCACCCGCAGCACGAGCTGGCCACCACGCAGATGAGCGGCGGCGGCACCGTGGTCACCTTCGAGCTCGCCGCCGGCGCCGACGAGGGCAAGAAGCGCGCCTTCGAGGTGCTGAACCGGCTGCGGGTGATCGATATCTCGAACAACCTCGGCGATGCCAAGACGCTGATCACGCACCCGGCCACCACCACGCACCGGGCCATGGGCGCGGAGGGGCGGGCCGGGATCGGGCTCACCGACGGCGTCGTGCGCGTCTCGGTCGGGCTGGAGGACGTCGAGGACCTGATCGCGGATCTGGACCACGCGCTGGGCTGAGCCATTGACAGCATCCTGTCATGTTTGACAGGATGCTGTCATGACTTCGGAACCTCGCATCGTGTACACGGCGGTCTACGACACCCTGGCCGACTGGGAGGTCGGGGCCGCCATCGCGTACCTCAACAACCCCGAGCTGCAGCGCGAGCCGGGCTCGCTGATGGTGCGCACCGTCGGCCGCGGCACCGAGCCGGTGACCACCGGCGGCGGCATGCGCGTCCTGCCCGACGTGGATCTGGCCGAGGTCGAACTCGACCGGGCGGCGGCGCTCATCCTGCCGGGGGCGAGCCTCTGGGATCAGGGCGACGAGCTGGCGGGCTTCGCCGAGCTGGCCCGCGACTTCCTGGACGCCGGGCGGCCGGTGGCGGCCATCTGCGGCGCCACCTTCGGGCTCGCCAAGGCCGGGCTGCTCGATACCAGGGCGCACACCAGCAACGACCCTGGCTACCTCGCCGCCAGCGGCTACGCGGGCAGCGCGCGCTACCGCGACGAGCCCGCGGTCACCGACGGCAATGTGATCACCGCGACCTCGCTGGCGCCCTTCCACTTCGCGCACCAGGTCTTCGCGGCGCTCGACGTCTACGAGCCGCAGGTGCTCGACGCCTGGTTCCGGCTCTTCGCCGAGCGCGACCCGAGCGCCTACGCCGTGCTCGCGGAGCACGGGGCGTGACCGAGCAGGAGCTGTTCAGCACCGCGGCCATCACCTCGTTCGCGCTGAACGGCCGCTTCCTCGCGGTGGCGGAGAAGCTCGCCGCGCCCGCCGGGCTCACCGCCGCCTGGTGGCAGGTGCTCGGCGCGGTGCTGCACGAGCCGCTCCCGGTGGCGGGCATCGCGCGGGCCATGGGGATCACCAGGCAGAGCGTGCAGCGCATCGCCGACCTGCTGGTCGGCAAGGGGCTCGCCGAGTACCGGGAGAATCCGGCGCACCGGCGCGCCAAACTGGTCGCCGTCACCGACGAAGGCTTGGCCGCGGTGCGCCGGATCTCCCCGCAGCACGCGCTGGTGTCGCAGCGGCTCGCCGCCGAACTCGGCGCCGAGCGGTTCGCCGAGATCGTCGCCGCGCTCACCGAACTCGCGGCGACAATGGACCGGCTGGAACTGGACTCCTAGCCCAGCTTGCGCAGCCGCGGCCCGAGATCGCGCTGGAAGAGGTCGAGGAAGCGGCGCTGGTCGTGGCCGGGGGCATGGAAGACCAGGTGGTTCAGGCCGGCGTCGAGGTAGGGCTTGATCTGCTCGACGGCCTCGTCCGGGTCGCTGGCGACGATCCAGCGCTTGGCGATCTGCTCGATCGGCAGCGCGTCGGCGGCGGCCTCCATCTCGATCGGATCGGTGATGGAGTGCTTCTGCTCGGGGGTGAGCGAGAGCGGGGCCCAGAAGCGGGTGTTCTCCAGCGCCAGTTCCGGATCGGTGTCGTAGGAGATCTTGATCTCGATCATCTTGTCGATGGGGTCGAGGTCGCGCTCGGCCTTGGCCGCGCCCTCGGCGACGGCGGGCAGCAGCTTCTCGGTGTAGAGCTCCATGCCCTTGCCGGAGGTGCAGATGAAGCCGTCGCCGGCGCGGCCGGCGTAACGGGCGACCACCGGGCCGCCTGCGGCGATGTAGACGGGGATGCCGCCCTCGGGCACGTCGTAGATGGAGGCGCCGACGGTGTGGTAGTACTCGCCGTCGTAGTCGACCCGGTCACCGGTCCAGAGCGCGCGCATGAGCGCGACCGACTCGCGCAGCCGGGCGAAGCGCTCCTTGAACTCGGGCCACTCGCCCTTGTAGCCGGTGGCGATCTCGTTGAGCGCCTCGCCGGTGCCGACGCCGAGCATGATCCGGCCCGGGTAGAGCACGCCCATGCTGGCGAAGGCCTGGGCGATCACCGCGGGGTTGTAGCGGAAGGTGGGGGTGAGCACCGAGGTGCCGAGCTGGATCCGCTTCGTGCGCTCGCCGACCGCGGCCATCCAGGCCAGCGAGAAGGGAGCGTGGCCGCCCTTGTGCCGCCAGGGCTGGAAGTGATCGCTGACCGTCGCGCTGTCGAGGCCGTGCTCCTCGGCGAGGACGGCGATCTCCACCAGCTCCCGCGGTCCGAACTGCTCCGCCGAGGCCTTGTACCCGAGCTTGAGGTCTGCCATGTGCGCCGCTCCTGTCGCCACGTTGCCGCGGGCACTTCGTGCCGGGCGCCCGCCTGCATCGACCATAGAGGAGCGGCGCTATCCGACGCCGGGCGCGGGGTCGCGCAGCAGCGGGTGCGGGGTGTACTCCGCGGGAACGGCGGTGATCGGCGGGTCCGGCTCGACGTCGGCGCGGCGGCGGGCGACCGCGCGCACGTAGCCGAGGTGGCGGCCGCGGTCGGCCTCCAGCGCGGCGATCTCGGGGGTGTTGTCCGGGGCGACGGCGTGCTGCCACTCCACCCAGCGCTGCCAGCCGTCCGGCATGGTGTCGGCGAGCTCGACCTCGAGCAGGCCGCTGCGCGTCCAGTGCGCCCGCCACCACTCCGCCGTGTGCAGGCAGGCCAGCGCGGGCTCCCACCAGGGGGCGAGGTGCTCGGGGACCGGCCAACCCGGGTCGGTGGTGAGCCCGGCGCCCGCGATGCCGAGCTGGCCGCCGGGGCGCAGGAAGCGGGTGAGGTACTGGGCATACAGGTCGTCGGTGCCGTAGTAGACGAAGGAGTCGATGCTGAGCACGGCGTCGAAGAAGCCGGGGGCGAAGGGCAGCGCGCGGGCATCCGCGTGCAGCGCGTAGACCGCGTCGGCGACGTCCGCGTCCCGGAAGCGCTGCGCCCGCTCGGCGGCATCGAACCAGAGATCGACCGCCCACACCTCGACGCCGAACTCGGTGTGCAGGAACACCGAGGAGGCGCCGCGGCCGCAGCCCAGGTCGAGTACCCGCATGCCGGGGCGCAGCTCGATCGCCTCGGTGAGCCACTCGGTGAGCCACAGCGGGTTGGCGCCGCCGCTCACCGCCGCCCGGAGCCAGTCCGGGTGGTAGCGGGCGGAGCGCGGGAAGCGGGGGTGCGTCGGGTCGGTCATCGCCGGGGCTCCTGGTGCTGGGCCGGACCGGCAGGGCGCGCGTCCGGCGGGGGTGGTGCGGCTCGATCGCGGCCTCGGCGGCCGGTGCGCGCAGGCGGGGCCCGCCGCGCGCTCCCATCCTCGCGCAGCACGCCGCCGGCGGCCAGCGATTATCGCCGGCTGTGGGTGTCCGCGCGCAGGCGGTAGCACCGGCCCGCGCGCATCGCCGTAGGAATGTCGGCCGGGGTGTCCCAAGCGCAGGCGGTAACACCGGCCCGCGCCTCACCGGCCGAAGCCGTCGCCGGGCGTGGCCCCCGAAACCGGCGCCGCCGAACCGTTGACATCCGGGCAGCCGCACGCGATCCACCTCTGCAACCCCTTCGATCAGCGAGGAACCCCGAATGACCCTTTCCACCGACCCCCGCGCGCTGGCCCTGCGCGGGATCGAGATCATGGCGACCGGCGCGGAACCCGACTTCGACGCCGTCATCCACCCCGAGGCCACCAACCGCGAGGCGATCGACGAGCCGCCCGCCTGCCGCGTGCCCGGCCCCTCCGGGTTCCACGCGACCGCGCTCTGGCTCCGCGCCGCCTACTCCGACCTGCGCTGGGAGGTGCACGAGGTGGTGGCCGAGGGCGACCTCGTCGTGGTGCGGACCACCATGTCCGGGCGGCACACCGGCCCCTTCGTCACCTACAACGCCGAGGGCCGGGTGGAGCAGGCCTTCCCGCCCACCGGGCGGACCTTCGCCACCACCCAGACGCACTGGTTCCGGATCGCCGACGGACTCCTGATCGAGCACTGGGCCAACCGCGACGACCTCGGCACCGCCAAGCAGCTCGCCTGGGTGCCGCCGACCCCGGCCTACCTGTTCCGGATGGCACGCGCCACCAGGGCGGCGCGCCGCGCGGAAGGGAAGGACGCGCGATAATTGCTCCGTGCTGGCCAACGACGAACCGATTCTGTCCTACCTGACCGATATGGACGGTGTCCTGGTGCACGAGGACCACCTCATCCCGGGGGCGGACATCTTCCTGCGCGAGCTGCGGGAGAACGAGATCCCGTTCCTCGTGCTCACCAACAACTCCATCCGCACGCCGCGCGATCTGCAGGCGCGGCTGCGGCACTCGGGGCTGGACATCCCGCAGGAGGCGATCTGGACCTCGGCGCTGGCCACCGCGACCTTCCTGGACGACCAGCGGCCGAACGGCACCGCGTACGTGGTCGGCGAGTCCGGGCTGACCACGGCGCTGCACGAGATCGGCTACGTGCTCACCGACAGCGACCCGGACTACGTGGTGCTCGGCGAGACCCGCACCTACTCCTTCGAGGCCATCACCACCGCGATTCGCCTGGTCGAGCGGGGTGCGCGCTTCATCGCGACGAATCCGGACGCCACCGGCCCCTCGCGCGACGGCGTGCTCCCCGCCACCGGCTCGGTGGCCGCGCTGATCACCAGGGCCACCGGGCGCGACCCGTACTACGTCGGCAAGCCGAACCCGCTCATGATGCGCTCGGCGCTGCGCAGGCTCGGCGCGCACTCGCAGTCGACGGTGATGATCGGCGACCGGATGGACACCGACGTCATCTCCGGGCTGGAGGCCGGCATGCGCACCATCCTGGTGACCTCCGGGATCTCCACCGTGGCGTCGGTGGGGGCGTACCCGTACCGGCCGACCGCGGTGATCGATTCGGTGGCCGATCTGGTGGGCCGCACCCGCACCCCCTTCGACGAATAACGCCGTTCGCGGTGCGGTTGCCGACAGTTCATGCCGGGGCCGATCGCGCCGGGCGATCCGTCCGGTTCCTTCACTAAGCTCGTCGCCATGGCCGATCACGCTCCGTCCACCGTCTACATCGCCTCCCCGGAGGGCGACACCGGGAAGTCGACGGTGGCGCTCGGAGTGCTGCAGATGCTGTGCGCCACCGCGGCCAGGGTCGGGGTCTTCCGGCCGATCACCCGCTCCACCGCCGAGCCGGACTACATCCTGGAGCTGCTGCTGGAGCACAGCACCGCGGATATCGACTACGCGCAGGCGGTCGGCGTCACCTACGACCAGGTGCACGCCGACCCGGACGCCGCGATCAGCGAGATCGTCATGCGGTTCCACGAGGTGGCCGCGGTGTGCGACGCGGTGGTGGTGGTCGGCAGCGACTACACCGATGTCGCCAGCCCCAGCGAGCTGCGCTTCAACGCGCGGATCGCGGTGAATCTCGGTGCGCCGGTGCTGCTCGTGGTCCGCGGCGCCGGGCGCACCCCGGACGAGGTGCGGCAGCTGGTCGAGCTGTGCACCGGCGAGCTGAAGGCCGAGCACGCGCAGTCGGTCGCCATCGTGGCGAACCGCTGCGACCCGGACGCGCTCGGCGCGATCCGGGCCGAGCTGGCCGGCTTCGACGTCCCGAGCTGGACGCTGCCCGAGGTGCCGCTGCTGATCGCGCCGACCATGGCCGAGCTGTGCACGGCGGTCGACGGCGAGCTCTGGAGCGGCGACCCGGAGCTGCTGCACCGCGAGGCGCTCGCGGTGATGGTCGGCGGCATGACCGCCGAGCACATCCTGGAGCGGCTCACCGAGGGCGTGGTGGTGATCGCCCCCGGCGACCGCTCGGACGTGCTGCTCGGCGTGGTGGCCGCGCACGAGGCCGACGGCTTCCCCTCGCTCGCCGGGATCATCATGAACGGCGGCATGCTGCCGCACCCGGCCATCTCCCGGCTCATCACCGGGCTGCGGCCGCGGCTGCCCATCCTCACCACGAAGCTCGGCACCTACGACACGGCGGGCGCCGCGCACGGCACGCGGGGCCGCATGTCCTCGGGCAATTCGCGCAAGGTGGACAACGCGCTGGCCCTGATGGAGGAGCACGTCGACGCCGCCGAGCTGCTGGCCCGGATCGACCTGCCGCGCACCGAGATCGTGACCCCGCAGATGTTCGAGTACCAGCTCATCGAGCGGGCGCGGGCGGACCGCAAGCGCATCGTGCTGCCCGAGGGCAGCGACGACCGCATCCTGCGCGCGGCCGGGCGGGTGCTGCAGCGCCGGATCGCGGACCTGGTGATCCTCGGCGACGAGCAGAAGATCCGGGCCCGCGCCGCCGAGCTCGGCGTCGATATCGCCGCCGCCGAGGTGCTCGACCCGCTCGGCTCCGAGCACCTGGAGCGCTTCGCCGAGATCTACACGGAGCTGCGCGCACACAGGGGGATGACGCTGGAGCGGGCCCGCGAGACCGTCACCGACATCTCCTATTTCGGCACCATGATGGTGTACGAGGGGATCGCCGACGGCATGGTCTCCGGTGCCGCGCACACCACCGCGCACACCATCCGGCCCTCGCTGGAGATCGTGAAGACGGTGCCGGGGGTCTCCACGGTCTCCAGCGTCTTCCTCATGTGCCTGGCCGACCGGGTGCTCGCCTACGGCGACTGCGCGGTGGTGCCGGACCCCACCTCCGAGCAGCTCGCCGATATCGCCGTCTCCTCGGCCGCCACCGCGCAGCGCTTCGGCATCGAGCCGCGGGTGGCGATGCTCTCCTACTCCACCGGCGAATCCGGCAGCGGCGCCGACGTGGACAAGGTGCGGGTCGGCACCGAGCTGGTGCGGCAGCGCGCCCCCGAGCTGCCGGTGGAGGGGCCGATCCAGTACGACGCGGCGATCGAGCCGACGGTGGCCGATGCCAAGCTGCCCGATTCCCAGGTGGCGGGAAAGGCAACGGTTTTCGTGTTCCCCGACCTGAATACGGGCAACAACACCTACAAGGCGGTGCAGCGCAGTGCGGGCGCCGTCGCCATCGGCCCGGTACTGCAGGGGCTGAACAAGCCGGTGAACGACCTGTCGCGGGGCGCGCTGGTGGCCGACATCGTGAACACGGTGGCCATCACAGCCATCCAGGCACAGGGATAGGGGTAGGAGAGCGATGTCGACGGTGCTGGTCCTCAACTCGGGGTCCTCCTCGCTGAAGTACCAGCTGCTGCACCCGGATTCCGGGGAGGTGCTCGCCTCCGGGCTGATCGAGCGGATCGGCGAGGGCGACGGCCGGGTCGAGCACCGGGCCGGTGATCGGGAGGTGGAGCGCGAGCTGGCGATCCCCGACCACGAGGCCGGGCTGAAGGTGGCCTTCGACCTCTTCGCCGAGACCGGGTACGACCTGGCGCGGGCCGGGCTCACCGCGGTCGGGCACCGGGTGGTACACGGCGGCGAGGTGTTCTACCGGCCCACGCTGGTGGACGACGAGGTGCTCGCCACCATCTCCGAGCTGGCCGAGCTGGCGCCGCTGCACAACCCGGCCAACCGCACCGGGATCGAGAGCGCGCGCCGGCTGCTGCCCGGGGTGCCGCAGGTCGCCGTGTTCGACACCGCCTTCTTCCACGGGCTGCCCCCCGCCGCGCGCACGTACGCGCTGGACACGGCGACCGCCGAGCGGTACGGGATCCGGCGGTACGGGTTCCACGGGACGTCGCACGAGTACGTCTCCGGGCAGGTGGCGCTGCTGCTCGGGCGGGAACCGGCGGAGCTGAACCAGATCGTCTTCCACCTGGGCAACGGGGCATCGGCCTCGGCCATCCGCGGGGGCAGGGCGGTGGACACCACCATGGGGCTGACGCCACTGGAGGGGCTGGTCATGGGCACCCGCGGCGGCGATATCGACCCCGGGGTGCTCACCCACCTGCTGCGCAACGGGGTCGGGGTGGACGAGGTGGATCGGCTGCTGAACCGGGAGTCCGGGCTGCGGGGGCTCGCCGGGGTGAACGACTTCCGGGAGCTGCGGCGGCTGCTGGAGGCCGAGGAGGGGGCGGCGCGGCTGGCCTACGACGTGTATGTGCATCGGCTGCGGCGCTACCTGGGGGCGTACCTGGTCGAACTCGGTGCGGTGCAGGCGATCACCTTCACCGCCGGGGTCGGGGAGAACGACTCCGGGGTGCGCGCCGATGCGCTGGCCGGGCTGGAGCGGTACGGGATCGCCGTGGATCCGGAGCGCAATATCGCGAAGGAGCGCGGGGCGCGGGTCATCTCGCCGGAGGGGGCCGAGGTGGCGGTGCTGGTGGTGCCGACCAATGAGGAGCTGGCCATCGCGCGGGCGGCGGTCGCGGTGGTGGAGGGGTAGGTCTCCCAGCGCGTCGGCGCTCCGGCGGGGATCAGAACCAGGTCTTGGCGCGGACGGTGTTCGCCAGGTCGACCAGGGCGTAGCGGTGCGTGCGGGTCGGGGCGGCGCGGGCCAGCGCGCGCAGCCCGGATTCGGTGGCGTCGCGGAGCGCGCGCTCGGTGAGGGGGGCGCCGAAGAGGGTGCGGCGCTCCGGCTCGTTCCCGGCCTGCAGCCAGGTGAGGGCGGCGCCGAGGACGAGCACCCGGAGCTGGGTGGCGCGGGGCTCGCCCTCCGGGAGCGCCTGCACCCGGGCGGCGGCGCGCTGCAGGGTGCTCTCGTCCAGGGCGGCGGGCGGGTGCGCGGTGAGCAGCAGCACCACCGCGGTGGTGCGGGCGGTGGCATAGTGCCTGGAGGTGGGCGGGACCTCGTCCAGGGCGCGCACCGCCTCCGCGGTGCGGCCGCGGGCCGACCACTGCCTGGCCAGGCCGAAGGCGGCGCTGACCACGGCGCGGTCGGTGCGCCAGACGGTTTCGTAGTAGCGGCGCGCGATGGTCGCGAAATCGCAGGAGTCGTCGGCGGGTGCCGAGACCACGGTGCTCGCCGCCGGTGGTTGCCCGGCGGGCGGTGTCGGTGTGGCGGTACTGCCGGTCGGCGGTTGCTCGGCGGTCCCGCTCGCGGGTGCTCGGTACGCGGCGGAGGGCGGGGGCTCGGCCGGGTCGGGCCGCGCGTCGCGGGCGAGGAGCTCGGCGGTGGCGGCGAGGGCGAGCTTGGGGGCGATCTCGCCGGGAAGCAGATCGAGGACCCGGTCGAAATCGCGGTAGGCGGCGTGGTGCTCGCGGTCGAGGAGCTGGGCGACGCCGTGGAACCACGGGATCCGCCAGTCGTCCTCGTCCCCGAGCCGGGCGAGCACCTCGCGCGCCCGCTCGGCCTCCCCGCGGTCCAGCCGGACCTTGACCTCGGCCAGCGTGAGCTCCAGATCGAGCGTCTCCGGGGCGTTCGCGGGATCGGTGGCGGCGCGCTCGCGGGCATCCTGCAGCGCGCGCACGGTCTGCTCGGGGTCCGGGTGCACGGTGGCGGCGAGCAGCGGGGCGGAGGGGTCGGCGGGGTCGAGCAGCGGGACCGGGAGCGCGGCGGCGATCTCGGCGGCGTCCAGCGTCTCGTTCCTGGCGATGCCGTCCAGGTAGGCGTCGGTGCGGCGGACGATGCCCTCGGTGCCGAAGGCCGCGCGCGGCGGGCTGAAGACGGTGGAGAGCTGCGGGTGCTCGGCGCCGGTGTCCAGCGCGAGGATCTCCCGCAGCACGCCGGTGAGCTGCGCCGCCATGGTCCGGGCGGAGGGGAAGCGGTGCTCCGGCTCGGGGTCGGTGGCACACAGCAGCAGGCGGTGGAAGGAGGGGTAGCGGCGCAGCGCTTCGTGCTCGGCCGGGTCCGGGATGCCGTCGAGGTAGCGGCCGCCCTCGGTGGGTAGCCGGAGGGTGAGCACGGCCAGGGTGCGGCCGACGGTGTAGACGTCCGAGGCGACGGTTGGGCCGGTGTTCGCGATCTCCGGCGCCTGGAAACCCTTGGTGCCGTACAGGTTCCCGTACGCCTCGATGGGGGCGACGGCACCGAGGTCGATCAGCTTGACCTGGTCCTCGGTGATCATGATGTTGTCCGGCTTGAGGTCGTTGTAGGTGAGCCCCATGCCGTGCAGGTGCTCCAGCGCGGGCAGGATCTCCAGCACGTAGGCGATGGCCTCGGCGACCGGCATGCGCTCCGGGCGCGGGCGGCTGTCCAGCACATCGCGCAGCGAGTGGCCGCCGACGTACTCCATGACGATGTAGCCGATGCTCGCCCCGGCGCCCGCGGTGTGCTCGACGAAGTTGTGGATCTTGACGATGCTCGGGTGCGCCACCTCGGCCAGGAAGCGGCGCTCGGCCATGGCGACCGCCTGCGCCTCGGCGTCGCCGGCGTGCAGCAGGCCCTTGAGCACCACCCAGCGGTCGTCGACATTGCGGTCCACCGCGAGGTAGATCCAGCCGAGGCCGCCGTGCGCGAGGCAGCCCTGGATGTCGTACTGGCCCGCGACCATGTCGCCGCGGTGCAGGGCGGGGCGGAAGTCGTAGGGGGCGGAGCAGGTCGGGCAGGTGCCCGCGGTGCTGCCCGCGGCACCCTCGCGGCCGCGGCCGACCGGGGAGCCGCAGCGCCAGCAGAAGCGCTTGGCCTCGGCGACGACGGGGTCGTCGAGCACCGCGGCGAGCGGGTCGGCCGGGGGGACCGCGGGGATGGTGACCAGCCCGGCGCCGAGTTTGCGCACCGTCGGGCGGGTGCGGGTGGTCCGGGTGCTGCGCACCGAGGCGGTGCGGCCGGATGCCGTTCCGGTCGGGGCCAGTGCCCCCGTCGCCGCGCCGTCGGCGCGCTGCGTGCCGGGGTCGTCGCCGAATGGAACGCGCCGAGTTTCCGGCGCGGCGCTCGGCACCCGGTCGCCGGGGAACGGGACGCGGCGAGTCTCCGGCGCGGAGCTGGACTCCCCGTCGCCGGGGAACGGGACGCGGCGGGTCTCCGGCGCGGAGCTGGGGACGCGCTGCGTCTCCGGCGACACCTCGTCCGGGGGCGGGGCAGCGGATTCGGGCATGGCGCTCAGTCCTGGTAGGTCGGAGCGGGCGGGGCGGGGGAGGGGCCGAGCACGGCGAGCCAGCGGCGGTGGATCGCGCTCCAGGTGCCGTCGGCGCGAATCCGCTCCAGTGTGGCGTTGACCGCGCGCACCAGGTCGTCGTCGCCCTTGGGGATGCCGATCCCGTACGGCTCGTCGGCGATGCCCGGCCCGACCACCCGGGTGTACGGGTCCTGGGCGGCCAGCCCGGCCAGGATGGTGTCGTCGGTGCTGGCCGCGTCGACCTGCCGCTGCTGCAGCACGACCAGGCAATCGGCCCAGGTGGGAACGGTGAGCACGGTGGCGGCGGGCTGCTGCAGCCGGATCCGGTCCAGCGAGGTGGTGCCGCGCACCACGCAGACCCGGCGCCCGGCCAGATCGCCGATCCCGTTGATCCCGGAGTTCTCCAGCGCGAGCACCCGCTGCTGCGCCCGCAGGTACACGCTGGAGAAGGTGACGCTGCGGCGCCGCTCACAGGTGATGGTCATGGTCTTCGCCACCATGTCCACCGTGCGGTCGACCAGCGCGCGCTCCCGGTCCGCCGAGCCGAGGCTGCGGAACTCCACCGCGTTCGGGTCGCCGAACAGATCCCGTGCGACCTCGCGCGCGATATCGGCGTC
Source organism: Nocardia sp. NPDC050697 (assembly GCF_040654395.1). Classification (NCBI taxonomy): domain Bacteria; kingdom Bacillati; phylum Actinomycetota; class Actinomycetes; order Mycobacteriales; family Nocardiaceae; genus Nocardia; species Nocardia sp. NPDC050697. The sequence goes on from NZ_JBFAHY010000002.1 coordinate 654,254, forward strand.
GAACCCGACGATGCTGCCGGAGACCGGGTCGCGGAAGCTGAGCAGGTTGCTCCCCGCGTCCAGCCCGACGATCAGCCGCCCGCGGCTCCGGATGGCGTCCACCGCGGGGCCGGTGCGCGCGCCGGTCGGGCGCAGGCTCGCGGTCGGGTCGCCGCAGTCCTCGGTGGCGGCGGTCGGCAGCGGGGCGCCGGGCGTGATCGGCACCGCCTGCGCGGGCAGCGGCGGCGCGGTGTACTCGGCGGTGCGGGTGATCACCCCGGGCGCGGCGGGCTCCGCGCACCCGGCGACCGCGGTCAGCGCGAGCAGCAGGAGCAGCGGAATCGTCGCCTTCATCGGTACTCCCGCAGCCGCGGCCACAATCCGAGGACGACGCAGACCGCCGCCACGATGCCGATGAGGTACGCGCCGGGCGCGAGCAGGTTCAGCACCCGCAGCGCGGTCGCGACCTCACCGCGCAGCCGGTCCCTGGTCTCGGTGACGGCGTGCTCCAGCGCGGTGTCGAGCGCCTCCACCTGGGCCGCCGAGTCCGCCGAGCCGGGCCCGGTCGCGACGATCGCGGCCCCGACCCAGTCGCCGCGGTTCAGCGTGTCGTTCATCCGCCGGTGCGCGCCCTGCCAGCGGGTCAGCGCTGCGCGGGCGGAGGCGATATCGTCCGCGGCGGGGGCGCCGGGCGGGTAGCCGTCGAGCAGCTCACCGAGCCGGGCCATCCCGGCCTCGAAGGTGCGGTCGTAGTCGCCGGTGGCGTCCCGGCGCACCAGCTTCACCGTCTCGGCGGCGCGCGCCTGCTGCACCAGGATCCGGCTCTCGGTGAGCCGGGAGCCGGGCACCGCGCCCTGGTCACGGCCGTGCACCATGGCGACCGCGGAGATCGAGCCGGCGACCACGGTCCAGGCGAAGAGCGCGAGCAGCAGCACGCTGGCCGTGAGCAGCCCGGGGTTCAGCGTGCGGTGCCAGCGGTGCGCGAGCTCCCGCTGCGCCCAGAGCAGCGCCAGCAGCGCCACGGTGAGCAGCAGGATCGCCTTCCACGGCGGGCGGACGTGGTCGCGCTGGGCCTGCACCACCGCGGCCGAGCGGTGCTCGTGCAGGTCGCCCGCCATCGGCAGCAGCACGGTCTGCATCTGGTTGGAGGCCTCGCTGAGGTACGCGGCGCCGACCGGGTAGCCGCTGCGGTTCGCGGTGCGCGCGGTCTCGACCAGCCCGGTGTAGACCGGGAGCCCGGTGGCGATCCCGGTGCGCAGCGTGGTGTCCGGGCCGTCCGCCGGCTCGCCGCTGTGCCCGGAGCGCGCGACCAGCTCGGCGGCGGCCTCGCCGACCGCCTGGCTGTACCGGTCGCGCACCGGCTGCGGCTCGATGCCGCCCGCGATGAAGGCGGTCCCGGCGGCGGCGTCGGCCACCGAGAGCGCGGTGTAGAGGCTGTGCGCGGAGTACGCGTCGGGTTCGGAGTCGGCGAGCAGCGTGCGCAGCGCGTCCTGCCTGCCGCCGACCTCGTCCGAGGTCGTGAGCCCCGCGGTGAGGCAGACCAGCACCAGCAGCATGCCCATGGCGAGCAGCTTGCCGGGGGAGGAGGCCGCGAAGATCCGCACGTCGGTATCCACCGGCGTCATCTCCACCTCCAGTTCCGGGCGAGCACCTGCGCGCGTTCGGAGTTTATTGTGGTCGTACGGAAGTCGCGGTGTGTACGACGCCCCCGGCGGGAGCACCGCGGCCGGACGAGAGCGGGTTGTGCGGATGCGTGGTGACGGGGACGGTTGGTCGCTCGGCCCGGACGGCCTGAAGCACTGGGGCCGCTTCGGTGCGGCGGGGTTGCTGCTGCGGGCGCCGCTGGCCGGCGGCGGTTCGGCGGTGCTGCTGCAGCACCGCGCGCTCTGGAGCCACCAGGGCGGCACCTGGGCGCTGCCCGGCGGCGCACGGGACAGCCACGAGACGAACGTGCACGCGGCCGTGCGCGAGGCGTGGGAGGAGGCGGGCATCCGCCCGGACGACGTCCGGGTGCGCGCCGAGCGGGTGACCGCCGAGGCCGCCAGCGGCTGGACCTACACCACCGTCGTCGCGGACGCGCCGTTCACCCTCGCCCTCACCGGGAACCGGGAGAGCACCGAGCTGGCCTGGGTGCCGGAGGACGACGTCGCCGACCGCCCGCTGCACCCCGGCTTCGCGCTGGCCTGGCCCGGGCTGCGGGCCGCCCCCGCGCGGATCGACCCGGCCGGGCTCACCGAGGACGACCGGCTGGCCAAGGCGCTGCCGCGCACCGTCGACCTGGCCGACCGCGGCTTCGTCTGGCTGCACGCCGAGCCCGCGGGCCCCGGCGAGTTCGCCCGGATCGTCGACCGGGACGCCGAGGCACGGGAATCCGCCGTCGCCGCGGCGGTGCCGCCCCCCGCCCCCGCCGTCTTCGCGCTCACCCGCTGCCAGGTGCTCTCCTGACCGCACGGCTCAGGCATCCGCCAGCAGCGCGGACTTGAGCGCCCGCGCGGCGGCCTCGGGGTCGTCGGCCGCGGTGATCGCGCGCACCACGACCACCCGCGACGCCCCCGCCGACAGCACCTCCGGCAGCCGCTCCGCGTCGATCCCGCCGATGGCGAACCAGGGCCGCGCGGGCGCGGCCTCGGCGGTCTCGCGCACCAGCTCCAGCCCGGCGGCCTCGCGCCCCGGCTTGGTGGGGGTGGCCCAGAGCGGGCCGGTGCAGAAGTAGTCGATGTGCTCGTCCAGCGCGGCCAGCCGGGCCTGGTCGCGGTCGTGGGTGGAGCGGCCGAGCACCACGTCGGGGCCGAGGATCTTCCTGGCGTACCAGGGCGGCAGGTCGTCCTGGCCCAGGTGCAGCACATCGGCACCGGCGGCCAGCGCGATATCGGCGCGGTCGTTCACCGCGAGCAGCGCGCCGTGCCTGCGGGTGGCGGCCTTGAGCTCGGCGAGCGCGCCCAGCTCCTGCTTGGCCTCCAGCGGGCCGAACTTCGCCTCGCCCGGCGAGCCCTTGTCCCGCAGCTGGATGATGTCGACCCCGCCCGCCAGCGCGGCCTCGGCGAAGCTCGCCAGGTCACCGCGCTCGCGGCGGGCGTCGGTGCAGAGGTAGAGCCGGGCGGTGCCGAGCCGGTCCCGCGGCGGAACGGGCCGGGCGGGGGTGATCGGCGGAACCGGGTGGCCGGGTTGCATGAACAAGGACGGTAGTCACCCCGCTCCCGCCCGTCGACCCGGCCTCGCTCGCGCGGCGGCCCGTGCGGGAACCGGGGGTGCTCCCCGCGCTACCGTGGATACGGACAAGGAGGCAGGTGGAGCGGATGCGGACTCTGGCCGTCGTCGGTGGCGGCGCCATCGGGCTCGCCGTGGCATGGCGGGCCGCCGAGGCCGGGTGGTCCGTCACCATCGCCGACCCGGAGATCGCCTCCGGCGCTTCGTGGGTGGCGGGCGGCATGCTCGCCCCGCTCTCCGAGGGCTGGCCCGGCGAGGAGCGGGTGCTCGGCTTCGGCGCCGCCGCGCTCGCGCGCTGGCCCGGCTTCGCCGACCGGCTCACCGCGCGCACCGGCATCCCGCTCTTCGTCGCCGAGCAGACGCTGACCGTCGCGCTGGACCAGGCCGACGCCGCCGACCTGCGCACCATCGCCGACTTCACCGCGGACCACGGCCACCGGCTGCAATTGCTCGACCGCGCCGGGGTGCGCGAGCACGAACCCGGGCTGGCCCGCACAGTGCGCGCCGGGCTGCTCGCCGGCGAACCCGCCATCGACAACCGCGCGCTGATCACCGCGCTGCGCGCCGCCGCCGAGATGGCGGGGGTCCGGGTCGACGCCGACCGGGTGGACGACCTCGCCGCGCTCGACGCCGATCGGGTGGTGCTCGCCGCGGGCGCCGCCTCCGCCCGGCTCTGGCCCGGCCTCCCGGTGCGCCCGGTCAAGGGCGAGATCCTCCGGCTGCGGCATCGCCCCGGAGCCGCCCCCGCGCCGAGCCGGGTGATCCGGGCCAGGGTGCACGGCCGCGCGCTCTACCTGGTGCCGCGCGGCGACGGGATCGTGGTCGGCGCCACCCAGTACGAGGCGGGCTTCGACACCGCCGTCACCGTGGGCGGGGTGCGCGATCTGATCGCCGACGCCGAGGCGGTCTTCCCGGCCATCGCCGAGTACGAGTTCGCCGAGGCGAGCGCCGGTTCCCGGCCGGGCACCCCGGACAACCTGCCGCTCATCGGCGCGCTGGACGACCGGGTGCTCGCCGCCACCGGGCACGGCCGCAACGGCATGCTCGCGGTGCCGCTCACCGCCGACGCGGTGCTCGCGCTACTCGACGGTGACCCGCTGCCGGAGGCCGCGGCCGCGGACCCGGGGCGGCTGCTCGCCCGGAGCACCACCGCAGATACAGGAGGAGTGCGATGACGACGTCCATCCCGATCGGGGTCACCGTGAACGGCGCCGATCACGAGTTCGCCGAGCCGCTCTCGGTGCGCGAGCTGCTGGACCGGCTGGAGCTGCCGACGCAGGGGGTCGCGCTCGCCGTCGACGGCGCGGTGTTCCCCAAGTCGCGCTGGGACGAGCCGGTCGGCCGCGGCTGGTCCATCGAGGTGCTGACGGCGGTCCAGGGTGGCTGAGCTGGCCACGCCGGAGGCCGCCGCGGTGCAGGCCGCGGAGTTCGAGCCGCTGCGCATCGCGGGCCGGGAGTTCGGCTCCCGGCTGGTGATGGGCACCGGCGGCGCCGAGAACCTGACCGTGCTGGAGGAGGCGCTGCTCGCCTCCGGCACCGAGCTCACCACGGTCGCCATGCGCCGGATCGACGCGGCGGGCGGCACCGGCGTGCTCGACCTGCTGAAGCGGCTCGGCATCGCCCCGCTGCCGAACACCGCGGGCTGCCGCACCGCCGCCGAGGCGGTGCTCACCGCGCAGCTCGCCGCCGAGGCGCTGGAGACCGACTGGGTGAAGCTGGAGGTGGTCGCCGACGAGCGCACCCTGCTCCCGGACCCGGTCGAGCTGCTGGACGCCGCCGAGCAGCTGGTCGACGCGGGCTTCACCGTGCTCCCCTACACCAGCGACGACCCGATCCTGGCGCGCCGGCTGGAGGAGGCGGGCTGCGCCGCGGTGATGCCGCTCGGCTCGCCGATCGGCACCGGCCTCGGCATCGGCAACCCGCACAATATCGAGATGATCGTGGCCGGGGCGGGGGTCCCGGTGATCCTGGACGCCGGCATCGGCACCGCCAGCGACGCCGCGCTCGCCATGGAGCTCGGCTGCTCGGCCGTGCTGCTCGCCACCGCGGTCACGCGGGCCAGGAAACCGGCGCTCATGGCCGCCGCCATGGCCGAGGCGGTGCGCTCCGGGTACGCCGCCCGGCTGGCCGGGCGCATCCCCAAGCGCTTCTGGGCGCAGGCCTCCTCGCCCGAGCTGTAATCCGGGCCGGGTCCTCCGCGAGGATGACGCGCGCCGCGACTTGCTGCCGACGCGCGGAGCACCCCCGGTGCGGAATGCTGGGGCAATGATCGAACTGAAGGGCCTGACCAAGCGGTACGGCCAGACGGTCGCGGTGCGGGATCTGACGTTCACCGTCCGGCCCGGGCAGGTGACCGGGTTCCTCGGGCCGAACGGTGCCGGCAAATCCACCACCATGCGGATGATCCTCGGACTCGACACCCCCACCTCGGGCACGGCGCTGGTGAAGGGGGTGCCGTACCGGGAGCTGAAGAACCCGCTGCGCACCGTCGGCGCGCTGCTCGACGCCAAGTGGGTGCACCCGAACCGCTCCGCGCGTTCGCACCTGCACTGGATGGCCGCCTCCAACGGCATCGGCAGGGACCGGGTGGAGGAGGTGCTGCGGCTGGTCGGCCTCTCCGAGGTGGCGAACAAGGCGGCGGGCGGCTTCTCGCTCGGCATGTCGCAGCGGCTCGGCCTGGCCGGGGCGCTGCTCGGCGACCCCGAGGTGCTGCTCTTCGACGAGCCGGTGAACGGCCTCGACCCGGAGGGCATCCTCTGGATCCGCCGCTTCATGCAGCGGCTGGCCGGCGAGGGCCGCACCGTGCTGGTCTCCAGCCACCTGCTCTCCGAGATGGCGCAGACCGCCGACCACCTGGTGGTGATCGGCCGCGGCGAGCTGATCTCGAACTCCAGCACGCAGGAGTTCATCGAGCGGGCCTCCGAGGCCACCGTCCGGGTGCGCAGCCCGCAGCTGGACCAGCTGCGCAGCCTGCTCACCTCGGCCGGGATGACGGTGCGCGAGGACGGCGCCGGTCAGGACGGCCCCGCGCTCGTGGTCGCCGGGGTCACCAGCGATGCCGTCGGCACGCTGGCCGGGGAGAACGCCATCACCCTCCTGGAGCTGGCGCCGCAGCGCGCCTCGCTGGAGGACGCCTTCATGCGGATGACCGGTGGCGCGGTCGAGTACCACGGCAGCGGAGTCGACCAGGTGATGGGAGGTGCGCTCTGATGGGCGTGCTGGCAGCGGAGCGGATCAAACTCACCTCGACCAGGTCGCCCTGGTGGTGCTCGGCGGTGATCGTGGCGCTCGGGCTCGGCCTCGCCGCGCTCTTCGCCCTGGTGGTGCGGACCTCGGCAGGTGACCCGGAGGCGGGCATGCCCGCGCTCGACGTCAGCACCGCGACCTCGGGGGTCACCGGCTTCGGGATCATGGTGCTGATGATCCTGGCGGCGCTCACCGTCACCAGCGAGTACCGCTTCGGCGTCATCAGGACCACCTTCCAGGCGGTGCCGAACCGGTACACGGTGCTGCTCACCAAGGCCGGGCTGGTCGGGGTGTACGGCGCGGTGCTGAGCACCCTCGTCGCCTTCGGCGCGGTCGCGGTGGCCAAGGTGGTCGGCGGCTCGGAGGCCACCGTCGCGCTCACCTTCGACGGCCAGTGGCGGGCGGTCTACGGCATCCCGATCTACGCCTTCCTCGCGGTGGTGCTCGCCGTCGGCGTCGGCGTGCTGGTCCGGCAGTCGGCCGCGGCGATCTCGCTGATCGTGCTCTGGTCGCTGCTGCTGGAGCCGCTGCTGAGTGCCTTCGGCAACTTCGGGCGTAATGTGGGACCCTTCCTGCCCTTCCAGAACATCAACCGGTTCCTGACCGTCGCCGAGGTCGGCGGCAACTGGCACTGGGGCGTGTGGGGCAGCCTGCTCTACTTCATCGCGTTCGTCGCGGTGGTCTACGTCGCCGCCCTGGTGTACGCGGACCGCAGGGACGCCTGAACCGCTAACAATCGGTTACTCCCGGAATGGGGGCGACCCCGGAGCCACCCGAGCCGACGTCCCTCGCCGCTCGGGTGCGGCCCCGGCCTCCCCGGAGGTCGTGGCCCCACATCGGCCGCCACTGCCCGGTGGTCGTTGTCGCCGGCCCGGTGTGGCACCAGCCACACCGGGCCCGGTGCGTCCATCGCCCTTTTCCGCCGTTGCGCTGCCGTTTTCCGGATACCTGTGACCTTCGGCCCCGCTTTCCCGGCAGGCCCTGCGATACCCTCGCACCGTGAGACCGACATCCGGCGGTGCCGATCCCGAGCCGGAGCCGGAGGCGGTGCCCGACCCCTCCGCGTTCGGCTACCGCGCGCGGCGCGAACGGCTGGCCGAGTTGATGAACTCCGCGAACCGGCGGCAGGAGATCATCGGCGCGCTGCGCCGGGCCAGGCACCAGCTACCGGGCGACCCGGCGTTCGGGGACCCGCTCTCGGTCACTGGCCCCGGCGGGCCGCGGGCCGTCGCCCGCGCCGCCGACCGGCTCGTCGGCGACACCCCGAGCGCGGCCCGCGAGGTCGGCTTCGGCGCGCTGCAGGTGTGGCAGGCCATGCTGGAGCGGGTCGGCCGCGGCCGGGGCAGCACCGAGGTCACGGTGCTCTTCACCGACCTGGTCGCCTTCTCCCGCTGGTCGCTCACCGCCGGTGACCAGGCCACGCTCGACCTGCTGCGCCGGGTCGCGCTGGCCATCGAGCCGCCGGTGGCGGAGCGCGGTGGGACGGTGGTGAAGCGGATGGGCGACGGCCTCATGGCCGTCTTCGACTCCCCGGACCAGGCGCTCGCCGCCGCCGTCGCCATGAAGCGCGCGCTCGGCGCCGTCGACTTCGGCGACTACCGCCCGCGCATGCGGATGGGGCTGCACACCGGCTCGCCCCGGGAGATCGGCGGCGACTGGCTCGGCGTCGACGTCACCATCGCGGCCAGGGTCATGGAGGCGGGCGGCAACGGGAACACCATGCTCTCCGAGGCCACCCTGCGCGCGCTGCAGCCGGAGACGCTGGAGCTGCTCGGCGGCAGCGTGAAGCCGTACCGCCGCGGGCTCTTCGCGGCGCCGCTGAGCGGGGTCCCGGAGGATCTGCGGCTCTTCGTGCTGAGCGTCGGCGAGCCGCGCCCGGGGGCGAGCGCCGCGCCGAAGGCTCGCAAGGGCACGGCGCCGAAGGCGAACGCGGCCAAGGCGGGCAAGCCCGCGCGGAACGGGCAGGCGCCTGCCGAGGGCGGGACCGCGCCGCGCGATCCCGCCCCGGCGAAACCCGCAGCCGCGGCCCCGCGACGGCCGAAGTCCGGCCGCAAGCGCGACTAGGAGCCGACCGTCGTCTGCTGATCCGCCGGTGGCGTGTACACCGAGGGATCGAGCGCGAGCGTCTGGAAGGTGTTGTCCGAACAGGTCACCCAGAGCTGGTTTCCGCGCCACGCGGGCGGCGAGAAGCACAGGTCCGCGGACTGATCCCCGGTCAGCCGATCGCTACGCACCCCGCTGAGCGCCTGCGCGGGATCGAAGACCCCGGCCGCGAGCGCCTGGATCAGCGCGCCGGAGTTCAGCAGCGGCACCCCGGCGATGGAGAAGAGCGACTGCGGCGAGTTCGCCCCGGCCGGCTGCCCGGTGCGCGCGGGCGGGTTGTAGTAGGCGATCTCCCGGACCGCGCCCGGGTCGCGCACGTCGAAAACCCGGATCCCGGAGGCCAGCCACCCGCAGGCCAGCGCGGTGGGGTCGCGCGGCCGGTCGGCGGCGCAGTAGTGCGCGTCGTAGGAGAAGAGCGAGCCGCCGAAGCTGGAGGCCAGCGCGGTGTCCTGGTTGGCCTGCAGGTTGATCTCCAGCTTGATGGAGTTCACCGGTCTCGGCTGCGCCGGATCGGCGACGTCGAAGATCTTCACCCCGCCGGACCCGGCCTCGTCCACCACGAAGAGGTGTGGCACCCCGCCGTAGGTCACCGGGACGGCGTGCTGGGTGGCGAAGCCGTCGGTCCAGCTGGTGGCCGAGAGCGTCGGCACCCGCGGGTCCGGGTCGCGGCGCTGCACCGCCGAGGTGTCGAGCACGGTGAGCCCGCCGAAGTTGTTGGCGAGGTAGAGCCGGTCGCCGTCCGGGCTGAAGCCGATGCCGTGCACCGAGAGCCCGGGCAGCCCCTGCCAGAGCACCCGCGGCTGCGCCGGGTCGGTCAGGTCGACGGCGCTGAGCAGCCCCGGCGCGGTGCCGGAGGACCAGTAGGTGCGGCCGTCGGGGGAGAAGCCGCCCTCGTGCGCGATGATCGGCAGCGGCTGCGTGGCGGCGGTGCCGGGCCCCGGGTTGAGCAGCCGCGGGTGCGCGCAGTCGGTGAGGTCGTAGACCGAGAGCAGCCCGGCCCCGGTGAGCAGCGGCACTCCCGCGCCGGCCAGGAGCTTGCGCCCCTCGTGCACCTTGAGCGATTCCCAGGTGCCTGCCAGCATGGCCGGTTCGGTCAGGGTGGCGGTGGGGACCGGGTTCGCCGGATCCGCGACATCGAGCACCTGCACGCCGGGGCTCGGGCCGGTGAGGCTGCCGGGGAAGAAGCTGCCGACGTAGACGCAGTGCTCGAAGGCGGCCGAGACGATGCCGCCGCCGGGGCCGTCGAAGCCGCCGATCCGGGTGATATTGCACCGGTATCCGGCGGCGCTGCGCCCGCTCGCCCGATCGGCGGCGGGCACCTCGCCCTGCAGCCCGGTCTCCGGCGTTGAGCCGGGGCCGCAGGCCGCCGGGGCGGCCGCGCGGTCCGCGACCGTCGCGATGTGCCGCACCGCGGCGGGCGGCTGGGCCGCCACCACCCCGACCGGCAGCAGCACCGCCCCGGCCAGCACCGCCGCCACCCTGCGCACCGTGCTCGATCCCATTACGCGCCCTCGATCCGAGATTCCGATTCTCGGAATGGTAGAACGATGTTTCCGATCAGTCGATGGAGCAGCCGGAGATCGGCTTGTCCGCGAGCCGGTCGAGCAGGTACGCGATCACGCTGTTCGGGCTGAAACCGTCGATGAGCTCCGGGCCGAAGTGGTTCGGGATGGTGAAGCCCGGCAGGATCGGCGGCAGCTCGTTGGTGCGGAATTCGACGGTGCCACCGAGGCCGCACCAGTCGTTCGCGAGCTGCTTGGCCTGGCCGTACGGCACGGTGTCGTCATTGCGCCCGCTGGTGATCAGCACCGGGGCGTGCGGCTTCAGGGTGCCCACCTTCAGCTCGGCGAGCACCGGGGCGGCCTCCGGCATGTCGGCCAGGTGCTCGCTCAGCGAGCGGCCGTCGACGGTGAGCGAATTGGTGCGCAGGAACGGGTGCCGGAAGATCAGGTCGCCGATGCAGGTCTCGCTGAGCGTGGCGAGCATGTTCTGGCCCGCCGGGCTGCTCACCCGCTCCAGCGCCCGCTGCAGGTCGGGGAAGCGGGCGAGCATGCCGTTGATGGCGTAGCCGATGGCGCCGCCGATCAGCGCGCCGTCGATCTGGTTCAGGATCGCCGAGAGGTCGGCGGTCGGGCCGCCGGCCCAGGTGCCCTTGAGGTTCAGCTCCGGCGCGTACTCCGGCAGCAGCTCGTTGGCGGCCGCGGTGGCCCCGCCGCCCTGCGAGTAGCCCCAGAGCACCAGCGGGGTCTCCGGGCCGACGCCGGCCAGGGAGTTGGCGGCGCGCGCGGCATCGAGCACCGCGTGGCCCTGCTCGAACCGGTTGCCGTAGGTGTGGATGCCGGGGGTGCCGAGCCCGATGTAGTCCGGGATCACCACGTTCGCGCCGAGCCCGGCCCAGGCCGCCGACGAGGGCAGCTCCTGGTTGGCCGAGATGCTCGGCGAGGGGTCGGCGAAGGCGGTGAGCCCGGTGGAGAAGGCCACCGACATGGCGCAGCGATCGGCCTGGCCCGAGGTGCCCGGCGCGATCACCACGGTCGGGCGCGGGCCCGGGCCGGCCCACGGTCCGGCGGCGGCGATGAAGGTGCCGGTGGTGGCGACCGGGGTGCCGTCCTGCAGCGTGCTGGTGTACATGATCAGCTCGCCCTTGCCCGGCCAGCCCTGCTCGGTCGGCAGGGTGGCGAAGAGCGAGAGCGGCTGGGTCTTGATGACCGCGCCCGGCTCGGCCGGGATCTGCGCGGGCGGGACGTAGAAGCCGCTCACCGGCTCGGCCGTCGCGGGGGCCGCCACCGCCGTGAGCCCGGCGGCACAGGCGAGCGCGAGCGCCGCCGCCGTCATCCGGCCCCGCCACCGCGGCTGCCGCTGCTGTCGATCCATCCCGAACTCTCCCTGGCCACCACCCCGGCCCCTTCGCCGGGATGTCCTCGGTCACCCCGCGGCCCGCGCTGTGCGACGGGTCACGATGTGGTCCGACTGGACAGTAACATGGTTACCTGAGAGTGAGTCTCGCCGGTGTCAATCCCGGCGGCGCGTTACCGGGGAGGTTTCCGCAGTTCATGGCGGAATAAGTCAGAGCGCCGGGCGACCGCTCGGTCCCGGTTTCGAGCGGACCGGTCGGAATCCGCCGTTTCGCGAACCGATCGCAGTAACCCCGTTACCGTGGATGCGGCACGCTTTCGCCCGAGCGCGACGCCCAGCCCCCAGTCCCGGTGCGTCGTCGCCCGTTCCTCGTCGAGGCGAATCGCGCGCGCCTTCGTGCCGCGCGGTCATGGTCGGGTGAGCTGCCGCCGGTGTGGCATCGAGAACGGATGGAACATGGCAGTACGATCCGCGAACCTGCCCGAACGTGGTTTCGGCACCTACTCACCGACCGAATGGCGAGCGCATGCCCGCCGATGCGAGCTCCGCTATCGATTAGTGGTGGTCGCGCCCGCCGTCGCCGAGGTGGTGCACCACCTCGGCGGCTGGCTCTTCGATATGCGGGCCTCCGGGTGGGAGGTGATCGTCCCCGTCTCCGACCCCGCCGCCGTGCGCCCCCTGGAAATCCTCGGTGCCGTCCCGCTCGACCTGGAGCACTGGCCCGCCGCCGCGGTCAGGGAGATCCGGCCGGACGTGCTCGCCATCGCCGTCGACAGCTACCGCGCCGACATGGTGCCGCACCTCGGCGGCGGGCACTCCGAGACGGTGCTGTGGGGTGGACCGCCGCCCGACGAGCTCGGCCGCCGCATGCGGCCCGCTCGACATCGGGTGAGCGTTGCGGGGCGGGCCTTCAAGTCCTGCGCGCTGACCGCATCGGGGGTGCGCGGTGCGGGCGACGGGTGTACGGAGACGTTCTGGGCCGGTGCGGAGGTCACCGGGGCCCGGCGGTTGCTGGAGCTCGCTCCGGCGGGGTAGTTCGTCGCTCGGCGCGGCCCGTCGGACGGCGGGCCGCAGCCGGGCTTATATAAGTGAAGGCTGATAGACTTCGGCATCGTGCGATACACCACCTCGATCGAGATCGCCCTCCCCCGCGAGCGAGTCGCCCAACTCCTCGCCGACCCGGCGAACATCCCGAAATGGCTGCGCGGGGTAGTGGTGCACGAGCCGATCCGCGGCGAACACGGTCAGCTCGGCACCGAGTCGCGGGTGATCATGCGGCAGGGCTCGCGGGAGACGGAGTGCGTCGAGACGATCACCCGCCGCGAGCCGGTCGAGCTGCGCGATATCCCCGACGAGGTCACCGTGCACTTCGACCGCGAGATCGCTGGGCCGGGCATGTGGAGCGCCGTCCGCGACCGGCTCACCGTGGCCGGTCCGGAGACGACGCTCTGGGAGAGTGAGAGCGAGTATCGGTTCGACAGCAGGATCGTCCGACTGCTCGGGCGCCTGATGCCGGGTTCGTTCCGCAAGCAGTCGCGGCAGCACATGCAGGACTTCAAGGCCTTCGCCGAGCGGGGCCTTGACGTCCGCGACGCCTAACCCCAGACGAACGCCCCGACCCCCGCGAGCACCGCGCACACGCCGAGCGAAACCGCCAGCCACCGCTGCGTCTTCCACAGGGTGATCGCCCCGCCGAGCAGAAACCCGGCCAGCGCGAGAAGCAGGAGCACGGTGAGGTTCGAGGACACGACCGCAGCGTACCGAACCCAGTAACAAGCACGCGGGCTTGCTTTTTTATCGCCCCGGTGTCACCCTCGAACCGCTACGACGCTTGCACAGGAGGGCACCCGCGTGACCAGTCTCGCGGCCGACCCGGAGCTGCTCCGGATCGGCAACTGTTCCGGTTTCTACGGTGACCGCGCCGTCGCCATGCGGGAGATGCTCGACGGCGGCGGGCTCGACGTCCTCACCGGCGACTACCTGGCCGAGCTCACCATGCTCATCCTGGGCCGGGACCGGATGAAGGACCCCGCGCTCGGCTACGCCAAGACCTTCCTGCGCCAGGTCGAGGACTGTCTGGGGCTCGCCCTGGAGCAGAACGTGAAGCTGGTCGCCAACGCCGGTGGGCTGAACCCCGCCGGGCTCGCGGAGCAGCTGCGCGCGGTGGCGGAGCGGCTCGGCCTCCAGCCGAAGATCGCCTACGTCACCGGCGACGACCTGCTCGACCGCGCCGCCGAGCTCGGCCTCGGCACCCCGCTCACCGCCAATGCCTACCTGGGCGCCTGGGGGATCGCCGAGTGCCTGCGCGCGGGCGCCGACATCGTGGTGACCGGCCGGGTCACCGACGCGGCGCTGGTCGCCGGTCCGGCGGCGGCGCACTTCGGCTGGGGTGCCGGCGACTACGACGCCCTCGCGGGCGCGGTGGTGGCCGGGCACGTGATCGAGTGCGGCACCCAGGCGACCGGCGGCAACTTCGCCTTCTTCACCGAGATCGCCGACCTGGGCCGCCCCGGCTTCCCCATCGCGGAGCTGCGCCGGGACGGGAGCAGCGTGATCACCAAGCACGCGGGCACCGGCGGCGTCGTCACCGTGGACACCGTCGCGGCGCAGCTCGTCTACGAGATCCAGGGCGCGCGCTACGCCGGGCCGGACGTCACCACCCGGCTGGACAGCATCCGGCTGACCCAGGACGGTCCCGATCGGGTGCGAATCGACGAAGTACGCGGCGAGGCGCCGCCGCCCACCACCAAGGTCTCGCTGAACACCCTGGACGGCTTCCGCAACGAGATGACCTTCGTCCTCACCGGCCTCGATATCGAGGCCAAGGCCGAGCTCACGCGGCGGCAGCTGGAGTCCTGGCTGCCCACCCGCCCGGCCGAGCTGGAGTGGTCGCTGGCCCGGCTGGACCGGCCGGACGCCGACACCGAGGAGCGCGCCTCCGCGCTGCTGCGCTGCGTGGTGCGCGACCCCGACCCGAAGAAGGTCGGGCGCGCCTTCTCCTCCGTCGCGGTGGAGCTGGCGCTGGCGAGCTACCCCGGCTTCACCCTCACCTCGCCGCCCGGCAACGGCGCGCCCTACGGCGTCTTCACCCCCGGGTACGTGCCCGCCGAGGCGGTCAGGCACACCGCGGTGCTGCCGGACGGCGCGATCGTGCGGATCGGCGCCCCCGCCGCCACCCGCGACCTGCTCGAGGTCGCCGAACCCGAGCTGCCGGAGCCGCTGCCGACCTCCGCCACCGAGACGCTGCCGCTCGGCACGATCGCGCTGGCGCGCAGCGGCGACAAGGGCGGCAATGCCAATGTCGGCGTCTGGGTGCGCACCGAGGAGCAGTGGCGCTGGCTGGCGCACACGCTCACCGTCGACGCGCTGCGCGCCCTGCTCCCGGAGACCGCGGAGCTCCCGATCACCAGGACCGTCCTGCCGAACCTGCGCGCGCTGAACTTCGTCGTGCACGGCCTGCTCGGCAAGGGCGTCGCCTACCAGGCCCGATTCGATCCCCAGGCGAAGGGGCTCGGCGAATGGCTGCGGTCCCGGCACGTCGAGATTCCCACGGAGCTGCTGTGAACAATCCTTGGAACACCCCGGAGCGGCGCGAACTGCGCGGCACCGTCCGCGGTTTCGTCGAGCGGGAGGTGCTCCCGTTCCTCGACGACTGGGAGCGCGACGGCGAGCTCCCGCGCGAGTTGCACAAGAAGGCGGGCGCGCTCGGGCTGCTCGGCATCCAGTTCCCGGAGGCCGTCGGCGGCGCGGGTGGCGACGGCATCGATGCCGCGCTGGTCTGCGAGGAGATGCACTACGCGGGTGGCTCCGGCGGGCTCTTCGCCTCGCTCTTCACCTGCGGCATCGCGGTGCCGCACCTGGTCGCGGCCGGTGATCCGGAGCAGATCGAGCGGTGGGTGCGGCCGACGCTGGCCGGTGAGCTCATCGGCTCGCTCGCCATCACCGAGCCGGGCGGCGGCTCCGACGTCGGGCACCTGACCACCAGCGCGGTCCGGGACGGTGACCACTACATCGTCAATGGCGCCAAGACCTACATCACCTCCGGCTGCCGCGCCGACTACGTGGTCACCGCGGTGCGCACCGGCGGGCCGGGCGCGGGCGGGGTCTCGCTGCTGGTGGTGGAGAAGGGCACGCCCGGCTTCACGGTGAGCCGCAAGCTGGACAAGATGGGCTGGCGCGCCTCGGACACCGCCGAGCTCTCCTACGTGGACGTCCGGGTGCCGGTCGGCAACCTGGTCGGCCCGGAGAACAGCGGCTTCGCCCAGATCGCGCAGGCATTCGTGAGCGAGCGGGCCGGGCTGGCCGCGCAGGCCTACAGCCAGGCGCAGCGCTGCCTCGACCTCACGCTGCGGTGGTGCCGCGACCGGGAGACCTTCGGGCGGCCGCTGATCAGCAGGCAGGCGGTGCAGAACACGCTCGCCGAGATGGCCCGCCGCACCGACGTGGCCCGGGTCTACACCCGGCACGTGGTCGAGCGCGCCGCGGCGGGCGAGACCGACCTCATCGCCGAGGTCTGCTTCGCCAAGAACACCGCCGTGGAGGCGGGCGAGTGGGTCGCCAACCAGGCCGTTCAGCTCTTCGGCGGGCTCGGCTACATGCGCGAGGCCGAGGTCGAGCGGCAGTACCGTGATATCCGCATCCTCGGCATCGGTGGCGGCACCACCGAGATCCTCACCGCACTGGCCGCGAAGCGATTGGGGTACCAGTCATGACCGTGCTGCGCAGTACCGTCGACACCGCCGCGCCGGAGTACGAAGCGGCCGCCGCGGCGATGGAAGAGAAGTTGCTGGAGGTCGGCGCGGAGTTCGCCAAGGCCGTCGCGGGCGGCGGGCCGGACAAGCTGGCCAGGCACCGCAAGCGCGGCAAGCTCACCGCGCGCGAGCGCATCGAGCTGCTCATCGACGAGGACTCGCCGTTCCTGGAGCTCTGCGCGCTGGCGGGGTGGGGCAGCGAGTTCCACGTCGGCGGCAGCACCGTGGCCGGGATCGGGGTGGTCGAGGGCGTCGAGTGCATGATCGTGGCGCCGGACCCGACCGTGCGCGGCGGCACCTCGAATCCGTGGACGCTGCGGAAGACGCTGCGGGTCAACGACATCGTGCGGGAGAACCGGCTGCCGGTGATCTCGCTGGTCGAGTCCGGCGGCGCCGACCTGCCCACGCAGAAGGAGGTCTTCGTCCCCGGTGGGCGCATGTTCCGCGACCTCACCCGCGCCTCGGCGGCCGGAATTCCCACCATCGCGCTGGTCTTCGGCAACTCCACGGCGGGCGGGGCGTACATCCCCGGCATGTCCGACCACGTGGTCATGATCAAGGAGCGCTCCAAGGTCTTCCTCGGCGGGCCGCCGCTGGTGAAGATGGCGACCGGCGAGGAGTCGGACGACGAATCGCTCGGCGGCGCCGACATGCACGCCAGGGTCTCCGGGCTGGCCGACTACTACGCGGTGGACGAGCAGGACGCCATCCGGATCGGCCGCTCCATCGTCCGGCGGCTGAACTGGCGCAAGCAGGGCCCCGCGCCGCGCGCCGCGGTGCGCGAACCGCTCTTCGACGCCGAGGAGCTGCTCGGCATCGTCCCGCCCGACCTCAAGATCCCGTTCGACCCGCGCGAGGTGATCGCCAGGGTCGTGGACGGCTCGGAGTTCGACGAGTTCAAGCCGCTCTACGGATCGAGCCTGGTCACCGGCTGGGCCGAGCTGCACGGGTACCCGGTCGGCATTCTGGCGAACGCGCGCGGCGTGCTCTTCTCCGAAGAGTCGCAGAAGGCCACGCAGTTCATCCAGCTGGCGAATCGCAGCAACACCCCGCTGCTCTTCCTGCACAACACCACCGGCTACATGGTCGGGAAGGAGTACGAGCAGAAGGGCATCATCAAGCACGGCTCGATGATGATCAATGCCGTCTCCAACTCGACGGTGCCGCACATCTCGCTGCTCATGGGCGCCTCCTACGGGGCCGGGCACTACGGCATGTGCGGGCGCGCCTACGACCCGCGCTTCGTCTTCGCCTGGCCGAGCGCGAAATCCGCGGTCATGGGCGGGGCGCAGCTGGCCGGGGTGATCTCCATCGTGGGCCGGACCGCCGCCGAGGCGCGCGGGCAGGGCTTCGACGAGGAGGCCGACGCCGGGATGCGGGCCATGATCGAGGCGCAGATCGAGGCGGAGTCGCTGGCCATGTTCATGTCCGGGCGGCTCTACGACGACGGCGTGATCGACCCGCGCGATACCCGCACCGTGCTCGGCATGGCGCTCTCCGCCGTGCACACCGCACCGATCGAGGGCGCCGCGGGCTTCGGCGTCTTCCGGATGTAGGGGCGTCTCCGTGACTGTCGAAACAGTGCTCGTCGCCAACCGTGGCGAAATCGCGCGACGGGTCTTCGCGACCTGCCGCCGCATGGGGCTCGGCACCGTCGCCGTGTACTCCGATGCGGACGCCGCGTCGCCGCATGTGGCGGAGGCCGACGCGGCCGTCCGGCTTCCGGGCAACACCCCCGGTGAGACGTACCTGCGCGGCGACCTCGTCATCGAGGCCGCCCTGGCCGCCGGCGCCGACGCGGTGCACCCCGGCTACGGCTTCCTCTCGGAGAACGCGGAATTCGCCCGCGCGGTCGAGCAGGCCGGGCTCACCTGGATCGGCCCGCCGGTCGCTTCGATCGAGCAGATGGGCTCGAAGGTCGCGGCCAAGAAGATGATGGACGCCGCCGGGGTCCCGGTGCTCGCCGAGCTGGACCCGGCGCAGGTCACCGCGGACCTGCTCCCGGTGCTGATCAAGGCATCGGCGGGCGGCGGCGGCCGCGGCATGCGGGTGGTCCGCGAACTCGCCGAGCTGGAACCGCAGCTGGCGGGCGCCCGCCGCGAGGCGCAGTCCGCCTTCGGCGACCCCACCGTCTTCTGCGAGCGCTACCTGGAGACCGGCAGGCACATCGAGGTGCAGGTGCTGGCCGATACGCACGGCACCGTCTGGGCGGTCGGCGAGCGCGAGTGCTCGATCCAGCGCAGGCACCAGAAGGTGGTCGAGGAGGCGCCGTCGCCGCTGGTCGAGCGGGTGGACGGCATGCGCGAGCGGCTCTTCGAGGCGGCCCGGCTGGCCGCCGAGGCGATCGGCTACACCGGCGCGGGGACCGTGGAGTTCCTGGCCGACGAGCGCGGCGACTTCTTCTTCCTGGAGATGAACACCCGGCTCCAGGTGGAGCACCCGGTCACCGAGTGCACCACCGGGCTGGACCTGGTCCGCTGGCAGCTGGAGATCGCCGACGGGGCGGCGCTGCCGGCCGAGCCGCCCGCGCAGCGCGGGCACTCCATCGAGGTCCGGCTGTACGCCGAGGATCCGGCGCAGGACTGGCAGCCGCAGAGCGGGATCGTGCACCGGATCGCCATTCCCGGCGTGCTGGCCGAGTTCGACCTACCCGCGCGCTCGGGTCTCCGGCTGGATACCGGCGTGGTCGACGGCTCGGTGGTCGGGGTGCACTACGACCCCATGCTGGCCAAGGTCATCTCGGTCGCCGAGACCCGCGGCGAGGCGGCCAGGCTGCTCGCGAACGCGCTGCAGCGGGCCGAGCTGCACGGCCTGGTGACCAATCGCGACCTGCTGGTCCGGGTGCTGCGGCACCCCGCCTTCCTGGCCGGTGACACCGATACCGCCTTCTTCGCCACGCACGGCCTCGCCGCGCTCGCCGCGCCGCTCACCGACGCCGGCGGCACCGAGCTCTCCGCCGTCGCCGCCGCGCTCGCCGACGCCGCCGCCAACCGGGCGGCGGCGCGGGCGGTGCCCGGGCTGCCGAGCGGCTGGCGCAACCTGCCCTCGCAGCCGGCCGTCAAGCGGTTCGAGGGCAGGGACGGCGCCGTGCACGAGATCGGCTACCTGGTCACCCGCGGGGTGATCGCGGTCGACGGCCACGACGGGCTGGAGGTGCTGGAAGCCACCCCGGAGCGGGTGGTGCTCGCGGTGCCGGGCGAGCGCGGGCCGGTGCGCAGGCAGTTCGCCGTCGCCAGGTACGGCGACCTGGTCGCGGTGGACTCCCCGCTCGGCCCGGTGGCGCTGCGCAAGCTGCCGCGCTTCACCGACCCGGCCGACCTGGTGGCCACCGGTTCGCTGCTCGCGCCCATGCCGGGCACCGTGATCCGGCTCGGCGCCGAGGTGGGGGCCGCGGTCACCGCGGGCACCCCGATTCTCTGGCTGGAGGCCATGAAGATGGAGCACACCATCGCGGCCCCGGCCGACGGCGTGCTCAGCGCCGTGCACGTCGGCGTCGGCGATCAGGTCGATGTCGGCACCGTCCTCGCGGTGGTCGACCCCGCGGAATCCGAGGAGAAGGCATGAGTTTCATCGAAACCGACGAGCAGAAGTCGCTGCGGCAGGCCGTCGCCGCGCTCGCGGGCAAGTACTCCTACCTGGATTACGTGCTGCCGCGGGCGCGCAACCACGAACCGCTGCACGAACTCTGGGACGAGGCGGGCAAGCTCGGCTTCCTCGGGGTGAACCTGCCGGAGGAGTACGGCGGCGGTGGCGCGGGCATGTACGAACTCGCGCTGGTGATGGAGGAGCTCGCCGCGCAGGGCGCCGGGCTGCTGCTCATGGTGGTCTCGCCCGCCATCTGCGGCACCATCATCACCCGGTACGGCACCGAGGAGCAGAAGCGGGAGTGGCTGACCAAGCTCGCCGACGGCTCCGCCAAGATGGTCTTCGGCATCACCGAGCCGGACGCCGGCTCCAACTCGCACCAGATCACCACCACCGCGCGCCGGGACGGCGGCGACTGGATCCTGAACGGCCGCAAGGTCTACATCTCCGGCGTCGACCAGGCCGAGGCGGTGCTGATCGTCGCCCGCACCGAGGACCACAAGACCGGCAAGCTCAAGCCCGCGCTCTTCATCGTGCCCACCGACGCCCCCGGCTTCGAGAAGACGGCGCAGGAGATGGACATCATCGAGCCGGATACCCAGTTCACGCTCTTCCTCGACGATGTCCGGCTGCCGGGCACCGCGCTGGTCGGCAGCGAGGACGCCGCGCTCATGCAGCTCTTCGCCGGGCTCAACCCGGAGCGCATCATGGGCGCCGCCATGGCCGTCGGCATGGGCCGCTACGCGCTGGACCGGGCCGTCGAGTACGCCCGCGAGCGCACCGTGTGGAAGACTCCGATCGGCGCGCACCAGGGCATCGCGCACCCGCTGGCGCAGGCCAAGGTCGAGGTCGAGCTGGCCAAGCTCATGATGCAGAAGGCCGCCGTGCTCTACGACACCGGCGACGAGATGGGCGCCGCCGAGGCCGCCAATATGGCCAAGTACGCCGCGGGCGAGGCCAGCATCAAGGCGCTCGACCAGGCGGTGCAGACGCACGGCGGCTCCGGGCTCACCAAGGAGGTCGGGCTCGCCTCCATGCTGGCCGCGGCCCGGATCGCGCGGATCGCGCCGGTGAGCCGGGAGATGGTGCTCAACTTCGTCGCCCAGCACTCGCTGGGCCTGCCGAAGTCGTACTGATGGCCGAGCCGCTGGTGCGCTACGAGGTGGGCGATGGCTTCGCCACGCTGACCCTCGACTCGCCGCACAACCGGAACGCGCTCTCCAGCAGGCTCGTCGCCGAGCTGCTGGCCGGGCTGGACGCCGCCGCCGCGGACGACGCCGTGCGCGGCATCGTGCTCACCCACACCGGCACCACCTTCTGCGCCGGTGCGGATCTGAGCGAGGCGAGCGATGCCGATCCGGCGGTCGCCGCGGACCAGCGCACCCGCGGCATGATCGGGGTGCTGCGCAGGCTGGTCGAGATCCCCAAGCCGGTGCTGGCCCGGATCGACGGCCATGTCCGGGCCGGCGGCATGGGCATCGTGGCGGGCTGCGACATCGTGGTGGCCGGGCCGGGCAGCAGCTTCGCGCTCACCGAGGTGCGAATCGGGTTGGCGCCGTTCATGATCTCGCTGACGCTGCTGCCCCGGCTGGATCAGCGCGCCGCGAGCCGCTACTACCTGACCGGCGAGAAGTTCGGTCCGGAGGTCGCGGCGGCGATCGGATTGGTGACCGTTGCCGCCGAGGATCCGGCCGCCGAGATCACCCGTTTGCTCGCCGAGCTGCGCAAGGGCGCGCCGCAGGGCCTGGCCGAGGCGAAACGCCTGGTCAATGCCGATATTCTGGCGGGTTTCGACAGCTCGGCGGAGGAGCTCGCGCAGCGCTCGGCGAGCTTCTTCGGCAGCGCCGAGGTGCGCGAGGGGATGACGGCCTTTTTGCAGCGCCGCCCGCCCTCCTGGGCAGAATGAGCGCATGGTGACTCCGCACGAACCCAAGCAGGACCGCAGCCGCGCCACCCGGCAGCGGCTGCTCGAGGCGACCATCGACTGCCTGGCCGAATTCGGCTGGGCCGCAGCGACGGTCGCGGTGGTCGCGGAGCGCGCCGGGGTCTCGCGCGGTGCCGCCCAGCACCACTTCCCCACCCGGGAGGATCTGATCACCGCGGCGCTCGAGTACATGTTCGACGTGCGCACCGGCCAGGCGCGGGCGGAGTCGGCCGCGCTCGCCGACACCTCGGGGGTCGCGCGCACCGAGGCGGTCGTCTCCGGGCTGGTCGAGTCCTACACCAGCCCGCTCTTCAAGGCGGCGCTCCAGGTGTGGACGCACGCCGCCGCCGACCCGGTGCTCAGCCAGCGCATCGTCCCGCTGGAGGCCAAGTTCGGCCGGGTGTCGCACCGGCGCGCGGTCGAGGCGCTCGGCGTCGACGACTCCGACCCGGTCGCGCACCACCTGGTCCAGGCCACCCTGGACCTGGCCCGCGGGCTCGGGCTGGCCGATGTGCTCACCGACGACTCGGTGCGGCGGAAGCTGATCGTGCAGCAGTGGGCCGCCACGCTGCATACCGCGCTGCACGGCTGATCGGCAGTAGCATGTGCGCCAGGTAACTCAGCGGTAGCCGAGCGCGAGGAGAGCGCATGTGCACACGGGCGATGTGGGCGGCGAGCGGGCAGGGCGTACTGGTCGGGCGGAATATGGACTGGCCCGAGGAGATGGACACCAACCTCTGGGCGCTCCCGCGCGGCGCCGCCCGCGTCGGCCACGGTAGCGACCCGAATCCGCTGCGCTGGACGGCGACCTACGGCAGTGTTGCCGCCACCGTGTGGGACGGCGCGAGCACCGACGGCATCAACGAGCGCGGGCTCGGGGCGCACGTGCTGTGGCTCGCCGAGTCCGGCTTCGGGGAGCGTGCTCCGGATTTGCCAGCGCTCGCGGTCTCGCTCTGGGGGCAGTACTTCCTCGATCGCTGCGCCACCGTCGCCGAGTGCGTCCAGCTGCTGGCGGAGCAGCCCATGCAGGTGCTGCCGCTGGTCGAGCCGCGGTCCGGGCGGCTCGGCACCGTGCACCTCGCGCTGGACGACGCGAGCGGCGATTCGCTCGTCATCGAGCACCTGGACGGCGTGGCCCGGCTGCACCACGGCCGCGCCTACACCGTGATGACCAACTCGCCGCCCTTCGACCAGCAGCTCGAGCTGCGTAGCCGGTACGCCGGGTTCGGCGGCGCGCTGCCGCTGCCCGGCACCACCGAGGCGGCCGACCGCTTCGTTCGGGCCGGGTACTACCTGGACCGGCTGCCCGCCGCCGATACCCCCGGCCGCGCCTACGCCGCGCTGCTCAGCGTCATGCGCAATGCCGCGCAGCCGTTCGGCGCGCCGGACCCGGAGCGGCCCAATATTGCGGCGACGATCTGGCGCACCATCGCCGACCTGGGCCGCGGGGTGTACGCCTACGAATCCTCGTTCAGCCCCGGCATCGTCTGGACCCGCCTCTCCGAGCTGGACTTCACCGAGTGCCGCAAGCTGACCGTCGAGCCCGGGCTGCTCGGCGATGTCAGCGGCCGGTTCGAGCCCGCCGCCGAGCCGCAGTGGGTCGTGGGCTGATCAGCCCTCGCTCTCGGCCCAGTCCCACACCGGCTGCAGCGCCTCGGCGAGCCGCCGCCCGGTAGCGGGCGTGAGCTCGTAGCTGCCGCGCGTCCAGTGCTTCTCCACCAGCCCCGCGGCCTGCAGCTGCTGCAGCCGGGTGGAGAGCACGCTCGACGAGCAGTTCCCCATGCGCCTGCGCAGCTCGAGGAAGCCGAGCGGGCCCGGCTCCAGTTCCCAGAGCACGCGCAGCATCCAGCGCTGACCGAGCAGGTCGATGGCGGCCAGGATGGCGGCGTGGTTTGCGCTTCGCATTTCGAAGCACCATAGTTGCTTCGAAATCAGAAGCGGAGGGTAGTGATGGCGAAGCGCGTGGTGCTGGTGACCGGGGCGTCCAGGGGGATCGGGGCGGAGACCGCCAGGCAGCTCGGCCGGACCGGGGCGCACGTACTGGTCAACTACCGGGAGAAGCGGAAACGCGCGGAGAGCGTGGTCGAGGAGATCCGCGCCGCTGGCGGGAGCGCGGCGGCCGAGTGCGCCGATCTCGCCGATCCGGCGGCGGTCGAGGCGCTGCTGGCGCGGGCCGGGCGGTTGGACGGGCTGGTGCTGAATGCCTCCGGCGGAATGGAGCGCGGAGCCGATCCGGGCTATGCCATGCGGTTGAACCGGGATGCGCAGCTGCACCTGGCGACCTCGGCGCTGCCGCTCATGCCGCGCGGGGCGCGGATCGTCTTCGTGACCAGTCACCAGGCGCACTTCTCGCGCGGCGGGCGTCCGCTGCCGGACGACTACGCGCCGGTGGCGGCGAGCAAGCGGGCCGGGGAGGACGCGCTGCGTTCGCTGATTTCCGAGTTCGCCGCGCGCGGGGTCGGGTTCACCGTGGTGTCCGGGGACATGATCGACGGCACCATCATCGTGCGGCTCCTCGAACGCCGCGAGCCGGACGCCGTCGCCACCCGGCGCGCGGGCGGCCCGCTCCCCACCATCGAGGAGTTCGGCGCCGCCGTCGCGGCCGCGCTCGACGCCGAGCACCCCGACGGGCACACCGTCTACATCGGCGGGGCCGACTACCTCAGTGCGTCCCGGCCAGATTGAGGATCACCACGCCCGCCACCACCAGCGCCACCCCGGCCACCTTCGCCGCCGTGAGCGGCTCCTTCAGGAACAGGACGCCGATACCGACGATCAGGATCGTCCCCACCCCCGACCACAGCGCGTATGCGATCCCCACCTGCATGTTCCTGGCGATCGCCTGGGAGAGCATGGCGAAGGCGATCCCGTAGCCGGTCAGCACCGCCACCGTCGGCCACAGCCGGGAGAAGCCCTGGGTGCTGCCGAGGAGGCTGGTGGCGAAGACCTCGGCGAGGATCGCGCCGGCGAGGAAGAGGTACGGGGTCACTGGCTCTCCTGGGGACGGATGGGGACGGGCGTGCAGCTCCATCGTCCGGTGACGCGCGATCGGCGCGAGCGGTGGGGCCGCTCGCGCCGATCGGTGCTCGGGTGCTACTTGCTCGTGGTGAGGTCGTACAGGGTGACGCCGTCGACCTCGGTGGCGGTGAAGTTCTGCTGCACCCAGGTGGTGATCTCGGAGCTGGTCGAGGTGCTCGAGCCGCCGGGGCCGCCGCGGCTGCCGCCGATGAAGTAGTGGATCTCTCCGTCCCGGACGTACTGCTGGAACTGCTCCAGCGTCGGGGAGGGGTCGCTGCCGTTGAAGCCGCCGATGGGCATGACCGGGAGTTCGGTGGCGAGCTGGAAGCCGGCGGCGCTGTTCGAGCCGATCGCCGCCGCGACCCAGGTGTAGTTGCCGGCGTTGCTCTCCAGGAGGGCGACGACCTGCTGAGTGGGGGCGGAGCTGCCAAGGAGGCCGCCCATCATGCCGCCGTCCATCCGGGCACCGTCGGTGCCGGTGGTCGCGGGGCCGCCGGTCACGGTTCCGCCGGTGCCGGTCGCACCGGGCGCGGTGCCGCCGGGGAAGGTGCCGCCCGGCGCGGTGCCGGGGTTCGTTCCGCCGGGCATGCCGCCCGGCATACCGCCACCATCACGCCCGTCGCGCATTCCGCCGGGCCCGCCCATGCCGCGGCCCACGTTCGGCCCGGCCGACGGGATCGAACCCGAGTGCCCGGTCCCGATCGTCTGCACGCTGTAGGCGATCGGCCCGGAGAGCGCGACGACGGCGGCGATCAGGGCGGCGCCGATGGCGGCGCGCCGGGGGAGGGCGAAGAGCGCGAGGACGGTCGCGAGCGCACCGGCGCCGAGCACGGCCCAGCGCAGCCAGGGCAGGAACTCCGCACTGCGGGAGAGCAGTAGCCACGCCGTCGCGGTGGTCAGCGCGAGACCGAGGGCGGTCGCCAGCCGGACCCACATCCGCGAGCGATTCCGCCAGGCGAGCACCGCCCCGATCCCGGCCAGCGCGGCGACCGCGGGCGCCAGCGCCACCGTGTAGTACTGGTGGAAGATCCCCGCCATGAAGCTGAACACCAGCCCGGTGACCAGCAGCCAGCTTCCCCACAGCAGCAGCGAGGCGCGCTGCCGATCCGCGAGCGGCGCCCTGCCGCGCAGCAGCACCCCGCAGACCAGGGCGACCAGGGCGGCCGGAATGAGCCAGGCGATCTGCCCACCCTGCGCCGCCTCGAACATCCGGGTGAGACCGGTGCTGCCCCACATCCCGTTCCCGCCGGCGGGCAACTCCCCACCGGGGCCGACACTTCCGGTCTCCTCCCCGTTCAACCGTCCGAGCCCGTTGTACCCGAGCGTCAACTCCAGAATCGAATTGTTCTGCGACCCACCGATCCACGGCCGCGAGTCCGCGGGCCACAGCTCGACCGCGAGCAGCCACCACCCGGCGGCGACGACCAGCGCCGCACCCGCCGCGAAGAGCTGGAGCACCCGCTTGCCGAGCCGCGGCGGCCCCGCGAACAGGTACACCAGCGCCAGCCCGGGCACCACCAGCAACACCTGCAACTGCTTCGCCAGGAATCCGAACCCGATGAGCGCACCGCACAGCACCAGCCAGCGCGTCCGCCCGTCCTCGACCGCCCGCACCAGGGCGTACGCCGCCGCTGCCAGCAGGAAGACCAGCAGCGCATCCGGATTGTTGAACCGGAACATGAGCACGGCCACCGGCGTCACCGCGAGCACGAGCCCGGCGATCAGCCCGGCCCCCGGCCCGAACGGCCTGCGCACCGCCGCGTACACCACCGCGACGGTGGCCACGCCGAGCAGCACCTGCGGCACCAGAATGCTCCAGCTGTTCAGCCCGAAGAGCCGCACCGAGAGCTCCATCAACCACAGCGAGGCGGGCGGCTTGTCCACGGTGATCGAGTTGGCGGCGTCCGAGGAGCCGAAGAAGAACGCGGTCCAGGACTCCGAACCGGCCTGCACGGCCGCGGAGTAGAAGCTGTTGGCCCAGCCGTTGGCGCTGAGGTTGATCAGGTAGGCGACGAGCGTGCCGAGCAGCAGCGTGCCGAGTGCGGGCCGCTCCCAGCGGTATTCGCGCGTCGGCGCGGGTGGCGCCGCGGCGGCGGGCGGGGCGAGCGTGGCGGTCAACGGGATCCTCCGGTGGTGGTCGGGCGGGCGCCGGCATTGCGGAACACCCAGCGCAGGCCGACGAACCTGCTGAGCGTCGCGAGCAGATTGGCCAGCACGAGGACGAAGAGTTCGAGCGCGATCGGGGCGCCGGGCGCCCAGTGGTGCAGGGCGAAGAGCGAGCCGCTGGTCAGCGCGAGGCCGAAGGCGAAGATCAGCAGCCCCTGGAACTGGTGCGCGGCCATGCCGGTCGAGCCGCGCACGCCGAAGGTCCAGGCGCGGTTGGCGGCGGTATTGCCGACGGCGGTGAGCAGCAGCGCGGCGAAGTTGGCGCCCTGCGGCCCGACGGCGGGTTGCAGCAGCAGGTAGAGCACCAGGTAGGCGGCGGTGCTGAGGACGCCGATCACGGCGAACCGCACCAGCTGGCCGACCATCCCGAGCGGTACCCCCGGCACCAGCGGTTCGCGCCCGATGGCGCGGCGCAGCTCCTCGATCGGCAGCGCGCCGGAGGCGAGGCCGCGGCCGACCCGCCAGACGCCGAGCAGGTCCTTGCGGGCGGTGTCGATGATGTCGACCCGGGAATCCGGGTCGTCGATCCAGTCCACCGGCACCTCGTGGATGCGCAGCCCGGCGCGCTCGGCGAGCACCAGCAGCTCGGTGTCGAAGAACCACTCGCCATCCTCCACCAGCGGCAGCAGCCTGCGCGCCACCTCGGTGCGCATGGCCTTGAAGCCGCACTGGGCGTCGGTGAAGCGGGCGCGCAGCGAGGCGCGCAGGATCAGGTTGTAGCAGCGGGAGATGATCTCCCGCTTGGGCCCGCGCACCACCCGCGACGAACCCGCGAGGCGGGTGCCGATGGCCAGGTCGGAGTGGCCGGAGACCAGCGGGGCGACCAGGGGGAGCAGGGCGTTCAGGTCGGTCGAGAGGTCGACGTCCATGTAGGCGACCACGCGGGCGTCGGAGTTCTCCCAGACCGTGCGCAGGGCACGGCCGCGGCCCTTGCGGTCGAGGTGCACGACGCGCACGCCGTCCAGGTCGCCCGCGAGCGCCTCGGCCACCGCGAGGGTGGCGTCGGTGCTGGCATTGTCGGCGATGGTGATGCGGGCCGGGAAGGGGAAACCGGTGCGCAGGTAGGCGTGCAGGCCGCGGACGCAGCGGCCGAGGTCGGTCTCCTCGTTGTAGACGGGGATGACCACGTCCAGCACGGGTGGGTGCTCCGTGGTCGCGCTTCTCTCCGCCGGCAGCGCGACGGTCACGGTCTCGGTCATAGGTATGAGACTCGTGGCCGCCGCTGCCACCCGGCTGGGGTCCGGCTGTGAGGTTCCTGCGAGCGCTACCGCAGGCGGCGCAGGTGCAGGACGCTGTCGGCGCGGGTGCCGGGCTGACCGTCCGGGCCGGGGGCGTCGCGCTCGATGAGGTCGGCGGTCACGATCTGCCAGTCGTCGCCGAGGGCGAGGCCCTCCTGCACCTGCTCCAGCGTGGGGAACTCGTGCGCGAAGGGCGGCTCGTCCATCCAGCTGGGCCAGCCCTGGTGGGAGCCGATCACCAGCGCGCCGCCGACGGTGACCGCGGCGGCGGCCTTGCGCAGGATGCCGTCGCGCTCGCCGGGCTGCGCCGTCTGCGAGTGCAGGAACTGGGCGGAGACCAGGTCGAACCGCCCGGCGGGGAAGTCGGTGTGCAGGTCGTGCTGGGCCCAGGTGATGCGCTCGCCGACCCCCGCGGCGGCGGCGTGCCCGGCGGCGCGGTCGAGCGCGACCTGGGAGACGTCGACCGCGGTCACCCGCCAGCCGAGCCCGGCCAGCCAGATGGCGTCGCCGCCCTCGCCGGAGCCGAGGTCGAGCGCGGTGCCGGGCGTGAGCCCGCCCGCCTCGCGGACCAGGATCGGGTTCGGGTTTCCGCTCCAGACCTGGTCACGATCGCGGTAGAAGGTGTCCCAGTGCTCCCGGGTGGAGATATCGGCGGGCGGGGCCGCGTGGTGATCGTGCATGGTCGCATGGTGCCGCCGCCCGCTCCGGTCCCGCCACTTTCCGTGCCGAACCAGCAAAAAAGTAGGCTGCGGGGATGACGCGCAGCACCCGGGTCGACGCCCGCACCGAACGCTGGCGGGCGCATCGGGTGCGCATGCGCGAGGAGTTCGTCGACGCGGCGATCCGGGCGCTCGACGCGCTCGGCCCCGGCGTCAGCATGGGCGATATCGCCCGCGAGGCGGGGGCCGCCAAACCCAAGCTGTACCGGCACTTCGAGGACAAGACCGATCTCTACGACGCCGTCGTCGACCGCATGCGCGAGCTGCTCTGGACCAGGATCGCGGAGGTCGCCGATCTCACCGGCGACCCGGTGCGCGGGCTGATCGGGCGGGCCGTCACCGAGTACGTGCTGGTGGTGGAGCACCATCCGAACGTCTTCCGGTTCCTGCTGCACAGCCACTTCACCCGGAACGCGGGGGAGTCCGAGCGGGCGCTGCGCTCGGCACGGCGCTCCGCGCGCTGGGCGGCGGAGCTGGTGGCCGCCGTGGTCGGGGACCCCGGGATCGACGTCTCCGGGCTCGAGCTGGTCAACTACTCGGTCTTCGGGGCGGTCGCCTCGGCCACCGACTGGTGGCTGGGGCCGGATCGCTCCGAGCCGGCGCCGATGCCGGTCGAGCGGTTCGTCGCCTACCTCGGGGCGATCGTCACCGCGCTGGTCGAGGCGGGGTCGCGCTTGCACGGCATCGCGCTGGATCTGGACGCCCCGCTGGGCGGTGCCGTGCAACCCGGCTGAGAAGTGGCCGAGGCGACTGCCGCGAGGTCACCCGCCGGGCGTGACTCCCAGCCGCCAGAGCGGCGACACCGGCCCGTGCCCGGCGCCGAGGTCGTACGCCGCTTCGAGGGAGCGCCGAGTCCACTCCTTGGCGAACTCCACCGCCTCCGGCACCGAATACCCGTGCGCCAGCGCGCAGGCGACCGCCGCCGCGAGCGTGTCCCCGCCCCCGTGATCGTTCCCGGTCGGAATCCGTACCGCGCTGAACTCGTGGAACCGCTCCCCGTCGAAGAGCAGGTCCTTGCTGATCGCCGACGACCGCAGGTGCCCGCCTTTGACGATGGCCCAGCGCGGCCCGAGCGCGTGCAGCGCCTCGGCGGCCGCGCGGGCGGTGGCATCGTCGGCCACGTCGATGCCGGTGAGCAGCCGCACCTCGTCCAGGTTCGGGGTGACCAGGGTGGCGAGCGGGATCAGCGTGTGCCGCACGGCATCCAGCGCCTCGGCGTGCAGCAGCGGATCGCCGTGCATGGAGGCGGCGACCGGGTCCACCACCAGCGGCACCGCGCCGTCCCGGCCGATCCCGACCTCGCGGCAGACCGCGGCCACCGCCTCGATGATGGCGGTGGAGGCGAGCATGCCGGTCTTGGCCGCGCCCACCCCGATATCGGTGACCACGGTGCGCACCTGCGCCGCCACCACCTCCGCCGGAATCTCGTGGAACCCGCTGACTCCCAGCGTGTTCTGCACCGTCACCGCGGCCACCGCCACGCAGGCGTGCACGCCGCACAGCGCCATGGTGCGGGAGTCGGCCTGGATTCCGGCGCCGCCGCCGGAGTCGGTGCCCGCGATGGTGAGAACGCGGACCGGGGTCTGCCCGTCACCGGGCAAGGGCAGCAGCTTCACGGAAGGGAACCCTACGGGATGGAGACTAATGAAAACGGTTACCATTAGTGCATGACCATTCCCGTCACCGTCCTCTCCGGCTTCCTCGGCGCGGGCAAGACGACCCTGCTCAACCACATCCTGGCCAATCGCGAGGGCCGCCGGGTCGCCGTCGTGGTGAACGACATGAGCGAGATCAATATCGACGCCGCCCTCGTGCGCACCGACGAGCAGCTGGTCGAGCTGACCAACGGCTGCATCTGCTGCACCCTGCGCGAGGATCTGGTCGAGGCGGTCGGCGAGCTGGCGCGGGCGGGCCGCTTCGACCAGGTGGTGATCGAGTCCACCGGCATCTCCGAGCCCATGCCGGTGGCGGCGAGCTTCGAGTGGGAGTTCGAGGACGGCTTCCGCCTCGGCGAGCTGGCCCGGCTCGACACCATGGTCACCGTGGTGGACGCCGCCACCTTCCTGCCCGAGGTCACCCGCGGCGATTCGCTCGCCGCGCGCGAGCTGCAGGCCGCCGACGGCGACGAACGCGGCATCGCCGACCTGCTGATCGACCAGGTGGAGTTCGCCGACGTCCTGGTGCTCAGCAAGACCGACCTGGTGAGCCCGGCGCTGGCGGGCGCGGTCGAGGCCACCCTGTGCCGGCTGAACCCGCGCGCCCGGCTGGTCCGCGCCACGCACGGCGGCATCGACCTGGCCGAGGTGCTCGACACCGGCCGCTACGACCCGCTCGCCGCCGCCGAGACCGACGGCTGGGCCGACGAGCTCGCGGGCGGGCACACCCCGGAGACCGAGGAGTACGGCATCGGCAGCCTCACCTACCGCGCCGATCGCCCCTTCCACCCCGGCCGGCTCGCCGCCGCGCTGGAGCAGCTGACGGGCATCCTGCGCAGCAAGGGCTTCTGCTGGATCGCGAGCCGCCCCGAGCTGGCCGCGTACTGGTCGCAGGCCGGGCCGAACCTGGTCTTCGAACCGGCCGGAACCGAGCCGAGCGGGCAGGAGCTGGTGCTGATCGGCATCCGGCTCGACCGCGGACGGCTGCGCGGGCTACTGGACGGCGCGCTGCTCACCGCCGCCGAGTTCGCGGCGGGCCCGGAGGCGTGGCGGCGCTACCCCGACCCGTTCCCGGCGTGGGACGTGGCGCACGCGCACTAGGCGACGAACCACCCGGTGGGCGAGAGCTCCGCGCCCATCCGCGGCACGTACTGGTCGAAGTACACCGTGGAGATGAGCTCCCGGCGCGACCGCACATTCGCCTTGTCGAAGACCGACTTCAGGTGGTCCTGCACGGTGTAGGTGGAGAGGTGCAGTGTGCCCGCGATCTCCTTGGTGTCGACGCCCTGCAGCACCAGCTGCACCACGTCGCGCTCGCGCGGGGTCAGGCCGTAGGCGGCGACCACGATGGCGACGATCTCCGGCGGGCGGGCCTCCTCGATGGTGATCACCACCTCGCCCTGCCTGCCGTCGCGGGTGGTCAGCGGGCCCGCGTGCAGCACCAGCCACATGCCGGAGGCGGTGCGCAGCCGGCAGCGCGGCGGCACGGTGGTCTCGCCGCGGCCGTAGCGGCGGGCCGCGCCGATCAGCGCGCCGATCGGGGAGAGCGGGTCGCCGCCGTTCGCGCCGTGATCCAGCTCGCCGATGCGCTGCTCCGCGCCGAGGCTCATCTGCACGATCTGATCGTCGGCGCCGACGATGACGACGGCCGGGCCGGTGACGGCGGCGGGCGGGCGCGCCTCGGCCAGCTGGGCCAGCATGCCGGTGCGCACCCCGTGCGCGAAGGGCGCGGCCAGTGAGGCGAGGAAGTCGATCTCGGCGGCGTCGAAGGGGGCGTCCTCGTCGCCCCGGAAGATCGCCATCGCGCCCCACACCTCGGTGCCGTCGCGGAAAGCCAGCCTGGCCTCGTCGGCGTAGCCGAAGCGCGGCTTCATGAAGCTGCTCATCCGGCCCGAGCGCTCGACCTCGCCATCGGTCATCAGGTGCACGCCGGCCGCGGGCACCTCGGCCCTGGCCAGCTCGGTGAAGGCGGTGGGCTCGACCGTGCCGTACTCGATCAGCCCGAATTCCACGTCGTGGCTGTTGCGGTTGTGCAGGTCACCGAATTTGCGGGCGCTGGTGAGCATGTGCGTCACCGGGTCGTGGGTGGCGATGCAGGCGCTCACCCACGGCACCGCCCGCGCCACCGAGGCGGTGGCCTCCGCGAGGAAGGTGTCCAGGTCGAGGCCGGCGCGCGCGACGACATCCACATCCTGTCGAACGCGGGCGGCGGTGAGTCCTCTGGCCATGAAATCAGTGTGCGGTACCGCCCCTACCTGCGCCATCCCAGATCTCTGGGGACCGGCACCCACCAGAACCCACGGGTCGGTTCTCCCCGGTCACGCGGGATGTTCCGGGCCGCCCGCGGCTCGCAGAGTCGGTCGTATCGCACCGATCGAAAGGCCCGACCATGACCAGCACCCGCCCGCTCGACTCGCTCCACGGCCACGGCGAGCTGCACCTGCCCGGTGCACCCGGGTACGACGCGGCCCGCACCCCGTGGAACCTCGCCGTCGACCTGCGGCCGGCGGCGGTGGCGCTGCCGCGCAGCGTCGAGGAGGTGACCGGGCTGGTCCGCGCCGCCGCGGCGGCCGGGCTGCGGGTGGCTCCGCAGAGCACCGGGCACGGCGCCAACCCGCTCGGCGAGCGCCCGCTCGACGACGTGCTGTTGCTCCGGCTCACCGAGTTCACCGGCGTCACCATCGACCCGGCCGCGCGGGTGGCGCGGGTGCTCGGCGGCACGCGGTGGCAGCAGGTCATCGAGGCGGCGGCCGCGCACGGGCTGACGGCGCTGCACGGCAGCGCCCCCGATGTCGGGGTGATCGGCTACCTGCTCGGCGGCGGGCTCTCCTTCTACGCCCGCAGGCACGGCGTCGCGGCCACCTCGGTGCGCGCCGCCGAGGTGGTGCTGCACGACGGCACCCTGGTCCGGGCGAGCGCGACCGAGCACCCCGAGCTCTTCTGGGCGATCCGCGGCGGCGGCGGCAACTTCGGCGTGGTGGTGGCCGTCGAGTTCGAGCTGCTGCCCTACGCCGACGTCTTCGCGGGCATGCTGCTCTGGGATCGGGCGCGGGCCGCCGAGGTGGTCGGCGCCTACGCCGAGTGGAGCCGCACCGCGCCGGAGTCCGCGACCACCGCGCTGCGGATCATGAGCTTCCCGCCGCTGCCCGAGCTGCCGCCCTTCCTCGCCGGGCGCGACCTGGTGATCGTCGACGGCGCGATCCTGGCCGACGACGACACCGCCGCCGCCGTGCTCGCCCCGCTCCGCGCACTCGCCCCCGAGCTGGACACCTTCGCCCGCATTCCCGCCGCCCAGCTGCTCTACACGCACATGGACCCGCCCGCCCCGACCCCCTGCGTCGGCGACCACAGCGTGCTCGGCCCGCTCGACGCCGACGCCGTCGGGGCGTTCCTGGACCGGGTCGGCGACGGCGTTGACCACGGGCTCATGTTCGCCGAGCTGCGGCACCTGGGCGGCGCGCTCGGCAGGCCGGCCGTCGACGGCGGCGCGCTCGCCCACGTGCCCGGCGAGTTCGCGCTGCTCGCGATGGCGGTGGCGCCGACCCCGCAGGCCGCGGTCGCGGGCCGGGCGGCGGCGTTCAGCGTGGTCAGGGCGATGTCCGCGTGGTCGCGGCCGAGTCTGATCCCGACCTTCGCGGAGAACCGGGTGGAGTCCGGCAGGCTCTACGACGGCGAGGACTGGGCGCGGCTCTGCCGGGTGCGGGACGCGGTCGCGCCGGGCGCGGCCTTCGTGGCGAACCACGCGCTCGGCTAGTCCGAGATGCCGACGGCCCGGTTCAGGTAGGTCTCGTCGGTGACCTGGTCCAGCAGGAACCCGGCGATATCGGCCCTGGAGATCTTCAGCGCCAGCCCCGAGACCTCGGCCCCGAAACCGCGCTGGAAGGTGCCGGTGGCGGGGCCGTCGGTGAAGGCGCTCGGCCGCACCAGGGTCCAGCGCAGGTCGGTCGCCTCCCGGACGTACCGCTCCTGGAGCTGGTGGTCGGCGTAGGCGGGGCGGAGCAGCAGCCCGAACATGACGTACTTCCAGAGGAAGTTCAGGTTCGCCCTGCTGTCGCCCGCCCCCAGCGTGGTCTGGCAGACCAGCCGCTGCACCCCCGTGCTGCGCATGGCCTCGATGACCGAGCGGGTGCCCTCGGCGCGGACAGTGCCCTTGCGGCCGTTGCCGAGCGCGACGATCACCGCGTCCTGCCCGGCCACCGCGCGCTCGGCCGCGGTCACCTCGAGCACGTCGCCGGTGACCACCCGCAGGTTCGGGTGCGAAGCGATGCCCGCCGCATTGCGGGTGCAGGCGGTGATCTCGTGGCCGCGCTCCAGCCCCTGCTCGACCACGAGCCTGCCCACCGTTCCGGTCGCTCCGAAAACCGCGATTCGCATGTCCTTCTCCTCCTCCGGTCCCGCTCGGAAGGGGTTGAGCGGGAGGTGTTTCCAGTACACCGGCGGGAGCGCGGGCGGAACATGGCCTGGCGTCTCGGAAACATGCGTGGTGCTCCAGTACCGTCGGCGGCACCAATCGCGTGAAGGGAGTGCCGCCGGTGAAGTGGACCCTCGAGGTCGTCGTCGTCCCGGTGTCCGATATCGACCGGGCCAAGCGTTTCTACTCCGAAGGGGTCGGCTTCGATATCGACCACGACACCGTCGGGCAGGCGCCGGACGGCGCCGCGATCCGGATCGTGCAGCTCACCCCGCCCGGGTCGGGGTGCTCGATCGTGATCGGCAGCGGGGCGGTGCCGGAGATGGTGCCCGGCTCGCTCAAGGGGCTGCAGCTGGTGGTGCCGGATGTCAGGGCGGCGCACGCCGAGCTGGCGGGGCGCGGGGTCGCGGTCTCCGAGGTCCAGGTGGTCGGGGTGAATCCGCGCGAGGTGCCGGACCCACTGGACAATGTCGGGTTCTTCTTCTTCGACGACCCGGACGGCAACAGCTGGGCGGTGCAGCAGATCTCCGCCCGCGGTTAGCGGTACTCGGCGAAGAACTCGCCGATCTCGCGGGCCGCGAGCTCCGGCGCGGCGTGGTGCAGGTAGTGGGTGGGCACGTCGTGCACCCGCCAGGAGACGATGGCGCGGTGATCGCGGTCGGCGAAGCGGCGGATGCCGTGGAAATCGCCGGCCGAGCCGGAGAGGGCGAGCGGCACCGTCGTCGGCTCGGCAGCCCGCTCCGCCCTGGCGTTCTCGTAGTACTGCCGGATGGCCGAGCCCGCGCTGCCGGAGAACCAGTGCAGCGCGAGGTGGGTGAGGACGAATTCGTCGTCGAGGTCGGGGCCGAGCAGCTGGCTGTTCCAGCCCGCGAGCCCGGCGGGTGAATCCACGATGGCGTGCGCCAGGGTCTGCGGCTGCTGCGAGTGCAGGGTGTTGAAGCTCATCTTGTGCTCCGCGAACCAGGTGAGGGTGGCGAGCGCGGCCTGCTCGTCCGCGGTGAGGTCGGCGAACTCGGCCGGGTCGCCGGAGGGGAACGAGTACACCTGCGACACGTGCACCCCCGAGACCGGCGCCACCCGGCCCAGCTCCGGCGCGATCTGCGCGCCGTGGTCATTGCCGACCACGCCGAAGCGGGCGTACCCGAGCCGCTCCATGAGCTCGGCGAGCGCGCGGGCGGTGCGCCGATCGTCCCAGCCGGTCGAGGTGGTCGGGCCGGAGAAGGCGTAGCCGGGGAGCGAGGGGATCACCAGGTCGTACCCGGCCGCGGTGAGCGGTTTCGCCACCGCGAGGTACTCGGCGAAGGTGCCCGGCCAGCCGTGCAGCAGGAGCAGCGGGAAGGCGCTGTCGCGCTCGCTCCGCAGGTGCAGGAAGTGGATGTCCTGGCCGTCGATCTCGGTGCGGAACTGCGGGTGCTCGTTGAGCTTCGCCTCCAGTGCGCGCCAGTCCAGCTGCTGCCACTGCTCGACCAGGTGGCGGACGCGGTCGGTGGTGACGCCGTAGGCGTCGCCGGAGCCGGGGAGCTGGTCGGCCCAGCGGGTGCGGGCCAGGCGGTCGTGCAGGTCGTCCAGGTCGGCCTGGGGAATCTCGATGCGGAAGGGGCGGATCATCGGGTGCCTCGATTCTGGAACGGAATAGTTTGTTCCGTTCAGACAGTAGCGGAACGGATCATTCCGTTCAAGTGGTAATCTCGGGGCATGGGCGACACGCTTCCCGGGCGCAAGGCGCAGGCCGCGCGCAATGACGGGCTCATTCTGGATGCCGCGCGGGCGGTGTTTCTCGCCGATCCCGGTGCGCCGATCTCGGCCGTCGCCGAGCGGGCCGGGGTCGGGATCAGCGCGCTCTACCGGCGCTACCCGAGCAAGGAGGTGCTGCTGCGCACGCTCTGCTACGAGGGGCTGCGGAAGTACTGCGCGCTCGGCGCGGCCGCGCTGGAGGTTCCCGACGGGTGGGCGGGGCTGGCCGGGTTCCTGGAGTCCGTGGTCGAGGCCGATGTGCACTCGCTGACCGTGCGGCTGGCGGGGGGTTTCGCGCCGGACGAATCGATCCTGCCCGACCTGCGGCGGGCCGGGGAGATCGCCACCGAGCTGGTGCGGCGGGCGCACGCGAGCGGGCGACTGCGCGCCGATATCGAGGCAGCCGACCTGAGTCTGGTGCTGGAGGCGTGCTCAGCGGTCGGGGTGCCCGATCCCGCCCGGACGCTCGAATTACGCAGGCGCACCCTAGCTCTGCTGCTCGCCGGGATGCAGGCCGATGGACCGGAGCTGCCCGGCCCGCCGCCCGCGCCCGGTGAGTTCGCGGGGCGGTGGGAGTGGCCTCAGCGGCGGCCGAGGTAGAGGGTCTGGGTGCTGCGGCCCAGCGGGCCCTTCTCGTCGAAGAGGGCCGATTCGGCGAGGCCGATTCCGTGGCGCTGCGGGAGGGTGACGGCGTCCAGGCAGACCCACTCGCCCACCGGGTGGCGGTGCAGCGTGACGGTGAGATCGGTGTTGATGAACAGGTAGGCGTTCCAGTCCAGGACGGCGCTCACCCCATTGCCGGAGTCGGCGGCGGCCAGCGTGCGCTCCAGCGGGCTCGGCGTGCTGCCCGCCACGATCGGGTACTTGAGCCGGATCCAGCAGACCGCGGGCCCCGGCTTCGCGAACGAACCCGCCGCGAACCGGTACTCGATACCGGTGTGGAACCCGACCGGCTGCGTCGAGGGGAAGGGCTCCGGCTCCGGTGCCTGCTCCGGCCCGGGCCGGGTGCCGGTCGGCAGGAACTCGGCGGGCAGCTCCAGCTCCGGCTCGGCCAGCTTGAACCGCCAGGCGTTCGCCCGCATCACCGGCCCGCGCTCCGACTCCAGCGTGGCCTCCAGCAGCTCCACGCTGCGGCCCGGCCGCACCAGCCGCGCCTTCGCGGTGAGCGGCGCCAGCGGCACCGGGCCGAGGATCTCCACCGCCACCCGCCCGATCTGGAACCCCGGCTTCGGCTCGCACCGCTCCAGCACGTGCCCGAGCAGGGCCGATGGTGGTCCGGCGTGCTGCGCGTCCGGGGACCACGGGCCGCGGGTCAGCTCGGTCGAGTGGTAGCGCTGCTCGTCGTCCGGGTCGGGTAGGTAGAAGGCGTCGGTCATGACCCCGATTCTGCCCCGCGCCGTACCGGCAGGCGCGGGGCACCGGGCGTCTCAGGAGACGACGGGCAGGTAGACCTGCGACCCCTTCCCGGCGAACTCCGCCGACTTCTCGACCATCCCCGCCTCGATGGCCTCCACATCGGTGAGACCGTTCTTCTCCGCGTACTCCCGCACATCGGCGGAGATCCGCATGGAGCAGAACTTGGGCCCGCACATGGAGCAGAAGTGCGCGGTCTTGGCGGGCTCGGCGGGCAGCGTCTCGTCGTGGTACTCCCGCGCGGTGTCGGGATCGAGCGAGAGCGCGAACTGATCCCGCCAGCGGAATTCGAAGCGCGCCCTCGAGAGCGCGTCGTCGCGCTGCTGCGCGCGCGGGTGCCCCTTGGCCAGGTCGGCGCTGTGCGCGGCGATCTTGTAGGCGATCACCCCGACCTTGACGTCGTCCCGGTCGGGCAGCCCGAGGTGCTCCTTGGGGGTGACGTAGCAGAGCATGGCGGTCCCGGCCTGGGCGATCACGGCGGCGCCGATGGCGGAGGTGATGTGGTCGTAGGCGGGCGCGATATCGGTGGCGAGCGGGCCCAGGGTATAGAAGGGCGCCTCGGCGCAGAGCTCCTCCTCCAGCCGCACGTTCTCCACGATCTTGTGCATGGGCACGTGGCCGGGGCCCTCGATCATCACCTGCACGCCGTGCGACTTGGCGATCGCGGTGAGCTCGCCGAGGGTGCGCAGCTCGGCGAATTGCGCGGCGTCGTTGGCGTCGGCGATGGAACCCGGGCGCAGCCCGTCGCCGAGCGAGAAGGTGACGTCGTAGCGCGCCAGGATGGCGCAGAGCTCCTCGAAGTGCGTGTACAGGAACGACTCCCGGTGGTGCGCCAGGCACCACGCCGCCATGATCGAGCCGCCGCGGGAGACGATGCCGGTGACCCGCTTCGCGGTGAGCGGGATGTAGCGCAGCAGCACGCCGGCGTGCACGGTCATGTAGTCCACGCCCTGCTCGGCCTGCTCGATCACGGTGTCCCGGTACAGCTCCCAGCTCAACGCGGTCGGATCGCCGTTCACCTGCTCCAGCGCCTGGTAGATCGGCACGGTGCCGACCGGGACCGGCGAATTGCGCAGGATCCACTCGCGGGTCTCGTGGATGTTCTTCCCGGTGGAGAGGTCCATGATGGTGTCGGCGCCCCAGCGGGTGGCCCAGACCATCTTCTCCACCTCCTCCGCGATGGACGAGGAGACCGCCGAATTCCCGATATTGGCATTGATCTTCACCAGGAACCTCTTGCCGATGATGGCCGGCTCCAGCTCCGGATGGTTGCGGTTGGCCGGGATCACCGCGCGCCCCGCGGCGACCTCGGCGCGGACCAGCTCCGGCTCCACCCCCTCGCGCGCGGCGACGAACCGCATCTCCGGGGTCACGATCCCCGCCCGCGCCCAGGCCGGCTGGGTGCGCGGCCCCTCGGCCGTGGGCTGCTCCCAGCTGTCCCGCAGCGCGGGCAGCCCGGCCGCGAGATCGATGGTCGAACGGTGGTCGGTGTACGGCCCCGACGTGTCGTACACGTCGAACCGCTCCCCATTGCTGAGCGAAATGCGGCGCACCGGCACCCGCAGCTCGTCCACCTCGAGATAGTGCTTCGCGCTGCCCTCGATGGGCCCGGTGGTCACGACAGATTTCACGATGTCACTCCCTACGCCGGCATTACCCGGTCAGGTTCCTACGGTCGACGGCCCTAGCCGTCCTCTCAGCCCGCTGGTGCGAGCCCCCGTCATCGACGATGAAGTTGTGCGCGGCCGACCCTACCCGCTACGCGTCGCGCAGCATCCGGAACACCTGGCCGCCGACGAAATCGCCGAGATCCTGCGGCGTCCAGTCGGCGGTGCCCGCCATCAGCGTCTGCACCGCGCCCTCGCCCGCGGCCAGCCACTGGTCCACCAGCACCGGCAGTTTGCGCTCGGCGCCGGTGGTGCCCCAGCCGGCCATGGAGCCGCGCAGCAGCGTGGTGCAGCGGTTCACCGCGAGCCGCCTGCCCCGGCCGAACTCCTCGGAGATCACCGGGTCCGGGGTCTCGGCCAGGAAGCGCCAGGACTCCGGGCGCGCGGCGGTGAGTGTGAGCAGCGTGCGGAAGCTGTCGACCACCGCGGACTCGTCCTCGCCGAGGTCGCGGGTGGGGAGCGTGGAGAGCAGGTCGTGGATGAGGTAGTTCTCCTCGCGCCTGCGCAGCGCGTCGATCAGCTGCACCCGGTCCGCGAAGCAGGCGTAGACGACCGGGCGGGTGACCCGCATGCGGTCCGCGATCGAGGCCATGGTGACGGCGGAGAGCCCCTCGGAGACCGCGAGGGTGAGCGCGGTGTCGAGCACCTGCGGCCGCCTGCGCTGCGGGCCGAGATGCTGTGCCCGCTGCCGCGGCCGGACGGCCGACTCACTACCCATGGCCGGTAACCCTAGCAGCGCGGACCCGTCGAGTGGGGTAACAAGACCAGACGGATGGTTTTACCGGAAAACGCTCCTACCAGCGTTGATCCGTCTCAGTCGGTGAACTCCGCGAGGACCGGCGCATGGTCGCTCGCACCCTTGCCCTTGCGCTCCTGCCGATCCACCACCGCGTCGGTGACCGTGGCCGCGAGCGCGGGGGAGGCCAGCACGAAATCGATCCGCATGCCCTCCTTCCTGGCGAAGCGCAGCTGCGTGTAGTCCCAGTAGGTGTAGACGCCGGGCCCGGGGGCGAAGGGCCGCATGACGTCGGCGTACCCGGTGGCCACGATGGCGGCGAAGGCGTCCCGCTCCGGCTGCGAGGTGTGCGTCTTGTTCTCGAAGTACTCCGGCGACCAGACGTCGTCGTCGGTCGGCGCGATATTCCAATCCCCGACCAGCGCGATCTTCGCCGCCGGGTCGGCGCTCAGCCAGTGCTCACCGGTCTGCCGCAGCGCCGCGAGCCACTCCAGCTTGTAGCGGTAGTGCGGGTCGTCCAGCGCCCGGCCGTTCGGCACGTACAGGCTCCACACCCGGACCCCGCCGCAGGTCGCCCCGAGCGCCCGCGCCTCCACCACCGGCGCGCCGAGCAGCGATTCCCCGGCGTCCTTGTCGAAGCCGGGCTGCCCGGGGAAGGCCGCCTCGACATCCGCGAGCCCGACCCGGGAGGCGATGGCGACCCCGTTCCACTGGTTCACCCCGAGGTGCGCCACCTCGTACCCGGCCGCCTCGAACCGCTGATGCGGGAACTGGTCGTCCCGGCACTTGGTCTCCTGGATGGCCAGGACGTCGACGTCCTGCCGATCCAGGAAATCGATCACCCGGTCGATCCGGGAGCGGATGGAGTTGACGTTCCAGGTGGCGAGGCGCACGGGGGACCTTTCAGCTCTGCCGCGGCGCGGCGTATCGGTAGCGGTGGTGCTCCACGAACCCCATCTCCCGGAACAGCCCGAGCCCGTCCGGGTTGTCCGCGGCCACCTGGACGTAGGCGTACCCGGCCCCGCGCTCCTGCCCCCAGCGCAGCAGCTCCGCGCAGATCAGCGCGCCGAGGCCGTGCCGCCGGTGCTCGGTGGCGACCGCGACGCAGGAGAGCCCCACCCAGTGCCGCCCGTCCGGCGCGGTGGTGACCGCGGCGCGGGCCACCGCGATCGGCTGCGGGACGCCGAGCACGGCGAAGCCGAGCGAACCGTCCCGGACGGCATTGAGCACATCCGGCGCGGGCCGCGGCGGCGGGGACGCGACCGGGTCCGGGATGCCGCCGCGGTACCGGTACAGCTCCAGCCAGGCCTGCGAGGGCGCGGGCGAGATGCGCACCATGGACGGCCCCTGCGGCAGCACCATGGTGGCGATATCGATGCCGAGCACGACCGTCTCGTTCCAGGTGTGCCAGCCGGGCGGGGTCGCGGCCAGCCGGTCCGGCAGGCAGAGCTGCACCGGAAGGCCGTGCTCGGTGTACCAGGCACCGATCCGGTACAGCGTGTCCTTGCCGACGATCGCCGGGCCGCTCGCGTCACCGAGCGGCAGCGCGGAGTTGGCGCGGTGCGTGTAGCCGTGGCCCGCGCGCAGCAGCCAGCCGTCCAGCCAGGTCTGCTCGACCCCGGGCCAGCCCGCGGCGCCGGCGTACTCCAGCGCCCTGATCTCCGAGGTGCGGATGGGCCGCGCCGGGATCGCGCGCAGCGCCACGATCTTGTCCGGCGCCACCTCCACCAGCGCGCCGTCACCGGTGCGCACGGTCGGCGGATCCACCGCGACCAGCTCGCCGAGCACGTCGGTGAGCGGCTGCGGGTACCCCTCCGGCAGCCGGTACCGCATGACCACCCGGTCGCCGAGTGCGGGCGGCCGCTGCGGTTCGATGCTCATCAGTCGTGCCCGAACGGGTCCGGCCCCGCGCCCGG
Source organism: Nocardia sp. NPDC050697 (assembly GCF_040654395.1). Classification (NCBI taxonomy): domain Bacteria; kingdom Bacillati; phylum Actinomycetota; class Actinomycetes; order Mycobacteriales; family Nocardiaceae; genus Nocardia; species Nocardia sp. NPDC050697. Next base: position 696,578 of record NZ_JBFAHY010000002.1, read on the forward strand.
CAGCCAGCTCAACCCCGGTGTGCCCCAGCCGTTCCGCTTGATCGCCTTCTTGGCGGCGCGGGCGTGCCTGCCGATCAGCACGTCCACGTAGAGGAAGCCGTCCAGGTGGCCGACCTCGTGCTGCAGCATGCGGGCGAAGAACCCGGTGCCCTCCAGCTCGACCGGCTCGCCCTTCTCGTCGGTCCCGGTGACCCTGGCCCAGTCGGCGCGGCCGGTGGGGTACTGCTCGCCGGGGACGGAGAGGCAGCCCTCGTCGTCATCGTCCGGATCGGGCATGGTCTCGGGCAGCGCGGAGGTCTCCAGGATCGGGTTCACCACGGCGCCCCTGCGCCGCACGGTGCCGCCGTCGGCGTCGCGGTCCGGGCAGTCGTAGACGAAGAGCCGCTTGGCCACCCCCACCTGGTTGGCCGCGAGCCCGACGCCGTTGGCGGCGTCCAGGGTCTCGTACATGTCGGCGATCAGCGGCGCCAGCTCCTCCGGCGCCTCGGTGACCTTTTCGGTCGGGTTGTGCAGCACCGGGTCGCCGACGATCACGATCGGGAGGATTGCCATGCGGTAATTATTGCCGTTACCGGAAGGTAGGGAACACGCCGGGTGCTCGGCCGGAATCCGTCCGGGGGCCGTGGTTCAATGAACCGGTCGGACCAGCACGTGATGGGAACTCGGCGAGGGAGCGAGATGGACAGCGCAGCTGCTCGGAATCCATCCGGCACCCCGGAGGATGCCGACGAGCCGGTGATCGAGGATGCGAGCGGCCTCTCCCGGCGCGATCAGGAGATCCTCGCCTTCGAGCGCCAGTGGTGGAAGTACGCGGGTGCCAAGGAGGAGGCGATCCGCGAACTGTTCGGTATGTCCCCCACCCGCTACTACCAGGTGCTGAACGCCGTCGTCGACCGCCCTGAGGCGCTCGCCGCCGACCCGATGCTGGTGAAGCGGCTGCGCAGGCTGCGCGCGAGCAGGCAGAAGGCAAGGGCCGCGCGGCGCCTCGGTTTTCAGGTCTGAGCCCGCGGTGTCGCGTGTCGGCGGCAGCGGCCTCGAACGCCGGTCGGAACGACTAGGGTCGAGGGGGTGAGCAACCCGAATCCCACCTCCGGCGGGCCGCCGCTGCGCGCGCTGGCGATGGTGTTGATCGCGCTGGCCATCGTGTTCGCCGGGCTGGGGGCGATGTCGCTGTCGGACTCCGATTCCAGCGCGTCGGAGGGGCAGGGCGCGGAGACCAGCACCGCCGCCCCGACGACCACCGCGGCCACCACCCCGCGCGCCACCACCACCGCGAGCGCGGCGGCGAGCACCACCGCCACGGTGCCGGAGACCCCGAGCGCGGTCGAGAGCACGACCGCGGCCGCGCCGCCACCGCCCCCGCCGCCCGCGGCGCCGTCGGTGAACCGGGCGGTCCCGGTGCGGGTGCTGAACAACAGCCTGGTGGCCGGGTTGGCCGGGCGCACCGCGAGCGAGCTGGGCGCGAACGGCTGGAGCAATGTCGCCACCGGCAACTACGCCGGCGGCACGCTCCCGAAAACCACCGTCTTCTACGGCGATTCGCCCGCCGAGCAGGCGGCGGCCGAGGCCATCGCAGCGGAGATCGGCGCGGTCGCCGAACCGCGGTTCGCCGGAATCTCCGGCTCCGAGCCGGGTGTGATCGTCATCGTGACGGGTAACTGAGCGGCATAGACGCGGGTCACCCTCTCACGATCAGGCTGCTCTCGCGTGGCAAGATCGTGCGCGGTACGCCTGTCCACATCCGTGAAGGAGTCATTCCGATGGCCTCGTCCCCGTCCCGTCGCCCGTCCTGGCGGATCGTGACCCCGGTGCTCGCGATCGCGGCGTTCGGCCTGGCCGGCTGCTCCAACAGCCAGGAGTCGACCGACGCGGTGGGTACAACGCCGCCGGTCTTCACCGCCTCCCCGGCCCCGGCGAGCGAGTCCGGGCACGGCGGCGGCGAGCACTCCGGTTCGGCGTCGGGCGCGACCGCGGAGCTCAAGGACCCGTCCGGGCAGACCGTCGGCACCGTGAGCTTCGCCGAGGTCAGTGGCCACCTGCAGGTCACCGTCGAGGCGCGCGGGCTGCGCCCCGGCTTCCACGGGCTGCACATCCACCAGGTGGGCAAGTGCGAGGCGAACTCGGTCGCCCCGACCGGCGGCCCGGCGGGCGACTTCCTCTCCGCGGGCGGGCACCTGCAGGTCGGCAGCGCGAACAGCCACCCGGCCAGCGGCGACCTGACCTCGCTGCAGGTGCGCGGTGACGGCAGCGCCTCGCTGGTCACCAGCTCCGACACCGTGACGCTGGCCGACATCAAGGACAAGGCGATCGTGGTGCACGCCGACGCCGACAACTTCGGCAATATCCCGAACCGGTACCAGCGCGCCGACGGCGTCGCCGGGCCGGACGAGGCCACCCTCGCCACCGGTGACGCGGGGGGCCGCGTCGCCTGTGGCGTCATCCACTAGGGGGAGCAGTATGCCCGGGGCTGATCGCAGGGGCAGCGGAACGCACGTCGAGTTCCACGGTTCGCCCCGGCCGACCATCGGCATCGAGTGGGAGATCGCGCTGGTCGACAAGGTGACCCGCGATCTCTCCAATACCGCGGCCGCCGTCTTCGACGAGGTCGGCGAGGTGCGCGCGCACGACGGCACCCCGCAGCTCTCGAAGGAGCTGCTGCGCAATACCGTCGAGCTGGTCACCGGGGTGCACGACACCGTCGGCGCCGCGCTGGACGACCTCACCGGCACCATGAACGTGCTGCGCCGGGCCGCCGACCCGCTCGGGGTCGACCTGTTCTGCGCGGGCACGCACCCGTTCGCGCAGTGGTCGGCGCAGCAGCTCACCCGCTCCGAGCACTACGACGAGCTGATCGAGCGCACCCAGTGGTGGGGCAGGCAGATGCTCATCTGGGGCGTGCACGTGCACGTGGGGGTGTCGCACCGGGAGAAGGTCTTCCCGATCCTGAACGCCATGCTGCCCTCGTACCCGCACCTGCTGGCGCTCTCCGCCTCCTCGCCCATGTGGTCCGGCTCGGATACCGGGTACGCCTCGAACCGGGCGCTCATGTTCCAGCAGCTGCCCACCGCCGGGCTGCCGTTCCAGTTCGAGAAGTGGTCACAGTTCGAGGGTTTCGTGCACGACCAGTTCAAGACCGGGGTCTTCGAGCAGCTCGGCGGCATGCACTGGGACATTCGGCCCGCGCCCAAGTGGGGCACGATCGAGGTGCGGATCTGCGACGGCGTCTCCACGCACCGGGAGCTCGCCGCGCTGGCCGCGTTCATCCACTGCCTGATCGTCGACCTGGACGATCGGGTGGAGGCCGGTGAGACGCTGCCCACGCTGCCGGTCTGGCATGTGCAGGAGAACAAGTGGCGGGCGGCCAGGTACGGGCTGGACGCCATCGTCATCACCGATGCGGACAGCAACGAGCGGCTGGTCACCGACGACCTGGACGACCTGCTGAACCGGCTGGAGCCGACCGCGGCCAAGCTGGGCTGCGCCGACGAGCTGCGCGCGGTCGCCGAGATCCCGCGCGGCGGCGCCAACTACCAGCGGCAGCGCCGGGTGGCGGCGGCGAGCCAGGGCGATCTGATCGCGGTGGTGGATTCGCTGGTCCGCGAGCTGAATCCCTGACGGCGGTCTTCCGTTCAAGCACCGGGGACGGTGTTGTTCACACGCCGTTTACTATGGGCGGATGCTTGTGGAGGACCCTGTCCGGCGCAGCCGCCGGGCGCAGCTCTCGATCGTGCTCGTCGCGGCGGTCGGCCTGCTGCTGGCAGGGCTCCAGGCCGCGGCGCTGCGGCAGGGCTTCGAGGGGCCGCTGACCAGCCTGTGGAAGGACTTCGCGGGGACCCCCAAGTCCATGACGGTGCCGTGGGCCGGGCTGGTGCTCGCGCTGGTCGGGCTGCGCCCGCGGGACCGGTTCGTGGCGGCGGGGGCGGCGATCGGCATCGACCTGATCGGCGCGGGCGCCCGGCTGCTGGCCGGTGATCTGCCGACCGTCGGGAACGGGCCGGTCTGGGTGCTCACCGGGATCACCGTGGTCGCGCTCTGGCGCTGGCGCGGGCTGCGGCGCCGGAGCGCGCTGCACGCGGTCGCGCTCGGCGCGCTGCTCATCCTGGCCACCAAGGTCGGCGACGTCTGGCTGCACGTCACCATCCTCGCCCACCCGGGGGTGCTCGACGAGTACGTGCTGCTTGCCGATCACGCGCTCGGTGACCCGTCCTGGGTGCTGGGCCGGGTGGTCGAGGCGCTCGGGCCGGTGGCCTACGCGGTGCTGCACTGGGTCTACATCGAGCTGCCGCTGGCCGCCATCGTGGTCGCGGTGTGGCAGCTGCGGCGGGTGGTCGCCTCCGGGCGCTGGCCGGGGCACTACCTGGTGCGCACCTTCCTGCTGCTCGGGCTGGCCGGGCCGGTGGTGTACCTGATCTTCCCGGTGGTCGGGCCGATGTTCGCCTTCGGCGCGGACGGCGCGGGGTGGCAGGTGGGGAACTACTGGCCGCAGTTCGTGCCGCCGATCGACCGCAGCCCCGGCGTGCTCCCCTTCGACCAGGTGACGCCGCGCAACTGCATGCCGTCCATGCACACCGCCTGGGCGCTCGCCGTCTTCCTGCACACCAGGCGGGATGCCGACGGCTCGCCCGCACCGCGCTGGCTGCGCTGGGGTGGCGCCTTCTGGCTCTGCGCGACGCTCACCGCGACGCTCGGCTTCGGCTACCACTACGGCGTCGACCTGGTCGCGGGCGCGGTGCTCTGCCTCGCCGTCGAGTCGGCGCTGCGCGACCCGGAGCGCGGGTACGGCTGGTTCCGCTGGCGGCTGGTGCTCTTCGCCGCCGGCGTGCTGGTGGCGCTGCTGCTCGCCTACCGCTTCCTCGCCGTCCCGATGGCGGAGTACCCGCTCTTCGCCGGACCGGCGATCCTGGCCCTGCTCGCCGCCGTCGCCGCCGCCTTCCACGCCACCTGGTTCGCGGCCCCGAAGCTCGCCGGGGTGCAGCCCCCCATCCCCGCCCCCGTCCGCTGAACCGGGCGAGAACTACCCAACGTCGTTGTCGCCCAGTTCGTTGACCTGGAGCAATCCGTCCCGGTAGCGCTGCTCGCGGTAGGCGGTGCGCCCGATGAGGTGCGCGATCACCGGCGCGGTGAGCAGCACGAACAGCATCATGAGCACGAGCATCCAGGCGTTCACATCGCCGCGCACCTGAATCGCCGCGCCGAGCAGGATCAGCACCAACCCGACCACCTGCGGCTTGGTCGCGGCGTGCATGCGGGCGAGCGTGTCCCGGAAGCGGACCAGCGCGATGGCCGCGGTGAGCGCCAGCGTGGAGCCGAAGAGGATGAGGATCGCGGAGACCCACTCCAGCGCGCTCACCGGTCGTCCCTGACCCGGAAGCGGGAGACCGCGGCCGACCCGAGGAACCCGACCAGCGCCAGCGCCACGATGGCGGGCACCACCGAGGTGTCCTTGCTCCAGGCCGCGTACACCGCGAGCCCGCCCGCCGCCATGGCGGTGAGCGAGTCCACCCCGACCACCCGGTCCAGCGTGCTCGGTCCGTGCAGCACCCGGAAGAGCGTGAGCAGCGCGGCCACCGAGAGCAGCACCGCGGCGATACCGGCAACGACGGTCATGACTTCGCCTCCTCGACGGGGTTTCCCGGCCGCCGCTCGAACGACGAGACCAGCAGCCGCTCCAGCCGCCGCGTGGTGCGGTAGAACTGCGCGACCGCGGCCTCGCTGCCCACGTCGAGCACGTGCACGTAGACCACCCGCCGGTCCCGGTCGATCTCCAGCACCATGGTCCCCGGAATCAGGTTGAGCAGGTCGACGCAGAGCGCGAGCACCAGCTCGGACCGGATGTCCAGCCGCACCCGCAGCACCCCGGAGACCGGCTGCGACCCCGGCCGGAGCCCGAGCCAGGCCACCTGCAGGCTGGACTGCAGCGCGTAGTAGGTGCTCACCGCGACCAGCTCGGCGAAGGCGATCGGGTTGAACCGCCCGGTCACCGGCATGGCGGGCAGCGGGAGCACCACCACGATCACGATCCCGATCAGCAGCCCGGCGACCAGGTTGCCGAGCGTCAGCGTGCCCCAGAGCAGCGTGTAGACGCCGGCGAGCCAGAGCACCACGCCGACCCGGCCGAGGCTCTCCCGGCTCACCGGTACCCCTCCGGGTCGTCGCCGAGCACCGCGCTCACATAGACGCCGGGGTTGTCCAGCTCGGCGGCGGCCCGGTCGGTGATGCCGAGGATCGGCCCGGCCAGCACGGTCAGCGCGAAGCCGACGAGCACCAGCGCCGCGGTCGCGGCGACCATGAGCGCGGGCATCCGGCCCGGGTCGGTGCGCTCGTCGTAGAGCACGTCGGTGGTCTCCTCCACCAGGTTCGCGGGGCGGGCCATGGCCAGGTGCCCCTCCGGCGCCTCGGAGCGCGGCCGCCAGAACGCCTTGCTCCACACCAGCGCCACCACGTACAGCGTCAGCAGGCTGGTCGTCACCGCGCCCGCGACCAGCACCCAGGCCAGCCAGCCGCCGTCGGCGGCGCCCGCCTGCAACAGCGCGACCTTGCCGATGAATCCCGAGAACGGCGGGATACCGCCCAGGTTCAGCGCCGGGATCAGGAAGAGCAGCCCGAGCAGCGGGCTCGCCCCGGCCAGCCCGCCGAGCCTGCGCAGCGAGACCGACCCGGCCTGCCGCTCGATCAACCCGACGACCAGGAAGAGCGCGGTCTGCACCAGGATGTGGTGCGCCACGTAGTACACCGCGCCGCCGAGCCCGGCCTCGCTGGCCAGCCCGATGCCGAAGAGCATGTAACCGATATGACTGACCAGCGTGAAGGAGAGCAGCCGCCGGATATCGCTCTGCGCGATGGCGCCGAAGATGCCGACCAGCATGGTCAGCAACCCGGCCACCAGCAGCAGGGTGTCGAACCCCTGCTCCGGGAAGAAGAGCGCGTGCGTCCGGATGATGGCGTAGACCCCGACCTTGGTGAGCAGCCCGGCGAAGACCGCGGTGACCGGCGCCGGCGCGGTCGGGTAGGAGTCCGGCAGCCAGTTGGAGAGCGGGAAGATCGCCGCCTTGATGCCGAAGGCCACCAGCAGCACCGCGTACACCGCATTGCGCACGCCCTCCGGCGCCGCCCCGATCCGCAGCGCCAGCTGGGCCAGGTTCAGCGTCCCGGTGGCGGCATAGGCCAGCGCGATGCCGACCAGGAAGATCAGCGAGCTGAGCATGGAGACCATGACGTAGGCGACGCCCGCGCGCACCCGCTCGGCGGTCGCGCCGACGGTGAGCAGCACGAAGGAGGCGGCGAGCAGGATCTCGAAGCCGACGAAGAGGTTGAACAGGTCACCGGCGAGGAAGGTGGTGCCGACACCCGCGGTCAGCACCAGGTAGGTGGGGCGGTAGATCGAGGTGGGCTGGCGCTCGTCGCCGTCGCGGATGTTCTGCCCGGCGCCGTAGATCGAGACGACGAGCAGCACGATCGAGGAGACCAGCAGCATCACCGCGGAGAGCCGGTCCACCACCAGCGTGATGCCGATCGGGGTATCCCAGCCGCCCACCTGGACGGCGGTGGTGCCGTCGCGGTCGGCCAGGTAGAGCAGCGCCGCGCAGACCGCGACCACCGCGGTCAGCGCGATCAGCGTCACCAGGCTCTGTAGCCGCGGCCTGCGGCCGAAGATCAGCGTGGTGGCGGCGGCGAGCAGCGGGATGAGGACGGGCAGGGGGGCCAGGATGGCGAGCAGGTCGGTCAATCCTCCGGGTCCTCTCGCTCGCGCCGCCCCGCCACATCGGCGTCCTCGGCGTCGTCGGGCACGTCGTCGGTGGTGGTGAGCATGCGGGCGCGGTAGGCGAGCGCGAGCACGAAGGCGGTGAGCCCCATCGTGATCACGATGGCGGTGAGCACCATGGCCTGGGCCAGCGGATCGGCCATGTCGGTATCGGCCACCTCCGCGCTGCGCAGCGGCGGGTGCCCGTCCGCGCCGCCGACGGTGAGGATGAGCAGGTTCACCGCATTGCCGAAGAGGATCATGCCGAGCAGCATCTTGGTGACGGCGCGCTCCAGGATCAGGTAGACGCCGCAGGCGACAAGGGCGCCGATCACGACGAGCAGGGTCAGGTTGGCGGTCACGCTGCGCCCCCCTTCGCGGAGACCGGCTGGTCGGAGTCGAGCTCGCTGTCCAGCCGGGCGCCGAGCGAGCGCAGCACGTCCAGCACCAGCCCGACCACGATGAGGTAGACGCCGAGGTCGAAGAAGAGCGCCGTCACCAGCTTGACCTCGCCGAAGAGCGGCAGCGTCAGCTCGACGATCGCCGAGGAGAGCGGCGGCGCCCCGACCAGCAGCGAGGCCGCCGCGGTGCCGGCCGCGAGGGTGAGCCCGGCGCCGAGCAGGTGCCCGGCGTCCACCGGCAGCGCCTCGCCCAGCTCGTACCGCCCGCCCGCCAGGTAGCGCAGGGTGAGCGCCAGCCCGGCGGTGAGCCCGCCGGCGAAGCCGCCGCCGGGCGCGTTGTGCCCGGAGAAGAAGAAGTAGACCGAGAGCACCATGATGGTCGGGAACACCAGCCTGGTGGCGATCTGCAGGATCATCGAGCGGTTCTCCCGGGAGATGAGCCGGCCCGCGGAGAGCCACCCCACCCGGTCCGGGTCGTAGTTCGGGGCGTCCGCGGCGCGCGGCGCGCTGCCGAACCGGCGCACCCGGAAGACCAGCGACGCCACCCCGGTCGCGGCTACCACCAGCACCGAGATCTCGCCCATGGTGTCCCAGGCGCGGATATCGACGAGCAGCACGTTGACCGCGTTCTTGCCGCCGCCGAGGGTGTAGGCGGCCTCCGGGACGAGCTGCCAGATCGGGGTCGAGCCGCGCGCGGCCACGGCCACCGCGCCGAGCACCGCGACCACCGAGCCGACCGCGATGCCGAGCACCGCCCTGCTCCCCTTCGAGGCGGCCAGCCTGCTCTCCTCCAGCTCCGCCGGGAAGGCCCGCAGCACCAGCACGAAGACCACCAGCAGCAGCGTCTCCACCAGGAACTGGGTGAGCGCCAGGTCGGGGGCGCCGTGCAGCGCGAAGATGACGCCGCAGCCGTAGCCGGTGACGCCGACGACGAGCACCGCGGCCAGCCGGTTTCGCAGCACCGTCGCCGCCAGCGCGGAGGCGATCATGACCAGCGCGATCACCAGCTGCATCGGGGTGTCCCAGAGGCGCATCCGGAACTGGCTCGGCCCGGCGATGGCCAGCGCGATCGCGGGCAGCAGCGTCATGGTGCCGAGGATGGTGGCCTGGTTCAGCGGCAGCGAGCCGCGCTGGGTGGCAGCGGTCATCCGCAGCGAGAGCCGGTCCATCTGCTTGAGCGTGGCGTCGTAGACCCGGTCGGCATTGCCGAGCCGCGGGTGCGCGGACTCGTGGATCCGCCCCTGTAGCGCGAAGAGCGCGAGCCCGCCCGCCACCACGACCGCGGTGAGCAGCAGCGGCAGCGTGAAGCCGTGCCAGAGCGCGAGGTGCTGCGGGGCCGGGCCGGGCAGGGTGCGGGCGTACGGCGCGAGCAGCGTGTCCACCCAGGGCGCGGCGAGCCCGGCGGCGAGCCCGGCCAGGGCGAGCAGCACCGGCGGCGCCAGGAAGGCCGCGTCGGGGCGGTGCCAGTGCTTGGGCGGCTCGACGCCCGCCTTGTCGGCGAAGGCGCCCCAGACGAACCGGGCGCTGTAGGCCACGGTCAGCATGGAGCCGACGACGAAGACCGCGAGCAGCACGATGCGGACCGGCCCGGCCAGCACCTCGGCGTGCTGCGCCGCGGCCAGCGCGCTCTCCTTGCCGACGAAGCCGAGCAGCGGCGGAATGCCTGCCATGCTCAGCGCGGCCAGCGCGGCGGCGCCGAGCAGCACCGGCTCGCGGCGGCCAAGCCCGGAGAGTTTGCCCAGCTCGCGGGTGCCCGCGCCGTGGTCGACGATGCCGACCACCATGAACAGGCAGGCCTTGAAGAGCGCGTGCGCCACCACCATGGCGAGCCCGGCCAGCGCGGCCTCCGGGGTGCCGATGCCGACCAGCATGACCAGGAAGCCGAGCTGGCTGACGGTGCCGAAGGCGAGCACCAGCTTGAGATCGGTCACCTGCAGCGCGCGCCAGCCGGCCAGCACCATCGAGACCGCGCCGAGCGTGAGCACCATCGGATGCCAGACCGGCGACTCGGCGAAGGCGGGCGCGAGCCGCGCGATCAGGTAGACCCCGGCCTTCACCATGGCGGCCGCGTGCAGGTAGGCGCTGACCGGGGTCGGGGCGGCCATGGCGCCGGGCAGCCAGAAGTGCAGCGGCACGATCGCCGACTTGCTCAGCGCGCCGACCAGGATGAGCGCCACCGCGACGCTCGCCGCGACCCCGCCCGGGGCGCCGCCGCCGAGCAGGTCGGAGAGCAGGAAGCTGCCGGAGAGCTGGCCGAGCAGCACGATGCCGGTGAGCATGGTGAGCCCGCCCGCGCCGGTCACCAGCAGCGCCTGGATGGCCGCGCGCCTGCTCGCCGCGCGGTCCGCGTTGTGCCCGACCAGGAGGAACGACAGCACCGTCGTGATCTCCCAGAAGACGTAGAGCAGCAGCATGTTGTCGCTGGTCACCACGCCGAACATGGCGCCGGAGAAGCCGACCAGCTGGGCCGCGAAGGCACCCAGCCGCGGCTCGTCGTCGTCGAAGTAGCGGGCGCAGTAGCAGAGGATGAGGGTGCCGATGCCGAGCACGAGCACCGCCATGACGGCGGCCAGGGAATCGAATCGGAGGTCGATGTCCATCCCGATCGCGGGGGCCCACGCCACGCTCACCACCTGGGTGGTACCCCAGTGGGCCACCACCCAGCCGAGGCAGGCGAGCGGGACCGCCGCGAGCGGATAGAAGGCTTTTCGACCCGCGATCCGGACGCACAGCGGGGCCACCACGGCGGCAAGGGCATGTGCGAGCAGGATTACGAGCAAACTACGCTCCGTCGTCTCGGGCGGGCGGTCGTCCGGGTCGATCCTACTTGGGCGGGTGGCCAGGACCGTTGCCGGTGCGGGGTGGAGCGGCGTTCGTCACTCCGGCGGTACTCCGGCAATCTCCGGGCACACCTCGGCTCAGCCGCGGTTCTCCGCGTACCGCCGCAGCGACTCCACCTGGGCCGGGTCGAGTGAGGGGCGCACCGCTGTGCGGGCGGCGCCGATATCGGCGGCGGTCACGTCGGCGGCGTCGATATCCCGGCGCATGGCGGTCAGCGCGGCCTCGCGCAGCAGCGCGGCGCAGTCGGCGGCGGAGTAGCCGTCCAGCTCCTTCGCCAGCGCGGCCAGGTCGACGTCGGCGGCCAAGGGCACCGCCCGCCCCGCGGTGCGCAGGATCGCCACCCGCGCCTCGGCGTCCGGCGGCGGGACGAAGACCAGCCGCTCCAGCCGCCCGGGGCGGAGCAGCGCCGGGTCGATCAGCTCGGGGCGGTTGGTGGCGCCGAGCACCACCACGTCGCGCAGCGGCTCGACCCCGTCCAGCTCGGTGAGGAGCGCCGCCACCACCCGGTCGCCGACGCCGGAGTCGCCGCTCTGGCCGCGGCGTGGGGCGAGCGCGTCCACCTCGTCCAGGAAGATCAGCGAGGGCGCGGAGTCCCTGGCCCGCTGGAAGAGCTCGCGCACCGCGCGCTCCGAGGCGCCGACCCACTTGTCCATGAGCTCGGCGCCCTTCACCGCGTGCACGCTGAGCTGCCCGCTGCTGGCGAGCGCGCGCACCAGGAAGGTCTTGCCGCAGCCGGGCGGGCCGTAGAGCAGCACGCCGCGCGGCGGCTCGATGCCGAGCCGGGCGAAGGAGTCGGGGTGGCGCAGCGGCCAGAGCACCGCCTCGGTGAGCGCCTGCTTGGTCTGCACCATGTCGCCGACGTCGTCCAGCCCGAGGCTGCCGATCGCCAGCTCCTCGCTGCCGGAGCGGGAGAGCGGGCGGATCACCGCCAGCGCGCCGGTCAGGTCGGCCTGGGTGAGCCGGGGATCGGTGTGCTCGCGGCCGGTGCGGGAGGCGGCGCGCAGCGCGGCCTCGCGGCACAGCGCCGCCAGGTCGGAGACGACGAAACCGGGGGTGCGGGCGGCGATCTCGGCCAGCTGGAGCTCGCCGGTCGGCACCGCGCGGAGCAGGAAGTCGAGCAGCGCCTCGCGGACTGCGGCGGTGGGCAGCGGCAGCGCGATCTCGCGGTCGCAGAGGTCGGGGGCGCGCAGCCGGGCGTCGATCTCGCCGGGGTGCGCGGTCGTGGCCAGGAAGGCGACGAGCGGGGTCGCGACGGCGGCGCGGAGCTGGTCGAGGATGAGCGTGGCGACCGGCTCCGCGGTTGCGGGGAGCAGGGCATCGATATCGGTGACCAGCAGGATTCCGCCCTGCCCCGAGCTCACCTCGGCCACGGCGGCGGCGACCGCGCGCAGCCGGGCGCCGCTCTCGGCGGCGCCGATGGACGGGCCGTCCAGCTCGACCACCCGGCGCGGGGCGGCGACCGCCCTGGCCAGCGTGGCCTTCCCGACCCCGTGCGGGCCGGTGATCAGCACCCCGAGGTGCGGCGAGGCGCCGAGGGTGCGGAGCAGCTCCGGCTCGTCCAGGGCGAGGGCGAGCCACTCGGCGAGCTTGGCCGACTGGCCCTGCACGCCGATCAGGTCGGCGGCGGCGGGGGCGGGTTTGCCCCTGGTCACCGAGGCGGGCAGCGGAATCCGGTCGCCCCCGGCCTCGGCGGGTGAAGACCCCGTCCCTGGACCGCTCGGCTGTGCCTCCGTCCCGGAACCGCCGGCCTGCGATCCCTGCCCGAAGCCGCCGGGCTGTTGCTCCGCGCCGGGCGCGCCCGGCAGGGCCGCCGTGACGACACCCGGCCCCCAGTCGACGGACGAGTTGGGCTGCACGCTGACCGGGCCCGCCGGTTCGGTGCCGGTGACGGTGAGCAGCTCGGTGGTCCAGGCGATGCCGAAGGTGCGGGAGAGCGCCTGGGTGGTGGCGGCCGAGCTGATGTCCGGCCCGAGGTCGCGGGGGAGCAGCGAGACGGCGTCGCCCACCGTCACCACCTTGCCGAGCAGCGCCTGGCGCAGGGTGCTCGCCGGGATCGAGCGGGTGGCGTGCAGCGACCCGCTGACCCGGATCTGCCTGGCGCCGAACACCGTCGCAGGCGCGATCACCACGGTCGCGTCCTCGCGCAGCCCGGCATTGGAGAGCGTGACGTCGTCCAGCAGCGCGACCCCGGCCGGGGTGCCCGCCGGGGCCAGCCCGGCCACCGCCGCGGTGCGCCGCGACCCGGTGAGCGCGATCCCGTCCCACTCCCGCAGCCCGAGCGCGGCGAGTGCCTCCGGATGCAGCCGCACCACCCCCCTGCGGGCATCCGCCGCGGAGGGGTTGAGACGGGCGGTCAGTGAAAGGTCGGCCACCGCCCCATTCTTACCCGGCGACGAGCCCCGCCGCCGTGGCCACGGGCTCGTCGGCCACGCTGGGCGAGAGGCAGACCAGCTTCGCGGTGCCGAGCGCGACGTTCGGGCTGCCCGCGAAGGGGCTGTCCGGATTCTCGGCGAGGATCAGCTCGATCACCGCTTTCTCCTGATCGGTGTCGAGTTTCCGGAAGTCGGCGCAGCTGATGTCGGCCCCGGTCCCGCTCGGCGCCGCGGCGGGCGGCGTCGGCTCCGCGGCGCTGCTGCCCGGCGCGGCCGGAGCGCTGCTCGCGGCGGTGCTGCTGGACGCGACGGCGGTAGTACTGGCCGCGGCACCGGTGCTCCCCTTGCGCAAGCCGTTCGCATCGGCCGATTCGTCCGGCCCGCAACCACTCACGACCAGGGCGAGCACACCGGCGGCGAGCACGGCGGCGGAGAGTCGGGCCATGGTGGATCCCCCGTTGGTCGTTCGCGGCACCGGCGGCTCCGGCGCGTCGGCAGCACTGTACCCGGCACCGCTCAGGCCGTCTGCTCGGCGGCCGCGCGCAGCGCCTCGACCACGCCGGGGATCCGGTCGGTCAGCTCGGCCAGGTCGGGCACCAGCTCCCGGCAGGCGATCAGCCCGAAGTCGAGTTTCCCGTCGTAGGAGAGCGCGGTGATGTTCAGCCCGGAGCCGTGGAAGATCGGGCCGAACGGATACGAGCTGAGCAGCCGCACCCCGAGGAAGTACAGCGGCAGCGGCGGCCCCGCGACATTGGAGACCACCAGGTTGTGCACCACCGGGTGCCGCTCCGCCAATTTCAGCGAGGAGTAGAGCCGCATCGCGATCCGGAAGGTGTTCGGCGGCGCGTACTGCGTCCAGTCCTGCAGGAAGTCGGCGCCGATGAGCTCCTCGTGCTCCTCCTTGGCGGCCCGGTTCGCCTCGGCCACCCGCTTCAGCCGCTCCACCGGGTCGGCGATGTCGGTGCCGAGATCGCAGAAGAGCGAGGAGACCTTGTTGATCCCGCGCGTGTGCCGCGACGACTCGTGCACCGAGACCGGGATGGTGGCGAGCAGCGACTTGTCCTCCGGCAGCTCGCCGCGCTCGATCAGGTAGTCGCGGAGCGCGCCGCCGACCACCGTGAGCACCACGTCGTTGATCTTCACCCCGAAGGCGTTCTTGATCCGCTTGACCTCGGCCAGCTCGACCTCGGTGAAGGCGACCGCGCGGTGCGGCGTGATGGTCCGGTTGAACGGGGTGCGCGGCGCGGTCAGCGGGAGCGCCATGCCGGAGCGGTTGCCCTGGCGCCTGCGCACCATCCCGGCCAGCTTGCCGACGGTCTTCGGCACCATGCGCACCACCCCGGCCCTGGTCGGAAAGCGCAGCGCCGCCTCGGCGAGCAGCCGCAGGTCGCTCGGCTCGGGCTCCCGGCCGAGCGCGGCGGGCGGCTCCTGGTCCCGGTGCTGCCCCGGCTCGGTATCGCAGAGCGCCATCAGCAGCTCGGAGCCGGTGACGCCGTCCACCGCGGCGTGGTGGTACTTGAGGATCACCGCGACCTTGTCGCCGTCCACCCCCTCCACCACCCGCACCTGCCAGAGCGGGTGGTTGCGGTCCATCGGGGTGCTCGCGATATCGCCGACCAGCGCGGCCAGCTCCGCGCGGCCGCCCGGCGCGGGCAGCCCGTACCGCCGGACGTGGTAGTCCAGGTCGTAGTCGCCCGCCTCGACCCAGTACGGGTAGTCCAGGTCGAGCGGGACCGCCCGCAGCTTCCGGCGCATCTGCGGCACGTAGGCCAGCCTGCGCCCGAGCTCGGCCTTGAAGGCGTCGAACGAGTAGTCGCCGCCCTCCGCACCGGGATCGAGTACCAGCAGCGCGCACACGTGCAGGTGCTGCGTCCCGGTCTCCAGATACAGGAAGCTGGCATCGAGTCCGGTGAGGCGTTCCATGTCGGGAGTGTAGTGGAACGCGTTGCAGCTATTGGCCTATTCGGCCTCGGCCGGGCGCTCCAGCGGGATCCGCACGGTGAAGACCGTCGACCCCGGCTCGGAGGCCACCTCGATATCGCCGTGGTGCTTGTTCACCACGATCCGGAAGCTGATGTCGAGGCCGAGCCCGGTGCCGTCGCCGACCGGCTTGGTGGTGAAGAACGGCTCGAAGATCCGGCGCCGGATATCGGCGGGGATGCCGGGGCCGGTGTCGCCGATCGCCACCGCCAGGCAGACGTCGTCCCGGTAGGTGCGGACGGTGAGCGTGCCGGAGCCGTTCATGGCGTAGACCGCGTTGTCGATCAGGTTGGTCCACACCTGGTTCAGCTCGGCGGCGTAGCAGGGGATCGGCGGCAGCGTGCGGTCGTACTCCTTGACCAGGGCGATGCCGTCGCCGAGCTTGCGGTTCAGCATCACCAGGGTGCTGTCGAGCAGCTCGTGCACGTCGACCACCTGGAACGGGGCCCGGTCCATCTGCGAGTACTGCTTGGCCGCGCCGACCAGGGTGGAGATCCGGGTGGTGGAGTCGGCGATCTCGTTCATCAGCAGCTCGGTCTCGATGGTGTAGTTCAGCCACCGGATCGCGCCCTCGAAGACCTGCTCGGTGCAGCCCTCCAGCGTGCCGGCCACCCGCTCCAGCCAGTCCACGTCGATCCCGGCCTGCACGAAGTTGGGCGCCAGGTTCCAGCCGTCGGCGATCTCGTGCTCCGCCAGCCAGTCGCCGAGCGCGTCCTCGCGGTCGGCGGCCTCCAGCGGGGTGAGCTCGGGGGCCTTGGCCACCAGCTCGGCGGCGTCCTCCTGCAGCCGGACCAGGGTCACCAGCACCTCGGGCGGGAACTTGCCCTGTGCCATCATGCCGAGCTTGTGCCGCATCCCGGCGACCCGCTCGCGCAGCCCGGAGGTGGCGCGCACCGCGGCCGCGGCGGGGTTGTTCAGCTCGTGCGTGAGCCCGGCGGAGAGCGAGCCGAGCGCGAGCAGCCGCTCCCGCTCGGCCACCCGCTCGTGCTTGTCCCGGTTGCCGAAGAAGGCGCCCTCCAGCAGGTGCACCGCCATCGGGAACCACTCGCGCATCATCGCCGAGAAGGTCGCGGCGTCGAGCACGAAGAAGCGCGACGGCCGGGTGATGACCATGGACGACACGTAGCTCTGGTCGGCCCGATCGCCGAGGTAGGCGGTCCACGCCCCGACGTAGGAGCCGCGGTGGTCGGTGCGGGTCAGCTCGATCTCGGTGCCCGCGGAGAGCTTGGTGAGCCGCAGCTCACCGTCCATGAGCACGTAGAAGCAGGTCGCCGGCTCGCCCTCGCGGAAGGCAATCCCGGGCTCCAGCTCCTCGATCCGCCCGTCCCGGCACAGCCAGGCCAGCTGCTCGTCGTTCAGCTTCTCGAACAGGAAGAGCTCACGCAGCTCGGCCGGATCGCAGACAAGCTCGCTCACGATGGATTCCTTCCTAGGCGAGGTAACGGTGCACGAACATGACGGCCATGGCCCCCTCGCCGACCGCGGAGGCCACCCGCTTGGCCGACTCCGCGTGCACGTCGCCGGCGACGAAGACGCCGGGCACATTGGTCTCCAGGTGGTGCGGGGAGCGGGTCAGCTCCCAGCCGGACGGCCTGCCGCCCTCGGGGGTGAGGTCCGGCCCGGCCAGCACGAACCCGGCGGCATCGCGGGCCACCGTGCCGTCCAGCCAGCCGGTCTGCGGCGCGGCGCCGATGAAGAGGAAGAGCCGCTCGGTCTCGGCCTTCTCCTCGCGCCCGGTCTCGTTGTTCCGCAGCACGATGCCGCGCAGGTGGTCGTCGCCGTCGGCCCCGATCACCTCGGTGCAGGTGTGCACCTCGATGTTCTCGATGGCGGCGATCTGCTGCACCAGGTAGTGCGACATGGACTTCTCCAGCGAGTCGCCGCGTACCACCAGGTGCACCCGCCCGGCGTTGCGGGAGAGGAAGACCGCCGCCTGCCCGGCCGAGTTGGCGCCGCCGACGATGTAGACCTCGTGGCCCGCGCACTCCGCCGCCTCGGTCATGGCCGAGCCGTAGTAGACGCCGCGGCCGGTGAACTCGTCCACTCCCGGTGCCGGGTGCCTGCGGTAGTCGACGCCGGTCGCGATGATCACGGTGTGCGCGCAGAGCGTGCCGCCGTCGGCGAAGCGCACGGTGCGCGCCGAGCCGTTCACCTCCAGCCCGACCACCTCGCGGGTGGTCACCAGCTCGGCGCCGAACTTCCCGGCCTGCCGCCTGGCCCGGTCGGCCAGCTGCCCGCCGGAGACGCCGTCCGGGAAGCCGAGGTAGTTCTCGATCCGCGAGCTCTGCCCGGCCTGGCCGCCGGTCGCGGTGCGCTCCACCAGCACCGTGCGCAGCCCCTCGGAGGCGCCGTAGACCGCGGCGCCGAGCCCGGCCGGGCCGCCGCCGACCACGATCAGGTCGTAGAACTCGCCGGTGGGGGTGGTGTTCAGCCCGACCCGCTCGGCCAGCTCGCCGTCGGTCGGCTGCACCAGCGGCTCGCCTTCGGCGGTGATCACCACCGGGCAGCAGCTGATGTCCCGGCCCGCAGCGGCGAGCAGCTTGGCGCCCTCCGGCTCGTCCGCCGGGTACCAGCGGTAGGGCAGCTGGTTGCGGGCCAGGAACTCGCGCACCTCCGAGCACCGCGGCGACCAGCGGGTGCCGATCACCTTGGTGCCGTACACCGGGCGCTGCTCGCTGCCGCGCCACGCCTCCAGCAGCCCGTCCAGCACCGGGTAGAGCTTCTCCTCCGGCGGGTCCCACGGCTTGAGCAGGTAGTGGTCCAGGTCGACGACGTTGATCGCGTCGATCGCGGCATTGGTGTCGGCGTAGGCGGTGAGCAGCACCCGGCGCGCGTACGGGTGCAGGTCCATGGCCTGCTCCAGGAACTCGATGCCGTCCATGCCGGGCATCCGGAAGTCGGCGATCAGCACCGCGACCTGCTGGCCGCGCAGCTTCACCTCGCGCAGCGCCTCCAGCGCGGACGGCCCGGACTCGGCCCGCAGGATCCGGTAATCGGCGCCGTAGCGGCGGCGCAGGTCGCGCACGACCGCGCGGGAGACGCCGGGATCGTCGTCGACGCTGAGAATGAGCGGTTTATCGGCGGCGGGGGAAGTCACCCACCGAGTATGCGCGCCGCGAACCGACCTGTCGCATTGCTCTGCCCAGGGCGAACAGGGTGAAGCGGCCCGACTAGAATTACTGTATCCGTCAGTACCGCGAACAGGAGGCAGCGTTGCCGAAGAATCTGGAAGCGACCGTCGACATCATCGCCCCGCCGGAGCGCGTCTGGGCCGTGGTGGCCGATCCCAAGCGGATCCCGGAGTTCAGCCCGCAGTGCGTGCGGATGCAGCCGCTCGGCCCGCTGAAGCCGGGCACCTGGACCGTCAACCTGAACCGGGACGGCTGGAAGTACTGGCCGACCACCGCGCGCATCGTGGCCTTCGAGCCGAACCGGGAGTTCGCCTTCCGGGTCACCGAGAACCGCAGCACCTGGCGCTTCAGCCTGGAGCCAACCGCCACCGGCACCCGGCTCACCCAGACCAGGGACATGTCCGACGGCACCACGGCCTTCTCCCGCAACGCCATCAGGGCGGTGCTCGGCGGCGAGGAGTCGTTCGAGGTCAAGCTGGTCGACGGCATGAAGCAGACGCTGGCCGGGATCAAGGCCGCGGTCGAGACCCCGGCCTGAGCACGGCCCGCGGCCCCGGCGCGCGGGGCCGCGGGTGCGTCAGGCCCAGTTCGGCAGCGTGACCACCTGGGCGGCGTACGAGAGCCCGGCGCCGAAGGCGATGAGCAGCGCGGTGTCGCCCGGCTTGGACTGCCCGGTGCGCAGCAGCTGCTCCATGGCCAGCGGGATCGAGGCGGCCGAGGTATTGCCGGTCTCCTCGATGTCATTGGCCAGCGCGCAGTTCTCCGGCAGCTTGAGCACCCTGGCCATGATCTCGATGATCCGGCCGTTGGCCTGGTGCGGGATCATGGCGTCGAGGTCGTCGGTGGCGAGCCCGGCCCGGTCGATGGCGTCCCGGCAGACCTTCTCCAGCGAGTGCGCGGCCCAGCGGAAGACCGCGGTGCCCTCCATGGTCAGGTAGGGGCGGACCGCGTCCAGCCCCTTCTCCTCGATCTCGGCGAAGAACTCCAGCCAGTCCTTGTCCTGCCGGATGGCGTGGCTCTGGGTGCCGTCCGAGCCCCACACCGTCGGGCCGATGCCCTGCTCCTCGGCCGGGCCGACGATCACCGCGCCCGCGCCGTCGGCGAAGAGGAACGCGGTGGAGCGGTCCGCCGGGTTGATGGTGTCGGTCAGCTTCTCCACGCCGATGACGAGCACGTGCCCCGCGGTGCCCGCCCGCACCAGGTCCGAGGCGAGCGCCAGCGCGTGACAGAACCCCGCGCAGCCCGCCGAGACGTCGAAGGCGGCGGCGCCGTTCATGCCGAGCTCGGTGGCGATCTGCGGGGCCGCGGCCGGGGTGAGCATGAGGTGCGTCGAGGTCGCGACGATGACGGTGTCCACCTGGTCGACGGCGACCCCCGCCGACTCCAGCGCGCCCTTCGCGGCCGCGACGCTCATGCTGCGCACCGTCTCGGTGTCGTCGGCGAAGCGGCGGGTCCGGATGCCGGAGCGGGTGCGGATCCACTCGTCGCTGGAGTCGATCGGCCCCGCGACCTCGTCGTTGGTGACGATGCGCGCGGGCCGGTATACCCCGAGCCCGAGGATGGCGGTGTGCTCAACCCCGGTCGTCTGTGCGATTGCGACCATGTGCGTCTCCTGTCCCCACGGCCGAGCCGGCGGGTGGCGTCGGTTATTGCGGTCCAGCGTTGCCGGGTGTTGGCCGGAACGTTGGACATGAGGCTTCCTCATATTATCTCCGCCCTTCGGAGTGCGCGCGCGTATTCCCCTCGAGCGGGGGTATCCGGTGGACAGCGCGGCGATGGCTCGAAGCGGCGCGCACCCAACTAGTGATGCGAGGACACAATGCTCGGTCTCGGGATTATCGGCTGGATCATCATCGGCGGCCTGGCCGGCTGGATCGCCAGCAAGTTCATGAAGACGGACGCACAGCAGGGCATCCTGCTCAATATCGTCGTCGGTGTCATCGGCGGCCTGCTCGGCGGGTTCCTGCTGAAGCTGTTCGGGGTCGACGTCGAGGGCGGCGGCCTGATCTTCAGCTTCCTGACCTGCCTCGCCGGCGCGGTCATCCTGCTGTTCCTGGTCAAGCTCGTCACCGGTCGCCGTCCGGTGCACTGACCCGGCGCGCGTAATCGGCGCCGCCCGGACTTCCGGCGGTGCCGATTACGCATGCCCGCGGGTTGCCCGGGATATGCCCAACGCCGACCACGATCGGGAGGTCGCGTCGGCGTAAGGTGTGGTGCTCGTACCCGACATCGAAAGAGGAGCCTGTGGCACGCCGCCCGACCCCGTCCGGCACCCCCGAGACCACCGGAGCCGGCCACATCGCCGACCTCATCCGGTCCTCGATCCCCCCGCTGCACCCCGCCGGGCTGCCCTTCGTGGCCGCCCCGCTCGCGGTGGCGGCGCTCGGCCGCAAGCGGCGCTGGGTGCGCAGGGCCGGACTGCTGACGGCCGCGGCCTGCGCCGGCTTCTTCCGGCACCCGCACCGGGTGCCGCCGAACATCAGGGGCGCCGTGGTCGCCGCCGCGGACGGTGAGGTCGCGCTGGTCGACTCCGCGGTGCCGCCGCCGGAGCTCGGGCTCGGCGACGCCCCGCTGCCCCGGGTCAGCATCTTCCTCTCGGTGCTCGACGTGCACGTGCAGCGCACCCCGGTCTCCGGGACCGTGCGCACCGTGGTGCACCAGCCCGGCCAGTTCCGCTCCGCCGACCTGGCCGAGGCCAGCTCGGTGAACGAGCGCACCGGCATGGTGCTGGAGACGCCCGACGGCAAGCAGGTCGTCGTGGTGCAGATCGCCGGGCTGATCGCCCGCCGGATCGTCAACGAGGCGCGCGCGGGCGATGTGCTGACCATCGGCGACACCTACGGCCTGATCCGCTTCGGCTCCCGGGTCGACACCTACTTCCCCGCGGGCACCGACCTGCTGGTGCTGCCTGGTCAGCGCACCATCGGCGGCGAGACCGTCCTCGCCGTCCTGTCGTGATCGCGCAGGCGGGGCCCGCCGAGGGGCGCCGCAGGCGGAGCGTCCGGCTGCTGCCGAGCATGGTCACCATCCTGGCGCTCTGCTCCGGGCTCTCGGCGGTGAAGTTCGGGCTGGACGGCGAGCTGTCGACCGCGCTGGCCATGGTCGGCGCGGCCGCGGTCTTCGACACGCTGGACGGCAGGCTGGCGCGCATGCTCGACGCCACCACCAAGATCGGGGCCGAGCTGGACTCGCTCTCCGACGCCATCTCCTTCGGCGTCGCCCCCGCGCTGGTGCTCTACGTGGCGCTGCTCGACGAGTACAGCGCGGGCTGGATCGTGGCGCTGCTCTTCGCGGTCAGCGTGGTGCTGCGGCTGGCCCGGTTCAACACCCTGATGGACGACGACACCAGGCCGGAGTGGTCGCGCGAGTACTTCGTCGGCGTCCCGGCCCCGGCCGGCGCGCTCATCGCGCTGACCCCGATCGCGCTGCTCGTGCAGTTCGGCGACGGCTGGTGGGTCGGGTTCTACGAGGTCGCCGCCTGGACCGTGTTCTCCGCGCTGCTCTGCGTGAGCACCATCCCGACGCTGGCCATGAAGTCGGTGCGGGTGGCGCCGCAGGCCGCGGCGGCGCTGCTGGTGCTGGTCGCGATCGCGGCCGCCGCGCTGGTGACCTTCCCGATCGTGCTGCTGCTGGTGCTGATCGCGCTGTACCTGGCGCACATCCCGTTCGCCTGGCGCTCGCAGCGCTGGGTCGCGGCCCGGCCGGAGACCTGGCAGGACAAGCCCGCCGAGCGCAGGGCGCAGCGCCGCGCGGCCCGGCGCAGGCCGAGCCTGCCGCGCCCGGCCATCTCCACCGCGCGGCTCCGGCTGCGCAGGCCCGGCGGGAACAACCGGCCGCGCGACGACCAGCGCAGGCGCTGACCGAAGCCGATGAGCAGCTCGGACCTCGACGAATTCCTGCGGCAGCGGCCGCGGCTCTTCGCGCTCGCCTACCGCATGCTCGGCAGCGCGAGCGAGGCCGAGGACGCGGTGCAGGAGACCTACCTGCGCTGGGCCGCCGCCGAGACCGCCGAGATCCGCTCCGCCGAGGCCTGGCTGACCACGGTCACGGTGAACCTCTGCCGCAGCTGGCTGGTGTCGGCGCGGGCCAGGCGGGAGAGCTACGTCGGGCCCTGGCTGCCGGAGCCGGTGCCGACCCCGGACACCGACCTCGGCCCGCTCGAGACGGCGCAGCAGCGCGAGCTGGTCTCGCTGGCGCTGCTCGCCGCGCTGGAGCGGCTGAACCCGGTGGAGCGCGCGGTCTTCGTGCTGCGCGAGGCCTTCGGCTACCCGCACCGCGAGATCGCGGCCATGCTCGAGCTCTCCGAGGCGAACTCGCAGCAGATCTACTCGCGCGCGAGCGTCCGGGTGCGCGAGGGCCGCGGCCGCTTCGAGGTCTCGGTGGAGCGGGCCCGCGAGCTGCTGGAGCGCTTCCTCGCCGCGGCGGGCGAGGGCGACGTGGCGGGGCTGCGCGCGCTGCTCGCCGCCGACGTCGTCGCCACCTCGGACGGCGGCGGCGTGGTGAGCGCGGCCCGGCGCCCGGTCACCGGCGCGGACCGGGTCTCGGCGTTCCTGCTCGGCCTGGTCCGGAAGGCGCCCGCGGGCTTCACCCTGGAGGCCACCGAGGTCAATGGCGCGCCCGGGTTGCTGGCCCGGGTGGACGGCGCGGTCTACGTGGTCGTCGTCCCCGAGTTCGGCGACTTCCAGGACGGCCCGCGGCTGGTCGCGCTCTCCTTCGTGCTGAACCCGGCGAAGCTCGGGCGCTTCCGGTGACCGGGTTCACAGCGGGAAGGTGTCAGCTCGGCGGCGGCTGCCCGGTCTGAGTGGTGTCAGGCCCGGCGCGCCCGGGTAGCAGCTTCGCCGAAGGAGCCACATCATGACCACCCGCCGCATCGTCGTCCTCGGCGCCGGTTACGCCGGCCTCGCCGCCGCCACCAAGCTGGTCCGCACCGCGCCGGGCGCGGAGATCACCGTGCTCGACGCCCGCGCCCGCTTCGTCGAGCGGGTCCGGCTGCACCAGCGCGCCGCCGGGCAGGCCATTCCGGAGTGGGACCTCGCCGAGGTGCTCGGCCGCAGGGGGATCCGGTTCGTCCAGGGCAAGGCCGTCGCGCTGGATCTCGACGCGCGCGAGGTCCGGCTGGCCGACGGCGCCGCGCTGCCCTACGACACCCTGGTCTACGCGCTCGGCTCGGCCGGGGGCGCCGCCGACGTGCCCGGCGCCGCCGAGCACGCGGTAACCGTCGCCACCCCGGAGGATCTCGCCGACGCCGCGCCGCCGACCGGCCGGGCACTGGTGGTCGGCGCGGGCGCCACCGGCCTGGAACTGGCCGCCGAGCTCGCCGAGTCCCGCCCCGAGCTGCGGGTCACCCTGCTCGGCGCGGACGAGCCGGTGGCGCACCTCTCGGCCCGCGGCCGGGCGCACGTGCGGAAGGTGCTCGACCGGCTCGGCGTCGAGGTGCGGGCCGGTGCCAAGGTCACCGCGGTGACCGCCGCCGGCGTCCGGCTGGCCGACGGCACCGAGGTGCCGGGCGAGGCCGTGCTCTGGACCGCGGGGTTCTCGGTGCCGCGGCTGGCCGCGGCCGCCGGGCTCGCGGTGGACGGCGCGGGCCGGGTACGCACCGACGCCACGCTGCGCTCGGTCTCGCACCCGGAGGTCTACGCCGTCGGCGATGCCGCCGCCATCGCCGGGCCGGACGGCCGGGTGCTGCGCATGGCCTGCGCCACCGCGCTGCCGCAGGGCG
The DNA here is from genome assembly GCF_040654395.1 of Nocardia sp. NPDC050697. Taxonomy (NCBI): domain Bacteria; kingdom Bacillati; phylum Actinomycetota; class Actinomycetes; order Mycobacteriales; family Nocardiaceae; genus Nocardia; species Nocardia sp. NPDC050697. The sequence goes on from NZ_JBFAHY010000002.1 coordinate 720,763, forward strand.
CTTACGCCGCGACCGCGATCGGCGCGCGGGCGCGCGGCGCCGAGCCGCGCGAGTTCCGCTTCCGCTACCACCTGCAGTGCTACAGCCTGGGCCGCACCGACGGCATGGTGCACGCGGTGCGCGCCGACGACACGCCCGCGCGCATCGTGATCACCGGAAGGGCGGGCGCCTGGGTCAAGGAGCGGATCGTGCGGTTCGCCGCCAAGGCTGCCGGGCTGCCGAGCTGATCGTCAACTCTTGGTTGACGGAGCGAGTTCGTCAACCTATGGTTGACGCATGACGAACGTACGACTCGACGACCTGATCGACGGCATCAAGAAGGCCCGCCCCGACGACGTCCTGGAGCAGCTCTCCGACGCCGTGGTGACCGCGGGGACGCTCGGCGAGGTGGCCGATCACCTGATCGGCCACTTCGTCGACCAGGCCCGCCGCTCCGGCGCCTCCTGGACCGATATCGGCGCCAGCATGGGCGTCAGCAAGCAGGCCGCGCAGAAGCGCTTCGTGCCCAAGGGCCCGGACGCCGGGCTGGACCCGGCCGCTGGGTTCGGCCGCTTCACCCCGCGCGCCCGCAGCGCCGTCGCCGCCTCGCAGGAGGCGGCGCGCAACTCCGGCCACACCGTGATCGGGCTGCCGCACCTGGTGCTCGGGCTGCTCACCCAGCCGGAGGCGCTGGCCGCGAAGGAGCTCGAGACCCAGGGGGTCACCCTGGACGCCGTCGCCGCGGCGGCCGCGGCCGCGCTGCCCGAGCCGAGCGGCGAGCCGATCCCGGCGCTCATCCCCTTCGACGCCGATGCCAAGAAGGCGCTGGAGCTGACCTTCCGCGAGGCGGTCCGGCTCGGCCACAACTACGTCGGCACCGAGCACGTGCTGCTCGCGCTGCTGGAGCAGGAGAACGGCACCGGCGTGCTCAGCGGCCTCGGGCTGCAGAAGGCGCGGGTGGAGGCGCACCTGGTCGAGATCCTGGCCGGGCTCGGCGGTTAATCCGGGACGTTGCGCTCCAGCTCGTCCAGCCAGGCCGTCGCCACCGCGTCGCTCGGCGCCCGCCAGTCGCCGCGCGGCGAGAGCGAGCCGCCGGAGCCGACCTTCGGCGCGTTCGGCAGCGTGGAGCGCTTGAACTGGCTGGTCTGCACGAAGCGGCGGAGGAAGAGCCGGAGCCAGTGCTTGATGGTGGCCAGGTCGTACTCGTTGCGCTGGTCCTCCGGGATCAGGTCGGGCCAGCGCCCGCGGGTCCGGTCCGACCACGCGGCGTGCGCCAGGTAGGCGATCCGGCTCGGCCGGTAGCCGAAGCGCAGCAGCTGGTAGAGGTGCAGATCCTGGAGTTCGTAGGGGCCGACGGTGGCTTCGGAGCTCTGACCGGGCGCCTCGTCGCCGTCGGCCGACGGCACCAGCTCCGGCGAGATCTCGGTGGCCAGGATGGAGGTCAGCGCCGCGTTCGCCTCGGCCCCGAACTGCCCGGTCTCCGCCGCCCAGGCGATGAGGTACCGGATGAGCGTCTTCGGCACCGAGGCGTTCACGCTGTAGTGCGCCATGTGGTCGCCGACGCCGAAGGTGCACCAGCCCTGGGCCAGCTCGCTCAGGTCGCCGGTGCCGACCACCAGCGCGTCGTGCATGTTCGCCAGCCGGAACAGGTGCGAGGTGCGCTCGCCGGCCTGCACGTTCTCGTAGGTGACGTCGTAGTGCGGCGCCCCGTCCGCGGCGGGGTGCCCCAGGTCGCGCAGCATCTGCTCGGCCGATGGCCGGATATCGATCTCGTGCGCGGTGACGCCGAGCGCCGCCATCAGCCGGTGCGCGTCGGTCCTGGTCCTGGTGCTGGTGGCGAAGCCGGGCATGGTGTAGGCCAGCACGTTGGTGCGCGGCAGCCCCAGCCGGTCCATGGTCTTGGCCGCGACGATCAGCGCCTGGGTGGAGTCCAGCCCGCCGGAGACCCCGATCACCAGCCGCTGCGCGCCCGCCGCGCGCAGCCGGGTGCTCAGCCCCTCGACCTGGATGTGGTGCACCTCGGCGCAGCGCTCGTTGCGCGCGGCCGGGTCGGCGGGGACGTAGGGGAAGCGCGGGATCTCCCGGCGCAGCGCCACCGCGGCCTCCGGCACCGGCAGCGTGACCGGCACCTTCCGGAACCGGCTCAGCCGCTCGCGGTGGTCGTGCACATTGTCGGCGAAGCTGGTGGTGCGCACCCGGTCCGCGGCCAGCCGCTGCAGGTCCAGGTCGGCGGTGACCAGCCGGGGGTGGTCGGCGAAGCGCTCGCCCTCGGCGAGCAGGTCGCCGTTCTCACAGACCAGCGCCTGCCCGTCCCAGGCCATGTCGGTGGTGGACTCGCCGGTGCCCGCCGCCGAGTACAGGTAGGCGGCCAGGTAGCGCGCCGAGTGCCCGGTGCAGAGCGCGCGCCGGTAGTCGGCCTTGCCGACGACGATATTGCTCGCCGAGAGATTCACCAGCACGGTGGCGCCGGCCAGCGCGGCGAAGCCGCTCGGCGGCAGCGGCACCCAGCCGTCCTCGCAGATCTCCAGGTGGAAGGTGAAGCCGTCGACGCTCGTCGGGAAGAGCAGGTCGGCGCCGAAGGGAACGGTCTGCCCGGCGATCTCGACGGTGTCGGCGAGCACCTCGCGGGCCGCCGCGAACTGCCGCTTCTCGTAGAACTCGCGGTAGTTCGGCAGGTAGCTCTTCGGCACCGCGCCGAGCACCGCGCCGTCGGCGATCACGATGCCGCAGTTGAACAGCCTGCCCTGGGCCCGCACCGGCGCCCCGACCACCAGCACGGTGGCGAGCTCGCGGCTGGCCTCGACGATCTCGGCCAGCGCCTGCCGCACCGCCAGGTCCAGCGCGTCCTGGTGGAACAGGTCGTCGGCGGTGTAGCTGGAGAGGCCGAGCTCGGGGAAGACGGTCAGCACGGTGCCGTCGGCCGCGGCCGCGCGGGCCAGCTCGATGGTGCGCGCGGCATTGAAGGCGGGGTCGGCCACCCGCAGGGTCGGCACCGCGACGGCCACCCGCGCGAAACCGTGCCGGTACAGCGAGTCGAACGGCAGCGTCATGGCGCTCATCTTTCCCGGCGCCGTCACGGCCTGCCCGCCAGACCCCCGCCCCAGCGCGGCCAGCGCGCCGCCGGCGGCGGCTCCGGCACCAGCGAATCGCGGGCGACGTCGGTGACGTACAGCGGCAGCTGCGGCTCCAGCCGGGCCAGCAGGTCGAGCAGGTCGCGGCCGCGCGCGGTCCGGTACTCGGCCGTGGTCAACCCGACGATCTGCAGGAACATCAGCCCGCCGACGGTGCCGAGCTCCGGGTCCGGCACGAAGCCGGCGGCGCGCAGCGCGGAGCCGTCGCCGCCGAGCGGCACCGCCGACTTCACCGCGTCGCCCGGCTCGAACCACTCACCGGACTGGAAGACGAACCGGCTCAGGTTCTGCAGGAAATCCACCGGCCACTGCGGCGGCTCGGTGCTGTCCGTGGTGTCCAGCGTCCGCATGGTGAACTCGAAGCGCTGCCCGTGCTCGAAGAGATCGGAGAGGCCGTGCGTCACGTAGTGCCAGTGCGGCATCGGGGCGCTCCTGCGATACGCCGAGATGCCGTCCAGCGGCTCGGTACCCCCCGTCGACCAGGGGTTATCGCCCGCCCAGTACACCGGCACCGCGTCGGCGTAGAGCCGCGCGAGTGCCCCGGTGACGTGGGGACGGCCGGGTGTTTCACTCACCTCGCCACTGTAGGCGGACCGCCGGTACCGCCCCGCCGCGGCGGCGAACCGGCATTCCGGCCGCGGCCGGATAAGATATAGCAATGGCGGATGAACCGGATTCCGACCTGGTGGCGGGGGAGCGGCGAGCGGATCTGGTCCGCGCGCTGACCTATGTCTCCACCGAATCCGGGCCGGACGGCGAGTACATCGTCAACGGCGATCTGCCGCCCGAGGTCGCCCCGCCCTTCATCCGGGCGATCATGCGGGTGGAGGCCGAGCTGCTGCTGCACGACGCGGAGCTGGTCACCATGGAGAACGAGGAGCCGCGCGATCCGGAGCAGCGCCGGGTGGACGCCTTCGTGGCGCTGCTGCTGCGCATCGACGACCGGCAGTGGATCCCCGGCTACCCGGGCTAGCCGGGTCGACCTTGCACTCGGCATGTTCGAGTGCTAGAAATGGCATTGGCACTCACCACAGGCGAGTGCCAGGTCGGGACGGTGAGACCGGGTACCTCGACACCCTCGGTCGTCCGTCGCGGGCACCGAACCTGGCCAGCGTAAATGGGGCGACCCGACATGGGATCGTCCTGTGTGTCAGCCATCCACATGGAGGATCTCAACGCAATGGCCAAGACAATTGCGTACGACGAAGAGGCCCGTCGTGGTCTCGAGCGTGGCCTCAACAGCCTCGCCGACGCGGTCAAGGTGACGCTGGGCCCCAAGGGCCGCAACGTCGTCCTGGAGAAGAAGTGGGGCGCCCCCACGATCACCAACGATGGTGTCTCCATCGCCAAGGAGATCGAGCTCGAGGACCCGTACGAGAAGATCGGCGCCGAGCTGGTCAAGGAAGTCGCCAAGAAGACGGACGACGTCGCGGGTGACGGCACCACCACCGCTACCGTCCTGGCCCAGGCGCTGGTGCGCGAGGGGCTGCGCAACGTCGCGGCCGGCGCGAACCCGCTCGGGCTGAAGCGCGGCATCGAGAAGGCCGTCGAGGCCGTCACCGCCAAGCTGCTCGACACCGCCAAGGAGGTCGAGACCAAGGAGCAGATCGCCGCCACCGCCGGTATCTCGGCCGGCGACGCGTCCATCGGTGAGCTCATCGCCGAGGCCATGGACAAGGTCGGCAAGGAAGGCGTCATCACCGTCGAGGAGAGCAACACCTTCGGGCTCCAGCTGGAGCTCACCGAGGGCATGCGCTTCGACAAGGGCTACATCTCCGGGTACTTCGTGACCGACCCCGAGCGTCAGGAAGCGGTCCTCGAGGATCCGTACCTGCTGCTGGTCGGCTCCAAGGTCTCCACCGTGAAGGACCTGCTTCCGCTGCTGGAGAAGGTCATCCAGGCCGGCAAGCCGCTGCTGATCATCGCCGAGGACGTCGAGGGCGAGGCCCTGTCGACCCTGGTCGTGAACAAGATCCGCGGCACCTTCAAGTCGGTCGCCGTGAAGGCACCCGGCTTCGGTGACCGCCGCAAGGCGCAGCTCGCCGACATCGCCATCCTGACCGGTGGCGAGGTCGTCAGCGAAGAGGTCGGGCTCTCCCTGGAGACCGCCGGCATCGAGCTGCTGGGCCAGGCCCGCAAGGTCGTGGTGACCAAGGACGAGACCACCATCGTCGAGGGCGCCGGCGACGCCGAGGCGATCAAGGGCCGGGTCGCGCAGATCCGCACCGAGATCGAGAACTCGGACTCCGACTACGACCGTGAGAAGCTGCAGGAGCGGCTGGCCAAGCTGGCCGGCGGCGTCGCGGTGATCAAGGCGGGTGCGGCCACCGAGGTCGAGCTCAAGGAGCGCAAGCACCGCATCGAGGATGCCGTCCGCAACGCGAAGGCCGCCGTCGAGGAGGGCATCGTCGCCGGTGGCGGCGTCGCCCTGCTGCAGGCCGCCCCCGCGCTGGAGGCGCTGTCCCTGACCGGTGACGAGGCCACCGGCGCGAACATCGTCCGCGTCGCGCTCTCGGCTCCGCTGAAGCAGATCGCCTTCAACGCCGGCCTCGAGCCCGGTGTCGTCGCGGAGAAGGTCTCGAACCTGCCCGCCGGCCACGGCCTGAACGCCGACTCGGGCGAGTACGAGGACCTGCTGGCCGCCGGCGTCGCCGACCCGGTCAAGGTCACCCGCTCGGCGCTGCAGAACGCGGCCTCCATCGCGGCCCTGTTCCTCACCACCGAGGCCGTCGTCGCCGACAAGCCGGAGAAGGCCGCGGCTCCCGCCGGCGACCCGACCGGTGGCATGGGCGGCATGGACTTCTGAGTCCGCCTGTTCTACACCGGAAGCCGGTCCGCCCTCGGGTGGGCCGGCTTCCGGCGTTTCGTGGCTCTTCTATTCCGTCAGATACAGCCGTTCGTTCGGCAGGCGGCTGAAGAGCGGCGCGCAATCGGTGTCCACGCTCACCGCGTCCACGTATCGGCGTTCGGAGTGCTCTTGCACGAAGATCATCGCCGCCGTGCGGCAGGCTACGAAATCCAGCGGTATCCCACGGAGCTGAATGCTCAGATGGACATCCGGCTCGTCCGGTCTCGGAGACTCGGCCACCATCGCCTACCAGGCTCGGCCATCCGCCAAGTTGAGAGCTTCATCCAGCGTCACCGACTTCACGGCATGTTCTCGGTGCCCGGCAGATGGTCCGTCCCAGGTGCGGAGCGCGAGCACGAACGCTTCCAACGTCTTCACCGACACCGCACGCTGCTGGTGCTGTGTCCGAGGAAACCGAACCCGCTGCGGCAGTTGCTTACTCACCCGCGCCCCCTTCGATGCTTGGTTTGCACTCGACACCAGGAGCAACCACCGGTGCCGAGCGCTGGGTGCGACGCTACGAATGCGCCAGGCAACCGGTCCACCGACTTGACCAAACTTGCCCGGATTCATTCTTAGCTGCCTCATTGAGTGCCCAGCCGCGCGATAATGGTCCTTAGATATGTCAAACAACGCCAAGTCGTTCGACGGGGGATCACGCGATGCTGACACTGAAATCCTTGGCACCGGCGGAAGCGGCACGGGCGAATGCCCGACGCTGTACGCGACGGACCAGGGCACCTACGCGGTGCAAGGCTGGACAACCGGCCGAGCCGAAACGGTGGAAATCCCGCATCTGTTGCTCGGGTTCGCCGAGCCTGACACGTTCATAGGGGCTGAGCTGGCCGACACCGGCCGGGGGACCTTCACCCTCACCGGTCGGCCTGTCACCGACCCTGAGACGCTGGCGCAGATGAACCTCGCGGACGACGAATCAGTGATCGAGGTTCCCAGGCAGGCACGGAGGTTCTACGGACATGCTGCTTCGCCTCAACGATGAGCCGGACCTCTGGGGTTCGTTGTTCGCCGAGTGCGAGCGGTCGGCATTCCACCTGGAGACTCTGGACGCCTACGCCGTAGCGTCGGAATCCGAGCCGTTGCGCCGGTTCCTGAACGGCGAGCCGGCCGACACGAGGTGGTTCGACCCGTGGCGAACTGTGATGGAGGACTCCACCGGTCGGGGTGTGTCCGTGAGCCGGGTTCGGGTGGTCACCCAACCGTTGACCGATTATCGCCGTTGGTTATTGACACTGACGCCGGAGAACATCGGTGCCGGGGAGGACATCCGGTATCTGCCCCGACATCTCGCCGGGGAGGTGCCTACAGAAGACTTCTGGCTGTTCGACGACCTCCGAGTTGCGTTCCACGTCAGGGATGCCGACCACCGTGGCCTCGGGCTGGTGGTGACCACCGATCCTGGGTTGGTGCGGTACTGCGTGGAGACTCGTGATCGACTGTGGTCGCAGGCTACTCGGTTCGATGAGTACGCGGGTTCATCGAGGTGACTTCACCGCGGCAGGCTCGGGAGACGCTGGGTAGGCGCCTCCGTGAGATGCGTCGGGATGCTGGGCTGACCGGTCGCCGGTTGGCCCAGCTTTCCGGGTGGCACGAGTCCAAGGTTTCCAAGATCGAATCCGGTAGCAGACCACCCAGCGAGGCCGACCTACGCGCCTACACCAACCACACCGGCACTCAGGATCAGCTGGCCGACCTGTTGGCTACCCTGCGCGGGATCGAAGCGGCCTACGTCGAACTTCGGCGATCACTTGCCACCGGTACCCGGCGGCGGCAAGAGCGGTCGGTGAAGCTGGCCCGGGAAACCCGGCTACAGCGCATCTACGAACCCCAGATTGTTCCGGGCATCTTCCAGACACCGGAGTACGCCGAACAGATACTCGGGCGCGCCATACGGTTCTACGGCATCCCCGACGACGTCGACGCCGGAGTGTCGAAGCGGATCGAGCGGCAACAGTGGTTGTACCGGGGAGACCGGCGGTTTCACGTCGTGGTGACTGAACACGCCATCCGCAACCCGGTCGGTGGTCCCGGTGTCCACCGGGGGCAGCTGGACCGGCTGCTGACTGTATCGGGGCTTCCCCGGGTGCTGCTGGGAATCATTCCAGCCAATCGGCCGATGCCGATGCAATCGACCAACTTCGTGATGTTCGATGCCCGATTGGTGCTGGTGGAGACACCCACCGCAGAGGTATCGGTGACTCAGCCGCGCGAAGTAGAGACATATGCCCGCCTGTTCGCTGAGCTGGCCGAGTCGTCTGTGACCGGAGATGCTGCGCGGGAGTTGATCGGTCGAGTACTGCACGACTCGGATGCCTGAGTTATGGGCGGTACCGTCTAGTGCTCCCCCTCGCGGCGGGCCGGTTCCGGCCGCGAAGGCCGCCGCCTCCGGCCGCGCCGAACCACGCTGCCCCGAGCCAGCACGGACTTCCCCTCGGTCGTCCCCGAGGGTAGCTATCCCCCGAGCACGAAGGCGACCAGGAAGCCCGCGGCGGTGGCGAGTCCGACCCACCAGCCGCCCTCGCGGTACGCCTCCGGCATGAGCGAGTCGGCGAGCACCGCGATGGTGGCGCCGCCGGCGAACGCCTGGACGGTGCTGATGCTGGTGGCGGAGAGGTTGTCGGAGAGCAGGTTTCCGGCGACCGTCACCGCCACCAGGACGACGCCGGTCGCGGTCCAGAGCAGGAGGGCGCGGCGCGGCGGGAAGTGCTTGTCCCGGCGCAGCAGGGCGGAGCCGCTGATCGCCTCCGGCACATTGCCGACCGCGATCGCGACCAGCAGCACCAGCCCGCCGGACTCGGTGAGCGTCACCCCGAGCGCGGTGTTCTCCGGGATCCCGTCCAGCACGGTGCCGAGCATGAGCGCCCAGCCGAGCGCGCTCGCCCCGAGCCGCGTCTCCAGCAGGTGGTTGGCCCCGACGTAGAGCCCGGCGCCCGCGAAGAGCGCGAGCCCGGCGACGGTCACCCCGGCCTGGCCGAAAGCGGGGCCGAAGAGTTCCTCGGAGACCGCGGCGATCATGGTGCCCGCGCCGAACGCCATGAGCGTCGCGAGTACCTGTTTCGGCAACGACCAGCGCAGCCCGACGAATGCCCCGATCACCAACGGCACCGCGGTGCCGAGGCCGTAGAGCAGTGCGGTTCCCATGCGCTCAGCCTAGGCAGCCGGACGTATTTCGCCGCACTCGCATTCGCGCCCGCCGAACGCCGCTCCGGCATTACCGCGCTTGCTTCCGAAAAAAATCTAAGAAAGTCCGTCAAAATCCGCCCCAGAATTCCGGGTCAGTGCGTAACGTCTGATCGGCAAACGCCTGGTACCCACGCTGTTCGGGAGGCACATGGATTAGCCGTCACACTGCCAACTTCCGGCTAACGCGCGGTTCGCCGGAGGTTCCGGCGAAGGGCCTGATCCATGACGAGGGGATCGGGCCCTTCTGTATTGTCTGCGGCGATGTCACAGGATGCGAATACGGGGCGTATGTATGCCGGACAGCCCGTCGAGGACCGGCAACGTCAACGGCGTGCGCGTTTTCTGGAATCGGGCCTGACGGTATTCGCCCGGGACGGGTACGCCAACAGTTCGGTGGGGGCGATCTGTAAGGACGCCGGGCTCTCCTCGCGGCAGTTCTACGAGGAGTTCAGCGGCCGCGAGTCGCTGCTCTTGGAACTTTACGAACAAATCGACCGGGAGTGCCGCGATTCGGTCGCCAAAGCGCTTGCGGTGACCGGGGATGCGAGCGCGCTGGTGCGCATCGACGCCGCCACCCGCGCCTACATCGAATCGGTCGGCACCGACCCGCGCCGGGCCAGGGTGGCGCTGGTCGAGGTGGTCGGCGCCGGGCCGAAGGTGGAGAAGTTCCGGCTGGAGCTGCGCCGGGTCTGGGGGGCCATGCTGGCGGACGCGGTGGAGTCGGCGGCCAGCCACGGCGAGGTCCCGGCCGGGGATTACGACATGCGGGTGCTCGCGGTGATCGGCGCGGTGAACTACGTGGTCGACGCGTGGAGCGGCGCCGACCCGCGCCCCCCGCTGGACGAGGTCATCGCGGTGCTGAGCCGGGTGATCCTCGGAGCCGTCCGCGCCTGAGCAGCGCGGTAGCCTGCGGCGCATGGAGACCGTTCCGATCCAGATGCCCGACGGGTCCACCGTCCCGGTGCGGCTGCTCGGCGCCTCCGGCACGCACCGGCACCCGGTGACGCCGGACGCCCCGCGCCCCGCCGTGGTGATCGTGCCCGGCCTCGGCGTCCCCGGGGGCTACTACGAGACCGTCGCCCGCGACCTCGCCGCGCGCGGTTTCGACACCGCCATCGGCGAATTGCGCGGCAACGGCGACAGCCGCCCCAAGCCCGACGCGGACAGCGGCTACGGCTACCACGAACTGGTCTCGGTCGACTTCCCCGCGATCTTCCAGGTGGTCCGCGACCGCTTCCCGCAGAGCACCCCGTACCTGCTCGGGCACAGCCTCGGCGGCCAGCTCTCGGTGCTCTACGCCGCGCGGGTCAGGGGCAGGCTCGGCGGGCTGATCCTGGTCGCCTCCGGCACCCCGTACCACCGCGGCTTCCGCGGCCTCTCCGGCCCCGGAATGCTGCTCGGCACGGCCGCGGTCGCGCTCACCGCGGGCGTGGCCGGGTACTGGCCGGGCGATCGGATCGGCGGCCCGGCCGGGTTCGGGAGGCAGAGCCGGGTGCTGATCTCGGACTGGGCCCGGCTCGCCCGCACCGGCCGCTTCGTGCCGATGGGCGCGGATATCGACTACGAGGAGCGGATCGGCAGGCTGAAGCTCCCGGTCCTCTCGATCACCATGACCGGCGACGAGATCGCCCCCGCCTCCTCGGCCGCGCACCTGCTGCGCAAGCTGCCCGCGGCCGAGGTGACCACCTGGACCCAGCCGGAGCTGCTCGGCCACAACGGCTGGATCCGGGAGTGCGGCAGCACCGTCGACCGGGTCGAGAAGTGGCTGCGCGACCGCTGACTCAGCCCCGCCCCGGGCTCTCGCCGTCGCGCAGCATGCGGCCGAAGAACTCCCAGAGCAGCGCGGCCTGGAAGGCCGACTGCTTGTTGTCGGCCGCGCCGCCGTGCCCGCCCTCGATGTTCTCGTGGTACCAGACCGGGTGGCCCTGCGACTCCAGCAGCGCGGCCATCTTGCGCGCGTGCCCGGGGTGCACCCGGTCGTCCCTGGTGGAGGAGGTGAGCAGGATCGGCGGGTAGGCGCGCTCCGGGTCGGTGTTCTGGTAGGGCGAGTAGCGGCCGAGGAACTCCCACTCCGCCGGGTCGTCCGGGTCGCCGTACTCGGCCACCCAGGAGGCCCCGGCGAGCAGCAGGTGGTACCGCTTCATGTCGAGCAGCGGCACCCGGCAGACGATGGCGCCGAACAGCTCCGGGTAGCGGGTGAGCATGACGCCCATGAGCAGCCCGCCATTGCTGCCGCCGACCGCGCCGAGCTGGTCGGCGGTGGTGATGCCGCGGCTGACCAGGTCCCTGGCCACGGCCGCGAAATCCTCGTACACCTTGTGCCGGTTCGCCTTCAGCACCGAGGTGTGCCACTCCGGCCCGTACTCGCCGCCGCCGCGGATATTGGTCACCACCCAGGTGCCGCCCGACTCCAGCCAGCCCATGCCGGAGCTGGCCGCGTAGGCGGGGGTGTTGGAGGACTCGAAGCCGCCGTACCCGTACATGACGGTGGGCCCCGGTGTGCCGCGCCGGTCGCGGTGCCGGATCACGAAGTAGGGCACCGCGGTTCCGTCGTCCGAGGTGGCGAAGAACTGCTCGGTCTCGATGCCGGTGGCGTCGTAGAACGCGGGCTCGCGGGCCAGCTCGACGGTCTCGCCGCCCACCGAACTCGCCAGCAGCGTCGTCGGGGTGGTGAACCCGCTGGTGGCGAGCATGAAATCGTCGCCGGACTCCAGCCGGTCCAGATTGAGGATGCCGGTGGTCGACATGGGCGGGGTGTCGGCCAGCGGCCTGCGCTGCCAGCCCCCGGGGCCGGGGGTCAGCACGGACAGCTCGGTGCGCACGTCGTGCAGCGTCACCAGCAGCAGGTGGTGCTCGGTCCAGCCGTAGGTGTGCAGGGCGGTGTGCGGGTCGGGGGCGAAGAGCACCTCGAACTCGCGGCCGCCGCCGAGGAAGGCCGGGAAGTCGGCGACCAGCAGCGAGCCGGCCGGGAACTCGGTATCGCCCGGTTGCCACGGCGACTTGAGCCGGACCAGAAGCCAGTCCCGGTACCAGGAGACGTCGGCGTCGGTGGGCAGCTCCAGCCTGGTCAGGGTGTCGTCCGGGCCGAGCAGCGACACCTCCTCGTGGTAGAAGTCGGTGGCCCTGGCGACGTAGTGCCGCTCGAAGCCGGGGGTGCGGTCGTACCCGGCGGAGACCGCGACATCCGCCGCCGCGCCCTCGAACACCGTGACCGCCGCCTCCACCGGGGTGCCGCGCCGCCAGCGCCGGACGACCCGCGGGTAGCCGGAGTCGGTCAGTGAGCCCGGGCCGAAGTCGGTGCCGACGTAGACGGTGTCCCGGTCGATCCAGCTCAGCCTGGACTTGGCCTCCGGCAGGAAGAAGCCGCCCTCATCGGGGTCGACGAAGCGCCTGGTCGCCAGGTCGAACTCGCGCACCACCTTGGCGTCCGCGCCGCCGCGGGAGAGGCTGATCAGCGCCCGGCTCTGCTCCGGGCGCAGCACCACCGCGCCGCCCCACACCCAGTTCTCGTCCTCGGCGGTGGCGACCGCGTCCAGGTCGATCAGCACGTCCCAGTCCGGCGCGCCGCCCGCGTACTCGTCGAAGGTGGTGCGCCGCCAGAGCCCGCGCGGGTGCCCGGCATCGCGCCAGTAGTTGTACAGCCACCGCCCGCGCCGGTTCGGGAAGGCGATCTTGGTGTCGGTGTCCAGCATGTCCAGGATCCGGCGCTGCAGCGCGTGGAACCGGTCCGAGGAGGCGAAACGCTCGACCGTGATCTCGTTGCGGGCGCGCGCCCAGTCCAGCACCGGCTCGGCGGTGACCTCCTCCAGCCACAGGTGGGGATCGCTTGCACTGGGGTCAACGCTGCCGGTCATCCCCATATTGTGGCGGATGTGGCGGTCGCGCGGCGCGGCGGCGCGGCGGTCGGGCCGGGTTCGCTCCCGGGTGGCTGGGCCGGACCGCGCATACAGGACTACGCTCGATGCCGTGACTTCCCACTACGATGTCGTCGTTCTCGGCGCTGGTCCCGGCGGTTACGTCGCCGCGATCCGCGCCGCTCAACTCGGCCTGCGAACAGCGATCGTCGAGCAGAAATACTGGGGCGGGGTGTGCCTGAACGTCGGGTGCATCCCGTCGAAGGCGCTGCTGCGCAACGCCGAACTCGCCCACATCTTCACCAAGGAAGCCAAGACCTTCGGCATCTCGGGGGACGTCTCGTTCGACTTCGGCGCGGCGTACGACCGCAGCCGCAAGGTCGCGGACGGCCGGGTCAAGGGCGTCCACTTCCTGATGAAGAAGAACAAGATCGACGAGTTCGACGGGAAGGGCACCTTCACCGACGCGAACACGATCTCGGTGGAGCTGTCGAAGGGCGGCACCGAGACGGTCACGTTCGACAATGCCATCATCGCCACCGGCACCATCACCAAGCTGCTCCCCGGCACCTCGCTGAGCGAGAACGTGGTGACCTACGAGGAGCAGATCCTCACCAGGAATCTGCCGGGTTCGATCCTCATCGTCGGCGCGGGCGCCATCGGCATGGAGTTCGGCTACGTCCTCAAGAACTACGGCGTCGACGTGCGCATCGTGGAGTTCCTGGACCGCGCGCTGCCGAACGAGGACGCCGACGTCTCCAAGGAGATCACCAAGGCGTACAAGAAGCTCGGCATCACCATCAGCGCCGGTGCCGCCGTGCAGTCCATCGACGACGACGGCTCGAAGGTCACCGTCTCGATCAAGGACAACAAGAGCGGCGCGGTGGAGACCGTCACCGTCGACAAGGTGCTGCAGGCCGTCGGCTTCGCGCCCCGGGTGGAGGGCTACGGCCTGGAGAACACCGGCGTCGAGCTGACCGAGCGCGGCGCCATCGCCATCGACGACGACATGCGCACCAACGTGCCGCACATCTACGCCATCGGCGACGTCACCGCCAAGCTGCAGCTGGCGCACGTCGCGGAGGCGCAGGGCGTGGTCGCCGCCGAGACCATCGCCGGCGCCCCCACCGTCCCGCTCGGCGACTACCGCATGATGCCGCGCGCCACCTTCTGTCAGCCGCAGGTCGCCAGCTTCGGGCTGACCGAGGCGCAGGCCCGCGACGAGGGGTACGACGTGCAGGTCGCGACCTTCCCGTTCACCGCGAACGGCAAGGCGCACGGCCTCGGCGACCCGACCGGTTTCGTCAAGCTGATCTCGGACAAGAAGTACGGCGAGCTCATCGGCGGCCACCTCATCGGCCCCGACGTCTCCGAGCTGCTGCCCGAGCTCACGCTGGCACAGAAGTGGGATCTCACGGTCAACGAGCTCACCCGCAATGTGCACACCCACCCGACGCTCAGCGAGGCGCTGCAGGAGGCGTTCCACGGGCTCGCGGGGCACATGATCAACTTCTGATCGCGCTCTGCTCGGCGCCCCGGCCTTTCCCGGCCGGGGCGCCGCTGTTTGTATGGGCGGGTGCGTTGGGTAGCGGGTGTCCTCGTCTCGATTCTGCTGCTGAGCTTCGGCTTCTACCGCCTGGTGAACGCCCGCTCCTTTCAGCTCGGCGGGGAACTGGTCGACCGGGTCGAGACCAGCGAACAGGTGGTTGCCCTGACCCTGGACGACGGACCGAGCACGCGCGCCCCCGAGGTCCTCCGCGTCCTCGCCGACCTCGGCGTCCCCGCCACCTTCTACCTCAACGGCCGCGACCTCGACGCCAACCCCGACCTCGGCCGCGCCATCGTCGCCGCCGGGCACGAGGTGGGCAACCACACCTACAGCCACCGCCGCATGGTCTTCGTGACGCCGGGGACCGTGCGCGACGAGGTCGAGCGCACCGACACCGCCCTCCGCGCCGCCGGGTACACCGGCGACATCACCTTCCGCCCGCCCTACGGGAAGAAGTTCCTCGCCCTGCCGCGGTATCTGGCCGCGCACGGGCGGACCACCGTCATGTGGGATGTCGAGCCGCGCTCGGCGACGGCCGCGGATATCGCCGCCGAGACGGTTCGGGCGGTGCGTCCTGGGTCGATCGTGCTGCTGCACGTCATGTACGGGAGCGGGGAGGCGTTGGCCGCGGTTCCGCGGATCGTCGGGGAGTTGCGGGGGCGGGGGTATCGGTTCGTGCGGGTGTCGGAGCTGGGCTGATCCGCGGGACGTCGAGGTCTCGCGTCCCGGCTTCGCCCGCGTCGCGCGGTCAGGCGGTGCGACGGTGCAGCTCGGCCTCGGTGCCGATCCACTGCGACGCGACCTCGTCGACCGACGAACCGGCCGCCGCCTCGGTGAGCGCCCGATCCTGTTCGACCGGCAGCACCAACTGGACGGTGCGGCGTACGGTCAGCGTGCCGGGCTCGTGCGGCGGGACTTCGACCGGCTCGGCGCCGGGGGCGAAGTCGAAGCTGTCGATATCCCAGTCCGCACCGTGGGCGGCGACGAGCGCGGCCTGCACCGGGTCGGTGCGCTCACCCTGTGTATGGCTCATCGGTGGTCTCCTCCCATCGTTCGAACACCGCGAGCCGGTCACCGGTGAGTTCACCCGCGGCGATGATCTCCCACTCGTCGGGCGTCACCCCGCGCAGCCGGGACTCTGCCCAATCGGGCAGCTGGAATGGTATCCGCACACCCTAGCGGCTCCGCGCTACCACTTCGAAACTCAATGCTGTTGCCGGACAGCATGTCTCGCGCTTCGTTAGCATGCATTTCGAGGGCGCGATTCGAAGGAGCGGCTGCCCCTCAGCGCAGCAACCCGTACGCCCGCGTCGGCGAGAGGGTGAGGAGGACGCGGCGGTCGGCGACCATGACCCGGCGGTAGTCGTCCCAGTCCGGATGCTCACCGGAGCCGGCCCGGTAGTAGTCGACGAGGGCGTCGACGGCCGCGTCGCCGGGGTCGGTGGCGATAGCCGTGAGCTCGGCATCGGCCTCGAGCACGGCGTAGGAGCCGAACGACGCGTCGGTGACGTGCAGCGCGGCCCACGGCTGCCTGCGCAGGTTGGGGTACTTGGCCCGGTCGGCGGTGATCGAGATGCGGATCCTTCCGTCGGCACCGGTCACGTGCAGGACGTTGGAGAGCTGTGGGCGGCCGTCCCGGCGCAGCGTGGTGAGCACCGAGCGGGTGGTGGTGCGGGCGAATTCGAGGGCGCGATCGAGTTCCATGGCAGGAACAACCGCGGTGGGGCGCGGGTCAGTCCCGGTCGTAGGCGTCCTGGGCCGCGCGCACCCGCGGCATGTTCCGCTCCACCAGCTGGACCAGCGTCTCCAGCTGGTCGGCGATCTCGGCGCCGAGCTCGGTGAGGGTGTACTCGACCCGCGGCGGAATGGCCTCCAGCACCTCGCGGTGCACCATGCCGTCGCGCTCCAGGGCCCGCAGGGTCTGGGCCAGCATGCGCTCGCTGACCCCATCCACCCGGCGGCGCAGCGCGCTGAACCGGTACGGCCCCTCGCGCAGCGCGACCAGGGCGAGGATGCCCCAGCGGCCCGCGAGGTTCTGCAGCACCGGCCGGGACGTGCAGTTGCGGGCGAAGACATCCGACTCCAGCCGCGGGTCGGACTCCATTTCCATGCCCCGAGCATAGCGGCGGAATGAATAGTGCTTACGGAAAGTTAGTGCTGAGGAATAGTTCGTACCAGAGGAGGACACCCATGACCGTCGCCGTCACCGGAGCAAGTGGCCAGCTCGGCCGTCTCGTCGTCGAGGCACTGGCGCGCGCGGGCGCCGCGCCGATCGCGATCGCCCGCACCCCGGAGAAGATCGCCGACCTCGCCGAGCGCGGTATCGAGGTGCGCCGGGCGGCGTACGACGACCCGGACCAGCTCGATGCCGCGCTCACCGGCGTCACCCGGCTGCTGCTGATCTCCGGCACCGAGTTCGGGCAGCGGGTCGCCCAGCACACCACCGTGCTGCGCGCCGCCGAGCGGGCCGGGGTAGAGCTGCTCGCGTACACCAGCATCCCGGACGCCGACCACACCCCGCTGATCCTGGCCGCCGAGCACCGCGCCACCGAGCAGGTGCTGCGCACGGGCGACATCCCGCTCGTCCTGCTGCGCAACGGCTGGTACTGGGAGAACTACCTCGGCAGCCTGCAGGAGGCCAAGGCCACCGGTGCCTTCACCGGCGCCGCGGGCGGCGGCCGGGTCGCAGGCGCCGCGCGCGCCGACTACGCCGAGGCCGCCGCCGCCGTGCTGACCAGCGAGAACCAGGGCGGCCGGGTCTACGAACTCGGCGGTGACCAGCGGCTCACGCACGCCGAGCTCGCGGACGCCATGGCCGCCGCGCTCGGCACCCCGGTGCGGTACGAGAACCTGGGCCGCGCCGGCTACACCGCCGCGCTCGTCGAGTCCGGGCTCCCGGAGCCGGTGGCCGAGGTGTTCGCCGACTCCGACGCGGGCGTGGAGACCGGCGCGCTCGACGTGACCTCCGGCGACCTGGTGAAGCTCATCGGCCGCCCGGCGGCCACCGCCGAATCGGTATTCCGCGCCGCGCTCTGACTCAGTGCTCCGGCCCGGCCGCCGCCGGGCCGGAGACCCACTGCACCAGCTGCAGCACGATGCCGTTCGGGTCGGTGAGCTGGAAGTAGCGCTCACCCCACTCCTCGGTCTCGATCGGGGTCTCGATCGGCGCGCCCTCGGCCCGCAGCCGGGCGTACTCGGCGTCGATGTCGTCCACCACGAACACGACCAGCAGCCCCTCGCCCGCGCTGCCCGCGATCCGAGCCGGTTTGAAGGTGCCGAGCCCGGTCCGCAGGTAGATCAGGTCGAATCCCGCGTCCGGCCGGCGCAGCGCGATGAAGCCGTCGGCCACCATGTGCTCGGTGAAGCCCAGGTGCCGGATGGCGAAGTCGGCCGAGGCGCGCGGGTCGGGGACATTGAGCGAAACAGCCGATGCGGTGATGTGCACGAGACCTCCCGAATAACTCTGTACTAAGTACTCTATACGTTGTACATGTAAGCTCGGCGAATGGCAAGCGAGAAGAACGACCCGGCGCGCACGCTGGAGCTGCTCTGGCGCGAGCCGGGCGAGCGTCCGCGCGGCCGCGGGCCGAGGCAGCGCCGCAGCGTGGACGAGGTGGTGGCCGCGGCCATCGCGCTGGCCGATGCCGACGGGCTCGGCGCGCTCACCATGCGCGCGGTCGCCGACCGGCTCGGCCTCACCCCGATGGCCACCTACACCTACGTGCCGGGCAAGGCGGAGCTGCTCGACCTCATGCTGGACAGCGTCTACGCCGCCATGGAGCGCGCCGACCTCGCCGGGCTGCCCTGGCGCGACCGGGTCCGCGCGGTCGCCGCCGCCAACCGCGCGCTCCTCACCAGCCACCCCTGGGTGACCGACCTGCCCGCCACCCGCCCGCCGCTCGGCCCCGGCCAGCTCGCCAAGTACGAGCACGAGCTCGCCGCCTTCGACGGCCTCGGCCTGGACGACGTCACCGTGGACGCGGCCCTCACCCACCTGCTCGGCTTCGTCGCCGCCACCGCGCGGATCGGCATCGACCTCGCCCGCAATGCCGCCGCGACCGGCCTGGACGACGCGCAGTGGTGGTCCCGCGTCGGCCCGGTCCTGGAGCGGGTCGTCGACCCGGAGCGCTACCCCCTCGCCACCCGCGTCGGCGCCGCCGCGGGCCGGGCGCACGACGCCGCCTACAGCGCCGAGCACGCCTACGAGTTCGGGCTCGCCCGCCTCCTGGCCGGTTTCGCCGACCTCATCGAACCCTGATCCGCACTAAACTCGACCCTCATGACCACCCCGCGGATCGCCCCCGGACGGCTGAGCGAACTCGGTCCGATCAACTGGCTCGTCTGGCAGGCACTCTCCCGCGCCTCCGGCACCAGGGACGCGCAGCTGTTCAGCACGCTGGGCCGCACCCGCGGGCTGTTCCGCGGCTGGCTGCACTACTCCGGCAAGCTCATGCCGGGCGGGCGGCTGCCGCGGCACGAGTCCGAGCTGGTGATCCTGCGGGTCGCCCAATTGCGCGACTGCGACTACGAATACGACCACCACCTGCGGCTCGGCCGCCGGGCCGGGGTGACACCCGAGATCGTGGAGCGGCTGCGCACCGGGCCGAGCGCGGAGGGGTGGTCGGAGAAGCACCGGGCGCTGCTGGCCGCGGTGGACCAGCTGGTCGCCGAGCGCGACCTGGACGACGCCACCTGGCAGGCGCTGGCCGCGCACTACGGCGAGCGCGAACTCATCGAAATCGTCCTGCTGGTCAATCAATACGAGGGTTTGGCCGCAACCATCACGACCCTGCGCATTCGGCGGGATACTTTGCCTGCACTGAAAAACTAGGATCGTCGGGGGGAACAACCTCATGCTGGTGCGGGTACGGCCCGGGGCGGAACTCTCCGGCGCCGAGCGGGAATTCGCGGAATGTCTCGGCACGCTGCCGAGTACCGGGCTCGCGCTGCTGGACGTGCCGATCGGGGAGAACGGCGGCACCCGCCGGGTCGGCGCGGTGCTCTTCACCCCGACCGGGCTCACCGTGCTCGAGGTATTCGGCTTCCGGCGCAGGCAGAGCGGCATCCTCACGGCCGCAACCGGAAAGCCCTGGGCCATCAGCGATTCCCCGCTGGACCTGGAGGATCACGGCCAGGGCGACCTCGCGGACCGGGTGGAGCAGAGCGCGTACGCGGTGCGAGCGGCGCTGGAGCGCGGGCTGCGCGACCCGGGCCACGTCTGCGGGGCGGCGGTGCTCGTCCCGTTCCGCGGGGTGGTGGTGCGCCCGGCCCGCACCACGCTGCGGCCGGGGCTGGACGTGGTGGTCGGCAATGCCGCCGACGCCACCGAACTCCGCATCTACCTGGAGAACTTCGCCAAGGGGCCGCGCACCTGGACCGCCGACGGGGTACTCGGCGCCTGCCGGGAACTCGGCGCGGGCGAGGCGGTGCCGCCGCGCGCCGAGCTGCTCGCCGCCGGGTTCGACCAGTCACCGGAGCAGCCGCGGCCCTCGGTGATCCCGCCGCCGGTGGTGCCGCGGGTCGCGCCGGCCCCGCGCGAACCGCACCGGCACCACCGCACCACCACCTGGGCCATCATCCTGGCGGCGCTGCTCGGGCTCTTCGTGGTGTTCGGGGTGGTCGCGACGGCGCTCATCCACGACGACGGCGACACCGGCGAGCCGGTCGCGCCGAGCGCGACCAGCACCCCGGCGCCCGCCGCCAGCACCCGCCCGCCAGCCTGCTTCCCGCTGCAACCCGACTGCTGAGGTCGTGCTCGCTTCTCCACCTCGTGGCGCTGTCGCAACCCGATCGTTTTGATCTGTTCAAGCTGCCGACAAGGAATTCGGCCGTAGGATCGACGGGGTCGGGGATCAGCGAAGCCGGTTCGCGTTCGGTGGTGCCTGCCGGGGGCGGTCAGGTTTGCCTAGGGGGCGAAGATGCGGGAATTCGCGGGCGCTACAGAGCTTTTCGACGTCATCGTCGAGCTGTGCCGACGGCCGCGGGTCGGCGATCGCTGGTCGGAGCCACGGGACACCAATGGTCGTGGGCTGCCGATGTTGTGTCTGGTTCGGGGCAAGGATCGCGCTGATGTTCTCAAAACTATCAGCGAGAAGCTCAGAGCACGGTACCCGAGCGATCTGCGCCGCAGCTACCAGGTTCTCTCCTGCTCGGCCGACCCGGCGAACGCGAGCTTGGAGCCGACGGAATCCGTCGCTCGCGTCCGCGGCATCCTGGAGAAGGCGTCATCGGGCTTCGTGCGCAATCCCGATGTCCGGGGTCCGCGGTTGCGATTCGAGCGGCTCCACCTGTTGCTGTGGTTGATGGAGCAGAGCGTCGACACTGACGAACGCCACCCGGACCGTACGCTGCGGCTGCGGCTACAGCGGCACGGCCTCACGGAGCGGCTCGGCCATTGGTTACAGCGTGCCGACCAGGAAAGTGGCAGCGACACCTGGTGGTGGCGGGCAGCGCTGTGGTTCCTGCGCTTGCTGACCGTCGTGACATTCCAGGTGGCGGTGACCGGGCGGGTGCCTGTTCTGTCCGGCCACTATCGCTGGTTTCTCCGCCAGCCCTACCTCGCGCCGGGGTTGTCGGGGACGTTCGTGCGGTTCGCCAGCCGGCTGACCGAGAACGAACGGGAGAACGAGGATCAGGATTCCGTACGGCTCCTGCTCGTCCACGCCTTTCTCGAAGATCTCCGCCGGGCCTACCGCCTGAGGTTCTGGCAGGTGTGGCGGCGGCGCGAAACGGTGTACCCCGTTCTGCTGATCGACAATGTCGATGCCGGCAACGGCGGTTTCGCATTGCTGGAATCCATCAATACCGTGCGAAATCAAACCGGACTTTTCGACCCGCTGCTGGTGATCGCCGCCGGTGTCAAGGTACCGCCGGATGCCGGAGCCAACGACCCGGCCAGGCCTCGCGACGCCGCAGCCGCGGCCGGCACCGCCTACGGGCACTGGCGTACAGCACTCCTCAGCGACCAGCGGAGACGTCGGGGGACGGCTTGGTTTCTGCCCATCCGGATACCCGAACCCGAGAAGGACCCCGAGCGCACCGAAGACGAATGGCGACCGGTCGGCGTTTTCGCCAGACGGGTGCGACCGGCATGGTGGTTGAGCCGATGGATCCGGATCGGGGTGCCTGCCATCGTCGTCGCCCTGGCGGCCGGAACGGCGCTGTGGTGGCAGGATGCGCAATGGGACAGGCATTGCGGCTCGCGTAACCGAGATCTGATCTGGACCGGCAGTGAATGCGCGGGGATCAGCGATGGCTCGTTCTCCTTCCTGCCTTCCGACGACGCCTTCCGGAAGGTCGAAGCCGTGATCGCCGACCAGAACCGTCGAGCCGAGGAGCAGCACCGCATCAACCCTGGTCGGCCGTTCATCACGATCATCGTGCTGGAGGGATTCACCGCACCGGCCGGAGACGCGAGCGTGTCGGCCGGGCCGCGCAAGTCCATCGAAGGAGTCGCGGTCGCACAGGCCAGGCAACTGAGCGGCCCGGCTTCGACACCACTGGTCAAGGTGCTGCTCGCCAACGCGGGCAAGCAATTGGACCAGGGGCACCGGCTCGTCGAGCCGCTGCGTGCCCTCCTGCGCCGCGATCCGACCGTGGTCGGAGTCGTGGGGCTGGACCAGAGCAGGGGAACCGTCTTGACCCTGATCCACGAGCTGTCGAGGATGGGGGTGCCCATGGTGAGCTCCACGCTGTCCGCGGACACGCTCGCGCAATCGTCACCGCTGTATTTCCAGGTGGCCCCGAGCAACCGGCGTGAAGCCCAGGTCGCCGCGGCCTTCGCCGATCGGGTGGTGCGCGAGGAGAACCGGCCGAGAACGGTTCGCATCTACTACTCCAGCGATGCGGACGATATCTACAGTTCGAATCTGTATCAGGATGCTCGCGAGGAATTCGAGGCTCTCGGATTCGCCGTCAAGTCGGTCGCCTTCGCCCCTCCCGGCATTGCCGGCCAGCTCAATGCCGGGGCCGCGGGACGGGACATCTGTGGTGATTATCGGGGGGTGACGTTCTTCGCCGCTCGCGGCGCCGATTTCGAGGAGTTCATCTCCGGCGCGGAAGGGTGCGGCGGCAACGACAGCTTGCTGATCGGCGATGACGATATCGCCAACCATGTCGCCGATGACGCTATGCGCACCCGGACGCGCGCGATTCCTTACTACTACCTGTCCTTCGCCAACGATGCCATCGGAGCCGGTGCCGCCCAGGACTACTACGAGCCCTGGAACACGCTGTTCGCTTCCCAGCCGCCCGACAGCGGTCCGCCGTCCGACCCGTATGGGCCATTGGCCTACGACGCCACGCAGGTGCTTATCACCGCGGCCACGTACCTGCACGACTCACAGCCGCCGATTCCGCTCAGCACAGGTGCCGTCTGGCGCGAGATCACCGCTATCCACACACCGCACCAGGACGACGGCCAGCCGAGCAAAGCACTGGAAGGCGTGACCGGAACCATCGACTACGGCGGTGACATCGCCAGGAACGTTCCGCTGAACAAGCCCATCACCGTCGTGCACGTGATGAGTGGCGAGGTCGTTCCCGATTTTCGCGGATATTGCGGACCACCCGACCCCGAGCAGCGGTCCGAGGACTGGTGTCCGCAGACCGACGAATAGTCAATCCCGCACCGCGCGGGCGAGTTTGGTGTACTCCAGTGCCTGCTCGGCGCGCGCCCGGACATGGGCCCGCGAGGTATCGATGTGGGTGGTGAGCGCGTGCAGCGCGGCGTCCAGGTCACCGGCGAGCAGGTGCTCGGCGACCGTGATGTGCTCGGCGGTCATCACCGCGATGCGCTCCGGGTTGGGCAGGTCCATGGTGCGCACCGGGCGCACCCGCTCGTAGACGGTGTGCAGCGCGTCGGCCAGCGCCGGGTTCCCGGCGGCGCGCAGCAGGGTCAGGTGGAACCCCTCGTCCGCCGCGACCAACGCCGGGCCCGGCTCGGGCGGGTCGTCCCGCAGTGCCCGCCAGACGGCCAGCTCGGTGCGCACCGCCGCGAGGTCATGCCGGGGGAGGTTGGCGCCCGCACCCGACAATGCCGCGGTTCCCCCGCCGGTCCCGATGGTGCCCACCGATTCGCTATCCGCCCTGATGGCGGCGGTGAACCCGCCCCCACCGGCGAGACCGGGGGCGGGCATGGCCCGCTGCAACCCCCGCGCCTCCAGCACGATCCGCAGCTCGTACAGGTTGTCCAGCTCATCGAGCCGGGGCCGGAACGGGTACAGCCCGTCCGCGTGCCGCTGCACCAGCCCGTCGGCGAGCAACCGGGCCAGCGCCTCCCGCACGGGGGTGCGGGAGACGCCGTACCCGGCGGCCAGCCGCTCCTCGCGGAGCCGCTCGGTGGCGGGCAGCACCCCGCCCGCCAGGTCCCGCCGCAGCGCGTCGTAGACCTGCTCGCGCAGCGAAATCCGCGCCATCGAGGCTCAGATCGCCATGGCGGAGCGCACCGCGCTCTCCGCGCCCGCCCCACCCTCCCCGCTGGAGCTGATCCGCCCGGACTGCAGCACGTAGTAGTGCTGCGCCGCCTGCAGCGCGAAGCCGATGTGCTGCTCCACCAGCAGCACGCTCAACCCACCACGCCGGGTGAGGTCGATGATGGTGCGTTCGATCTCCGCCACCACCGAGGGCTGGATCCCCTCGGTCGGCTCGTCCAGGATGAGCAGCTTCGGCTCGGTGATCAGCGCCCGCGCGATGGCCAGCTGCTGGCGCTGGCCGCCGGAGAGCAGCCCGGCCTTGCGCGGGAGCAGCTCGCGCAGCGCGGGGAAGAGGTCGAGCGCCTCGTCGATCAGCGCCTTCCCGCGTTTCCGCCCGTCCGCCACCACCTGGAGGTTCTCCATGGTGCTGAGCTGGCCGAAGCTCTGCTGCCCCTGCGGCACGTAGGCGATGCCGCGGCGCACCCGCCGGGAGGGCGCGAGCTTGGTGATGGTCTCGCCGTCGAAGGCGATCCGCCCCGACTTCACCCCGATCAGCCCGACCGCGGTGCGCAGCAGCGTGGTCTTGCCCGCGCCGTTGTGGCCCATGACCGCCACCACGCTGTCGTCCGGCACGGTCAGCGTGGCGCCGTGGATCACCTCGGTGCGGCCGTAGCCGGAGCGCACGTCATCGAGCTCGAGCATCGTCGGTCTCCTCCTCCACGGCGATCACCGTGACATCGCTCAGATCGGCTCCGGTGCTGTCGATCTCGGCCGCCGTGCCGAGGTACACCTCCTGCACCTTGGGATCGGCCTGCACCTGTTCGACGGTGCCCTCGCTGAGCAGCTTGCCGCCGGCCAGCACCGTCACCGAGTTGGCGAACGAGCGCATGAAGTCCATGTCGTGCTCGACCACCACGACGACGCGCTCGCCGCCGATCCGGCGCAGCAGGTTCCCGGTCTCCTCGCGCTCCTCGGCGCTCATGCCCGCCACCGGCTCGTCCAGCAGCAGCACGGTGGCGTTCTGCACCAGCAGCATGCCGATCTCCAGCCACTGCTTCTGGCCGTGCGCGAGCACGCCCGCCGGTTTGTCCCGCAGCGCGGTGAGGCCGGTGGTCTCCAGCGCCTCCTCGATGGCGGGCAACACCGACTTCCTGGTGCGGAGCAGCGTCAGCGCCGAGCGACCGGCGCCCGCCGCGATATCGAGGTTCTGCAACACCGTGAGCTGCTCGAACACGCTCGCGGTCTGGAAGGTCCGTCCGATCCCGGCGCGCGCGATCTGGTGCACCTTCTTGCCGAGCAGCTCCACCCCGGTCTTCTGCACCGACCCGGTGCCGGGCACCAGGCCGGTGATGGCGTCGATCAGGGTGGTCTTGCCCGCGCCGTTCGGGCCGATCAGGAAGCGCAGGTCGCCGGAGAGCACGGTGAGATCTACGTCGGTGACGGCTTTGAAGCCGTCGAAGCTCACCGAGAGGCCGCGCACCTCCAGGTACTCGGCGGACATCCCCGCCTTGGCCGGTGCACTCATGGCGCCGCCACCTTCTCTCGTTCGGGGGCCGCCGGTTCCGGCTCCGGCCTGCGCCGGAACCGCCCGAAGTCCACGCGGCCCTTGAGCATCGGCCAGATCCCGGCCAGCCCGGCCGGGATGAAGCCGACCACCACGATGAACAGCACGCCCTGCAGGTAGGTCCAGCCGGACGGGAACTGCTCGGAGAGCGAGGTCTGCGCCCAGGCCACGCCGATCGCGCCGAGCACCGGCCCGAGCAGCGTGGTGCGCCCGCCGATGGCGACGCCGATCAGGAAGGCGATGGAGGGCACGACGCCGATATCCGCGGGCGAGATGATCCCGACGATCGGGGTGAAGAGCGCACCGGCGATCCCGGCGAAGAACGCCGCGACCACGTACGCCACGATCTTGATATTGGCCGGGTCGTAGCCGAGGAAGCGCACCCGCTCCTCCTGGTCGCGCACGGCCACCAGCAGCTCGCCGTAGCGGCTCCGCATGAGCTGCCGCACGATGGCGACCACCACGAGCAGCGTGCCCGCGGCGATGAAGAAGAGCATCTGCCGGTTGGCCGGGTCGGAGAGCTTGAACCCGAAGAAGGCGCGGAAATCCGAGAGCCCGGTGAACCCGCCGAGCGCCTGCTGCCCGGTGAGCAGGATGGCCAGCGCGGCCGCCAGCGCCTGGCTCAGGATGGCGAAGTACGCGCCCTTCACCCGGCGCTTGAACACCCCGTAGCCGAGTACCGCCGCGACCAGCGCCGGTATCACGAGAATGCCGAGCACCGCGACCGGCGCCGAGGCGAACGGCACCCAGATCGCGGGCAGCTCCCTGATCCCGGCGATATCCATGAACTCCGGCAGGTCGTTGCCGAGCCGCGCGGCGTCGGCCAGCTGCAGGTGCATGGCCATGATGTAGGCGCCGATCCCGAAGAACACGCCCTGGCCGAGGGTGAGCATGCCACCCCGGCCCCAGGCCAGCCCGATCCCGGCCGCCACGATGGCGAAGCAGAGGAACTTGGCGAGCAGGTTCAGCCGGAAGTCGCTGAGCACCGCCGGGGCCACCGCGAAGAGCAGCACCGCCGCCACCGCGAAGCCGGCCAGCGTGGTGACCCTGGAGTTCGCGCGCCACCGTTGTGTGAGCGTGGTCATGCCAGACTCCTTGTCCGGACGGTGAACAGCCCCTGCGGCCGGACCTGCAGGAAGATCACGATGAGCACGAAGACGATCACCTTGGCGATCGAGGCCGTGGTGGAGTATTCGATGAAGGAGTTGAGCAGCCCGAGCGCGAAGGCCGCGATCACCGTGCCCTTGATCTGCCCGAGCCCGCCGATCACCACCACCAGGAAGGCGTCGATCAGGTAGCTCTGCCCGATGGTCGGGCTGGTCGAGCCGATCAGGGTGAGCGCGACGCCGGCCACCCCGGCCAGCCCCGACCCGATGAAGAAGGTGCTGATATCGGTGAACCGGCTGGAGACGCCGCTGGTCTCGGCCAGGCTGCGGTTCTGCACCACGGCCCGGATGCGCCTGCCGAGCGGGGTGGTCTTGAGCGCGACGGCCAGCGCCGTCACCGCCAGAATCGCCAGCGCCAGAATGAAGATGCGGGTCTTCGGCACCACCGCGCCGAGAATGGTGATGCCGCCGCTGAGGAACTCCGGCACCAGCACGTTCTTGGCCGGGGCGCCGAAGATGTCGCGGGCCAGCTGCTGCAGCACCAGCCCGACGCCGAAGGTCACCAGCAGGGTGTCCAGCGGCCGATCGTACATCCAGCGGATGAGCCCCATCTCCAGTGCGGCGCCGAGCAACCCGCCGACCAGGAAGCCGATCACCAGCGAGATGAGCAGCGAGACACCGGCCGAGGAGACCACCGTCTGCACGACGAAGGTGGTGTAGCAGCCGGCCATGATGAACTCGCCGTGCGCCATATTGATCACGCCCATCTGACCGAAGGTCAGCGAGAGCCCGAGCGCGGCGAGCAGGAGAATCGATCCGAGGCTCAGCCCGGTGAAGAGCTGGCCGATCATGACGTCCATCGAGGAGTACCCCCTTCGGGATCGAGCCGGTGCGGGGCGGCGCCGCCGCCCCGCACCGGTGTCGGGGAGTTACTTCAGGCCGTCGGCCCAGGGGTAGGACTCCAGGTACGGGTCCGGCTTGATCGGGCTGCCCGAATCCCAGACCGTGTAGATCAGCCCGTCGGGGCGGATCTCGCCGATCCGGGCGGTCTTGGTGATGTGGTGGTTCTTGCCGTCGATGGTCACCGGCCCCTCGGGCGCCGCGAAGCTCACGCCGTCGGCCGCGCCCTGCACATCGGCGACCGCGAACGAGTTCGCCTTCTCCACCGTGTTCTTCCACAGGAAGACCGAGGCGTACGCCGCCTCCATCGGGTCCGAGGTGGGCTTGTCCGCGCCGAAGGCGGCCTTGTACGCGGCCACGAACGCCTTGTTCTCCGGCGAGTCCACGGTCTGGTAGTAGTTCCAGGCGGTCAGCTGGCCCGCGATGTTCTGCGCGCCGATGCCGGCGACCTCCTCCTCGGCGATCGACACCGAGACCACCGGCATGTCCGCGGCCTTCAGCCCGGCATTGGTGTACTCGCGGAAGAAGGCGACATTGGAGTCGCCGTTCAGGGTGTTGAAGACGGCGTCCGCGTCGGCGGTGCGGACCTTGTTGACGATGGTGGAGAAGTCGGTGGAGCCGAGCGGGGTGTAGTCCTCACCCTTGATCTCGATGCCGTTCGCCGCCGCGTACGCCTTGATCTCGCGGTTCGCGGTCTGCGGGAAGACGTAGTCCGAGCCGACCAGGTAGAGCGACTTCACGCCCTTCTGCTTCAGGTAGTCCAGCGCGGGGATGATCTGCTGGTTGGTGGTGGCGCCGGTGTAGAAGATGTTCTTGCTGTCCTCCAGCCCCTCGTACTGCACGGGGTAGTAGAGCAGCGAGTTCAGGCTCTCGAACTTGGGCTTCATGGCCTTGCGGCTGGACGAGGTCCAGCCGCCGAAGACCGCGGCCACGCAGTCCGAGCTGATGAGCTTCTCGGCCTTCTCCGCGAAGGTCTTCGGGTCCGAGGCGCCGTCCTCCAGGACGATCTGGATCTGCTTGCCGAGCACACCGCCGGCCGCGTTGATCTGGTCCACCGCCAGCTTGGTCGAGTTCGCCACGGTGACCTCGGAGATCGCCATGGTGCCGGAGAGCGAGTGCAGCGAGCCGACCTTGATGGTCGGCTGCGAGGTGTCGACGCAGGACGCGGCACCGGAGCCGTCGGTCGAGGCGTCGTCCTTGGCGCCGCAGGCGGTCACCAGGAGTCCGGCGAGCGCGATCGCGGCCGGCACCGCGGCGACGCGCAGGAGTTTTCTCGAGCGGGAATCTGACATGGGGGCGAACCCTTCTCCTCATCGAACAAACGGAATACGCCCACGTCAGGATGTATACAGAGGCCGTATCCGCGATAAAAGGTAGGCCGCCGTTGTTGCCCAGGGATATCTGTCGGTGACGAGTTCGTTGCCGATGTTTCGCCTGTGTGAAACCTTTCCGATGCCGTGCCGTGACCGCCGGTGAGAACGTCCTGGTGCCTACGGTTGCGTAGCCCGGAGGCCCTGCGGCAGGCTGCGGAAAATATCAATCGAGGTCGGGTCAGGAGGAGCGGTGGGCCACTACAGAGCGAATCTGCGGGACATCGAGTTCAACCTGTTCGAGGTCTTCGAACTGGACAAACTGCTCGACACCGGCGCCTACGGCGACCTCGACTCGGAGACCGCGCGGGCGATCCTGGACGAGGTGCGCAGGCTGGCCGAGGGCCCGGTGGCGGAGTCCTTCGCCGCCGCCGACCGGGAGCCGCCCACCTTCGACCCCGGCACCGGCGAGATCTCGGTGCCGGAGCCGCTGGCCCGCTCGGTGCGCGCGGTCTACGAGGCGGGCTGGGGCGCGCTCGCGCTGCCCGAGGGGATGGGCGGCACCCCCGCCCCCGCGGTGCTGGCCTGGGCGGTGAACGAGATGATCACCTGCGCCAACTCCTCCGCCGCCTTCTTCACCATGGGCGCGGTCATGGCCAAGGTGCTCTACACCGTCGGCACCGAGCAGCAGCAGCACTGGGCGCGCGAGGGGTTCGCGCGCGGCTGGCAGGGCACCATGGTGCTCACCGAGCCGGATGCCGGCTCTGACGTCGGCTCCGGCCGGACCAAGGCCGTCCAGCAGCCGGACGGTACCTGGCACATCGAGGGCGTCAAGCGCTTCATCTCCGGCGCCGACCTCGGCGACCTCACCGAGAACATCTTCCACCTGGTGCTCGCCCGCCCCGAGGGCGCGCGGCCGGGCACCAAGGGGCTCTCGCTCTTCTACGTCCCCAAGTACCACTTCGACCCGGAGACGCTGGAGCTCGGCGCGCGCAATGGCGTCGTCGTCACCGGCGTCGAGCACAAGATGGGGCTCAAGTCCTCGCCCACCTGCGAGCTCACCTTCGGCGGGAACGGCGTGCCCGCGGTCGGCTGGCTGGTCGGCGAGGTGCACGACGGCATCGCGCAGATGTTCCAGGTGATCGAGAACGCGCGCATGATGGTCGGCGTCAAGTCGACCGGCACGCTCTCCGCCGGGTACCTGACCGCGCTGGACTATGCCAAGCAGCGCGTCCAGGGCGCCGACCTGACCAAGATGGCGGACAAGGCCGCGCCCCGCGTCACCATCACCCACCACCCGGACGTGCGGCGCAGCCTGGCCATGCAGAAGGCGTACGCCGAGGGGCTGCGCGCGGTCTACCTCTACACCGCGGCGCACCAGAACGAGGATGTGGCCCAGCTGGTCTCCGGTGCCGACCCGGACACCGCCGCCCGGGTGAACGACCTGCTGCTGCCGATCGTCAAGGGCGTCGGCTCCGAGCGCGCCTACGAGTACCTGACCGAATCGCTGCAGACCCTCGGCGGCTCCGGGTACCTGCAGGACTACCCGATCGAGCAGTACATCCGGGACGCCAAGATCGACAGCCTCTACGAGGGCACCACCGCCATCCAGGCGCAGGACTTCTTCTTCCGCAAGATCATCCGGGACCGCGGGGTCGCGCTCGGCCACGTCGCGGGGCAGATCCAGGCCTTCCTGGAGGTGGAGACCGGGCGGCTGGCGCGCGAGCGCGCGCTGCTCGCCACCGCGCTCGCCGACGTGCAGGCCATGGCAGGCATCCTCACCGGCTACCTCGGCGCCTCCCAGCAGGACCCGGCCGAGCTGTACAAGATCGGGCTCGGCTCGGTGCGCTTCCTGCTCGCCGTCGGCGACCTGCTCATCGCCTGGCGGCTGCTGGTGCAGGCGGAGACCGCGGCCGCCGCGCTGGCCACCGAGCCGCCCGCGACCGACCGCGATTTCTACACCGGCAAGATCGCCGCGGCGCAGTTCTTCGCGCGCAACGTGCTGCCCCCGCTGACCGCCGTCCGCGCGGTCATCGCCGAGCTGGACAACGACATCATGGAGCTGGACGAGGCCGCCTTCTGAGGCTCACTGCAGGACGTACGGCGAGACCGAGCTGCGGTGCTCGCTGATGTCCAGCTTCTTGCCGAGCGGCGGGAAGGCGCGCTGCGGGCAGTTGGCCCGCTCGCACACCCGGCAGCCCGCCCCGATCGGGGTGGGCTGCACCTCGTGCAGGTCGATGCCGTCGGCGTAGACCACCCGGCCCGCGTGCCGCAGCTCGCAGCCGAGGCCGATGGCGAAGGTCTTGCTCGGCTGGCCGTACCGCGTCGCCCTGCGTTCCACGGTGCGCGCCACCCACAGGTACTTGCGGCCGTCCGGCATCTGCGCGATCTGGGTCATGATCTTGCCCGGGTAGGCGAAGGTCTCGTAGACGTTCCAGAGCGGGCAGGTGCCGCCGCTGGCGGAGAAGTGGAACCCGGTCGCGGACTGCCGCTTCGACATATTGCCCGCCCGGTCCACCCGGACGAAGGAGAAGGGCACCCCGCGCAGCTCCGGCCGCTGCAGCGTGGAGAGCCGGTGGCAGACGGTCTCGTAGCTCTGCGTGAAGAACGCCGAGAGCCGCTCGATGTCGTACCGGAAGTCCTCGGCCACCTCGTGGAAGTGCGTGTACGGCAGCACGATGGCGGCGGCGTAGTAGTTCGCCAGCCCGAGCAGCGCCAGCCTGCGCGCGTCGTCGGAGGCGAAGTTGCCCTCGTCGACCAGCTTCTCCAGCAGCCCGCCGCACTCGAAGTAGGCCAGCTCGGCCGCGAGCTTGAAGCTGCGCTGCCCGCCGGAGAGGTGCGGCGCGATCTCCAGCAGCTTCTGCTCCGGGTCGTAGCGGTGCAGCACGCCCTCGCCGAGATCGATCCGCTCCGCTATCCGCACCCCGTGGCCGCGCAGCATCTTGGCGACCTCGGTGTTCACGTCGGCGCCGTGGAAGCGGATCCGGGTGGTCAGGTCCTCGGCGGCGGTGTCCAGCTCGTGGATGTAGTTCTGCCGCTGGTAGAAGTAGTCGCGCACCTCCTCGTGCGGCTTGCTGATGGCGCCGCTGCCCGAGCCGTCGGCGAACCGGTCCTCGGTGGCCGCGGCCAGCTGGGCGGAGGTATTGCGGTACCGGTTGTGCATGGCGACGAGCGCGCGGGCCATGCTCGGGTGCGCCGAGACGATATCCGCGATCTCCTTGGTGTCGGCCTCGATGCCGAGCTCCTGGTCCAGCACCACCTCCTGCAGCTCGGCGATCAGCCTGGTGTCGTCCTGCGAGGAGAAGAAGGTGGCGTCGACGCCGAAGAGTTCGCTGATCTTGAGCAGCACCGGTACGGTCAGCGGGCGTACATCGTGCTCGATCTGATTGAGGTAGCTCGCCGAGATCTCCAGCTTCTGCGCGAGCGAGACCTGGCTCAGCCCCCGTTCGGTGCGCAGCTGACGAAGCCGCGCTCCGACGTAAGTCTTGGCCATGCGGTCGAGTGTACGAACTGCTTAGCAGCCGAGCCATGGCGAGATTAGCAATGCTGGTCACAGCGGTCGCGTTTGCTGTCGGTGCCGGGGGCTACCTTCGTGAACGTGCTGTTCGCCGATGTCGTGCGGGTCTCGGAGAGCGTACGGGCCACCCGATCACGAAAAACGAAGACCGAAGCGCTGGCTGAGGTGCTGCGCGCCGCCGGGGTGTCCGGCGGGGCCGGGGGCAGCGTCGTGCCCGGCGCTGGGGAGCCGGGGAGTGGCGCCGCTGGGCTTGCTGGCGATACCGAGCTGGCCGCGGTCACCGCGTGGCTCTCCGGTGAGCTGCGGCAAGGGCGCATCGGGACCGGGTGGCGCACGCTGTCCGGGCTGGATGTGGCCCCGGCCGGGGAGCCCCGGCTCACCGTGGCCGAGGTCGACGCCGCCTTCACCGAGCTGGCCGGCATCTCCGGCACCGGCTCGGCGGCCCGCCGCAAAGCTCTGCTCACCACGCTGTTCGGCAGCGCGACCCCGGCCGAGCGGGAGTTCCTGATCCGGCTGCTCACCGGCGAGCTCAGGCAGGGCGCGCTCACCGCGCTGGTCGCCGAGGCGGTGGCCAAGGCCGAGGGCATCCCGGTCGCCGCGGTGCGCCGCGCGCACATGCTCTGCGGCGAACTCCCGCTCACCGCCGTCACCGCGCGGCGCGGGGGAGCGGCCGCGCTGGCCGAGTTCCGGCTGGAGGTCGGGCGCCCGGTGCAGCCCATGCTCGCCGCTCCCGGCGCCAGCCTGGAGGAGGCGCTCGGCGAGTTCGAGGGCGAGGTCAGCCTGGAGCACAAGCTCGACGGCGCCCGGATCCAGGTGCACCGCGACGGCGACGAGGTCCGCGTCTACACCCGCACCCTGCGCGACATCACCGCGGGCGTGCCGGAACTGGTCCGGCTGGTCCGGGCCCTGCCCTGCACCTCGGTCGTGCTGGACGGCGAGACCCTCGCGCTCACCGACGCCGGCCGCCCGCGCCCGTTCCAGGAGACCATGAGCCGCTTCGCCATCCTGGAACCGGCAGGCGGCGCGGCCCGCCCGGTGCCGGCGGGCAGCGACGACCCCGCCGTCCGCCCGGTCGCATCCACCCGCGAGCTGCTGCTGCACCCGTACTTCTTCGACTGCCTGCACCTGGACGGCCGCGACCTGCTCGACGCCCCGCTCACCGAGCGCAGGCAGGCGCTGGAGCGGGTCGCCGCCGAGCACTGCATCCCCGCGCTGCTGCGCCCCGACGCCGAGACCGCCGCCGAGTACTTCGACGGCGCGCTGGCCGCCGGGCACGAGGGCGTCATGGTCAAATCGCTGACCGCGCCGTACGCCGCGGGCAGGCGCGGCCGGGCCTGGCAGAAGATCAAACCGACGCACACCATCGACCTCGTCGTGCTCGGCGCCGAGTGGGGCTACGGCAGGCGCACCGGCTACCTCTCCAACCTGCACCTCGGCGCCCGCGACCCGGAGGGCGGCGAGCCGATCATGGTCGGCAAGACCTTCAAGGGCCTCACCGACGCGCTGCTGCAGTGGCAGACCGCGGAGTTCCCGCGGCACGAGCGCGGCCGGGACGAGTACACCGTGCTGCTGCATCCGGCGCTGGTGGTGGAGATCGCGCTCGACGGCGTCCAGACCAGCACCCGCTACCCCGGCGGGGTCGCGCTGCGTTTCGCCAGGGTGGTGCGGTACCGGCCGGACAAAACGCCCGCCGAGGCCGACACCATCGAGGCGGTCAGGGCGCTGCTGCTGTGACCCACTACCCATCCCCCACGGTGGGCAAACTGGTGGTAAATGCCGGATGAACCCGCCACACTGAGAAGGTGTCCGTAGAACTCCTCGTTCTCGTGATCGTCGTGATCACCGCGCTCGCCTTCGACTTCACGAACGGGTTCCACGACACCGCCAATGCGATGGCCACCTCCATCGCGACCGGGGCGCTGCGGCCCCGGGTGGCGGTGGCGCTCTCCGCCGTGCTGAACCTGATCGGCGCCTTCCTCTCGGTGGCGGTGGCCGCCACGGTCGCCAAGGGCATCGTCCGGCTCGATGCCGTCGGCGGGCAGGAGCTGCTCGTCATCGTCTTCGCCGGACTCGTCGGCGGCATCCTCTGGAACCTGCTGACCTGGCTTTTCGGCCTGCCATCGAGTTCCTCGCACGCGCTCTTCGGCGGGCTCATCGGCGCCACGCTGGCCGCGCTCGGCTGGAGCGGGGTGATCTGGCAGGCCGGCTCGGACGGGGTGCTCGTCAAGATCGTGCTGCCCGCGCTGCTCGCCCCCGTCGTCGCCGCCCTGGTGGCCGCGCTCGGCACCCGCGCCGTCTACCGGATCACCAGCGGATCGAACCCGGAGACGGTGCGCGGCGGCTTCCGCTGGGGCCAGATCGGCTCCGCCTCGCTGGTCTCGCTGGCGCACGGCACCAATGACGCGCAGAAGACCATGGGTGTGATCTTCCTCGCCCTGGTCGCGCATGGCTCACTCACAGCAAACGACGAAATGCCCCTCTGGGTCATGGCGGCCTGCGCCGTCGCCATCGCGGCGGGCACCTACCTGGGCGGCTGGCGAATCATCCGCACACTGGGGCGGGGGCTGGTCGAGATCGAGCCGCCGCAGGGGCTCGCGGCCGAGAGCTCCGCCGCCGCCATCATCCTCACCTCCGCGCACTTCGGCCTGCCGCTGTCCACCACCCAGACCGCCACCGGCTCGATCCTCGGCAGCGGGCTCGGCAAGGGCGCCGAGGTGCGCTGGCGCGTCATGGGGCACATGGTGGTGGCCTGGCTGCTCACCCTGCCCATGGCCGGGCTGGCCGGCGCCGCGTGCTGGGCCATCGCGCACTTCGTCGGCGGGCTGCCCGGCGTGCTCGTGGTGTTCACCATGCTGATCGCGCTCTCCACGCTCATGTACCTGCGCTCCCGGCGCGCGCCGGTCACCGAAGCCAATGTCAACGAGTGGCCGGGCGACCCGCTGCCCGCCGCCGACCGGGAGCCCGCGTGAACACCCTCGCCACCAACCTGCACGCGCTCCTCGAGGTGGTGCTCGCCGGGATCTTCTTCGGCGCCGGGCTCCCCGCCCTCTTCGCCTTCGGCGTGCGCTTCCACGCGAGCGGCGGCGGCCCCGCGCGCGCGGGCGCCTACGCCTGCTTCGGCATCGTCTGCGCCGCCGTCGTCTGCGGGGTGCTGTGGATCGCCAAGGCGTTCCTGGCGGCCAAGCTGGGCGTGCACATCTTCGGCGCCTAAGGGGATTCGATGAGCGACCGAACCGGATTACTGCACCGCATCGTCGACTGGCTGCGCGCCGGATACCCGCAGGGCGTGCCGCAAGCCGACCACGTCGCCCTGCTCGCCGTCCTGCACCGCGACCTCACCGACACCGAGATCGCCCTCGTCGCCCGCGAGTTGATGCACCGCCGCGGCCTCGTCGGCATCACCGCCACCGAAATCGCCGCGGCAATCTCCGACCTGGCCAAGGAGAAGGCGGGCCCCGACGACATCGCCCGGGTCGCCGCGCACCTCGCCGCCGCCGGCTGGCCCCTGACCGCGCCCCTGGCCGCCCCGGAACGGGAATCGGCCGGTGACGCCTGCGAGGGGGCAGCGTCACCGGCCGTCGCGCCGGAGGGTCAGGGCAGTTGATCCGCTCCGGCGGTGATTCCGTCGTCCGAGGACGACGGTGTTCATCCTGCTCGGCGTTACTCCGAGATTCCGGGTATCGGGCTGTGAATCAGCTGGGAGCTACGTAGCAGTGGGCTTCTGTTCGGTTGCCCTGGCCGAAGTGATGGGTCGTGGTGCCGATGTGCTGCCAGCCGAGGCGCTCGTACAGGCGGATGGCGGCCTTGTCCTTATCCATTACGTCGAGCACGAGCCGCTGTTCTTGCTCGGCTGCAAAGGTCATTGCGGTGCGCACGAGTCGCTCGCCGACGCCACGGTTCCGGCCTGCGGTGCCCACGAAAAGGCGTCCGAACACCAGTATCTGCGCGAGCGGCTCCCGCTCTTTCCATAGCCGCGCGGCGTCGTCGGTGGCGGTTGGCGTGCCGACCAGAGCGTGCCCGACCACCGCCCCTTCGAGTTCACCGACCCACGCACCGGCTGCGGTGGCCGGGGTCAGCCACGAAACCGGATCGGCGACACCCTCGACCGGGTAGCCGTCTGTTCCGTGCACCTCGATCAGCAGCCGTGCGCAGGCGTCGAGATCTGTCGCCGCCCGCGGGCGCACGCGAATGGTCATTCGTCCTCCACCGGCATGCTGTAATCGAGGCCGTTGAGATCGGCACGCATGACGAACTGCGTGACCTCGAACGGCAGGTCGTCCTGGTCGAACCCGGTGTGCAGCAGGTCGAGGACCGGGACGCCGTCGGGAATCGCCAGCCCTCGCACCTCGTCCGGTGACGGCATCCGCGCGGACACCTCCTCCCGGATCCGGGTGATCCGATGGCCGCGCTCCTCGAAACGCGCGTACAGGCTGCCCTTGCCGAGCTGCGCCGACTTCGCCAGCACGGAACCCTCCGCGATCGCCCACGGAATGTAGGTCACGCCGACCTGCACCGGCTCGTCGTCGGCGTAGTACCAATTCTCCCGGCGAATCACGGTGTCGGTGTACGGATCGAGCGCCAGTCGCGTCGCAACCCGCTCCGGTGGCTCGATCCGGGTGATCGAGGTGCAATCGACCCGCGCCACCCGGCCCTGCTCCGCCACTTCCGCGCGGTACGGCGAGAGACCGGTCCGCTCCCGCAGGCGATTCGAATACCGGCTGCTCCCGAATCGCAGGAGCCGCTGCGGCTCTCGAACGAACACACCCTTCCCGTGCACCGCCGTCACCAGACCTTCATCCGCGAGGAGGCGCATGGCTTCCCTGGCGGTATTGCGCGCCACCTGATGGCTCTCGGCGAGTGCCCGCTCGGACGGAAGCCGCGCACCGGGGCCGAGTTCGCCGGTGGCGATGGCCTTGCGGAGTTCCTCTGCGAGCCGCCTGCTCGCGGGCACAGCTCGCGCCGCGGGATCAACGTCGCTCATACGATCCGAGAATACTGGCTTGAGCCACCTATTGACGAGCTGGACGGCCCACTGATCTACTTGCTGGGCCGCAAGTGGCTCAAGCCAGTAGGCGAAGGGGGCGTTCATGGCAAGGGGAGAGGCCGGGCGTGGTGACCCGGTGCCACGATCGACCGACGGTGCGTTCCGGCTACCGCCATCGGCGGACGAATTGTGCGCTGCGATCAGAGGGCACCACGTGGGCGAACATCCGGTGGCGCGATTCGTGACCGAACTCGGTGCGCTATATCGGAAACTCGAGTTCGATTGCCACCGGGACCGGCTCGTGGCCTCGGTCGACGCTTGGGCAGCGCAGCACCTGCCCCCGCCGCGCTCGAACGCTCGTCCATCCGCCGAATCTTTCGGCGTCGTCGTCGACCGCATCGCTTACTCGCAGGTCCGTGCCTATCGCCTGCTCATGACCGCGGATGATCTCGCGGCGCCGAGTGTTCACTCCGCCTGGCACCGACTGGCCGCGCTGGCCGACGGTTACACCGACCTGATCACGGCCTTCGGCCACCGAGCCGTGCGATTGCCGGACGTCAGCGAAGCTCCCCTGCCCGAATGGCTGCGGTGAATGCCGACCACTCGCCCGCCGACCAGCTCAGAATCGGGCTCTGCGCCGACTTGCTGTCCCGCACATCGACCCGCCCGCCGCGAAACCGGACCTCGACACAGGTTTGCCGATCACTCGAGTACGACGAGACGAACCACTCGCTCATCGCCCACCCTCCAGCGCCGCGGCCCGATCC
The DNA here is from genome assembly GCF_040654395.1 of Nocardia sp. NPDC050697. Taxonomy (NCBI): domain Bacteria; kingdom Bacillati; phylum Actinomycetota; class Actinomycetes; order Mycobacteriales; family Nocardiaceae; genus Nocardia; species Nocardia sp. NPDC050697. The sequence goes on from NZ_JBFAHY010000002.1 coordinate 758,886, forward strand.
TGAATCAGGGCAAGCGAATCGGCCCGCCCGAGCGCCTCGCGATGCATGCGCTCGAAGAGGTAGGTGAGGTCACGCACCCGATTCTGGTTGCGCGCGGGATCGTCGACCACGGTCTCGCCGAAGACCGCCGACTCGTACCAGGCGAGCGTCGGCAACCTGGGCCGATCGAAGTCGAGCAGGTGGAAGGTGGAGCCGGCGGGCACGAAACCCGCATCGGCGAACGGGATCACGCGGATATCCACCGTCGCCGGATGCGCCTCGACCATCGCGACGAGATGCCGCAACTGCCTGCCGAGCACCTCCGGCCCACCGAGTTGCTGGTGCAGCACCGCCTCGCCGAGCACGACGGTGAGGTGCAGCGGATCCTCCGCGTCGGTGAGCCTTCGCTGCCGGGTCAGCCGCGCCTCGACCCGCTCCTCCGCCTCGACCGGCGCGACGGTGGCACCGCGCGAATTCATCAGCGCGCGAACGAATTCCTCGCCCTGGAGCAGCCCGGGCATCATCACGCTCTCGTAGCTGCGGATGGTGTGCGCGCCCCACTCCATGCCGTAGTAGCGGGTGAGCTCCTCGTCGAAGAGCCCGGGGTGCGCGGCCCACCAGCCGCGCTGCCGGGCGGCGTCGCGCAGGGCAATCAGCTCCTGCTGTTCGCTCTCGTCGATCTCCAGGATGTCGAGAAGCTGTTCGAGTTTGTCCTCGGGCACCAGATTCCGCTCGTTCTCGATGTGCGACCAGTACGCGGCCGAGACGTCGAGCTGCCTGGTGAGTGCCGCGGCGCCGATACCGAGCTCGAGGCGCCGCTGCCGCAAGCGCCGTGCCAGCTCCCAACGCGCGACCGCGGGTGACAAGGGCATGGCGGGATCCTACTGCCGCCTGCCGAGGGTCTTCCTATCGTAAGTTGACTTGTATAGTTTACGACAGTAGCCTGGCTGCTGTCACACGGTCTCGTCACCGTCGGGGCCGGGGGAAAACAAGGGGTTAGGGGCTATGTCCGTACATGTCATCGATGGTCACTGGATGGTGACCGAACGAAGCAGGCATCAGGCCCGGCGGGTGGCGGAGGACGGCTGGGTCGTCTCCTATCTGCGCGGGCGCACGCTCACCACCGAGCAGGCGACGGCGGCCATGCGTACCGTCGAGGAACTCGCCAATCTGCAGGGCCTCACCTCTCTGCTCGGGCTCACCACGCTGGAAGCGGTCACGCTCGCGATCAATGAATCGCCCTGGGAGAAAGGACGTCTCAGCAAACCCGCGCGCGAGGTGTGCCTGCAGGGGGCCGCGAGATGAACCATCCCGCTCTGCCCACCAAGGAACTCCTGCTGCACGCGTGTCGAGCCGAGCCGCGCGAGGACCATCCCCTCCTCCGCTGCGTCCACCTGCTCGCCGGTCTGCACGAGCGTGACTTCCGCAATGACCCGGCGGTCGATGACATCGCCATCGGTCGGGCGCGGCTTGTGTACGCCATCGACCACTGGGTCGCCACCCGGCTCCCCGTTGCACGCGGCGGCGCGCATATGCACACCGAAACCCTCGGCTCGGTCCTCGATCGCCTCGCCCGGCACTCCGCCTATGCCCACGCCATCCTCGCCTTCGCCCCGAAATGGCAGATGCACGAAGCCTGGGAGCACCTCGCCGACCTCGCCCTCGGCTACGAGGACCTCGCCATCGATCTCAAAGCCGGTGCTCGCCGCCTTCCCCCTTTCCCCGGCTCTCGCGCTGATCGGAGTCTCCCCCCTCCGTCCGTGACGGCCCTTGAAATGCGCTCGCGCCGCTCCCCTCGGCGTCAAAAGAATCCCTGGCCTTTTCGAGTAGCGGTTTTATGCGCGTAGCGACGCTCTCAGCGGGCGGTCTCCCGCCGAACGGCACCTACACTGAGCAAGTCGGCGCGTCGGAAGGAGCAGCGATGACCGATGTTCACGACGTTGCCGCCTACATTCTCGAGCGGTCGGGCCCGATGACGACCATGAAGTTGCAGAAGCTCTGCTATTACAGTCAGGGCTGGTCGCTGGCATGGGACGGTGTTCCCCTCTTTCCCGAATCCTTCCGGGCCTGGGCGAACGGGCCGGTCTGCTATGAACTGTTCGACTGTCATCGTGGGCGCTTCCAGGTCCAGGATTGGCAGTGGGGGAGTGCCGATCGGTTGAATTATGAGCAGCGAGAGACGGTCGATGCTGTTCTCGCCTCGTACGGCAAGCTCACCGGTCAACAGCTCAGCGACAAGACACACGCGGAGCGGCCGTGGGTCGAGACTCGCGGGGAGCTGCCCGACGGCGCCGGTGCCGCCACCGAGATTCCGCTCGACCTGATGCAGGAGTTCTTCGGAGGCCTCGCTCGTTCGGAAATCATCTGAGCAATGTCGCGGAAGGTGCATCGCGGAAGAAGATCAGCACGGTCGAGGCACCCCGGCGGCGGCGAAAATCACTGCCCGATGCCGTACCGATCTCCATAGATGCCGAGCGGTTCCAGTGGTCGGCTCACGAGATCGACCACAACTACAGCGGTGACTGGGACTGGAACCTGAATCCCAAGGAAGCAAAGGATATCCTCGACCTCCTCGCGCGAATGTCGAAACTCGACTGGCGTGAGGTGAAGGCGCTCACTACGCATTCGAAGGGTGGGTCACGGCCACTCCATCACAGCCAATCGGTGAGCAGCATCTGTGCGGATGCCCAGCGGAGGTTGAGCGACCTGGAGATCGTCGTCGACGAGGTCTTTCGTCTCTGGCACGGGAACCTGCCTCGCCTCTGGGGCTATCTGAGTGGCGCCGTCTTCAACATTGTGTGGTGGGACCGCAACCACCGGATCTACCCCACCGAGCCCTGACCCAGAACGACAGCTTCCATCATGGAGACCGGCCGTAGTGCATCGAACATCGCCCTCAGCGCGTGATCAGCCATGCAGCGGCAGCGGCTCCGATTCGGTGACAACGACCTCGGAAAGCACCCGCTCCCGCAACGCCCGATCGATCTCCCCGGCGGCCGGAACGACAACCGCGGCGGCGGAGGTGGCGACGGCGTCGGTGAGGAGCGTGGGCCAGGCCGGGGGAGGGGTGTGCGAGAGCGCGGCGATAACGGCGGCGGTCGCGGCATCGCCGGCTCCGGTCGGGTTGCCCGCGGGTGGGTCGGGAAGCCGGGCCCACCAGCATCCGTCGGGGGTGCGGGCAACCAGGTCGGCGGGGCCGCGGACGGCGACTACGGCCGCGGCCCCGCCGGCGATCAGCTTCTCGGTGGCGGGAAGGAGGGAGTCGCCGCCTACGGAAAGGAGGTCGTGGGGGCAGCCGCAGAGCACGACGCCGGGGATGCGGGCGGCGAGGCGCAGGGGTTCGCCGCTGAGGTCGCAGACGGTGGGGATGCCTGCGTCGATGGCGGCGGCGGCGAGCTCGGCGGGCAGGGTGTCCTCGATGCCGATCGGCAGGGTTCCGGCGATCACCAGCCCGGTGATGCCGGGGAGCAGGCCGCGGATCCGGACCGAGAGCTGGTCGGCGGCGTGCGGGTTGGAGACCCGCGCGCCGGGTTCGGCGAACTCGGTGGCGGTGCCGTCGGCGGATTCGCCGATCATCAGGGTGCGGCGAACCCAGGGCAGTGCGAGGACGAAGTCGTTCGGCAGCTCCAGCTCGGCGGCGGCGGCGAAGGCGTGGTCGGCGAAGCCGGTGGCCTTGGCGTACCGGCCGAGCTGGTTCAGCACCCGCGTGACCGTGACCCCCTTGCCCCCGATGCGCTGCTCCACCGAGCTGACCCGGTGGGCCCCGCCGCGCTCCAGCCGCTCCACCCGATAGGTCGTGTCGTACGCGGGATTCATTGTCACGGTGAGGATCACGTCATCCACTCTCCTCGCCTGAGCATCCGGCGCAAGCGGACCGGCGAATCAGCTCGCTCCGGCGGGGGCATTGGCGGTCCGGGTCACCACGGGCCGCATGCTGCGCACCCACACCACGAAACCCCACACCACGAACCCGGCGTACACCAGGTACAGCACCGCCGACGGGTAGTACCCGGCCTTCAGCAGCAGCGGCACCCCGACGAGGTCCACCCCGATCCAGATCAACCAGAACTCCGCCAGCCCGCGCGCCATGCCGTAGGTGGCGAGCACCGACCCGGTGAAGATCCACGCCTCCGCGAGCGGTCCGTACGAGCCGATCCGCGCGAAGAGCACCGCGAACACCCCGGTCCCGGCGACCATGGCGAGCGCGAGCAGCGCTCGCTCCCGCCCGGTCGCCCAGCGCGGCAGCACCGCGGGCGCGCCACCGCCGCGGCTCCGGTACCAGCGCCACCACCCGTACACCCCGACCGCGAGGAACACCAGCTGCCGCCCGGCCTGCCCGGCCATGTTCACCTGCTGCGGCGTATTGAACACGCCGCCGACGAACACCGTGAAGAGCAGCGCGTTGCCGACGATCCCGACCGGCCACGCCCACACCCGGCGCCGCATGCCGCCGATCGCGGAGGCCAGCCCGAAGCCGTTGCCGATGATCTCGCGCCACAGGATCGCGGAGCCGCCGATGTGCAGCTCGGCCTCCAGCAGCGTGCTGAGTGGATTCACCCCGGGTGCAACCACCCGGAGCGGCCGAACAATCCGGGTCTACCCGCTCAACCCCACCGCGGCCCGCTCCGACCAGGACGCCCGCCGCTCCGCCTGCCCGCCGCGCGCCGCGAGCAGCTCGGCGGTGATGAAGACCGCGGTCTCGGCCGGATTCCGTGCGCCCATGGTGAGCCCGGCCGGAATGTGCAGCTTGGCCAGGGTGCGCTCGTCGAACCCGCCCGCGCGCAGATCGTCCAGCCTGCGGGCGTGCGCGGTCGCGGAGCCGAGCGCCGCCAGGTAGCCGAGCTCCGGCAACCGGAGCGCGACGGTGAGCAGCGGAATCTCGAACTTGGGCTCGTGCGCGAGCACCACGATGCCGGTGTCGCTCTCGATCTCGCCCTGCGCGGCCAGCGTGTTCAGGTAGCGGTGCGGCCAGTCGCAGACCACCTCGGCGCCGGGGAACGACTCCGGAATCGCGAACTCCGGCCGGGAATCGCAGATCGTCACCCGGCAGCCGATCAGCCTGGCCTGCGCGGTGAGCGCGGCGGCGTAGGCATTCGCGCCGAAGACGATGAGCCGCGGCGGCGGGGAGAACGAGGAGACGAAGACGTCCGACTCCGGCAGCGCGACCAGCTCGGTGGCGTGCTTCTTATCGGTGATCAGGTGCTGCCCGATGACGTCCGGGTCCGGATTCCAGACCACCGTGAAAATGGTGACCCGGCGGTGCGCGGCGATCTCCGCGGCCACCGTGGGGAATTCCGGGAAGGTCCATCGGGAGAACGGCTCGATGAAGATATCGACGGTGTCGTCGCCGTCCGAGGCGGTCTCCACCCCGGAGAAGGCGTCGAACCGGTGCAGTGCCCGATGCCCGGTCCTGGTCGCGCGCAGCGCCCCCTCGAAAACCGCCTCCTCCAACCGGCCGGAGGCGATCGACCCGAATACACCCCCCTCCGGATCGATCAGCGTGGCGGCCCCCACCGGCAACGAGGTGGAGCCGACAGCGCGCACGATGGTGGCCAAGCCGCCGGTCCGGCCCGAATGCCAGACTCGCAGCAGGTCGTCGACGATGTCGCGCATCAGCTTGCTCCGATCAGCGTGCGGCCGCGGGCGGGAAATCGTGATCGACACCCGTCCCCAAGTCGTCGCACGTGACGCACACCATATCGTCCCCACGGGACAAATAGGGGCGTGCTCCGGAATCTCCTTCCGGCCGCACGCGCGGCGCTCGCCCGGCTTTGTGTTCCAGCACAGTCCGGCGTTCGGAGTAATACATCTTCGCGACGCTATTCGGCCGTGATTGCGCGCGGGTTACGGGCGGTGATCCGGGGGCTTTCCCCGGACCGTCGCGGGCCGCGCTGCTCGGTTGCTCGGCGGTAGCGGGCGGCTATGGGTCGGGTCAGCGGCCGAAGAGCCCGCGGACGAACGGCGTGGAATCCGGGAGCGACGCGTTCACAGCTCCGCTGTGGTCCTCGAAGTAGGTGTGCAGCCGGATCGGCTCGCCCTTCGCGGCGGTGACGGCGGCCCAGCGCAGCGCCTGCGGGGTCACCACGTCGGTGTCGTAGAGCCCCTGGCCGACGAAGACCGGGCGGTCGTAGCCGGACTCCGGCAGCCCGAACTGGCGGGCGAGCACCCCGTAGGCGTCCGGCAGGCTCGCCAGCGGCTTCGCGAACAGGTCGCCGATGGCCACGCCGCGCAGCTCGTCGGCGAACGGCTCGATGCAGGTGGTGCCCGCGCGGGCGAGCCAGTCCCTGCCCTCGTCGGTGAGCAGCCCCGGCACATCCAGTTCGGGGTGGGTCTGGCGCAGCCCGTCGAGGACGTAGAGGACGTAGGCGGTGAGGTGGGTGCCGAGCGCGACCGGCGGCACGTTCGGGCCGAGCGCGAGGAACACCTCCTCCAGGTAGGCGGGCAGCCCGGTGGCGACGGCGCCGCGGTAGTCGAGCGCCGGCCCGCCGAACTCGGTGGCATAGCGCGCGGTGAAGACCGCGGCCCCGCCGCCCTGCGACTGACCGACCACGGCCCAGCGGTTCGACAGCTCCGGGTAGCGGTCGTGCGCGGCGCGCACCGCGTCCACCACGTTGTGCGCGGCGACCCGGCCGTTCAGGTACGGGTGCTCGCCGGGCACCCCGAGCCCGGCGTAGTCGGCGGCGACCACCGCGTAGCCCTGGCCCAGCCAGGTGCCGAGATAGGAGCGGTCGCGCTCGACCGCGGACGGCCCGCCGACGCTGTACGCGCAGTCGTCGCCGAGCCCGACGGTGCCGTGCGCCCAGGCGATCACCGGCCAGCCGCCGTCGGGGGCGGGCCCGGCCGGGAAGTAGACCGCCGCGCTCGCCGTCGCGGGCTGCTCGCCGACGGTGGTGCTCCGGTAGAGCAGCCGGGCCGTGCTCGCGGCGCCCGGCATCGCCGCGGCCGCGGGCAGTGGTTCGACGGCCAGCGGCGTGCCCGCGGCGTCGGGCTGCGCGGCGGCGGGGCCGGTGGCGAGGGTGGCGGCGCAGGCGAGCGCGCACGCGCCCGCGGCGAAGGCGCGCACCGGCGCGGTCCAGGGGTTGCGCATCGTGCTCCTGTCCGGTGGATCTCGCCGCGGCGAGGAGATCCGCCGCGGATACCTGCCGAGTCTGCCGCACCGCGGGCGCGGCGGGTCGTCCTCGGCGGGGTTTCCCACCGGCGCCGGGTCCGCACCGCGCTGTGAAGGTGCTCACAGCGCGGGCGCGGGAGCCCGCGCATCGCCGGAACCGCCCGCAGCGCCAAACAGTACGGGCGTTACGCTGAAACCCCACGTCAGACCTACCGTCGGGTAGCTTCGGCCTTTGCAATCGAGCGGCTAATTTCGCAGAGTTAACAGAAGAACTGGTAAAGCTAGCTCGAATTCACAATAACTACAGGTAGACGACTGTTTTGGGATGTGCAAAAGTGTGGAAGTACACCCCCAGGGCCTAGCAAGCCTGTAAAGCGACTCGCCAGCAGATCGGGTGGTTAGCCCGTACCGGCGAGTACCAACAGACGAGAAAGTGGAGTAGAGATGTCGACCACCGGCACCCCGAAGACCGCTGCGGAAATCCAGCAGGACTGGGACACCAACCCGCGCTGGAAGGGCATCACCCGTAACTACACCGCGGACCAGGTGGTGAAGCTGCAGGGCACCGTCGTCGAGGAGCACACCCTCGCGCGCCGCGGCTCCGAGATCCTCTGGGATCTCGTGAACAACGAGGACTACATCAACTCGCTGGGCGCCCTCACCGGCAACCAGGCCGTGCAGCAGGTGCGCGCCGGCCTCAAGGCGATCTACCTCTCCGGCTGGCAGGTCGCCGGTGACGCGAACCTCTCCGGCCACACCTACCCGGACCAGAGCCTCTACCCGGCCAACTCGGTGCCGCAGGTGGTGCGCCGGATCAACAACGCGCTGCTGCGCGCCGACGAGATCGCCAAGGTCGAGGGCGACAACACCGTCGGCAACTGGCTGGCCCCGATCGTGGCCGACGGCGAGGCCGGCTTCGGCGGCGCGCTGAACGTCTACGAGCTGCAGAAGGCCATGATCGCGGCGGGCGTCGCCGGCTCGCACTGGGAGGACCAGCTGGCCTCCGAGAAGAAGTGCGGCCACCTCGGCGGCAAGGTGCTGATCCCGACCCAGCAGCACATCCGCACCCTGACCTCCGCCCGGCTCGCGGCCGACGTGGCCGGCGTGCCGACCGTGGTCATCGCCCGCACCGACGCCGAGGCCGCGACCCTGCTGACCTCCGACGTGGACGAGCGCGACCGCGAGTTCCTGGACGGCACCCGCACCGCCGAGGGCTTCTACGGCGTGAAGAACGGCATCGAGCCCTGCATCGCCCGCGCCAAGGCGTACGCCCCCTACTCCGACCTGATCTGGATGGAGACCGGCGTGCCGGATCTCGAGGTCGCCAAGAAGTTCGCCGAGTCGGTGCGCAGCGAGTTCCCGGACCAGCTGCTCGCCTACAACTGCTCGCCCTCCTTCAACTGGAAGGCGCACCTGGACGACGCGACCATCGCGAAGTTCCAGAAGGAGCTCGGCGCGATGGGCTTCAAGTTCCAGTTCATCACGCTGGCCGGCTTCCACTCGCTCAACTACGGCATGTTCGACCTGGCGCACGGCTACGCCCGCGAGGGCATGACCGCCTTCGTCGACCTGCAGGAGCGCGAGTTCAAGGCCGCCGAGGAGCGTGGCTTCACCGCCATCAAGCACCAGCGCGAGGTCGGCGCCGGGTACTTCGACAGCATCGCCACCACCGTCGATCCGAACACCTCCACGGCGGCGCTGAAGGGCTCCACCGAAGAGGGCCAGTTCCACTGAGTTGGATTGTCCCGCCTCCGCGGGACGTGGTTCGCGGCCCCGGGAGGCTCGCGGTTCCGCGCTCGAGACTCGCGCCTGCGGCGTCTGCGCTTCGAGCACGGAACCACGAGCCGGCCGCGAACCGGCGCTCGTCGGGCTCGCGCCCGACATAATCCCTTGCTGGGGTTCGGGGTTCGCGGAACCCCGAGATAGTCCTCTACCTCGGGTAGGGGGTGTACCGCCCTCCCCGCCGAACAGCCCCGGCGGGGAGGGCATCCCTATACCGTGCAGAAATGCCACCCAACCGGCAGGAGCGGGACGTGAGCAGCGAGAAGATTCAACGCGTCGGAATCATCGGCGCGGGCCAGATGGGCGCCGGCATCGCCGAGGTGTGCGCGCGGGCGCACGTCGACGTGCTGGTGTACGAGCAGACCCGAGAGCTGGCCGCCGCCGGTCGCGCGCGCATTCTGCGCTCGCTGGATCGCGGCGTGAGCAGCGGCAAGATCACCGAGCGGGAACGCGAGCAGACCGCGTGGCGGCTGCGCTTCACCTCCGACCTCGGCGACTTCGCCGACCGCCAGCTGGTGGTCGAGGCCGTCCTGGAGGACGAGCAGGTCAAGACCGCCATCTTCGCCGACCTGGACAAGGTCGTCACCGACCCGGACGCGGTGCTGGCCTCCAACACCTCGTCCATCCCGATCATGAAGATCGCCGTCGCCACCGCGAACCCCGAGCGCGTCGTCGGTATGCACTTCTTCAACCCGGTCCCGGTGCTGCCGCTGGTGGAGCTGGTGACCACGCTCAAGACCAGCGCACCGGTCACCGCCCGCGCCGAGGCGTTCGCCGCCGAGGTGCTCGGCAAGCAGGTGGTGCGCTCCTCCGATCGCTCCGGCTTCGTCGTCAACGCGCTGCTGGTGCCGTACCTGCTCTCGGCTATTCGCATGGTGGAGTCCGGGTTCGCCACCAAGGAGGACGTGGACAAGGCCATGGTGCTCGGGTGTGCGCACCCGATGGGGCCGCTCGCCCTGACCGATCTGGTCGGGCTGGACACCGTGAAGTCCATCGCCGACTCGATGTACGCCGAGTTCAAGGAGCCGCTGTACAGCGCGCCCCCGCTCCTGATGCGTATGGTCGAAGCGGGCTTGCTCGGTAAAAAGACCGGCGCAGGCTTCTACCAGTACTGATGTTTTCGCCGCCGCCGGCGGGTGAACACCAGCAAGAGCTATAACCAGCCCCGCCGGTTCGCGGCCCCGCCCGAGGGGCCGCGAACCCGCCGCGCGGTGCGCGGCAATTCGACACAGGAGTTCCGCATGGTCAACGTGTCCGAAGGCTTCGGGTCGAGCGTTCTCGGCTACCCCCGGATCGGTGCCCACCGGGAACTCAAGCGGGCTCTGGAGTCGTACTGGCGGGGCACGCTCACCCGCGACGAGCTGATCGCGACCGGCCGCGACATCCAGGAGCGGCAGTTCGCCGAGCTGGCCGCGACCGGGCTCACCCAGGTGCCGGGCAACACCTTCTCCTTCTACGACCACGTGCTGGACAACGCGCTGCTCTTCGGCGCCGTCCCGCGCCGCTTCGAGGAGGAGCGGAAGGACCTGCACCCGCTCGACTTCTACTTCCTGATGGCCCGCGGCCGCCCCGACCTCCCCCCGCTGGAGCTGGTCAGGTACTTCGGCACCAACTACCACTACCGCCAGCCCGAGCTGGACGCCGACACCGAGTTCTCACTGCACCCCGAGTACCTGCTGGACGAGTGGGACCGCGCCATGGCGCGCGGCATCGAGCTGCGCCCGGTGGTGCTCGGCCCGGTCTCGCTGCTGCTGCTCTCCAAGGCGGGCCACGTCCCCGGCGAGCCGGAGTTCGACACCCTGAGCCTGCTGGACCGGCTGCTCCCGTTCTACGAGCAGCTCTTCGAGCTGCTGGCCAAGCGCGGCTCCACCTGCGTGCAGCTGGACGAGCCGTGCTTCACCGGCGAGCGCACCCCCGCCGAGCTGGCCGCCTTCGAACTCGCCTACCAGCGGCTGGCCAAGGCGCCGCTGCGTCCGCGCATCCTGGTGACCGGGCAGTACGGCAACTTCGGTGAGGCGCTGCGGATCCTGGCGCAATCCGGGGTCGAGGCCATCGGGCTGGACCTGGCCACCTACCGGATCACCCCCGAGGAGCTGGCCGCCATTCCCGGCATCCGGCGCAAGCGGCTCTACGCGGGCGTCATCAGCGGGCTCAATGTCTGGCGCGCGGACCGCTACGTCACCCTGACGTATCTGCAGGAGCTCGCCAAGGTCTGCCCCGACCTGGTGGTCTCCACCGGAACCACGCTGCTGCACGTGCCCTACGACGTGCTCGCCGAGTACGACATCGAGGGCAATGTGGCCGACCGGCTCGCCTTCGCGAAGCAGAAGGTGGGCGAGGTCGTCTCGCTGGCGAAGGCGCTCACCGAGGGCCCGTCGGACCGGTGGCGCAAGCGCCCCACCGAGGTGCACTTCAAGCAGAAGCACGCGGTGCGCCAGCGGGTCTACGCCATCACCCCGGAGATGCGCACCCGCGAGCCGTACGCGGTGCGCCGCGAGGCCCAGCAGGAGGCGCTGAACCTGCCGCCGGTGCCCGCCACCACGCTCGGCTCCTTCCCGCAGACCGCGCGGCTGCGCCAGGCCAGGCACGACCTCGGCGCCGGCAAGATCTCCTACGAGGAGTACCGCAAGCAGGTCGAGGCCGAGATCGAGGCCACCATCCGGCTGCAGGAGGACATCGGCCTCGATGTGCTCGTGCACGGTGAGCACGAGCGCAACGACATGATCCAGTACTTCGCCGAGCTGCTCGACGGCTTCGCGACCACCCGCTTCGGCTGGGTCCAGGTGTACGGCTCGCGCTGCGTGCGGCCGCCGATCGTGTACGGCGACGTCTCCCGGCCGGGGCCGATGTCGGTGGAGTGGATCAGCTACGCGCAGTCGCTCACCGACCGCCCGGTCAAGGGCATGGTCACCGGCCCGGTGACCATGCTGGCCCGCTCCTTCGTGCGCCAGGACCAGCCGCTCTACGAGACCGCCGACCAGGTGGCGCTCGCCATCCGCGACGAACTCACCGACCTGGAGCGCGCGGGCATCAAGATTATCCAGGTGGACGAGCCGGCCATCCGTGAGCTGCTCCCGGCCCGCCCCGAGGGCCGCCCCGAGTACCTGCGCTGGGCCGTCGCCGCCTTCCGCCTGGCCACGTCGGGCATCCGCCCGGAGACCCAGATCCACACGCACATCGGCTACTCCGGCCGCGCCGAGGTGGTGCAGGCCATCGAGGAGCTCGACGCCGACGTCACCGCCATCATCGCCACCCGCTCCATCGAATGGGTGATCGACGCCCTCGCCGAGGACTACGCCACCGGCAACGGCCTCAGCCACGGCGTCGGCCCCGGCGTCTACGAGAGCCGCTCCGCCCGCATCCCGGATATCGACGAACTCGACGAGCAGCTCACCGCCGCCGCGAAGGCCGTCGGCGCCGAGCGGCTGTGGGCCAACCCCGACGGCGGGCTGAAGACCAGGCACTACTGGCAGCTCGACCCCTCGCTGCGGAACATGGTCGCCGCGGCGCGGCGGGTGCGGCGGCGGGTGCTCGCCGAGCCGGTCACCGCGGGCTGACGGTCACGGCTTCGGATCGCGCGCTCGCATCAGTTCGGCGAGGCGGGCGCTGAGCTTGCGGGCCGGTCCGGGCGGGCCGGGGGTGACGGCGGCTTCGGGGCGCACCGCGTAGCGGCGGATGTAGGCGCCCGCGAAGCCCTGCACGGTCGCCGTGACCGGGATGGCGAGCAGGGCGCCGGTGGGGCCGAGCAGCGCCGCACCGGCGAGCACGGCGCCGAAGGCGACGGCGGGGTGCATGTCGAGGGTGGTCGCGGTGATCCGCGGCTGCAGGACGTAGTTCTCGAACTGCTGGTAGAGCACGATGAAGCCGAGCAGCCAGAGCGCGGTGCCCGGGCCGTCCACCAGCGCGACGACGACCGGGAGCGCCCCCGCCAGGTACGTGCCGACGGTCGGCACGAACTGCGAGACCACGCCGACCCAGAGCGCGAGCGCGAAGGCCGACGGCACGTCGAGGGCGCGCATGGCGACGTAGTGCGCGAGCGTCGAAGCCAGGGCGAGCAGGCCGCGGGAGTAGATGTAGCCGCCGGTCTTCTCCACCGCGATATCCCACGCGCGCAACACATGTGCCTGCTTGGCCGGGGGAAGCAGGGAGCAGACGGCGTGCCGGAAGCGCGGGCCGTCGGCGGCGAAGTAGAAAGTGAAGAGCAGGATTCCGAGCCCCTGGAAGACCACGCCGACGGCGGTGGCGCCGATGCCCCAGACATTGCCCGCCAGCCCGACCAGGTACCCCTCGGCGGTCGAGCTCCACTCGGTGGCGTACTTCTGGATATCGGTGCCGGAGAGATTCTGGTGGAAGGTGCGGTTCACCCAGTCCACCACCTGGTCGGCGTAGTCCGGCGCGTTCTGCACCAGCGTCGTCGCCTGCGCGACCAGCAGCGCGCCCAGCGTCCAGCCGAAGCCGATCACGATGGCGAGCAGCGCCAGGAACACCAGCCCGGTCGCCGGGCCGCGCCGGAACCCGCGCGCGGCAAGCCAATTCACCGCCGGTTCGATGGCGAAGGCCAGGAACAGCGAGACCAGCAGCAGCGTCAGCAACCCCTGCAGCTTCTGCAGCGCCCAGAACCCGGCGATCAGCCCGGCGATGGTGGCGGCGCCGAGCAGGAACGCGCGCAGCAGCCAGGGTGGTGGTTCGCCGGGGTCGGGCTTGGTGGTGTCGCCGCTCTCCGGCGTCTGCTCAGCGGCCACAGCGCCGAAGGTACCGCTCAGATGGTGCCCGCGTCGATGACGAAGCGGTACTGCACGTCGCTGGCGACGACCCGGTCGTAGGCGGCGTCGATCTCGTCGGCGGAGATGAGCTCGATCTCCGCGCCGATCCCGTGCTTGGCGCAGAAGTTCAGCATCTCCTGGGTCTCGGCGATGCCGCCGATCATCGAGCCGGAGAGCGAGCGGCGGTAGCTGGCGAGCAGGTAGGGGCGGATGCTGGCGGGGTTCTCCGGGAGGCCGAGCGCGACGAGCGTGCCGTCCACCTTCAGCAGCTTGAGGTAGTTGTCGAGCGGGAGGTCGGCGGAGACGGTGTTGATGATCAGGTCGAAGCGGTTGCGCAGATCCTTGAAGGTCTGCTTCTCGGCGGTGGCGTAGTAGCCGGTGGCGCCGAGCCGGAGCCCGTCGTCGCGCTTGCGCAGCGACTGGCTGAGCACCGTCACCTCGGCGCCGAGCGCGGCGGCGATCTTCACCCCGACGTGCCCGAGCCCGCCCATGCCGATAATCGCCACCTGTTTGCCCGGTCCGGCGTTCCAGTGCCGCAGCGGCGAGTAGGTGGTGATGCCCGCGCAGAGCAGCGGGGCCGCGACATCCAGCCCGATCCCCTCGGGAATGGACAGCACGAAGTTCTCGGTGACCACGATCTGCGTCGAGTACCCGCCGAGCGTGACCCCGCCCGCCTGCACCGTCTCGGCCACGGGGGTGTTGTAGGTCATCACGGCGCCGCGCTCGCAGTACTGCTCGTTGCCGTCCAGGCAGGGGGCGCAGCGGCCGCAGGAGTCGACCATGCAGCCGACGCCGACCCGGTCGCCGACGCCGTGCCTGGTGACCGCCGAGCCGACCGCGGCAACGATGCCCGCGATCTCGTGACCGGGCACGCAGGGGTACTTGGCGCCGCCCCACTCGTTGCGCGCGGTGTGGATGTCGGAGTGGCAGATGCCCGCGTACTTGACGTCGATCAGGACGTCGTGCGGACCCAGGTCCCGGCGCTCGATGGTGACCTTCTCGAACGGGCCTTCGGGGCCGGACACGGCGTAGGCGGCAGCGGTGCTCATGCGTACATGCCTACCGTCGCATGCCGGGGTTTGCCAACCGGCCGCTCCGCTCGCCGGGTGCGGACCGCCGCCAGCGGCCACAATGGAGGTTTCGAGCCGGCCGGAGATGGGACGACCATGGACGACGGATGGCAGCAGCGCGAACCCGAGCGCGGCGGGCGTGGCGCCGCGCTCTTCCTGGTGGTGGCGCTGGCCATCGCCGGTTTCCTCGGCTTCCGGGCCGACCTGCTCGACAGTTTCGGTGGCCCGGATCGGGTGCCTGCCGAGGTCGCGCCGCCCGCGCCGCCGCTCGACCCGGCGTCGGTGGCGGCGACGGTCGGCCCCGCGCTGGTGAACATCGCGGTCACGCTGCGGCCGTTCGGCGCCGCCGCGGCGGGCTCCGGCATCGTGCTCGGCGCCGACGGCGAGGTGCTCACCAGCCACCACGTGGTCAAGGGCGCGGAGACGGTGCTGGTCACCGATGTGGGGACGGGTGTGGAGTACTCGGCGGAGGTGCTCGGCTACGACGCCACCGCGGATATCGCGCTGCTCGCGCTCACCGGCGCGGGCGGGCTGCCCACCGCGCGGCTCGGCTCCTCGGCCCGGCTGCGGCTGCGCGACGAGGTGCTCGCGCTCGGCAACGCGGGCGGCGTCGGCGGCACGCCGACCGCGGTCGCGGGGCGGATCACCGACTTGAACAGCACGATCGTCGCGCAGAACTCCGCCGACTACACCCGGCTCGCGCTGCGCGGCATGGTCGAGGTCGCGGCGGCGGTGACCGCGGGGCAGTCCGGCGGGGCGCTGGCCGATCGCAATGGCGAGGTGATCGGGGTGATCACCGCGGCCTCCGGGCGGGCCGAGGAGCCGCCGCCCGCCGGGCAGGTGCCGAACGGGTACGCGGTGCCGATCGACAAGGCCATGGCGGTGGTGCGGCAGATCCGCGCGGGGGTCTCCACGGGAACGGTGCACGTCGGCCCGACCGCCACGCTCGGCGTGCTGATCTCCGACGCGCCCGGCGGCGCCCGGCTGGACGTGGTGCTCTACGGCACCCCGGCCTGGAACGCCGGGCTCGCCGACGGCAGCGTGGTGGTGGCGGTGGACGGCCGCCCGGTCGCGGGCGCGAACGCGCTGCGCGCCGAGATCGACGCCAGGCGCCCGGCCGACGTGGTCCGGCTGGAGGTGCAGGAGAGCGCCGGGCGCCGGCTGGTCGAGGTGGTGCTGGCCGAGAGCCCGCCGCGCTGAGCGGTCAGGCCAGCGAGAGCCAGTAGTCCTGGAAGCGCAGGAAGACCAGGACCAGCACGGTCGCGTAGAAGACCGCGACGAAGGTCCAGCGCCACTCGGCCAGGATCCGCAGCGGCCCGGTGGAGCGGCCCCACAGCTGGTCGGTGACGACCGCGAGGAGCGGTGTGATGATCGCCCACACCACCAGGCAGTACGGGCAGAGCGCATTGATCCGGTACAGGCTCTGGAAGATCAGCCAGCCGACGAAGCTCGAGCCGAGCAGGGTGCCGAGCCAGAGCCCGCCCCAGACCCAGCGCGGGAAGCCGACGCCCGCCACCGAGAGCAATCCGAGCGTCACCACGACGGAGAAGCCGACCACGCCGATCAGCGGGTTGGGGAAGCCGAAGATCGCCGCCTGGTCGGTGACCATCACCGAGCCGCAGGAGAGCACCGGGTTGAAGCTGCACGACGGCGTGTAGCCGGGGTCGGTGAAGAGCTTGAAGCGCTCCACGGTCAGCGCGACCGCCGCCAGCCAGCCGAGCAGGCCGCCGAGCAGCAGGATCCAGGCCGACCGGGGCGGGGCCGCGGTCACTGCGCGGCGGTGATCGCGCCGGCCAGCTGGTCCGGGGTGACCTGGGTGCCGTTCACGAACACCGACGGGGTGGACTGCACGCCGCCGTTCAGGGTGTCGTCGGTGCGGGCCGCGACGTACTTGTCGTAGGTGCGGTCGGCGATGCACTGCTCGATCGACGGGTCGGTGTACCCGACGGCCTGCGCGATCTGCAGCAGCGAGGCGTCCGGCAGCCCGGCGGTGCCCTCGGCCGGCTGCTGGGCGTACATGGTCTTCAGCCAGCTCTGGAACTTGGCCGGGTCGGTGCCGGCGACGCAGTAGGCGGCGTTGGCGGCGCGCGAGGAGTACTCGGTGCTGGAGGCGCGGTCCAGGAAGGCGATGATGTTGTACTCGACCGCGGCGGTGCCGTTGCTCACCGCGTCCTCGAGGACCTGCCCGTACTGGGCCTCGAAGGCCTTGCAGGCGGGGCACTGCAGGTCGGCGACGAGCCGCACGGTGGTCTTCGCCTCCGGCTTGCCGATGCGGATGTAGCCGCTGTCGGTGATGGTGCCGGTGATGCCCGCCGGGTTCTGCGGGGCGGTGGCGGCGATGGTGGGGGTCGGCCCCTCGTCGTTGTTCGCGGCGTTCTTCAGCGCGATGCCGATGCCGATGGCGGCCACCAGCCCGACCAGCACGACGGCGACCGCGACCTGGATGAGGAGCTTGCGCCTGCGGTCGGCGCGCTCCGCGGCCGCCAGCGGATTGTTGCTTCCCTTGCTCACCGTGCGTTCACCACGCCTTTCGTCCGGCTTCCGATCGCTGCCGCACCGATCGTAGTGCCGCGTCGGGAACGCGGGCCGGGGGCATCGCGACCCATCCTGGCGCAGGGAGCTGAGAGTTTCCGTAGTCGAACGGGGGTGGGCGGGGTGCCCTTGGTCACCGATCAGGTGTCACAGGCCGTCCCGTCGCCGTCCCGGTCGAGTTCGCTGCGGTAGCCGGGCTCGCCGCGGTGCAGCGGTGCCGCGCCCGCCGCGCGTGCCGCCGCGCAGTTCCTGTAGTACGCGCTCGGGGCCGGTGCAGGTGCCTGCGGGACCTGCGGGGCCTCGATCCGCGGCGGTGCGGGGATGGCGACGGTGGTCGTCGGCACGATCACGATCGGCGGCGGGGCCGGTACCCGCGTCGTTGTGGTCGGCACCGGCGGCGTGGTCGTCGGAGCCGGGGTGGTGGTCGTCGGCGCGACCGAGGTGGTCGTCGGCACCACCGACGTCGTGCTGCTCGCCACCGCCGTCGTGCTCGACGACTGCGTGCCACTCACCGCCCGCTGCGACGCCTCCTCACCCCCGCACCCCACCGCGGTCAACACCGCGAACCCGGCCAGCCCGATCCCGATCCCGCGCAGAGTCCCCATCGCCCGATCGTGGCATTCCGGGCGAGCCCGGCACCCCCGTTCGCCCCGCGATGCGGGCGACGCCCGCGAACCGGTCGGTACGCCCCCTACGCCTTCTCCAACCTCTCCAACTGCTCGGCGACGTCGAACTGAGCGGCGGGCCAGTGCAGGTCGAGGGCGGTGAGGGCGTCGATGAGGAGCTCGGTGACGGCGAGGCGGGAGTACCACTTGCGATCCGAGGGGATGACGTGCCACGGCGCGTGCTCGGTGCTGGTGCGGTCGAGCATGGCCTGGTAGGCGTCCTGGTACTGCGGCCAGTAGGCGCGCTCGTCGATATCGCTGGGGTTGAACTTCCAGTACTTCTCCGGGCGCTGCAGCCGCTCGCGGAGCCGCTTCTTCTGCTCGTCCAGGGAGACGAACATGGCGACCTTGACCACCGTGGTCCCCTCGTCCACCAGCCCGCGCTCGAACTCGTTGATCTCGTCGTAGCGCGGCTCCCACTCGGTGGGCGGCACCAGGTCGTGCACCCGGACCACGAGGACGTCCTCGTAGTGCGAGCGGTCGAAGACGCCGAGCTGGCCGCCGCGCGGCAGCGCCTTGCGAATCCGCCAGAGGTAGTGGTGGCGCTGCTCCTCGGGGGTCGGTACGCCGAAGGAGGCGTGGTCGACGCCCTGCGGGTCCACCGAGCCGATCACGTGCCGGACGATGCCGCCCTTGCCCGCGGTGTCCATGCCCTGCAGCACCAGCAGCACATTGCGGTGGTCGCCGGAGCGGCCGTTGGCGTAGAGCTTCTCCTGCAGCGCGGAGAGCACCTCGGTGCGCTCGGCGAGCAGCTGCTGCCCGGCCACCTTGTCGCCGGTGAAGCCCGGCGTCGCCGAGGTGTCCAGATCGGCGACGCGCAGGCCGTCGGCGCGCAGCGCTTCGGCGGCGGGTGTTGTCCATTTCGGCGACATCCCCCACACCTACCACGCGCGCGGCCCCGGTCAGCGGATCTGGGCCAGCCTGGTCAGCTGCGCGGCGAATTCCGCGTCGTCGACCGGGGTCAGGGTGAGGTCGTGCGCGGTGGTGAGCAGGTACCGGCCGTCGCCGCTGAGATCGAGCCAGCTGCGGTGCCTGGTCGGCGGCGACATGGGGTCGTCCGGCGCGACCGTGACGGTGACGAAGCCGCGGCCGTCCACCGGGCGGCGCAGCATCTTCCGGAAGCGGGCCGCGCCCTGGTCCGGTTCGGCGGTGGGGGCGGCGCCGGGGCGGGCGCCGGAGCCGAAGGTCTCGGCGTGGCCGTGCAGCACCGCGTCCTGCGGTTCGCGCAGCGCCGGGTTGCGGCCCGCCCGCGCCGAGCCGATCAGCTGCACCAGCTGCTCGCCGAGCGTGCGGGCATGGCACATGACCACCGTGACCCGCTTCGGGTCGGCGGCGACGATGCTGGCGTGGTGGTGCACCACGGCGGCGTAGAGCAGGATCCGCTCGGTGTGCGGGGCGCTCCCGTTGTTCCTGCCGCGCACGGTGCGCTCGCCGGAGACGGTGACCGTGGTGGCGTCCGGGCGGGCGCAGACCATGAGCGCGGCGGCCAGGTCGGGGTCGGCCTGGCGCGGGAAGCGCTGCGGGAGCCGCAGTGCGGCGTGCTCGCGTTCGCTGCGCGCGGTGCCTGCCGGCGCCATGTTGATGGGGTACGGCCGCCGGTCCAGCCCGGTCTCGTTCTCCCAGACGTAGCTGAACTCGTCCGGGGCGAGCACCCACTTCACCGCGCGCCGTCCGGGCCGGGGGGCGGGGCGGTGAAGCGGGGGACCGCGTCGCCGGTGGCGGGCATGGTGGGGGTGTAGACGTGGGTCATGGTGTCCTGCGCGTCGGCGAGCGCCGTCGCGGCGAGCATCTCGTACTCCATGCGCCTGCGGCCGCCGTGTACCGCCTCGGCCACCGGGTCCGGCAGCGCCAGGTACTCCGGGGGCGGGACGATGGCGGCGCGGACCGTCTGTGCCGCCTCGGCATTCAGCTCCAGCAGCCGCTGGATGGTGCGGCAGACGTCGCTCGCCGCGCTGCCCGCGGCGGTGAACTCCCTGGTCGCGGCGGCGGCGGTGGCGGCGGAGTGGCCGGACCAGCGGGCGAAGAGCGGTGCGGTGGCGTCGGTGAAGGACTGGAAGGCCGCGCCGAGCGCGTCCGCGGCGTCCTGCCAGCCGGTGGCGGTGCGGCCGAGCGCCGCCGGGTCGAGCTGCTCGTGCACCCGCTCCCAGATCTCGCGGTGCGGGTAGCCGGCGAAGCGCTCCCGGACCGGGGCGTAGGGCGGGTCGGTGGCGCCGGCGCCGCTCAGTGCGCGGCTGCGCACCCCGATGGCGTCGGCGGCGGCCCTGGCCGCGTGGTCGGCCATGGTCCCGCCTCAGTTCCCCGCCGCGGTGGAACCGCCGGGCCGCGCGACGGGCCCGCGTAACTTGCCTCTGCCCGGCGCGTTTCGACCGCGGCGGTTCACGATCTGCCCCCCGCCAGGGCGAAGGCCGCGCCCGCGGCCGCCTCGGCATCGGCGAAGCGGCGGCCCGCCGCGAGGTAGGCGGCCTTGTAGAACAGCGCCGTCTGCTGGAACGCGGTCACGGTGGCCAGGAACTCCTGCCCCTTCGCGCCGAAACCGCGGGCGAGCCCGGTGCCGGTGGGGAGGGCGGGGAAACCGCGCACGGTGTCCAGCCCCTGCCCGCGCTCGGCGATCCGCCCCAGCTCGGCGACGAGGTCGTCGCAGGCCGCGGCGAGCCCGCTCGCGACATCCTCGTCCAGCGCGACCACCCCGGGGTCGCCCTCCTTCGCCGCGGCGTAGAGCGCGCGCGCCGCCGACTGCCCGGTATCCGGAATTCCCATGTGCCCCACCCCTCTGGCGTTACCCCTGCTCATCCGCACTGTACCGGCGGGTACGCAGCCGTGGCCGGCGGAGCACGCGGGTGCCGGGTGATCTGGCGCACCGGGCCTGTCGCCTAGACTGGCGCCGATCGCCGAGGGGGAGGGGAATCGTGAGCGAGGCTGCCGAAAATCCGGCGCTGCCCAAGTACCTGCAGATCGCCGGGCACTTCGCCGCCCGCATCGAGGAGGGTGAGCTGCCGCCGGGCGCCGAGGTGCCGTCGGAGCGCGAGCTGGCGGCGCAGTGGGGCGTCGCGCGGCTCACCGCCAATAAGGCGCTGCGCGAGCTGCGCCGGCTGGGGCTGATCGAAACCCGGCCGCAGTCGGGGAGTTTCGTGGTCGAGCGGGCGGTGGCGGCCATCGCCCGCGACGACCCGGGGCTACACCTGGGTTACCCGGGGGAGGGGTATCGCTGGCCCGCGCTCGGGGCCACCCCGGATGTGGTGGCCGATGCCGAGCCCGGGCTGGCCGGCGGCGCCGTCACCGACCCCGCCGTGCGGCTGCTGCGGGCGGGCGTCGAACCCGCGCCGGACTCGCTGCGCGCGGAGTTCCCCGGCCCCGGCTCGCCGGTGGCGCGAGTTCGGCTGGTACGCGGCGATTCCGGGGTCGCGGCGCTGGTGACCTCGTGGTTCGCGCCCGGCCTCGCGGAGCGGGCGCCGCTGCTCGCGCGCGACGAGGCGCTGCCGGGTGGCTCCGGGCGGTACCTGGCCGAGGTGGCGGGCGTGCGGGTGGCATTCGGCCACGACCGGGTCACCGCGCGGCTGGCGGGCGCCTTCGAACGGCAGCATCTCGGGCTGCCCGAGCCGGCCGCGGTGCTCGTGCGCCGCTCCGCCCGGTACACCGCCGACGGCGCGCTGGTGCGGGTGGATGACGTTGTCCAGCAACCGGACCGCTGGTTCGCGGTCTGACGCGCCGACGACACGCCGTTACCGCATTGACACCACCCGGGGCACCGCTGGAACAATCCACATGGGCTCTGGCGCAGCCCGTCCAAGGGGAGTGGGGAGGGGTGCCATGTTCGATCCATTGACCGGCGGCGGGTGGTTGATCGTCGACGAGCGGTGCGTGGTGCGGCTCGGGCGGGAGGTCAGGCCGGGGTATGTGACGTTCGTGTTCGAGGGTGGGGCAGGCGAAGTCGAGATCACCTTCGCGCCCGGCATCCTGCGCCGCATGCTGAATTTGAGCGGGAGCTAGGCGGGGCGGGTCGCGCTGACGTATTGGAGGAGGCGGTGGATCTGCTGGTCTATGTCGGTTAGGCCTGCTTCGGCGAAGAGGGTGGGGAAGGTTGCCGTGTCGAAGACGCGCAGGCCGCCCGCGCCTCCGACGGCCGTGCTCACGGTGCCGAACCAGCCGGGGGTGCGGTGGCTGGTGCTGATCGCGATCCGGCCGCCAGGGGCGAGCACCCGGATCATCTCGCGGGTGGCGCGGATCGGGTCGGGGATCAGGTAGAGCGCGCCGAAGCAGCAGACGGCGTCGAAGGTGCCGTCGGCGAAGGGGAGGGTGCGGGCGTCGCCGCGGACGTAGCCGGCGCGGGGAGCGGCGTTGTCGCGGATGGCCTGGGCGAGCATGGGTTCGGAGTAGTCGAGGCCGACCACGACCCCTTCGCCGGTCAGCTCCCGGCTCAGGTGCCTGGTGAAATTGCCGGGGCCGCAGGCCAGGTCGAGTACCCGCTTGGGGCCGGAGAGCCGCAGGGTGCGGACCGCGTCGCGGCGGTCCGTATCCATGCTGCGGCCGCTGGCCAGGTAGAACAGCGCGGGGCGCCACGCTCGCTCGTAGACGGCGGCGAGCGCGGGCGCGTTCATGGTGCGGCGGGCGAGGTTCACCGGACGGGCTCGACCTCGATGGTCATCCCGGCCCTGCGCAGCCGGTCGGTGAGGGCATCGCCGACGGCGGCGGCGGGGGTGAGGATGCCGGTCAGCTCGCTCTGCTTCTTCCGGTCGAAGGCCAGCGCCAGCCCGGTCTCGGCGAACATCACGGCGGTGGCCTGGTAGCCGGGGTCGCCCTTGCCCTCGAAGGTGGCCAGGTAGGTGGTGCCGGAGGTGGTGTCGGCGTAGGTCTTCATCCGGAACCAGCCGTTCACCCTGGTCTTCTCGCTGGGGCCGGTGCCTGGCGCGGGCAGTACGGTGTCGAGCACCTTGCGGCCCACCGCAGAGCGGCTCAGCAGCGCGGTGGTCGCCACGCCGGCGACGGTGCCGCCCGCGAGCGCTGCCGCGGCGACGGGGGCCAGCGGGGAGCGGCCCGCGCTCATCACCTCGCGGTATCGGAAGTTCTTGCCGTACACCCAGCCGAGCAGGCCATTGCTGCGGCGCACGATCTTGGTGTTGTGCGCCGCCATGACGAAGGTGCCGACCCAGCCGGGCAGCCCGGGGTGGATGGCGCTGGCGCGCTGCAGCGTCTGGTCGGTCTGCCTGCCGACCTTCGGCTCGCGCTCGGTGTCGGGGCTCAGCGCGTACGGGTGCGTGAGGAGCTTGGCCTTGGCCGGGTCGGTAGCGGCCTCCTCGACCATGGCGCGCAGCGAGTCCACGGTGCCGCCGCTGACCCCGCCCTTCACCGCGGCGATCAGGGTGACGTCGGTGAGCTCGCCGGCATTGTCCGCGACCGTCCGCTTGTACAGCTGGTACACGCTGAGATCGGAGGGCACCGAGTCGTAGCCGCAGGAGTTCACGATCTTGGCGCCGCTGGCCACCGCGACCTCCTGGTACCGGTCGATGGCCTCGCGGACGAAGGACACCTCGCCGGTCAGGTCGCCATAGTGGGTGCCCGCGTGCGCGCAGGCCGCCACCAGCGGCATGCCGTAGCGCAGGTACGGCCCGACGGTGGTGAGCACCGCGGTGGTCCTGGCGACCATGGCGTTCAGCGAGGACGGGTCGTTCACATCCGCCTCGATCAGCTCCCACTCCGCCGCGACCGGCCCGAGCCCGCTCCGCACCTGCTCCAGCTTGCTCCTGGTGCGCCCGGCCAGCCCGATCCGGGCGCCCGCGGGGGCGGCTTTGGTGAGGTACTCGGCGATGATCTTGCCGACGAAGCCGGTAGCGCCGAAGAGCACCAGGTCGAGTTCACGGGTTTCGGGCATGGGTGCGGATTCCCCTTCGATGGTTCGGACAGGTCAGGAGCGCTTGGCCCGGCGGCGCGCGGCGGGCGGGGGCGGGGTGGTCGGGCGCCCGGCCGGGCGCTCGGCCAGCCAGGCGTGGTGTGCCTTGCCGAGCTCGGTCACCGGCGGCTCGTCGTAGAGCCACTCGCGGGCCACCCGGTGCCAGTTCGCGGTGCAGCCGAGCTGGCCGAGCATGCCGAAGGTGAGGAAGTCGGCGCGCCGGGAGAACAGGTGCTCCGGCGGCAGGTTCTGCTGCTTCATGCCGGTGAACTCGCCGGCCCGCGGATCCACCGCGAGCAGGAAGGCGCCGCTGGCCAGCTCGGGGGTGATGGTGAGCTCCTCGTCGATCAGACACCACTCGGAGGCGGAGAGCACGTACTCCAGACACTCCTCGGCGCCGATCTCCTCCGGAGAGTCGATCACGCCGCGCTGGATCATGAGCTCGCGGAGATCCTCGGCGCGCTCCTCGGCGGCGGCGCGCAGGCAGGTGATCTCGAACCGCACGTGGTCGGCGTCCATCCGGTTGTACAGCCCGAAGTCGAGGAAGCCGACCCGGCCGTCCGCCGCGAGCAGCACATTGCCGGGATGCGGATCGCCGCAGAACTCGCCGAAGGTGAAGAGCGACCCCATGTAGAAGCGGTAGATGATCTCGCCGATCCGGTTCCGCTCGGCCTCCGGTAGCCCGCGCACCTCGTCGAAGCCGCGGCCGTCGATGTACTCGCTGACCAGCACCCGGGTGGTGCTCAGCTCCGGGACGGCGTGCGGCACCACGATGAACGGGTGGTCGGCGTAGAGCGCGGCGATCTGCTGCTGGGTGCGCGCCTCGGCCCGGTAGTCGAGTTCGCCCTCCATATTGAGCCGCAGCTCGTCCAGGACCGCGGGCGTCACCCAGGGCATGGCCGACTGCAGCACCTTGCGGAACATGGCCAGGTTCTTGAGGTCGGCGCGGACCGCGGCGTCGATCCCGGGGTACTGCACCTTCACCGCGACCCGGCGGCCGTCGTGCAGCACGCCGAGGTACACCTGACCGATCGAGGCCGCCGCCACCGGCTCGGTGCCGAACTCGGCGAAGATCTCGCCGAGCGGCCTGCCCAGATCCTCCTCGATCACCGCGCGCATGGCGGCGAAGGAGACGGTCGGCGCGGCATTGCGCAGCACGGCGAGGCGCTGCTGGAACCGCTCCCGGTGCTCCTCCGGCACCAGGTCGAGGTCGAGCACCGACATCATCTGGCCCAGCTTCATGGCGACGCCCTTCATGGTGCCGAGCACCATGACCACCTGCTCGGTGGTGCGGATCATCGACTCCTCGGCCATCTTGGCGCGCACCGCCTCGGAGCGGCCGCGCATGGAGAGCCGGGTGCGCCGCGAGCGGATCATGGAACCGGCGGCGACCGCGCCGAGCTTGGTGCCGCGCGCGAGCCGGGACGTCGGCACGTGCTTCGCCATCGAGTACCTCCGTTGGTGCCCGCGCGGTGACATGGGCCACCCGCTCGGAATCAGCCTAACCGGAGCCGCCGACGTGTCGAGAATGTCTGTGACCCGGGCCACTCCAACGAAGTTACCGGTCGGTTCTACGACTGCGGCGGGTCCGGCAGGACGTGCGGCTGCGCGGCGAAGGCCGCCCGCGAGCCGCCGGCCCGCGCCATGCCCTCGATGGCGCTCCAGGTCATCATGGTCAGGTAGTCGATGACCTGCTCGCGGTCCATGGTCTTGTGCGTGGTCCACCAGTGCGTGGCCAGCTGGATGCCGCCGACCAGCACATACGACCAGAGCATGGCGCCCTCGGTGTCGATGCCCTTCTCGGTGGCGCGGTCGGTGATCACCGCGGCGACCACCTCGGCGAAGAGCCGCTCGAACTCGGCGAGCGAGGACTGGTCCGCCGAGCCGTTGCCCATGATGAAGCGGTAGACCTCGGGGTCCTCGTCGACGGTGCCGACGTACTCCGCGAGCGCGGAGCGGACCAGCTGGTACTCGTCCGCGTCCAGGCTGATCGCGCCGTAGACCTTCGGCATCAGGGTGGTCTCGATGAAGCGCTGCATGGTGGCCCGGACCAGGTCGTTCTTGTCCGAGAAGTAGCGGTAGAGCACCGTCTTGGAGACGCCGATCTCGGCGGCGATCTCGTCCATTCCGGCGGTGCTGCCGCGCACCCGGACGGCGGCGAGCGTGCCGTCGACGAGTTCTTCGCGGCGGTCGATCTTGTGCTGGCGCCAGCGGCGTTTCCGGCCGTCCATCCGGCCGGTCCGCACCGCCGACGGTCGATCGGTCACTTCGCCGAGTTCGACGAGGTCTTCGGTGGACAGCGTGACTCCTCGGTCGTGTTGTCGGATGCTCGTGGTGCCGGTGCGGCCTCCAGCCTAGTTCGCGCCGCGCGGGATAGGGGCGAATCCTCGCCGATGCGGCCGGTAACACATATCCGGGCACTTCCGCCCCGAGATGGACAGAATGGACCCATGCACACAGATCCCGGCACCACGGCGGTGCTCGTACCGGCTGGCGGGAAGTCCGCGCCGCCGGGACTCGGCAGCCTGATGGACGAGGAAGGCAAGAAGCGCGACCTGCGCCGGATGAAGGTCTTCGCGACCGGGCTGCTCGGGCTGGCCACCGTCATCTATCTGTTCTGCCGCTGGCTGGAGTCGCGCGGCCAGGGTGACCCGTGGGTCGGCTACGTGCGCGCCGCGTCCGAGGCGGGCATGGTCGGCGCGCTGGCCGACTGGTTCGCGGTGACCGCGCTCTTCCGGCACCCGCTCGGCCTGCCGATCCCGCACACCGCCATCATCCGGAAGAAGAAGGACCAGCTCGGCGCCAGCCTCGGCAACTTCGTCGGCACCAACTTCCTCGCGCCCGAGGTGGTGTCGGCCCGGCTCGCCTCGGCGCAGGTCTCGCTGCGGGCCGGGCGCTGGATGGCGCAGCCGGAGAATGCCGCGCGGGTCGCGCAGGAGAGCTCGACGCTGCTGCGCGCGGTGGTCGGGGCGCTGCGCGACGAGGATGTCGAGCAGATCATCGACAACACCATCGTCAAGCGGATCGCCGAGCCGCAGTGGGGCCCGCCGATCGGCCGGGTGCTCGCCGAGCTGCTCGCCGACAACCGCCAGCTGGCGCTGCTCGACCTGCTCGCCGAGCGCGCGCACCAGTGGGCGCTCGGCAGCCAGGAGACGATCGACCGGATCGTGAACCGGGACGCGCCGCAGTGGGCGCCGAAGTTCGTCAACGTCATGCTCTCCGAGCGCATCTACCGCGAGCTGGTCGAGTTCACCTGGAAGGTGCGCTCCGATCCGCAGCACGAGGTGCGGCTCGCGGCGAACAAGTTCCTGGAGGAGTTCGCGCACGACCTGCAGCACGACGAGGCCATGATCGCCAAGGCCGAGCGGATCAAGAGCCAGGTCATGGGGCGGGCCGAGATCACCGGCATGGCCGAGGCCACCTGGCGCGCGGCCAAGCGGCTGATCCTGGAGTCGGCCGACGACCCGAACAGCACGCTGCGCCGCAAGGTGGACGAGAACGTGCGCAGGCTGGGCGAGCGGCTGCGCGACGACGAGGGGATGCGCGGCCGGGTGGACGGCTGGATCGATCGCGGCGCGCGCTACCTGGTCGGCAACTACGCGGCGGAGATCTCCACCCTGGTCACCGATACCGTCGCGCGCTGGGACGCGGACGAGGCGAGCAAGAAGATCGAGGTGCAGGTCGGCCGGGACCTGCAGTTCATCCGGATCAACGGCACCGTGGTCGGCTCGCTGGCCGGGCTCGCCATCTACACCGTCTCGCATCTGATGTTCGGCGGCTAGCTAGCACTTTCGCTAGCAGGGTGCTTGCAAGAGCTAGCACTTTCCCCTAGACTCGTTCCCGTACAACCCACCGGAAGGTGAGTGATGGCAGAAGATCCCGAGGTGTCCGGAGCCGGCGAGAAAGCGGCACGCGTCGTGCATGCGGCGCAGGACATCGGAGGTTTCATCCGTTCGCAGCGGGAGGCCGCGCAGGTCTCGCTACGACAGCTCGCCGCTCTGGCGGGGGTGAGCAACCCGTACCTCAGCCAGATCGAGCGCGGGCTGCGCAACCCCTCCGCCGAGGTACTCGCCCAGATCGCGAAGGCGCTCCGGGTGTCCTCGGAGGTGTTGTACGTACGGGCCGGCTTTCTCGAGCAACGGCCACACAGTCCGATCCGGGACGCCCTGCTGGCCGACACCACGATCGGTGAGCGGCAGAAGCAGGTGCTCCTGGACATCTACGAGTCGTTCCGCCGGGAAAACGGCACGAACGGCTCGGGGACTGGCCGGGACGACGACGTTCCACGCACGAATACCGACGGCCTGATCGAACAGGCCCCGCGGAGCCAGGAGAGCGAAACACCATGACCGAGAAGAACGCCACCGTGACCAAGCCCCTTTTCGCCACCGTCGGCGCCGGTGACGCCGTCTACACCGCCGTGTTGGACGCGGTCGGCCAGGTGCGCGAGCGCGCCGTCGCCGCCGACGTGCAGACCCGGGTCGACGAGGCCCGCGAGCGGCTCACCAGGGCCGAGGTGCAGGCGCAGTTCGAGACGCTGCGCACGCGGCTCTCCGGGCTGCCGTCCGAGCTGCCGGAGGACCTGGCCGCGCTGCGCGAGAAGTTCACCCCGGAGGAGCTGCGCCGGATCGCCGAGCAGTACTACCGGCAGGCGCTGGACATCTACGCCGATCTCGCCTCGCGCGGCGAGGAGACCGTCGACCGGCTGCGCACGAACCAGGTCGTCGACGAGCGCATCCAGCGCGTCGAGACCATCTACAACGACACCGTGAAGAGCGCCGAGGGCGTCGTCGGCCGGGTCGGCGACCTGCTGGGCCGCCAGGCCAAGGCCGCCGAGGAGAAGGCGGCCGAGGTCGTCGACGCCGCGCCGGTGGTCGAGGCCGAGGTGGTCTCGGTGGCCACCGATGTCGCGCCGACCGAGGGGCAGGAGCCCAAGAAGGCTCCGGCCAAGAAGGCCCCGGCCAAGAAGGTCACCCCCGACGAGGTGTGATCCGCCGCCGTTCCGTGCGCCCCCGCGTCCTGCCTGGACGCGGGGGCGCACCCCTATCATGGGTGGCGTGAACACGGTGAACGGACTGACCGGGATCATCATGCTCGTGCTCTGGGCGCTCGCGTTCGGGGCCACGGCATTCGCGTTGATCCACGCCCTGCGCCAGCGTTCCGATGCCTTCACGGCGGTCGACAAGCTCACCAAGCCGATCTGGTCCGGGATCCTGGCGGTCGCGCTGCTGCTCCTGCTGCTCTCCTTCGGCGGCCTCGGGCTGCTCGCCTTCATCTCGATCATCGCCACCGGCATCTACCTGGCCGACGTCCGCCCGAAGGTGGACGAGGTGCAGCGCGGGCCGCGCTGGTAGCACCCGCGGGGGCTGGCTCCGCCGCTCCTTCGGAGTTACTGTAAGTAGCAGTAACACAAAGGAGTGTCCGATGCGTGCGAAGACGCCGCGCAGGATGGCCGGGTACCGGGCGGGGCTGCGGTCCCGCACCTACGCCACCGCCCTGCTGAACCGCCCCACCGCGCCGCGCCGCACGCTCGAGGTGCGGGCGGCGGACGGCACCCGGCTGCGGGTGTACGCCTACGGCCCGGAGAACGCGACCCCCGTGGTGCTGATCCACGGCTGGACCTGCGCCATCGAGTACTGGAACGCGCAGATCAACACCTTCGCCGGCGAGTACCGGGTGATCGCCTACGACCAGCGCGGCCACGGCGGCAGCGAGCTCGGGCGCGGCAAGCTCACCATGGACGTGCTCGCCGACGACCTGGTCGCGGTGCTGGACGCCGCGCTCGCGCCCGGTGAGCGCGCGGTGCTGGTCGGGCACAGCCTCGGCGGGATGACGGTGCAGGCCTGGGCCGCGCGCTACCCGGAGCGGGTGCGCGAGCGGGCGCGGGCCGTGCTGTTGACCAATACCGCCTCCGGGCAGCTGGTCGCCGAGACCACGGTGCTGCCCTGGTTCAACCGCACCGTGCGCTTCCTGCGCCGCAAGCTGGCGCTGCCGCTGGTGGTCGGCCGGTTCGGGCTCGGGCTGCCGATCCTCTTCCCGCCGGTCGCCCCGATCCGCTGGCTCTTCGCCCGCGGCATCATGCACCCGAGCTCCACCAGGGAGCTGCTCGACTACAGCATGGGCGTGGTGCGCTCCTGCCCGTCGCTGGTGCGGGCCAAGTTCGGGCTGCTGCTCGCCGAGATGGATCTGGGCGACGCGGCGCGGCACCTCTCGGTGCCGACCACGGTGCTGGCGGGGGAGTACGACCACCTGACCCCGCGGGTGCACGCCGACCGGATCGCCGAGCTGCTCCGCGAGTCCGGCAATCTGCGGCGCCACGTCGTGCTTCCCACCGGCCACCTCGGCAATGTGGAGGCGTACCCGGAGTTCAACGCGGAGCTGGCCCGGGTGCTGGCCGCCGCGGAGGACGAGCGGATCCGGGCCGCGGGGTAGCTCCTAGGAGAAGACCACGGTCCGGCGGCCGTGCACCAGCACCCGGCCCTCCAGGTGCCAGCGCAGCCCGCGGGCCAGCACCACGCGCTCGATATCGCGGCCCTGGCGCACCATGTCGCGCACCTCGTCGGCGTGGTCGATCCGGGTGACGTCCTGCTCGATGATCGGCCCGGCGTCCAGCTCCGCGGTGACGTAGTGGCAGGTCGCGCCGATCAGCTTCACCCCGCGGGCGAAGGCCTGGTGGTACGGCCGCGCGCCGACGAAGGACGGCAGGAAGCTGTGGTGGATATTGATCGCCCGCCCGGCCCAGTGCTGGCACAGGTGCGCGGGGAGCACCTGCATGAAGCGGGCGAGCACCACGGCGTGCGGGTCGTGGGCGTCGACCAGCTCGCGCACCCGGGCGAAGGCGGGGCCGCGCTCGGCCGGGTCCTTGGGGAACGGCACGTGGTGGAAGCGCACCCCGTGCGCCTCGGTGATCCCGGCGAGGTCGGGGTGGTTGCCGATCACCGCCTCGATGGTGGCGGGGAGTTCGCCGGTGGTGGCCCGGCCGAGCAGGTCGTGCAGGCAGTGCGCGTCCTTGCTCACCAGCAGCACCGCGCGGCGGCGCTCGCCGGTGTCGTGCAGCTGCCACTCGGTGCCGGGCCCGAAGTCGGCCGCCACCCCGGCGAAGCGGTCGCGCAGCTCACCGAGCTCGAAGGGGACGGTCGTCGCGGCGATGGCCTGCCGGGTGAAGAACCAGGCATTGTCCGGGTCGGAGTAGTAGCCGGCCTCCACGATGGAGCCGCCGAACTCGGCGATGAACGAGGTGATCCTGGCGATGATGCCGGGGCGGTCCGGGCAGCCGAGGGTCAGCACGAAGCGCCGGTCGTTCGGGGCGGAGGTCATCCGCCCATCCTCGCAAACCGGGGTCAGAGCTCGTAGAAGGCGTCCGCGTAGCGGAACTCCCCGGCGATCCGGTCCTCGAAGGCGGTGAGCGGGCGCACCTGCAGGTGCATCGCCCACTCCGGCCGGTCCGGGGCGATGCCGTACCGCGCGGCCGGGGCGAAGCCGAAGCGCGGGTAGTAGTCCAGGCTGCCGAGCAGCCCGACCAGCGGCTCGTCCAGGGCGTCGGCCGCGCCGAGCGCCGCGTGCACCAGCGCCGCGCCGATGCCGTCGCGCTGCCGCTCCCGCAGCACCCCGAGCGGGCCGAGCGCGAGCACCGGGAACGGGCCGACCGCCGCCCTGGTGAGGCAGGTGTGGCCGACGACGGCGCCGTACTCCTCGGCCACCAGCGAGAGCGTCGGGATCCAGGCGTCGCCGCCGCGCAGCGCGCCGACCAGCCCGACCTCGACCGGGTCGGGGGCGGCACCGGGGGCGGTGTTCGGGCCGGCGGGCACCGCGGCGCGTTCGGCGAACGCGCTCCGGTGCACGGCGGCGATGCCGCCGATATCGGCGGCGCGTTCGCGGCGGATCAGCACCCTTCGAGTCTCCCCTCGAGCCGTGGAGGCACGCAATGCAATTCGCCGCCCGTGTGCCAGACTTTCACCTCATGGCAGAACCCGCGTGGCCGAGCCGGGCCGAAGTCGCCGCCGTCATCGACCACACGCTGCTCGCCCCCGAGGCCACGGCCGCCCGGGTCGCCGCGCTGGTCGCCGAGGCGCGCGAGCTCGGGGTGCTGGCGATCTGCGTCTCCCCGGCCATGCTGCCGGTGCGGGCACCCGGGCTGGTGGTGGCGACGGTCGCGGGGTTCCCCTCCGGCAAGCACCACTCGCTGGTCAAGGGGGCCGAGGCGCGGCTGGCGGTGGAGCAGGGCGCGGACGAGGTGGACATGGTGATCGATGTCGGCGCCGCCGTCGCGGGCGACTACGCGGCGGTGCTCGCCGATATCGTCACGGTGCGCGAGGCGGTCGGCGAGCGGACGGTGCTCAAGGTCATCATCGAGTCCGCCGCGCTCACCGACGCGGCCATCGTCGAGGTCTGCCTGGCCGCCGAGCGGGCCGGCGCGAACTTCGTCAAGACCTCCACCGGCTTCCACCCGGCGGGCGGGGTGAGCGTGGCCGCGGTGCGGCTGATGGCCGAGACCGTCGGCGGGCGGCTCGGGGTCAAGGCGAGCGGGGGTATCCGCACGGCGACGGCCGCGGCGGAGTTGCTCGCCGCGGGCGCCACCCGGCTCGGGCTCTCCGCCTCCCGCGCGGTGCTGGAGGGCTTCCCGGCCTGAGCTCAGCAGCGGACCTCCTGGTTGCCGTTCTGGTTGTTCGTGGTCAGGTCGAAGTGGCCGCCGGTGAGGTGCACGTCGATGCCGCTGTCGGTGACGGCGATCCGATCCGCGCGCATGCCGACCGGGAACGCCTGCAGGCTCTGCGTGAACAGGTCGACGATGCCCTGCACCAGGTCGGTGGGGAGCCCGATGCCGAGGAACTGGGCGCCGGTGGTGTCGACCACCACCCGGTCGCTCCGCACCTGCGGGCGCACCTCGAGCTGGGCCAGCCCGCCGAGCACCTCCATGGTGACGGTGCCGCTGCCCGCCGAGGACTTCACCCCGCTCACCATGCCGGTGAGGGTCTGCGCGATGCCCTCGTTGCTCCAGGTGACGTCGGCGGAGGAGGCGCCGACGCTGCCGCCGCCGTCGTCGTTCAGCACGACGTCGGAGAATCTGGCGTGCACGACCATGCCCTCGGCCGGGCCGAAGCGGTTGTCGTTGCTGTCCACCGTCACCTCCGGCACCTTGCCGTCGAGGTAGGTGAGCAGCAGGGGTTTCGGGCCGAAGGAGACGTCGATGGTGGAGCCCATCTCCCGCTCGAACTGGGAGCTGATGCATTGCGAGACCTGGTGCCTGGCGTAGGCCTCGGTGCCGACGAGGGCGGTGCCGAGCAGTAGAACGACCACGACGAGGGCGATCACCAGCGGACGCCGCCGGTCGGTGCGCCGGGCGAGGGACGGTGCTGTGCTCA
This sequence comes from Nocardia sp. NPDC050697, assembly GCF_040654395.1. Lineage (NCBI taxonomy): Bacteria > Bacillati > Actinomycetota > Actinomycetes > Mycobacteriales > Nocardiaceae > Nocardia > Nocardia sp. NPDC050697. The sequence continues at coordinate 792,031 of NZ_JBFAHY010000002.1, forward strand.
TGCCGCTCGATTCTTCCGCACGATTCTGAGCCGGTTCTGTGGGCATGGTGAAGGCTCGGCCAAGCCTGGCCCGCGTGGATGGAAGCGGGCGAAATGTGACATGAGGCACAGCCTTACGGCGTAATCTCGGATCATGGCGGGCAACGATGCGAGCCGCCGCTTGCACGGCTGGGCGGAACTGCGGGAACTGGCGGCGCGGCACGCCGGGTTCTTCACGGCGCGGCAGGTGATGCGCGCCGGCTGCGAGGCGCGGGTGCGCGCCGGGCTGGCGGACGGCTCGATAGCGCGGGCCGCGATGGGGATGCTGCGGATCGCCGGGTCGCCGGTCGGGCCGCTCGACGAGTACGCCATGTGGGCGGCGTGGTTCGACGACGAGGTGGCGGTCTCCCACCAGAGCGCCGCCGACCTGCACGGGCTCGGGCGGCTGCGGCCGCGCTTCCTGCACCTCTCGGTGCCGGCCGGGCGGCCGCCGGTGACGCCGCGGGTCGTCGTGCTGCGCCGGGCGCTCGCCGGGGACGAGGTGGAGTCGGCCGGGCCGTTCCTGGTGACGACGCCGGTGCGCACCGTGCTCGACCTCGCCGAGGGCGATATCGCGCAGGCGGCGCTGGACGAGGTGGTGGCGGATGCCGTCGCCATCGGCCGGTGCGCGGCGGTGGAGATCAGGGCCGCGGGCACCGGGCTCGCCCCGCGCGCCGCCGCGCGCCTGCACCGGGCGCTGGCCGCGGTCTAGGTTCCGCCTCGGCCGTCGATGCCGGCTCGCGGGGTCCGCCTCGGCCGGGTCCACGTCCACTCGCCGGGAGCGCGTGGACCTGTTCGCGCGTCGTGCCGGGGGCGCGGGCGTCGCCGGTCGCAGCGCGTGCTCAGGATGCCGGCGGGGCATCAGCCGGCGCGACGTATCCCCACGGGACGGTCAGCACGCAGTCGCGCATGCGGCGGCGAAAGATCCGCAGCGGGACACCCTGCGCGGCAAGCGCTTCGGCCGCGACCCGCCAGCGGAACCGCGGCCCGAAGGGGGCGACCGGCGCGGCCTGCGCCCAGGCCCGGTCGGCGGCCGTGAGCAGCGCGTGGATCGACTCGCCGGGCACATTGCGGTGGATGAGCGCCTTGGGCAGCCGCTCCGCGATATCGGAGGGCCGCTCGACGGTGAACGGATCCCAGGCCAGGGTGAGCGTGCGCGGCCCGGCGCGGTCGAGCAGGATCCAGGCGCAGCGCCTCCCCAGCTCGTCGCAGGTGCCGTCGACCAGCAGCCCGTCCGGCGCCAGCTTCCCGAGCACGGTGCCCCAGGCCGCGGGCACCTCGGACTCCGGGTACTGCCGCAGCACATTGAAGGCGCGCACCAGGACCGGCCGCAGCCCGGCCAGCTCGAATCCGCCGCGCGCGAATTCCACCCCGTCGCGGCCGGGCACCACCCGCTCCGGATCGATCTCCAGCCCGGTCACCCGGACGTCGGGGCGCACCGCGCGCAACCGGGCGGCGAGCTCCAGCGTGGTCCAGGGCTGCGCGCCGTAGCCGAGATCGACCACCAGCGGGTCGGCGGCCGCCAGTAGCCGGGCGCGGACCAGCGGGTCGGCCACCAGCTGCCGGTCGCTGCGGCGCAGCCGGTTCACCCCGGTGGTGCCGCGGGTGACGGTGCCGACCGGCCGCCGGTTCAGCGCGCCGGGGTGCCCGCTTCCAGCCACTTCAGCGTCTCTTCGGCCTCACCGCGGAACAGGTCGACCAGGTTCACCAGGATCAGCTGCTCCAGCCGCGGCCCGACCATGGGGATGAAGACCTTGGCCTCGGAGGAGAAGCGGATGGTGCTGCCGGTCTCGGTCGGGAAGAGCCGGATGGTGCCGTTCAGGCTGCCCGGCCCGGCCGGGATGGAGGCGGTGTACTTGCCGTGCACCTCGTCCTCGCGGAACGGGCCCCAGCTCTCCTTGCGGGTGATCACCATGTCCTTGCGGATCACCGTCTGCGCCATCTCGGGCAGCATCTCGCGCGGGATGATGTGCTCCAGCACGACCTCGATGCCGGTCTCCGCCGCGTCCACGCTGACCACGTGGTTCGGCGAGTACTTCCGCATCTCCTCGACCCTGGCCTCCCAGTAGTCGCGGGTCGACAGCGCCGCGTACAGCTCCTTGGTGGTGTGCAGCGGGTAGCGAGCGGAGTAGTCGAGTCGGCGAGCCATGAGCCGACACGTTACCGGTGCCCGCCCGGCGCACGGCACACGGCGGGCGATGTGGGGAACGCCCACAATCCGCCCGCCCGCGGCGTGGTGCCGCGCCCCAGCCGCCGTGCTCGGCGTGACCGCCGCGCGATCTGCGGATTCATCGTCCTTCGGCGAGGTCAGTGCTGGGTGATCCAGGTATCGGTGAACTCCGCCTCGTTGCCGAGCAGCTCGGTGAGCCGCTCCGCGATGGCCGCCTCGATCTTCCCGCCGAAGAGCGGGACCTTCACCTCGATGGTGCCGGTGATGGTCGCCACCGAGCCGGAGCCCTCCGCGGCCAGCGCGATACTGCCGCGCACCTCGGCGGGCGCGCCCTCGACCTTCGCGGTGAAGGTGCCGGTGTCGCCGGTCCACTCCTCGATCCGCGGGATGATCAGATCGCCGGGCCGCACCGCGGTGATGGCGGCGGGAAGCAGCTCCGCGGCGATCGCCTGCACCAGCTCCGCGTGCACCCGGTCGCCCTCGATGGTGACCCGATCCAGCCTGGCGTTCGGCCCGCCGACCTCGGCGACCCGGTCCTTCCAGTACTGCTCGTCGGCGATCGCCGCGCGCACGGCCGCGGCCGGATGGGAGTAGCGGGCGGTGTACGCCAGGGGGGTCGCCATGGTCGGACACGCTACCGTCTCCAGCGTGCGATCTACTCGGGTGGTCACCTCGGACGAGGTGCGCGAACTGCTGGCCGATTCCGGTGCCGAAGTGCGCCCCGACGTGCCGCTGGCCGGGCTGACGACGCTCCGCGTCGGTGGCCCCGCGACCGTGGCCGAATGTGCCGATGAGGCGGCCCTGGTCCGTACCGTCGGCGCGCTCGACGCGGCAGGCATCCCGGTGCTGCTGCTGGCGGGCGGCTCGAATCTGCTCATCGCCGACGCGGGCTTCCCCGGCGTCGTGGTGCGGATCGCGAATGCCGGGGTGGAGCTGACCGCCGACTCGGTGCTCGCCGAGGCGGGCGCGGTCTGGGACGACGTGGTGGCGCGCACCGTCGCGGCCGGGTTCGGCGGGCTGGAGTGCCTCTCCGGAATCCCCGGCTCGGCGGGCGCGACCCCGGTGCAGAACGTCGGCGCGTACGGCGTCGAGGTGGCCGGGCTGCTGCGCCGGGTCCGGCTGCTCGACCGGGCGAGCGGCGCGGTGCGCTGGGCCGCGCCCGCCGAACTCGGCTTCGGCTACCGGACCAGCCTGCTCAAGCACTCGGATGCCGCCGTGGTGCTCGCCGTGGAGTTCGCGCTCGACCCCACCGGCGCCAGCGCGCCGCTGCGCTACCGGGAGCTGGCCGCGACCTTCGGCGCCGAGGAGGGCGAGACCAGGCCCGCCGCCGAGGTCCGCGACGCGGTGCTGCGGCTGCGCGCGAGCAAGGGCATGGTGCTGAACCCGGCCGACCACGACACCTGGAGCGCCGGCTCCTTCTTCACCAACCCGGTGGTGCCGGAGCCCGAGGTGGAGCGGGTGCGGGCGGCCATCGCGGCCCGGGTCGGCGAGGTGCCGGTGCCGGTCTACCCGGCGCCGGACGGGGTCAAGTTCTCCGCGGGCTGGCTCATCGAGCGGGCCGGGTTCGGCAAGGGCTTCCCCGGCGCCGGCGCCCCCGCCCGGCTCTCCACCAAGCACACGCTGGCGCTCACCAACCGCGGCGCCGCCACCGCCGCCGACCTGGTGACGCTGGCGCAGACCGTGCGCGACGGGGTCGCCGAGCGGTTCGGCGTCCGGCTGCACCCCGAGCCGGTGACGGTCGGGCTCACCGTGTGACGTCGATCGCACCGGCGGTAGCGCGCGGCCACGCGTAGATTCGAGGAAGTGCGCATACGCCAGGCTTCCCGAAGGTCAGCGGCCGTGTTCGCGGCCATCCTGTTCTCCGTGCTCGCGCTGTTGCTCGCGGGCTGCGGCTCCGGCGGCTCCGGGTCGGAGCCGGAGGCCGCCGAGCCGGTCGCCGAGGTCACGCTCGACCCCGGCGCCGGCGCCACCGGCGTCAGCCCGACCGCCGGGGCCTCGGTGGCGGTGCGGAACGGCACCATCGACCAGGTGGCGCTGAGCAATGCCGCGGGCAAGCAGGTCACCGGGGAGCTCAGCGCGGACCGGCGCGAGTACACCGTCACCGAGCCGCTCGGCTACGACGCCACCTACACCTGGAGCGGCACCGCCATCGGCACCGACGGCAAGCCGGTGCCGATCGCGGGCGGGTTCAGCACGCTGGCGCCGACCGGGACCACCCCGGCCACGCTGAATATCGGCGACGGCCAGGAGGTCGGGATCGCGGCGCCGATCATCCTCAAGTTCACCGGCCCGGTACCGGACAAGGCGGCGGCGGAGAAGGCGCTCACCGTCACCACCGACCCGCCCACCGAGGGCTCATGGGCCTGGCTGCCGGACGACGGCGGCGCCCGCGCGCACTGGCGGCCCAAGGGCTACTGGCAGCCGGGCACGCGGGTGCACGTCGACGCCAAGCTCTACGGGGTGGCGCTGGGCGGCGGCGCGTACGGCGACAGCGACCTGACCACCGATTTCAGCATCGGCCGCAGCCAGATCGTGCAGGCCGACGCCACCACGCACCGGATCCGGGTGGTGCGCGACGGCGGCACCGTCTTCGACTTCGCCGCCAGCTACGGCGAGGGCAACGAGGCGCGCAATGTCACCCGCTCCGGCATCCACGTGGTCACCGAGAAGTACGAGGACTTCATGATGTCCAACCCGCCGTTCTACGAGAACGTGCGCGAGCGCTGGGCGGTCCGGATCTCGAACAACGGCGAGTTCATCCACGCCAACCCGGAGTCGCTGGCGGCACAGGGCTCGGCCAATGTCACCAACGGGTGCATCAACCTGTCCCCGGCGGACGCCGCCGCCTACTTCCCGACCGCCCGCTACGGCGACCCGGTCGAGGTCACCAACACCTCGATCGCGCTCTCCGCGGCCGACGGCGACATCTACGACTGGGCCATCGACTGGCCCACCTGGTCCTCGATGTCCGCGCTGAGCGGTTAGCGGCGCGGCGGCTCCGGGTCGGCGCCGCCCTTGTCGGCGGCGGCGTCCGCCTCCACCTCGGCCTCGACCCGGCGGTGGTCGGCCTCGTGCCGCGCCACCTCGGCATCGCGCTCGGCGAGCAGGTCGCGGATCTCGATGAGCAGCTCGGTCTCGGTCGGCTCGGCCGCCTTCTTGGTGCCGAACCGGTTGGTGAGGTGCCGCATCGGCATGATCAGCACGAAGTAGAGCACCGCCGCGACGATCGCGAAGTTCAGGATCGCGCTGATGATCGGGCCGATCTCCACGAAGGTGGCCGGCTTGCTGGAGACCAGCCGGAACCCGAGCCCGAGCTCGTCGGTGCCGCCGAAGACCGCGAGCAGCGGGCTGATCAGCCCGTTCGAGACCGAGGTGACGACCGCGGTGAAGGCGGTGCCCATGACCACCGCGACCGCGAGATCGATGACGTTGCCCCGCAACAGGAAATCGCGGAAACCCTTGAACACGACCGGATCACTCCCACCAACTCGACTGCGGAACCGGTCCGATGCTAACGGGTGGCACCCCGGCCCGCGCGGCTCAGGAGCGGCGGGCGAACCGGCTCGGCGGGGCCTGGTCGCGCGGCGCCACGGTGATCTGGTCCAGGTTCACGTGCGGCGGCCGGGAGGCGACGAAGCCGACGATCTCCGCGATGTCCTGCGCCACCAGCGGGTCGATCCCCTCGTAGACCTTGGCCGCCTTCTCGGCGTCGCCGTCGAAGCGGACCAGCGAGAACTCGGTCTCCACCGCGCCGGGCGCGATCTCGGTGAGCCGCACCGGCTTGCCCAGCAGCTCGCCGCGCAGGGTGCGGTGCAGCACCGCCTGGGCGTGCTTGGCCGAGGTGTAGCCGGAGCCGTTGTCGTAGGCGTGGAAGGCGGCGACCGAGGTGATGGTGACGATCAGCCCGTCGCCGGAGTCGATGAGCTTGGGGAGCAGCGCCTTGGTGACGCGCAGCGTGCCGAGCACGTTCGTCTCCCACATCCAGCGCCAGTCGTCCAGGTCGGCCTCGGTGACCGGGGCCAGCCCCTTGGCGCCGCCCGCGTTGTTCACCAGGACCGAGGCGGCGGGGATGGCGTCGGTGAAGGCGGCCACCGACTCGTCCGAGGTGACGTCGAGCTCCAGCGCGGTGCCGCCGATCTCCTCGGCCAGCGCGCGCAGCCGGTCCAGCCGCCGGGCGCCCACGTAGACGTGGTAGCCCTGGGCGGCGAGCCGGCGCGCGGTGGCCTCCCCGATCCCCGAGCTGGCTCCGGTGACGACGGCGTTCAGGCTGCTCATGATCTCGATCGTAGGCGGACCGCGGTCCGGGCTAGCCTCGGGTCATGGGCATACGGGAAGTGATCAGCGCCGACGGCACCGGCATCGTGTACCGGTCCAGCGGCCCCGACGGCGCGCGGCCGCTGGTGCTGCTGCACGGCTGGTCGGCGGATCTGCGCTGCTGGGGCGGGGCGGCCGACGATCTGGCGCGGCGCTTCCGAGTACTCGCGGTCGATTCGCGCGGCCACGGCTACTCCGGCGCGCCCGCGACCGGCTACGACGACCCGGCCACCTGGGCCGCCGATATCGCCGCGGTGCTCGCCGACGCCGGAATCGAGCGCGGCGCGGTGCTGCTCGGCTGGTCCTACGGCGGCATCGTGCTCACCGACTACCTGGCCGCGCACGGCACCGGCGCGGTGGCGGGCGCGATCTACACCGGATCCATGGCGAATATCGGCCGGGATGTGCCCGGCGCCGAGCCGGGCCCGGCGCTGGCCGCCGCCATGCCCGGCGTCTTCGAGGAGAGCCCGGGCCGGGCGCTGCGTGCCTTCGGCGCCTTCGGCGACGCGAACACCGGGCCGAGCCGGGAGCGCGGGGTGGACGCGCAGCGGCTCTTCGGCGCCAGCCTGGCCACCCCGCCCGCGGTGCGCAAGGCGCTCTTCTACCGGACCGTGGACAACACCGCCGTGCTGCGCGCGCTGGATATCCCGGTGCTGGTGCTGCACGGCACCGACGATCCGGTGGTGCCGGTGGCCAATGGCCGGTACATCGCGGAGACCGCGCCGCGAGCGCGCGCGTCGTACTGGGAGGGCGCCAAGCACGGGCTCTTCCTGGAGGATCGCGCCCGCTGGGTGGCCGAGGTGACGGAGTTCGCCGACTCCCTGTGACCGCTCTCACCAACGCCGGTGACGGTGGTGGCGGGTATCGGTCACCGGTGCACTATGGAGATGTGAGTCATTGTCCGCGTCGCATCGCCGTGCTGTCGGTCCACACGTCGCCGCTGGCCCAGCCCGGTACCGGCGATGCGGGCGGGATGAACGTCTACGTACTGCAGACGGCGCGGGAGCTGGCCCGGCGCGGGGTCGAGGTGGAGATCTTCACCCGCGCGACGTCGTCGAATCTGCCCGCGGTCGAGGAGGCCGCGCCCGGCGTGCTGGTCCGCAATGTGGTCGCCGGCCCGTTCGAGGGGCTGGACAAGCACGATCTGCCCACCCAGCTGTGCCCGTTCACCGCCGAGGTGCTGCGCCAGGAGGCGCGGCAGCCGCCCGGCTACTACGACCTGGTGCACTCGCACTACTGGCTCTCCGGGCAGGTCGGCTGGCTGGCCAGGGACCGCTGGCGGGTGCCGCTGGTGCACACCGCGCACACCCTGGCCGCGGTGAAGAACGCCGCGCTCGCCGAGGGCGACACCCCCGAGCCGGCCAGCCGGGAGATCGGCGAGAAGCAGGTCATCGCCGAGGCCGACCGGATGATCGCCAATACCGTCGAGGAGGCGCGGCAGCTCATCGAGCTGTACGGCGCCTCGCCGGACCGGGTCGACGTGGTGCCGCCCGGCGCCGACCTCACCCGCTACCACCCGGGTGACCGGGCCGCCGCCCGGCGCGAGCTCGGGCTGCCGCAGGACCAGCGGATCGTCGCCTTCATCGGCCGGATCCAGCCGCTCAAGGCGCCGGACGTGCTGGTCCGCGCCGCCGCCGAGCTGCTCCGCCGCGACCCGGCGCGCAAGCTCCGGGTGCTTATCGTGGGCGGGCCGTCCGGCACCGGGCTGCAGCGCCCGGACGCGCTGATCGAGCTGGCCGCGGCGCTCGGCATCGGCGACCGGGTGATCTTCCTGCCGCCGCAGCCGCCGGAGCGGCTGGTGCAGGTGTACCGGGCCGCCGACCTGGTCGCCGTGCCCAGCCACAACGAGTCCTTCGGCCTGGTCGCCATCGAGGCGCAGGCCAGCGGCACCCCGGTGCTCGCCGCCGACGTCGGCGGGCTGAGCACCGCGGTGCGGCACGGCGAGACCGGGCTGCTCGTCCCCGGCCACCGCACCCCGGACTGGGCCGACGCACTCGGCGCGCTGCTCGACGACGAGCCGGGGCTGCGCGCCATGGGCGCCGCCGCGGTCACGCACGCCGCCGGATTCTCCTGGGAGCACACCGCCGACGGGCTGCTGACCTGCTACGACGCCGCGCTCGACGAGTTCGGCGGGCGGCGCCGCTCCGGCCCGCGGCTGCGGCCGGAGCTCAGGGCCGCTGATTCCGTCGCCCCGGCGCGGGTAAGCGCCGAGGAGGCAGCAAGGCCCGAGCCCGTCTTCGGCGAGCCGGGGCAGGCGAGGACGCGGGCGCTCTGGCGGCGCCGGATGGGAGTACGCCGATGACCGGCACGGCCCAGCTCATCGAGGAGACCCTGCGCGAGCGGGAGATCGAGTACACCCGCCCCGGCGACGGCACCTTCGTGGTGGTGCTGCCCGGCGAGCGCAAGCTCAAGACCAATGTCATGCTCACCGTCGGCACGCACGGGCTGCGGGTGGAGAGCTTCGTCTGCCGCAAGCCGGACGAGAACTTCGAGGGCGTCTACAAGTTCCTGCTGCGCCGCAACCGCAGGCTCTACGCCGTGGCGTACACGCTGGACAAGGTCGGCGACATCTACCTCGTCGGCCGGATCTCCGCGCACGCCGTCACCGCGGACGAGCTGGATCGCCTCTTCGGCCAGATCCTGGAGGCGGTGGACCAGGACTTCAACACCCTGCTCGAGCTGGGCTTCGCCGAGTCCATCCGCAAGGAGTGGCGGTGGCGGGTCTCGCGCGGCGAGTCGCTGCAGAACCTGCGCGCCTTCGAGCACCTGGTGGATTCCGCCGACAGGGGCTGAGCGCTCCGGGGACAATCGCCCGGTGAGGCAGTCTTTTCCGCGGTGCCCGCGATGACGCGGATCGCGCTCGACATCGGTGCCACCAAGTTCGCGGCCGCCCGCGTCGGCCCGGCGACCGAGGCCGCGCCCTTCGGGCTCGGGCCGGAGCACCGCGCGGACGTCCCGGCGAGCGGGGTCTGGGAGGTCTGCCGCGACCTCCTGCTCGACGTCGCCGGCGGCGCCGAGATCGAGACGGTGGGGATCGGCGCCGCGGGGCCGGTCGACGTCACCGCGGGCGTCACCGGCCCGCTCAATATCCCGGAGTGGCGCGCGGGCTTCCCGATCGTGGCGCGGGTGCGCGAGCTCTTCCCCGGCGCCACCGTGCGCTTCGCCATCGACGGCGCCTGCCTGGCCCTGGCCGAACAGCGCGCGGGCGCGCTGCGCGGGGTCGGGGAGGCGCTCGCCATGACCGTCTCCTCCGGGATCGGCGGCGGCATCCTGGCCGGGGGCCGGGTCCTCGTCGGCCGCACCGGGAACGCCGGGCACGTCGGGCACATCGTGGTCCCCGGCGAGGAGGTGCCGTGCGCCTGCGGCGGCTTCGGCTGCGTGGAGGCGGTGGCGAGCGGGCTGTCGTCGGTGCGCTGGGCCAGGTCGCGGGGGTGGCGCGGCAGCAGCGGCGCCGAGCTGGCGGCCGCCGCGGCGGCGGGCAACTCCACCGCGCAGGCCGCGCTGGAGCGCGCGGGCACCGCGCTGGGCCGGGCCGTCTCCTCGGCCGCCGCCACCCTCGATATCGACCTGGTGGTGATCGGCGGCGGCTTCGCGGAGTCCGGCGAGCCGCTCTGGAAACCGCTGCGCGCCGCCGTCACCAGGCACGCCAGGCTCGGCTTCCTGCGGCCGCTGCGGGTGCTGCGCTCGGAGATCACCGCGGGCGCCACCCTCGCGGGCGCGGCGGTGCTCGCCGCCGGGCCGGGAGCGGACGCCGGTGACGTGCCAGAATGGCCCGCATGACGTACACCCTCGTGCTGCTGCGCCACGGCGAGAGCGAATGGAACGCCCTGAACCTGTTCACCGGCTGGGTGGACGTGCACCTCACCGACAAGGGTGTCGCCGAGGGCAAGCGGGCGGGCCGGCTGCTCGCCGAGCACGGGATCCTGCCCGACGTCGTCTACACCTCGCTGCTGCGCCGCGCGATCAGCACCGCCAACATCGCGCTGGACGCCGCCGACCGGCACTGGATCCCGGTGGTCAGGGACTGGCGGCTCAACGAGCGGCACTACGGCGACCTGCAGGGCAAGAACAAGGCCCAGGTCCGCGACCAGTACGGCGAGGACCAGTTCATGCTCTGGCGGCGCAGCTACGACACCCCGCCGCCGCCGATCGACGCGGCCAACGAGTACAGCCAGGAGGGCGACCCGCGCTACACCGGCATCGACGTGCCGAAGACCGAGTGCCTGCTCGACGTGGTGAAGCGCTTCCTGCCGTACTGGGAGTCCACCATCGCGCCGGAGCTGGTCGCCGGGAAGACCGTGCTGGTCGCCGCGCACGGCAACTCGCTGCGCGCGCTGGTCAAGCACCTGGACGGGATCTCCGACGACGATATCGCCGGGCTGAACATCCCCACCGGCATCCCGCTCCGCTACGAGCTGGACGAGAACCTGAAGCCGGTGCGCCCCGCCGAGTACCTCGACCCGGAGGCCGCCGCCGCCGGCGCCGCCGCGGTCGCGAACCAGGGCGGCAAGTAGCCCTGACATAACTCGAGGCCCGGTTCCCCAAGGGGGAGCCGGGCTTCGCCCTTTTCGGCCGAGCTCGCCCGCGCTCTTCTTACCGCTGAGTAAGTGTGCGAAGATGCCCTCGATGAGAGGTGGATCACAGCCGATGCGAAACGTGTTCCGGGTTCCGGTGGCGGCGCTGGCCGCCGCGCTCTTCCTTCCGTTCCTCGGCGCGGGGGCGTCCGCGGCGCCGCTGCCGACCGGCCCGGACGGCGGCGCCGCCGGCGCGGCCTGGCAGGCCACCCAGGACGGGCCGCAGCAGTACCCGAATGTGAACATCACCTGGGACGTGCCGATCACCATGAGCGACGGCACCGTGCTCAGGGCCAACCTCTACCGCCCGGCCGACGCCGCGGGGATCCCGGCCCCGGTGGCGACACCGACCGTCATCAATATGACGCCCTACACCAAGCTGGTCTCGAACCTGGCCGACCACGCGGGCAGCATCCCCGGGCTCTCGGACGCCGTGCTCCAGCTGCTGCGCGACTTCGACATGAGCGGCACCCCGCTCTCCGGGCTGACCGATCTGACCAAGGCGTTCGGCGGCGGCGAGCTGCGCAACTTCGCGGTGGACCGGAACCTCGTGCGCAGCGGCTACTCGCAGCTCGTCGTCGACGTCCGCGGCACCGGCTTCTCGCAGGGCGAGTGGGACATGCTGCGCGACCGCGAGCAGCGGGACACCGTCGAGGTGATCGACTGGGCGGCCGGGCAGCCGTGGTCCAACGGCCGGATCGGGATGACCGGGCTCTCCTACTCCGGCATCAACCAGCTGCAGGCCGCGGAGAAGGCGCCGCCCGCGCTGCAGGCGCTCTTCCCGGTGGTGCCCGGCAGCGACCTGCTCGCCGACGTGCTCGCCCCCGGCGGCGGCTTCGGCTTCGCCTTCATCCCGCTGTGGCTGGTGCTGATCAACGGGACCAAGTGGATCCCGAACGTCGAGTCGATCGTCACCGGGAACTTCGACCAGCAGTGGCTGGCCGACCGGATCGCCTCGCCCTTCACCTACCTGGACGTCTTCCTCGACGCCTACGCCAAGACCAGGGTGGAGGATCTGGACCCGCGGGTGCGCAACCTGCTCACCGACAACAGCTCGGACCGGAAGGCGTGGCTCGGCGATCCCTCGAAGATCACCATCCCGACCTTCGTCACCGGCGGCTGGCACGACCTGTTCACCTACTCGGAGTCGCAGATCTACAACCAGATGTCGGCCCCGCCGGGGCAGAAGCAGCTGCTCATGGGCGACACGTACCACCTGAACTCGGGCAACGAGTACAGCAAGCCGGGGCTGCCGCCGCGGCTCGACGTGCTGCAGCGCGCCTGGTTCGACCGCTGGCTCAAGGACATCGACAACGGCATCGACCGGTACGGCCCGGTCACGCTGCGGCAGCAGGGCGGCGGCTGGATCACCCAGGACGGCTTCGGTGACTCCGCCCCGCCGGAGCAGGCCGCCGAGCACCGCCGGATGTACCTCTCCGGCGCGCCGAGCGGCACCGCGCAGAGCGTCTACGACGGCTCGCTGCTCCCGGGTGCGGACGGCAGCACGCAGCGGCTCACCGTCGCGCCCGGGCTCACCGGGCTCTGCTCCAACGATGCCGCGCAGGCCACCGCGGGCGTGCTCGCGGTGATCAACGGCTGCGCCGCCGACTCGCGCATCCAGGAGACCAACGCGCTGACCTTCACCAGCCCGCCGGTCACCGCTGTGACCAGGCTCTCCGGCCCGGTCGCGGTCCGGCTGAACACCGTGCAGGACGCGGTGGACGGCAACTGGGTGGTCACCGTGAACGACGTCGCCCCGGACGGCCGCTCCGCGGTGCTCTCCTCCGGCCAGCTCATGGCCTCGCTGCGGGCGATCGACGAGAGCCGCAGCAGCCGCTCGGCCAATGGCGACTACACCGACCCGCGCCCGCTGGCCTCGCTGGAGAACCGGCTGCCGACCGTACCCGGCGAGCCGACCACCCTGGATATCGCGCTGCCCGCCACCGAGGCGGTGTTGCAGCCGGGGCACCGGCTGCGGGTCGACGTCTACGCGGGCAACTTCCCCAAGGGTTTGCCGATCCTGCCCATGCTGGTCGACACCGGGCTGCTGCCGCAGCACGTGCAGCTCGATCCGACACGCCCGAGCTTCCTGAACGTTCCGCTGCAGGGTGAACCCGGCTGGGGATAGCCAACATTGCGTTAACACCCGGCCAACACGGCTGGAAGTGGCTGTGACCTGCGGGAAACTTCGTGTACCGGCCATTGGCTGAACCGTCGGCGACCGTACGATTCTCGGTGTGAGCGTTCCCCAGGCCGTCCTGCTGGCTGTCCTCGCGGCCGTCGTCGGGCTGGCGGTCGGCGGGCTGGTCATTCCCTACGTGAACGCCAGGCAGGCCGAGAAGCGGCAGGCCGAGGCGGGGCTCACCACCTCCCAGGTGCTCGACCTCATCGTGCTCGCCTCGGAGAGCGGAATCGCGGTGGTGGACGAGTACCGCGATGTCGTCCTGGTGAATCCCCGCGCCGAGGAACTCGGGCTGGTCCGCAATCGGTTGCTGGACGAACGCGCCTGGGCCGCCGTGGAGAAGGTCCTGGAGAACACCGAGCCCGCCGAGTTCGACCTCACCGCCAAGAACCCGCTGCCCGGCCGCAGCCGGATCGCCGTGCGCGGCGTCGCCCGGCCGCTCTCCCGGGAGAACAACTTCACCGTCCTCTTCGCCGACGACGACTCCGAGCAGGCCCGGATGGAGGCCACCCGGCGCGACTTCGTCGCCAATGTGAGCCACGAGCTCAAGACCCCGGTCGGCGCCATGAGCCTGCTCGCCGAGGCGCTGCTGGAGTCGGTCGACGACCCCGAGGCCGTCCGGCACTTCGGCAGGCGGGTGCTGGCCGAATCGAGCAGGCTGGGCAAGATGGTCACCGAGCTGATCGCGCTCTCCCGGCTGCAGGGGGCCGAGAAGCTGCCGGAGCTGGAGGTGGTCGATGTGGACACCGTGGTGAGCGCCGCGGTCGACCGCTCACGCACCGCCGCCGAGGCGGCCGGGATCACCGTCAGCACCGACCGGCCCAGCGGGCTCGAGGTCCTCGGCGACGAGACGCTGCTGGTCACCGCGCTCTCCAACCTGGTGGAGAACGCCATCGCCTACTCGCCGACCGGCTCGCACGTCTCGGTGAGCCGCTCGCTGCGCGGCGACCACGTGGCCATGGCCGTCACCGACCGCGGCATCGGCATCGCCAAGGAAGATCAGGAGCGCGTCTTCGAGCGGTTCTTCCGCTCGGACAAGGCGCGCTCCCGGGCCACCGGCGGCACCGGGCTCGGGCTGGCCATCGTCAAGCACGTCGCCGCCAACCACAACGGCGAGATCACCCTGTGGAGCAAGCTGGGGACCGGTTCCACGTTCACCCTGCGGATACCCGCCCACCTCGAGGCGGAGGCCGACCAGCGTCCGGTACCACCCGGGACGGGCAAGAAGGAAACGAGCCCGCGCCCCGCGCCGGGTCGAGTCAATGGTGTGGAGGCACGTCGATGACCAGTGTGTTGATCGTGGAGGACGAGGAGTCGCTGGCCGACCCGCTCGCGTTCCTGCTGCGCAAGGAGGGCTTCGAGGTCACCGTCGTCGGCGACGGCCCCTCCGCGCTCGCCGAGTTCGACCGGGCGGGCGCCGACATCGTGCTCCTCGACCTCATGCTCCCCGGCATGAGCGGCACCGACGTCTGCAAGCAGCTGCGCACCCGCAGCGGGGTCCCGGTCATCATGGTGACCGCGCGGGACAGCGAGATCGACAAGGTCGTCGGCCTCGAGCTCGGCGCCGACGACTACGTCACCAAGCCCTACTCCGCCCGCGAGCTCATCGCCCGCATCCGCGCGGTCCTCCGCCGCGGCGCCGGTGACGATCTCGACGGCGGCACCGAGAGCGGCGTCCTCGAGGCCGGGCCCGTCCGCATGGACGTCGACCGCCACACCGTCCTCGTGAACGGCAAACCCGTGACCCTCCCCCTCAAGGAGTTCGACCTCCTCGAGTACCTCCTCCGCAATTCGGGCCGGGTGCTCACCCGCGGTCAGCTCATCGACCGGGTCTGGGGTGCGGATTACGTCGGCGACACCAAGACGCTGGATGTGCACGTGAAGCGGTTGCGGTCGAAGATCGAGTCCGACCCGGCCAAGCCGGAGCACCTCGTCACGGTGCGCGGCCTGGGCTACAAGCTCGAAGCCTGACCCCACGAAACCGGGCGCCCGCACAACCGCGGACGCCCGGTGGGACACATGCGAAGGGGCGAGTCCTACGAGCCCCGTTCGCGGCCGGCTCGCGTTCGAGCACTCGAAGCGCACGCGCCGCAGGCGCAAGTCTCGAGTGCTCGAACGCGAGCCTTCGGGGCCGCGAACACGCGCGCCGAAGGCGCGCCGAACATTACGGAATGTAGACCCAGGCCGGGCCGAGGCCCGGCAGGTCGAGCTTCTGCAGGGTGATCCAGCCGAGGTCGTCCTCCTGCAGGCATTCGTAGAGGGGGACGGTGGTTCCGTTGCCCTTGCAGGCGATGGTGTGCGAGGTCCCGTAGGGGCTGACGACGATATTCTTGCCGTCCTGGGCAGCGCGCGCCGCCGCGGCGGGGTTGGTGCCGTTGACGAAGGTGTGGGTGTAGTCGCCGAACTTGGCGGGGTCGACATCGTCGGCGGACGCGGGGGCGGCGAGCGCCAGGCAGGCACCCGCTCCGATGGCCGCGGCCGCGACGGCCTTGCTGAAGCGAGCCTTTGTGAACTGGGTGTTTCCGAACATGGAGAACTAGTGAACCCTATCCAGGTGAAGTTCGCATGTCCTGGCGGTGACGCCTACTCCACGGGCTTCGGCAAACGCTCGGCATGCGTGGTCGCCGGGTGCACGGCGATCAGCCCGAGGCCCTCGCGGCGGCGGCAGTGGCGGGCGAGTTCGGCGTAGGCCTCGGCGCCGAGCAACTCGGTGAGCTCCGGGCCGTAGGACTGCCAGACGGGGCGCGCGCCGGTGTGCGCGTCGGGGGAGCCGGTGCAGTACCAGTCCAGGTCGAGCCCGCCGGGGCCCCAGCCGCGGCGGTCGTACTCGGTGACCACCGTGCGCAGGATCTGCTCGCCGTCGGGGCGGTCGACCCACTCCTGGGTGCGCCGGATGGGCAACTGCCAGCACACATCCGGTTTGACCTCGAGCGGCTCGATGCCGCGGCGCAGCGCCATGGTGTGCAGCGCGCAGCCGACGCCGCCGGCGAACCCGGGGCGATTCAGGAAGATGCAGGCGCCCTCGTGGCGCCTGGTGCGCAGTGCTGGCTCGTCGTCCAGCTCGTCCTGCTCCAGGTACCGCTTCCTGCTGACCTTGCCGCTCTCGTCCATAGCCTCCGGCATGAGCTGCCAGTCCTGCGGGGTGAGCAGCTTCACGGCGCGCTGCAGCCGCTTGCGATCGTCGTCGTCGGCGAGGAAGGCGCCGTGCGAGCAGCAACCGTCGTCCGGGCGGTCGCCGAGTATGCCCTGGCAGGCCGGCGTGCCGAAGACGCAGGTCCAGCGGGAAAGCAGCCAGGTGAGATCGGCCACTATGAGATGCTCGTCGTTAGCGGGGTCCGGGAACTCGATCCATTCGCGCGGGAAGTCCAGCTCGACCTCGGGCGCGGGATCCAGTTTCCGCCCTGGTGGGAGCGGGGCCGGGTCACTCGCGGATGCGCCTGCCGTCACGATGCCAGACGCTAACAGCTTCGCCGGGGCGCTCGCAGGCCGGACGGTACCGGTACCCTATTCGGAGTGCGGCTCGGAGTACTCGACGTCGGAAGCAACACCGTCCACCTGCTCGTGGTGGACGCGCATCGTGGTGGGCACCCCATGCCGATGAGCTCCACGAAGGCGGCGCTGCGGCTCTCCGAGAACATGGACGACAACGGCTGCATCACCGAGGCGGGCGCCCGCAGGCTGATCGACACCGTCGGCGAATTCGCCAGCATCGCGGAGACCTCGCGCTGCGTGATGCTCATGCCCTTCGCCACCTCGGCGCTGCGCGAGGCGGGGAACTCGGAGGAGGTGCTCGGCCGGGTGCGCGCCGAGACCGGGGTGAACCTGCAGGTGCTCACCGGCGTCGACGAGGCCAGGCTGACCTTCCTCGCGGTGCGCCGCTGGTACGGCTGGAGCGCGGGCCGGATCATCAACCTTGACATCGGCGGCGGCTCGCTGGAGATGTCAACCGGCTGCGACGAGGCGCCGGACGCCGCGCTCTCGCTGCAGCTCGGCGCGGGCAGGCTGACCAGGGACTGGCTGCACGAGGATCCGCCGGGTAAGCGCCGGATCGCGGTGCTCCGCGACTGGCTGGACGCCGAACTCGTCGCGCCCGCAAAGCAACTGCTCGAACCCGGCAAACCGGACCTCTCGGTGGGCACCTCGAAGACCTTCCGCTCGCTCGCGCGATTGACCGGAGCGGCACCGTCCGGCGCGGGGCCCCGGGTGCGCCGTACACTCACGAGTTCGGGCCTGCGTCAGCTGATCGCGTTCATCTCCCGGATGACGGCGGCGGACCGGGCGGAATTGGAAGGCGTGAGTTCGGACCGGTCCCAGCAACTGGTGGCCGGCGCGCTGGTCGCGGAGGCGAGTATGCGAGCACTGTCGCTGGATACGCTCGAGATCTGCCCCTGGGCGCTGCGCGAAGGTCTGATCCTGCGCAAACTGGATACTGACATGAATGGCGGACAGGTCGACGCACTGCTGTCCGGAGGCGAGGTCGTCGAGGCCGCGCGCTCCGGCTCCGCGGCGTCGGCGGGTCCGATCGAAACGGTGCCGTCATGAGTGAGGACCCCAAACAGCTTTCGGTCGCCGAACTGCTGGCCCGCAACGGCCAGGGCGGTTCGTCGGGATCGTCGGGTGGCAGGCGCAGGCGCGCCGGCCGCGGGATCTCGGTGGCCGACCTGACCGGTGATCAGCCCGCGGTGACGCCGGGCGGTTCGTCGCACGCGGCGCCGGAGGCGGAGCCGGAGCCGCCGGAGCCGCCCGCGGGCGGTGGCTTCGATCTCGCGGCGTACGGGCTGACCCCGTACGGCCAGGACGCCGGAACCCCGTCCCCGCCCGCCCGTTCCGCCTACGGGCCGCCGGAATCCGCCGCGCCCGCCTACCCGCCGCCCGGCCCGGCCTCGGACCTGCCGAGCTACTCGCCGGTCTCCGGCCCCATCGCCTACTACGACCCGCTCGCCGGCGCGCCCGCCGCGCCGGAGCCGGGGCGGCGGCGCCGGGTCAGGGACGAGGACGAGCGGCCGTCGTTCCCCATGCCGGAGACCGGATCCGGGCGGCGCAGGCGCCGCAGGGCGGACGAGGACGAGCCGGCGGAGACCGGTGCCCCCCCGCCGAGCGGGATCGGGATCGACACCTCGGAGAGCCCGCGGCTGAGCCGGGCGGAGCGCAGGCGCGCCGCCGAGGCGGCGGAAGCGGTTCAGGCCGAACAGGAGTCGGAGTCGGCGCGCGTCGAGGAGGCGCTGGCCGCGGAGGCGGCGCGGGCCGAAACCGCGCGGGCGGCCGAGGAGGCGGTGCGCGCGGCGCGGGAGAACGCGCGCGGCGGTGCCCGCGGCGGCGAGCAGGCGCCGCATGCCGGGCGGCCGACCGAGGTCACCCGGATCACCCCGTTCGCCGGTGGGCGCCGCGATGCCCCGCGCCCCGAATTCGGCGGTGGGCAGGCGGATTCCGACGGTGGCGCCTTCGGGCCCCGCACGGATTTCGGCGGCGCCGAGAATCGCAACGGCGCGCCCCCGAACGAGCGCCCCTTCGGCGCCCCCGGTCGCCTCGGCGCTCCCGACCCCGGCCGCAATGGTGCCAACGGTCTCGGTGGTGCACCCGAGCCGGGCCGCAACGGTTTCGGTGCCGCCCCCGACCCGGGCCGCAATGGCTTCGGCGGCGACCCCGGACGCAGTGGCGCGAACGGCTTCGGTGGCGCTCCCGACCCTGGTCGAGACGGCCCCAACGCTTTCGGCGGTCCACCTGACTCCGGCCGCAATGGCGCCAAGGGTTTCGCCGGCGCTCCGGATCCCGGCCGCGAGGGTTTCGGCGGCCCACCCGAACCCGGTCGCAACGGTTTCGGCGGGCCACCCGAACCCGGCCGCAATGGCGCCAAGGGTTTCGGCGGTCCCCCCGGCCCGAACGGCGCCCCCGACCGCTTCGGCGCCCCCTTCCCCGGCCCGAACGGCCCCGACCTCGGCGCGGCCCCCGGCCGCAACGGCGCCCCCGCCTTCAACGGCCCCCCCGGCCCGGAGGCCAACGGCCCCTACGGCCCCAAACCCCCCGACGACGAGGCGCCGTCGACCGCCGCCTGGTCCCTGCGCGACGAGCCCGAGTCCGGCCCGGTCCCGCGCACCCCGCCGCCGGCCGGCGGCCTCCCCGCCTGGTCCGCCCGCAGGCGCCAGCCCGCACCGCCCGCCCCCGAGGCCGACGGCCCGCCGCAGCCCGCCTGGCCACCGCCGCAGGAGCAGCCGCTGATCTCCGGCCAGACCGTCGCGGGCGACCTGCTCCGCAAGGGCGAGCAGGACCGGCGCGACTTCGACGACGAGTACGACGACGACTACGACCCCGAATTCGAGAACGACCGCTTCGAGACGGGGGAGTACGACGAGTACGAGTCCGGCGAGTACCGCCCGGACTACGACGACGAGTACGAATCCGGCGAGTTCGAGGCACCGGGCCGCGGCAAGCGCGGCAAGGGCAAAGCCAAGGGCAAGGACAAGAAGCCGAAGGCGGCCGTGCTGGCCGGCCTCGGCGGCCTCACCCGCTCCCTGACGGACAAGCTGCCCGGCCGCACCGGCGACGCGCAGCCGGCGGCGACCGCCGCGAGCAGCCGCTCCCGCCTCTCCGAGCAGGATCTCAACCGCCGCCAGTGGATGATCCTCGGCGGCCAGAGCGCCGCCGCCGCGGTCGCGGGCATGCTGCTGTTCAAGGGCTTCGAGCGCATGTGGGAGATGCTGCCCTGGGTGGCGCTCGCGCTCGCCATGATCGTCATCCTCGGCCTGGTCGCCCTGGTCCGCGTGCTGCGCCGCACCGACGACATCCTGAGCACGGTGATCGCCGTCGTGGTCGGCACCTTCGTGACGCTCGGCCCGCTGGCGTTCCTGCTCAGTACCGGCTGAGGGGTTCGCTGCCGTGACTTCCATCAAGATCGGGCTCTCCACCGCCTCGGTGTATCCGGAGAACACCGAGTCGGCGTTCCGGTACGCCGCCGAGATCGGCTACGACGGGGTCGAGCTCATGGTCTGGGCCGAGCCGGCGAGCCAGAGCATGGCCACCGTGCGCAGCTACGTCCGGCGCTACGACCTGCCGGTGCTCGCGGTGCACGCCCCCTGCCTGCTCATCTCGCAGCGCGTCTGGGGCGCCGACCCGGTGGCCAAGCTGGACCGCAGCGTGCGCGCCGCCGAGGAACTGGGCGCCGACACCGTGGTGGTGCACCCGCCGTTCCGCTGGCAGCGCCGCTACGCCGAGGGCTTCGCCGCGCAGGTGGCCCGGCTGGAGGAGGAGAGCCGGGTGATCGTCGCGGTGGAGAACATGTTCCCGATGCGCGCGGACACCCTCTTCGGCCGCGGCGAGCGCGCGGTGCGGCGGCTGGAGCGGCGCGGCGGCCCCGGCCGCGGGCTGACCGCCTTCAGCCCCTCCTACGACCCCACCGACGTCGGCTTCCGCAACTACACCCTCGACCTCTCGCACACCGCCACCGCGGGCACCGACGCGCTGGCGCTGGCCGAGCGGATGGGCTCCGGCCTCGCGCACCTGCACCTGGCCGACGGCCGCGGCGCGGCGAGCGACGAGCACCTGGTGCCCGGCGACGGCACCCAGCCCTGCGCCGCGGTCTGCGACCAGCTGCTGCGGAGCGGTTTCCGCGGCCACGTGGTGGCCGAGATCAATACCCAGAACGCCAGGACCACGCAGGAGCGGGCGGCCATGCTGCGCCGCACGCTCGCCTTCGCGCGGGCGCACTGCGGCGGCCGCCCGGTGGCGGGCGCCAACCAGAACTGAGGGCGACCGCCCACCATCCGCGCGGCCCGCCGGGGGCCTGGTTTACGCTGTACGAACGTCGCGCCGCCCCGGTCGCGGCGGGACAGGAGTGACGATGTCGCAGTCGACCGCCGATCTCGATCGGTCCACCGCCACCGACGCCCCGTTCAGCCGGGTCTGCGCGGTCACCGAGATCCCGGCCGAGGCGGCGGGCGCCGGGCGCTACCTGGGCGAGATCGAGCCGATCTGGACCATCGGCGCGAAGGTGCACGGCGGCACCATGGTCGCGGGCAGCGCCGCCGCCGCCACCCGCTGGCTGCACACCGTCGAACCGGAGCTCACCGCCATGGCCCCGATCGCCGCCAGCTCCGACTTCCTCGGCGCGCCGGACGCGGGCCAGGTCGAGTACGCCGTGCGCATCCGCAAGGTGGGCAGGCAGATCTGCCTGGTCGACGCGGAGCTGACGCAGGGCGACCGGACCATGGTGCGCACCGCCTTCACCTTCGGCGCGCTGGACGACGCCGAGCCGATCTACGCGCCGCAGCACGGCGACATGCCCGCCGAGCCGACCGCCGACGCCATCGGCTACGAGCCCGGCTCGCCCATGGGCAAGATCGTGAACGTGGCCAAGGGCGCCGACGTCTTCATGGACCGCAGCTGGGCCCGCTTCCTGGACGGCGACCACACCGCCGAGCCCCGGCTGCGGCTCTGGATGCGGCCGCGCGCCGGCGACGCGGGCGACCCGGCGGTGGCGGCGTACTTCGCCATGATGGCCGCCGACATGAGCCCGCCGGTGGCGATGAACCGCGGCCACTTCGGCTGGGCGCCGACCGTGCAGATGACCACCTACCTGCGCCGCCGTCCGGTGCCGGGGTGGCTCCGGATCATCGCGACGACGCACGAGATCGGCGGCCGCATGTTCGACGAGGACCAGCTGGTCCTGGACAGCACCGGGGCGGTGGTGGCGCAGAGCAGGCAGCTCGCGCTGATCCCGCAGCGGTAGCCCGCGGCGGTAAGGCTAGCCTTGGGGTCCATGACGAGAATCGCGGTGATCGGCGGCGGCCGGATCGGGGAGGCGCTGGTCGCCGGGCTACTCGAAGCCGGGCGGGTGGCGAAGGACCTGGTGGTGGTCGAGACGCACCAGGATCGGGCCGAGCTGCTCGCCGAGCGCTTCGGGATCCGGGTCACCGGCTCGATCGAGGACGCCGCGGTCGGCGCCGACGTGCTGGTGATCGCGGTCAAGCCGAACGACGTCGACGGCGTGCTCACCGCGCTCGGCAAGGCCATGCTCGGCGGCGACGGTGACCAGGTGGTGGTATCCCTGGCCGCGGGCGTCCCGACCGGGCGGCTGGAGGCCAAGCTGCCCGCCGGCTCGCCGGTGGTCCGGGTCATGCCGAACACCCCCATGCTGGTCGGCCAGGGCATGAGCGCGCTGGCCCCGGGCAGGCACGCCAAGGCCGAGGACCTGGCGCTGGTCACCGCGCTGCTCGGCGCGGTCGGCAAGGTCGTGACGGTGGCCGAGGCGCAGATGGACGCCGTCACCGCGGTCTCCGGCTCCGGCCCCGCCTACTTCTTCCTGGTCGTCGAGGCCATGGTGGACGCCGGCGTCGGGCTCGGGCTGACCCGCGATGTCGCGACCACGCTCGTCGTCCAGACCATGCTCGGTGCCGCCGCGCTGCTGGAGGGCGCCGAGCAGAGCGCCGTCGACCTGCGCGCCGCGGTCACCTCGCCGGCCGGGACCACCGCCGCCGCCCTTCGCGAACTCGAGCGTTCCGGCGTACGCTCGGCTTTTCTGGAAGCGCTGCACGCCGCAGCGCGACGCTCGGCGGAACAGGGGTCGTCGACGGAGTGACCGGCCGGTTCACGCTGGGCAAACCCGATTTCTCACTCCCGTCGCAGCAACACCACTGGTCCCGCTAAGCTTCAAGGAGCACGTGCGTGTCTGTTCCGCCGGTGGGGAAGCCGGCGGCGCGGACGTGCCGGAGGTCGATGGTGCGATGA
Source organism: Nocardia sp. NPDC050697 (assembly GCF_040654395.1). NCBI lineage: Bacteria > Bacillati > Actinomycetota > Actinomycetes > Mycobacteriales > Nocardiaceae > Nocardia > Nocardia sp. NPDC050697. Next base: position 815,009 of record NZ_JBFAHY010000002.1, read on the forward strand.
TGTCTGCGAACAAGATGTCTGCGAACAACGGAACCGGCGGGCCGGGCTCGCCGTCCAACCGCGGTGGTCCGCGACCACCTGGCGGCCCCGCGCAGGGGCAATCGGTATTCGCCGGTGGCACGCAATTCCTCACGGTGGCCGAGGTCGCGGAGTTGATGCGGGTCTCCAAGATGACGGTGTATCGCCTGGTTCACTCGGGTGAGCTGCCCGCGGTGCGGGTGGGGCGGTCGTTCCGGGTGCACGCCAAGGCGGTGCACGAATACCTGGAGACCTCCTACTTCGACGCCGGATAGGCGGATTCGGAGTGGCTCCGGTGTCCCGGTAGGATGAACAGTCGGTTCGCGTTCGCCCGCCGGTGGCACCGCTTCGGTGTGTCCGGAGCCCGGCGGGGCGAGCGAAACAGTGTCAACCGCGCCCAGAGCGCCGAGTAGAGGAAACGCGAGGACGACCCTATGGGTTCAGTGATCAAGAAGCGTCGCAAGCGCATGTCGAAGAAGAAGCACCGGAAGCTGCTTCGCCGCACGCGGGTGCAGCGGCGCAAACTCGGCAAGTAGTCCCTCGCGTCGTGCGTGGAGCCCGTCACCGATCGCGGTGGCGGGCTTTTCGTTTTCTTTCCGCTTTGAATTGTTGAGGTCGCAACACCAGCGCGAATTTCCGCTGTAACCGCGTTATTTCGAGCGAGCGGTCGGATTTATCCCTGGTCTCCTGGCGCCGCGTTTCCGGTGACTGAAGTCATCGTTAGAACCTGGTTAATACTGTCGGCGCCGCAGTTCACAGCCGCTACGCTGGAACGCGGAAACAGATGCCTGGGGGGCCTATCAGGCGGGATCCGGTGCGAATGGGTGCAGACACGAAGGACGGGCACCAGCCCACGGTGGTGATGGTGACCGGTGCGAGCCGGTTCTTCGGCGGTGATGTCGTCGCCAGGCTCGCCCGCGACCCCGCGATCGAGCGGGTGCTCGCGGTCGATTCCGTGATGCCGAGCGCGGAACTCCGCCGCCGCATGGGCCGGGCCGAATTCGTGCGCGCCGATATTCGGAATCCGCTGATTCGCAAGGTGGTCGACGGAAATGCGGTCGACACCCTCGTCCACACCGCCGTGCTCACCCATCCGCCCGCGGGCGGCGGGCGCGCGGTCATGAAAGATCTCAATGTGCTCGGCGCCATGCAGCTGTTCGCCGTGTGCCAGAAGGCGCCGACCATGCGCCGCGTCGCGGTGCGCTCCTCCTCGGCGGTCTACGGCGGCAGCGCCAAGGACCCGGCCAAATTCACCGAGGAGATGGGGGCCCGCAGGCCGCCGAGCGGCGCCTTCGCCCGCGACATGATCGAGGTCGAGGGCTTCGTCCGCGGGCTCGCCCGGCGCAGGCCGGATATCGCCATCGCCACCCTGCGGCTCGCCCCGATCGTCGGCCCCCGGCTCGCCGCCCGCGGCATCGAATACCTCCGGTCGCCGGTGACGCCGACCGTCTTCGGCCGGGACGCCAGAATGCAGCTGCTGCACGAGGAGGACGCGGTCGCCGCGCTCGTGCACGCCGCGCACACCGTCGCCAGCGGCACCTTCAATGTGGCGGGTGACGGCGCGCTCACGCTCTCCCAGGGCGTGCGGCGGGCGGGCCGGATCCAGGTGCCGGTGCCGTTCTCGGTCTTCCGCACCGTCGGGCGCACCCTCATGGGCCGGGTCATGCGCGAATTCAGCGGCGAACAGCTCGACTACTTCCACTTCGGCTGCGGGCTGGACACCACCCGCATGCGCACCGAGCTCGGCTTCCAGCCGCGCTGGACAACGGTGCAGGCTTTCGACGACTTCATCGGGGGCGCAGCGTTGCGACCCGTCATCGACCCGGCGTGGATCGATGCCGCAGAAAACAAACTGCTCGGCCTTGTCGGGGCCGGTACGGGAGCACACAGATGAACGATGTTGCAAAGGTCATCCGGCTGCCGGAGGGGGCTGTCGAGACGCGCCAGCGTCCGACCGCCCGGCGCTGGGACAGTGCGGGGCGGAGCCCGGCCGGGTCGGTCACGTCGCTCACGGATCGACTACCGGATGCCGGGCCGCGGGCGCCGCAGTCGGTCTCCGGGCTGGTCCGTGGATTGCTCGGGAAGGGGATCAGGGGCACCGCCGAGTTCGCCAAGCGGCGGCTCTCCGGTGACTACCAGGTCGACGAGTTCGGGTTCGACGAGCACCTGCTGGAGTCGGTGCTGCTGCCCGCGCTGCGGCCGCTCGCCGAGCACTGGTTCCGGGTGCAGGTCAACGGCATGCAGCACGTGCCGGAGGTGGGTGGGGCGCTGCTCGTCGCCAACCACGCCGGGACCATCCCGATCGACGGGCTGATGTTGCAGCTCGCGGTGCACGATCACCACGCCAAGCAGCGGGCGCTGCGGCTGCTCGCCGCCGATCTGGTCTTCGAGACGCCGGTGCTGGGGACGCTCGCCCGGAAGGCGGGGCACACCCTCGCCTGCCCGCCCGATGCCGAGCGGCTGTTGCGGTCCGGGGAGCTGACCGGGGTGTTCCCGGAGGGGTTCAAGGGGGTCGGGAAGAACTACGCCGACCGTTACAAGTTGCAGCGGTTCGGGCGGGGTGGGTTCGTCGCCGCCGCCGTGCGGACCGGGGTGCCGATCATTCCGTGCTCGATCGTCGGGTCGGAGGAGATCTATCCCAAGCTCGCCGACATCAAGCCGCTGGCTCGGTTGCTCGGGCTGCCGTACTTCCCGGTGACGCCTACGTTCCCGCACCTCGGGCTGCTGGGGGCGGTGCCGCTGCCGAGCAAGTGGTACATCGAGTTCGGGGAGCCGATCGACACGGCGGAGTACTCGCCCGAGGCTGCTGACGATCCGATGCTCATGTTCGAGGTGACCGATCAGGTTCGGGAGACTATTCAGCAGACGCTTTACAAGCAGTTGGCGAAGCGGCGGAACCCGGTGCTGGGCTGAGTTTGATGGCGCGGCTCCGCCGCGAACGGGGCTCGTAAGACTCGCCCCCGGGGTGGCTGAGAAGGTGGGGACGTGAGGGACTTGGGGGTTACCCCAGGTCAGTGGTTCTTGCGGTGGGTTACTGCGGCGGCTACTGCGCCGCCGGCTGCGCCCAGTGCCAGGGCGGTGGGGACGCCGATCTTGGCCGCTTTGCGGCCGGTGCGGAAGTCGCGGATTTCCCAGCCTCGGTTGCGGGCTACCTCGCGGAGGTCGGAGTCGGGGTTGATGGCCACCGACGTGCCCACCAGGGAGAGCATGGGGACGTCGTTGTGGCTGTCGGAGTAGGCCGTGCAGCGCTTGAGGTTGAGGCCCTCGCGGATGGCCAGGGCTCGGACGGCGTGGGCTTTGCCGAGGCCGTGCAGGACGTCGCCGACCAGGCGGCCGGTGAACTTTCCGTCCACGCTTTCGGCGACGGTGCCCAGGGCGCCGGTGAGGCCGAGGCGCTTGGCGATCACCTGGGCCAGCTCCACCGGGGTGGCGGTCACCAGCCAGACCTGCTGGCCGGCGTCCAGGTGCATCTGGGCCAGTGCCCGGGTGCCGGGCCAGATCTTGTCGGCGATGATCTCGTCGTAGATCTCCTCGCCGAGCATGGCGAGTTCGGCGGTGGGGCGGCCCGCGATGAAGGCGAGCGCCTTCTCGCGGCCGGTGGCCATGTCGGTGCTGTTCTCCTTGCCGGTCACCCGGAACTTGACCTGCTTCCAGGCGACGTCCATCAGGTCCGACGTCTTGAAGTACTTGCGCGCGGCCAGGCCGCGGGCGAAGTGCACGATGGAGGCGCCCTGGACCATGGTGTTGTCCACGTCGAAGAAGGCGGCCGCGGTCAGGTCGCGGGGGGCCTCGGGGGTGCCGCTGTCCACGCCCTCGGCGAGCTCGGACTCGTGCAGGGTGAGGGCGGCATCGGCGCTGGCCTCGCCGGCCAGGTTCGCCCGCACCTCCTCCTCGCTGGGGCCGAAGGGGCTGCGGGAGATGCGGGCGATCTGATCTTGCAGCCCCTGGCCGATCGAACCCACGTTCCACCGCACCGGGAACTCGCCGAACCGGCCCGCGATGAAGCCGCCCCTAGCCATCCTCGATCGTTCCGGCACCGACTACCTCCGCCCGTTCGCGCGAACCACATCCCACACTAACCGCCGGAGCCGACGGATTCCCGCGACCCGGTCCGCCGGATCGGCCGTGCCGCGCAGTGTTTTGATGATGACCATGAGCGGACCCTCTCGTTCGGTGACTTTGCTGACACGTACCGGCTGCGGGCTGTGTGCTACAGCACTCGAACACCTGCGCGAAATCTGTGCCGACTTCGGGCTCACCCCGGAAACCGTCGATGTCGACGAGGCGGCGGCGACGCGGCCGGAATTGCGCGCGGAGTACGGAGATCGCCTGCCTGTGGTGCTGTTGGACGGCCGCGAGCACTCCTACTTCGACGTCGACGAGCCCCGGCTGCGCGCCGATCTGAGCCGCTGACCCCCGCCCGGTTCGCCGGTGTTTCGCTCGCCGGCGGTTTGCCGGGGCAAAATGAGGCCCGGTTCACCGACTTTGTGCAGGGCTTCACAAGCAGTTACGGTGGTGGCAGCACCCCGCACGCCGAGCCGCGCTGCTGCGCGCCGAGGCCCCGGGCGCACCCCGACACCATCTCGAATCGACCCGCCTCCCGACGGCACACCCGGGCGTAACCGGGAGCCGCAGCCCCAGCGGTCGAGCGACGCAAGCCGGACCGCCGGGCCGGAACGAGGAGCCGACGAACGTGACAGAGCAGCACGAGACGCCCGGTGGCGTCTCCGGCGGGGCTCTGCGCAGGCCCGACGGTTCCAGACCGGGTGACGACAGAAAAGACATTCCGCAGGCGACGGTCGCCCGGTTGGCGACCTATCTCCGCGTTCTCGCCGGGATCGCCGACGAGGGTGTTGCCATCGTATCGAGTGAGGAACTGGCTGTCGCGGCGGGTGTCAATTCCGCGAAGCTGCGCAAGGATCTCTCCTTCCTCGGCCCGAACGGCGTCCGCGGCGTCGGCTACGACGTGGCCAAGCTGCGCGCCCGGATCGAGGACGTGCTCGGGCTCGCCGAGGGGCACCGGGTGGTGCTGGTCGGGGCGGGCAACCTGGGCCGCGCCCTGGTCGGCTACGGCGGGTTCCGCCGCCGGGGCTTCAGCGTGGTCGGGATCTTCGACAGCGACCCGCTGCTGGTCGGCGCCGAGGTGGCCGGGCTCGCCGTCACCGATGTCGCGCAGCTCGCCGACCGGGTCGGCGCGCTGGCCCCGACCATCGCGGTGATCGCGGTGCCGGACGCCGCGGCCCAGGAGGTCTGCGACCGGCTGGTCGCCGCCGGGCTGCACTCCATCCTCAGCTTCGCCCCCTGCGAGCTGCACGCCCCGGAGGCGGTGGAGATCCGCCGGGTCGACCTCGCGGTCGAGCTGCAGATGCTCTCCTTCACGACGGCGCGCAACGCGCCGCTGCCCGAGGTCGCGCACGCCGTCTCCGGACGGATCGCGCGCCGGGCACCCGGTGCGCGCGGCGGGCGCACCCGATCGACTCCTTCATCCCATTCGGCAACGGAGCCAAGCAGCAAGGGATCGGTGGTAACACCATGAGCGTTCTTCTCGTCGGTATCTCGCACCGCAGTGCGCCGGTGGCGGTGCTGGAGAAGGTGGCCGTCACCGACGCCGACCGCCCCAAGCTGGTCGACCGGATGCTCGCCTCCAGCCACGTCGCCGAGGCGATGATCCTCTCCACCTGCAACCGGGTCGAGGTCTACGCCGTCGTCGACGCCTTCCACGGCGGCCTCGCCGAGGTCGGCGAGCTGCTGACCAGGCACTCCGGGCTGCCGATGACCGAGCTCACCAAGCACGCCTACGTGCGCTACAGCGAGGCCGCAGCCGAGCACCTCTTCGCGGTGGCCAGCGGGCTGGACTCGATGGTCGTCGGCGAGCAGCAGGTGCTCGGCCAGATCCGCGGCGCCTACGCCTCCGCCGATGCCCAGCAGGCCGTCGGCCGGACCCTGCACGAGCTGGCCCAGCACGCGCTGCGGGTGGGCAAGCGGGTGCACTCGGAGACCGGCATCGACCGGGCGGGCGCCTCGGTGGTCTCGGTCGCGCTCGACCGCGCGCAGGAGATCGTCGGCACGCTGGGCGGCCGCACCGCGGTGGTGGTCGGCGCGGGCGCCATGGGCGGGCTCGCGGTCGCGCACCTGGCGCGCGCCGGGATCGAGCGGATCGTGGTGGTGAACCGGACCCTCGGCCGGGCCGAGCGGCTGGCCGAGATCGCCCGCGGCTACGGCATCGAGGCCGACGGGCTGGAGTTCTCCCGGCTGCCGGAGGCGATGGCCGCGGCGGATGTCGTGGTCACCTGTACCGGGGCCGTCGGCGCGGTGGTGACGCTGGCCGACGTGCACCGCGCGCTGGCCGGGCGGGAATCCGCGGAGCGGCCGCTGGTCTTCTGCGACCTCGGGCTGCCGCGCGACGTCGAGCACGCCGTCGCCGGGCTGCCCGGCGTCTCGGTGATCGACATCGAGACGCTGCAGCACGACCCGGCCGCGGGCGCCGCCGCCGACGACACCACCGCCGCGCGCGGCATCGTCGCCGACGAGCTGGCCAAGTACCTGGCCGGGCAGCGGATGGCCGAGGTGACGCCGACCGTGGCGGCGCTGCGGCAGCGCGCCGCCGAGGTGGTCGAGGCGGAGCTGCTGCGGCTGGACTCGCGGCTCCCCGGCTTGGCGAACCCGGAGCGCGACGAGGTCGCGCGCACGGTGCGCCGGGTGGTGGACAAGCTGCTGCACGCGCCGACGGTGCGGGTCAAGCAGCTGGCCTCGACGCCGGGCGGCGACAGCTACGCCGAGGCGCTGCGCGAATTGTTCGAACTCAAACCGGGAGCGGCACAGGCCGTCGCGGCGCCCATGGAGGTGACCGCGCTCGGCGGGGAGCTCCCCGCCGGTCTGGCCGACGACTTCACCGCGGGCCACCGCGGCGACGAACAGGGGCTTTCCTGATGACCATGGTGCACGAAGAGGGCGACGTGAGCGGTGTCGGTGCCCGCGCGCCGTGGCGCATCGGGACCAGGGGCAGCCTGCTCGCGCTGACCCAGGCGGGCACGGTGCGGGACGCGCTGGTCGCGGCCGGGCAGCCGGCCGAGCTGGTGGTGGTCAAGACCGCGGGCGATCTCTCCCAGGCGCCGGTGCAGGAGATCGGCGTCGGGGTCTTCACCACGGCGCTCCGCGACGAGCTCGCCTCGGGCGCCGTCGACATCGCGGTGCACTCCTACAAGGACCTGCCGACCGCGCAGGACCCGCGCTTCGTGATCGCCGCGGTGCCGCCGCGCGCCGACCCGAGGGACGCGCTGGTCGCACGGGACGGCCTGGTCCTCGGCGAGCTGCCCGCCGGATCCCGGATCGGGACCTCGGCGCCGCGCCGGGCGGCCCAGCTGCTCGCGCTCGGGCTCGGGCTGGAGATCGTGCCGCTGCGCGGCAACCTGGACACCCGGCTGCGCAAGGTCACCGACGGTGAGCTGGACGCGGTCGTGGTCGCCAGGGCCGGGCTGGCCCGGATCGAGCGCACCGACGCCGTCACCGAGGCGCTGGAGCCGGTGCAGATGCTGCCTGCGCCCGCGCAGGGCGCGCTCGCGGTGGAGTGCCGAGTCGAGGACACCGAGCTGATCGAGATCCTGCGCGGGCTGGACGACGCCGCGTCGCACGCCGCGGTCGTCGCCGAGCGCGGCCTGCTCGCCGAGCTGGAGGCGGGCTGCACCGCGCCGGTCGGCGCACTGGCCGAGGTCGTCGAGTCGCTCGACGACGACGGCCGCATCGTCGAGGAGCTCTCGCTGCGCGGGTGCGCCGCCGCGATCGACGGGTCGGACGTGGTCCGCGCCTCGATCGTCGGCGCGCCGGAGCGGGCGGACGAGCTCGGCAGAGCGCTCGCCAGGGAACTGCTCGACCTGGGCGCACGCGAACTGCTCGGGGCCGCCGGAGCGGCGCGCCCGGAGATCGCCGCGGGGGACGGCGACCCCACCCCGCGGACGGCGACGCCGTCCGCCCCTGACGCCACCCACCCCAGTCCGATGGAGAACACCCGATGAGCCGATCCACCAAGAAGCAACCCGGGCGCATCCTGTTCGTCGGCTCCGGCCCCGGTGACCCGGCGCTGCTCACCGTGCGCGCCAGGGAGGTCATCGGCCGGGCCACGCTCGCCTTCACCGACCCCGACGTGGACCGGGGCGTGCTCGCGCTCATCGGCTGCGCGGTGCCGGAGGGCGAGGACGGCGAGCGCCCGGTGGACGTGCGGCCCGCGCTCGGCGAGCCCGCCGAGGTCGCCAAGACGCTGGTCGCCGAGGCCAAGGCCGGGAACGACGTGGTGCGCGTGGTCGCGGGCGATCCGCTGACCACCGACTCGGTGATCGCCGAGGTCACCGCCGTCACCCGCTCGCACGTCGCCTTCGAGGTGCTGCCCGGGCTGCCGAACGGCTCCGCGGTGCCCAGTTACGCCGGCATCGCGCTCGGCTCCGGGCACACCGAGGCCGATGTGCGCGGCGAGGTCGACTGGGCGGCGCTGGCCGCCGCCCCCGGCCCGCTTGTGCTGCACGCCACCTCCGGTCACCTGGCCGAGACGGCGAGCGCGCTGGTCGAGCACGGCATGGCCCCGCAGACCCCGGTCGCGGTCACCGTGCGCGGCACCACCCGCCAGCAGCGCACCATCGAGGCGACGCTGGCCACGCTGAACAGCGCCGCCTCCGAGCTGGTCGGGCCGCTGGTGCTGACCATCGGCAAGGTGGTCTCCAGCCGCGGCAAGATGTCCTGGTGGGAGTCGCGCGCGCTGTACGGCTGGACCGTGCTCGTCCCGCGCACCAAGGACCAGGCCGCCGAGATGAGCGAGCGGCTGGTCACGCACGGCGCCATCCCGGCCGAGGTGCCGACCATCGCGGTGGAGCCGCCGCGCAGCCCGGCGCAGATGGAGCGCGCGGTCAAGGGGCTGGTCGACGGCCGCTACCAGTGGGTGGTCTTCACCTCCACCAACGCGGTGCGCGCGGTGTGGGAGAAGTTCGCCGAGTTCGGGCTGGACGCCCGCGCCTTCTCCGGCGTCAAGATCGCCTGCGTCGGCGAGGCCACCGCGGACCGGGTGCGCGCCTTCGGCATCAACCCGGAGCTGGTGCCGAGCGGGGAGCAGTCCTCCGAGGGGCTGCTCGCCGACTTCCCGCCCTACGACGACGTCTTCGACCCGGTGAACCGGGTGCTGCTGCCCCGCGCCGACATCGCCACCGAGACGCTGGCCGAGGGGCTGCGCGACCGCGGCTGGGAGATCGACGACGTCACCGCGTACCGCACCGTGCGGGCCTCCCCGCCGCCGGCCGAGACCCGCGAGATGATCAAGACCGGCGGCTTCGACGCGGTGCTCTTCACCTCGTCCTCCACCGTGCGGAACCTGGTCGGCATCGCGGGCAAGCCGCACGCGCGCACCATCGTCGCCTGCATCGGCCCGAAGACCGCCGAGACGGCGGTGGAGTTCGGGCTGCGGGTGGATGTGCAGCCCGAGGTGGCGCAGGTGGGCCCGCTGGTCGAGGCGCTGGCCGAGCACGCCGCCCGGCTGCGCGCCGAGGGGCTGCTCCCGCCGCCGCGCAAGAAGAGCCGCCGCAGCCGGTAGCCGTTTCCCCGGCAGGCGTAAGGTGCGAAACATGACCGGAATCGACCGCCCGCGGCGGTTGCGCCGTACCACGGCCCTGCGCCGCCTCGTCGCCGAAACCACGCTGGAGCCACGGCATCTGGTGCTGCCCATGTTCGTCGCCGACGGGCTCGCCGAGGCGCGGGAGATCAGCTCCATGCCCGGCGTGTACCAGCACACGCTGGACTCGCTGCGCAAGGCGGCGGCGGAGGCGGTCGAGGCGGGGGTCGGCGGGCTCATGCTCTTCGGCGTCCCGCTGGCCGAGGACAAGGACGCGGTCGGCAGCCGGGCCAGCGATCCAAACGGCATCCTGAACCGCGGGCTGCGCGCGCTCGCCGCCGAGGTCGGCGCCGACACCGTCATCATGGCCGACACCTGCCTGGACGAGTTCACCGACCACGGCCACTGCGGCGTGGTCGCGGCCGACGGCAGCGTGGACAACGACGCCACCGTCGACCGCTACGTCGAGATGGCGCTGGCCCAGGCCGAGGCCGGGGCCGATCTGCTCGGGACCAGCGGCATGATGGACGGCCAGGTCGGGGCGATTCGGGAGGGGCTGGACGCCGCCGGGCACCTGGACACCGGCATCCTCGCCTACGCCGCCAAGTACGCCTCGGCCTTCTACGGGCCGTTCCGCGAGGCGGTCGCCTCCTCGCTGCAGGGCGACCGCCGCACCTACCAGCAGGATCCGGCGAACCGCCGGGAATCGCTGCGCGAGCTGGAGCTGGACCTGGCCGAGGGCGCCGACATCGTGATGGTCAAACCCGCCATGTCCTACCTGGACATCCTGCGCGACGTCGCGGACCGCTCCACCGTTCCGGTCGCGGCGTACCAGATCTCCGGCGAGTACGCCATGATCACCGCCGCCGCCGAGCGCGGCTGGATCGACCGCCGCGGCGCGATCCTGGAGTCGCTGACCGGGATCCGCCGGGCCGGCGCCGATATCGTGCTCACCTACTGGGCGACCGAGGCGTCGCACTGGCTCCGGTAGTGCCACCGTCTCAGCCGGTCCAGCCGCCGCCGTACGGCCAGCCGCCGGTGCGGCCCGAGCCGGCGCCGAAACCGACCGATATCGGCACCGCGCAGCAATTGTGGTGGGCGATCGTGGGTTTCGGGCTGATCCAGGTGATCGCCTCGGTGGTCGCCGGGGTGCAGCAGCGCGGCGCGCTGGCCGAGCAGATGCGGGGTGACCTGGAGCGCGCCGGCCAGCCTGCCACCGAGGCCATGTCGGAGTTGATGGTGACGCTCGGGCTCGCGCTCGCCGTGCTGATCGGCATCGTGCTGGCCGGGCTGGGGCTGCTCCTCGCGCACCTGCTCGGCCGGGGCAGGCTGTGGGCGCGCACGGTGCTCACCGTCGCGGGGGTCTGGCTGGTGCTCATGGCGGCGGGCACGCTCTTCGCGCTGGACGCCGTCTCAGGCGCCGCGACGCTCGCGGCCGGCGCGGCCACCCTGGTGCAGGGCGTGCTGGCGGCCGGCGCCGTATTTCTGGCGTACCGGCCGGACTCCACCGCCTACTTCCTGGTGAATCGCCGGTGAACGCGGTGCGAACCGGGTGCTGAGTTTGTCTCGGACACGCTGGCATGTATCGTGAGGGTTGTCACAGTGGACGTGAAGACCGTGAGTTGCCAGGACGAGGGGTGCTCACCAGCGGAGATACTGCCGCGGTGAGATTCGTCCGGCCGGCTCCGGGAGATCGGAGGCAACGATGCGCGTGGTGATCCAACAGCCGCAGAGCATTCGTCGGGACCTGCTCGTGCTGAGTCTGCTGATCCTGTTCGGCGTACTGACGGTAGCCGTGCTGTTGCTTCCGGGTCTGACCCGCTGATCCGATTGTGCTCTTCGCCGAACCGGGCGCGCGCTGGCGCAGCGTCGCCTACGGGCCCGTGCTCTGCGCGATCGTCCTCGTCCTCGAACTCGCGACCGGCGCGCAGCCGCACTGGTTCGCGCTGATCTTCTGCGGCTCCGCCATCGGCGGCTTCGTCGCGCTCCAGGTGGTCGCCGGGCAGCGGCACGTGAGCGTCGAGCTGACCCCCGAGCACCTGCGCCAGGGCACCGAGATCGTGCCGCTGCCCACCATCGCCGCGGTGCTGCCGGAGCGCGACGAGGACGACTGGGACGATCTGGACTGGGAGTCCGCCCGCGCGCTCGGCGAGCTGCACGGGGTGCCGCGCCGGCGCACCGGCATCGGGCTGAAGTTGCGTGACGGCGCGCTGGTCCAGGCCTGGGCCCGGAACCACCGCGGGCTGCGCGCCGCGCTCGAAACGGCCGTGGCCGACGCGGCGGCGGAATCCGCGCCGCCGGACAGCACCGGGAAGCCGGCGGTTCCGGCCGAACCGGGGGAGTCCGCGGCGCGCGGCGCGACCGCACCGGGTACCGTCCCCGCTGACGACGACCGGGAGGACGGGGTACGGCGGTGAGGTACGGGAACGTACGGGCGGCACTGGCGACGGTGCTCGCGCTCGCCGCCGTCGTCGCCGGCGTCCTCGCCTGGCGCAACGGCATCCGGACCACCGAGTTCGCCCCCGCGGGCGACATCCCCGCCTTCGAGGCCACCCGGTACGCGGCGCCCTGGATCTTCCTCGCCGCCACCCTGCTCACGGTGGCCGGGTTACTGCTGGTCGACGCGGTGGTACAGCTCGCGCGGGCCCGGAATGCGAGCCCGGCGCGCCACGAACAGTAGTGTGTCCGTGGCGATTACGGTCCAGCTGCCGGATCGCTGTTTTCCCAGTTCGATCGGCGAGAGGTTTTCTGTGAAGCGGTTCGTGGTGCGGTTCGGGATGGCGACGATGGCGGTCGCCGCGGTGGGGTTCGGCGCGGGGCAGGCGGTCGCCGCGCCGGGGCTGCCGCTGGAGCCCGCGACCGTGCGGCCGGCCGAGCCGGTGCAGGCCGGGTTCGTGCCGGAGTCGGGGTCGGCGGGGCCGTACAACCACGCCATGTGCCTCCTGCACACGGTCTCCCCGCAGTTCCCCTGCATGTACAGCTGACGACCTGCGGTGTGGATCACTCCACTACACCCTGTCGTCGAAGCCGCGCGCGGCGGCTGACACACTGGAGTTCGTGAGTTCTTCTCCGCGCGCGGCCGAGGGATCGGTCCCGGTTTCCGCCCAGCTCTTCGACCGGGCCGCCGGGATCATCCCCGGTGGTGTCAACTCCCCGGTCCGGGCCTTCCACTCGGTGGGCGGAACGCCGCGGTTCATCGCCTCGGCGCGGGGTTGCACGCTGACCGACGCGGACGGCAACGACTACGTCGACCTGGTCTGCTCCTGGGGCCCGATGATCCTGGGCCACGCGCACCCCGCGGTGGTCGAGGCGGTGCGCGCGGCGGCCTCCGGCGGGCTCTCCTTCGGCGCCCCGACCGAGGCCGAGATCGAGCTGGCCGAGGCGATCGCCGAGCGGGTCGAGCCGGTGCGGCGGGTGCGGCTGGTGAACTCGGGCACCGAGGCCACCATGAGCGCGGTCCGGCTGGCCCGCGGCTTCACCGGCCGCACCAAGATCATCAAATTCGCCGGGTGCTACCACGGCCACGTGGACGCGCTGCTGGCCGAGGCGGGCTCCGGCGTCGCGACGCTCGGGCTGCCGACCTCGCCCGGCGTCACCGGCGCGCAGGCGAGCGACACCATCGTGCTGCCCTACAACGACCTGGACGCCGTCGCCGCGGCCTTCGCCGCGAACCCCGGCGCGATCGCCTGCGTGATCACCGAGGCCGCCGCGGGCAATATGGGCGCGGTCGCCCCGGCCGACGGCTTCAACGCCGGGCTCAGGAAGCTGACCAAGGCCGATGGCGCGCTGCTGATCATGGACGAGGTGATGACCGGGTTCCGGGTCAGCCGGGCCGGGTGGTACGGCCGCGAGGGGGTCGCGGGCGATCTCTACACCTTCGGCAAGGTCATGAGCGGCGGGCTGCCCGCCGCGGCGTTCGGCGGCCGCGCCGACATCATGGAGCGGCTGGCCCCGCTCGGGCCGGTCTACCAGGCGGGCACGCTCTCCGGTAACCCGGTCGCGGTGGCGGCCGGGCTGGCCACCCTGCGCGCCGCCGACGACGCCGTGTACGCGGCGCTGGACCGCAATGCCGAGCGGCTCGGCGGGCTGCTCACCGACGCGCTGAGCGCGGCCGGGGTCGAGCACCGCGTCCAGTTCGCGGGCAATATGGTGAGCGTGTTCTTCGCCGACCGCCCGGTCACCGACTACACCTCCGCCAAGGCCAGTGCGACCTGGCGTTACCCGGCCTTCTTCCACGCCATGCTGAGCGCCGGGGTGTACCCGCCGCCGAGTGCGTTCGAGGCCTGGTTCGTGTCGGCGGCGCTCGACGAGGACGCATTCGCCCGCATCGCCGCCGCTCTGCCCGCCGCCGCCCGCGCGGCGGCCGCAGCCACCCCCGAAGGAACCCGCGCGTGAGCTCCGATCAGCCCACCCCCTCCGACGTCACCGCCGACCGCCCGGCGGTCGTGCCGGTCACCCAGCACGAGCCGCCCGCGGTGGCCGAGCCGGTGGAGACCATCGTGCACGTGCTGCGCCACGGCGAGGTGCACAACCCGAACGGCATCCTCTACGGCAGGCTGCCTGGCTTCGGCCTCTCGGTGACCGGCCGGGCGCAGGCGGGCGCGGTCGCCCGCGCGCTCGCCGACCACGACCTCGCGCTGGTCATCGCCTCGCCGCTGCAGCGCGCGCAGGAGACGGCGCAGCCGATCGCCGATGCGCACGGCATCGCGATCCGCACCGACGAGAACCTGATCGAGGCGGGCAATACCTTCGAGGGGCTGCGCGTCTCGGTCGGCGACGGCGCGCTGCGCAAGCCGAGGCACTGGTGGAAGCTGCGCGACCCCTTCACCCCGTCCTGGGGCGAGCCCTACCTGCAGATCGCGCACCGCATGCTGGCCGCGGTGAACAAGGCGCGGGTGGAGGCGAGCGGCCGCGAGGTGGTGCTGGTCTCGCACCAGCTGCCGGTCTGGACGCTGCGCCGCTTCCTGCAGGGGCAGCGGCTCTGGCACGACCCGCGCAGCAGGCAGTGCTCGCTCGCCTCGCTCACCTCGCTGGTGTACGAGGGCGACACCCTGGTCGACATCGTCTACTCCGAGCCCGCGGGCAGTTCGGATCCGAGGAAGACCGGGGCATGATCGGTTCCACCGCGCGCTCCCGGCGTACCGGGTCGGTGCTGCTCGCGTGCGTGGCCCTGGTTGCCGCGCTCGCGGGCTGCGCCACCGGTACCGACGCGGTGGCGTCCGGTGGCACCTTCGACTTCGTCTCGCCGGGCGGGAAGACGGACATCACCTACGACCCGCCCGCGAGCCGCGGCACCATCGGCACGCTCGCCGGCCCCGACCTGATGAACGAGGGGAAGACCGTCTCGGTCGCCGACTTCCCCGGTCAGGTCGTGGTGCTGAACCTGTGGGGGCAGTGGTGCGGGCCGTGCCGGGCCGAGGTGCCCGCGCTGGAGCAGGTCTACGAGCGGACGAAGGATCAGGGCGTGGCCTTCGTCGGGATCAATGTGCGGGATCCGCAGCGGGACAAGGCCGAGGACTTCGTGGTCGACAACAAGGTCGGGTACCCCTCGATCTACGACCCGTCCATGCGCACCCTGCTCGCGCTCGGCGGCAACTTCCCGACCAGCGTAATCCCGACCACGCTTGTCCTGGACCGGCAGCACCGGGTGGCCGCGGTTTTCCTGCGCGCCCTGCTCGCCGAGGACCTGCAGCCGGTGGTGGAGCGGATCGCCCGCGAGGAGCTGTCGTGAGCACCGTGGCGGTGCTGGCCGGGGTGGGGGATTCGTTCCAGCAGACGGCGGCGAGCGGCCCGCTGGTGCTCGCGCTCGGGGCCTGCCTGCTGGCCGGGTTGGTCTCGTTCGCCTCGCCGTGCGTGGTGCCGCTGGTGCCGGGGTACCTGTCGTACCTGGCCGGGCTGGTCGGCGCCGAGGCGCCGCCGGTGACACCCAGCGAGGCGCGGGGGCGTGCCACCGCTGCCACCTCGGTCGCCGCCGAACCCGACACCCGGCGTGCCGCGCGGACGGGCAAGTTGCGGATCGCGGGGGCCGCCGGGCTCTTCGTGCTCGGCTTCACCGTGGTGTTCGTGCTGGCCACCGCGACCGTCTTCGGGCTGATCCAGACCCTGAACGTGAACCGGGAGCTGCTGCAGCGGATCGGCGGCGTGCTCACCATCCTGATGGGGCTGGTCTTCATCGGCCTGGTCCCCGCGCTGCAGCGGGACACCAGGATGGAGCCGCGCCGAATCACCGGGCTGCTCGGCGCCCCGCTGCTCGGCGGCGTCTTCGCGCTGGGCTGGACCCCGTGCCTCGGCCCGACGCTCTCCGGCGTGATGGCGGTGGCCGCGGGCACCGAGGGCGCGACCGCCGCGCGCGGCGTCACCCTGATCGTGGCCTACTGCCTCGGGCTCGGGCTGCCCTTCGTGGTCCTCGCCTTCGGCTCGGCGGGGGCGCTGCGCGGGGTCGGCTGGCTGCGCCGCAACTCCCGCACCATTCAGCTCATCGGGGGAATCCTGCTGGTCGCGGTGGGGGTCGCCCTGGTGACCGGGGCCTGGGACCAGTTCGTCGCGTGGGTGCGCGATGCCTTCGTCTCCGAGGTGACCCTGCCGATATGACCGTGACCGACAGCCCGCCCGCCGCCACCCCCGCACCCCCGCCACGCCAGTCCCCGCTCGGCCGCGGGCTCGCCGCGGCGCGCAATACCTGGCGCGGCCTCACCAGCATGCGCACCGCGCTGGTGCTGCTCTTCCTGCTCGCGCTGGCCGCCATCCCCGGCGCGCTGCTGCCGCAGCGGAACCTGAACGAGCAGAAGGTCGCGCAGTACATCGCGGACCGGCCGACGCTGGGCCCGTGGATGGACCGCTTCGAGCTGTTCGACGTCTTCTCCAGCTTCTGGTTCACCGCCGTCTACGTGCTGCTCTTCATCTCGCTGGTGGGCTGCATCCTGCCGCGCACGGTCGACCACGCCAGGGCGCTGCGCACCCCGCCGGTGCGCGCCCCGCGCAACCTCGGCCGGCTGCCGCACCACTGGTCCGGCACCGACGGGCGCACTCCCGAGCAGGTGCTCGCCACCGCCGAGGCGGGGCTGAAGGGCTGGCGGGTGCGGCGCCGGGCGGGCGAGCGCCCCGGCGAGCTCACGCTCTCGGCCGAGAAGGGCTACGCGCGGGAGCTCGGCAACCTGGTCTTCCACCTCGCCCTGGTCGGGCTGCTGGTGGCGATCGCGGTGGGCAAGCTCTTCGGCTACGAGGGCAGCGTCATCGTGATCGCCGACGACGGCCCCGGCTTCTGCAGCACCTCACCGGCGGCCTTCGACTCGTTCCGGGCCGGCAATGTGAACGACGGCACCGGCATGACCCCGCTCTGCGTCCGGGTGAAGGACTTCAAGGCCGACTACCTGGACACCGGCCAGGCCGAGATGTTCACCTCGAACATCGCCTACCAGGCAGGCGCCGACCTCGCCGCGGGCACCTGGCGGGACACCACGCTGCGGGTGAACCACCCGCTCCGGGTCGCGGGCGACCGGGTGTACCTGCAGGGCCACGGCTACGCCCCGACCTTCACGGTGCGCTTCCCGAACGGCGAGACCCGCACCGAGACCATCCAGTGGCGCCCGGACGACGCCACCACCTTCCTCTCCAGCGGCGTGCTCCGGATCGACCCGCCCGGCGGGCTCTTCGCGGACGAGGAGGAGCGCAGGCGCAACCAGATCGCCATCGAGGGGCTCTTCGCGCCCACCGCGCTGCTGCACGGCGCCCTGCTGACCTCGTCCTTCCCCCGGATGGACGACCCGGCGGTCGCCGTCGACATCTACCGCGGCGACACCGGGCTCGACACCGGCCGCCCGCAGAACCTCTTCGCGCTGGACCAGGAGCTGGTCCGGCAGGGCCGGTTGACGAAGGAGGCGCGGGTCAACCTGCGCCCCGGCGAGTCCACCCAGCTCGCCAACGGCACCACGGTCACCTTCGACGGCGCGAAGGAGTTCGTGAACATCCAGGTCTCGCACGACCCCGCACAGCAGTGGGTGCTGATCAGCGCGGTGACCATGATGGCCGGGTTGCTGGTCTCGCTGCTGGTGAAGCGGCGGCGGGTGTGGGTGCGGGTCTACCCGGAGCCGGGCGCGCCCGGTACCGTGGACCAACGACGCACCGTAGTAGAGATGGGCGGGCTCGCCCGTACCGACCAGGCGGGCTGGGGCTCCGAGTTCGACCGGTTGCGCAGCCGCTTGATCGACCCGAGCACGGGAGAACAGTGATGGAGATCGACGCGACCCTCGCCGGGTACAGCGACCTCGCCTTCAAGTCCGCCATCGTGGTGTACACGCTGGTGCTGGTGCTGCTCCTGGTGCAGTACGCCGCGGCGCGCACCAGGCAGATCGCGGCCCGCGAGCCCGCGCTGGTCGGTGCGGGCACCGACCCCGCGCTGCCGGGCAAGATCGTGGCGCCGCCGGCCCGGCCGCTGGCCGACCGGTTCGGCAATATGGCCTTCTCGGTGCTGGTGGTCGCCCTCGCGCTGCACCTGGGTTCGATCGTGCTGCGCGGCTTCGCGACGAACCGCTTCCCGCTCGGCAACATGTACGAGTTCGTCACCATGGCCACGGCGGCCGCGGTGCTGGTCGGCATGGTGCTGCTGCGCGAGCAGCGGTACCGCTCGATGTGGGTCTTCCTGCTGGTGCCGGTGCTGGTGCTGATGTTCCTCGGCGGCACCGTGCTCTACGCCGACGCGGCGCCGGTGGTGCCCGCGCTGCGCTCGTTCTGGCTGCCCATCCACGTGACCATTGTGAGCATCGGCAGCGGCGTCTTCCTGGTCTCCGGCATCGCCAGCCTGCTCTTCCTGTTCCGGCTGCGGCAGCCGGAGGGCAGTGAATCGGGCGGCGTGCTCGGCGCCATCGCGCGCAGGCTGCCGGATGCCCGCACCCTGGACCGCGTCGCCTACCGCACCACGATTATCGGCTTCCCGCTCTTCGGCGCCGGCGTCATCCTCGGCGCCATCTGGGCCGAGGCGGCCTGGGGCCGGTTCTGGGGCTGGGACCCCAAGGAGACCTGCTCCTTCATCGCCTGGGTGCTCTACGCCGCCTACCTGCACGCCCGCGCGACCTCGGGCTGGCGCGACACCAGGGCGGCCTGGATCAACATCGCGGGCTTCGTCGCCATGCTGTTCAACCTGTTCATCATCAACCTGGTGATCAGCGGGCTGCACAGCTACGCGGGGCTCACCTAGCGGTCGGCGGCGCTTCCGGTACCGGATTCGCCGTCCCGGTGCTGCTGCTGGCGGGAGAGCCGCCAGAGGAACTCCGGGTCGTCGTCGGGGCCGACGGTCCGCTTGCGCTGGGGAGCACTGCTCCCGGCCGGGCCGAAGGCCTTCCAGCACAGCACCGCGACGGCCACCACCGCGATGAGTGCCAACAGGTACATCACGTCGCTCACCTCCTGGCTACGAGGGTAGCGGCGGTCAGCGGGTAATCCCAGTGTCGGACCGCGTTCACCGCTGCGTCACCGCTCCGCCCCGCCCGCGCGGTGGCGGGCGGGGCGGAGCGGCACAGCTCAGCGCGTGGTGGCCTCGGTGGTCAGCGAAGCGAGCAGCCGCATGACCTCCGACTCGCGGAACCGCCGATGCCCCCCGGGGGTGCGCAGCGACCCGAGCCGACCCGCGTGCGCCCACCGGGTGACGGTCTTCGGATCGACGTGGAAGAGCGCGGCCACCTGGCCCGGGGTCAGCAGCGTGTCCTGGGCGGTCGTCGCAGCAGTCATGGCAAACCTCTCCGTCTTCGACAGTCCCTCATCGGACAGCGCCATGGTGGCACGAAGACCCCTAGGTACTCGATTGATCTACGGTTGGTAAAGGGGAGGTAATAGACAAAACGGATACACCTCCCACCTGGTGCGAAGCGGTCAACACGGACCGCGCAACCCCGTGGCATAGGCTTGGGGACGTGAGTGACGCAACCCCATCGCGCGACGCGGCAGCCGCGGGCGAGCCCGCCCCGGGCAGGCGGCTCGCGCTGAACCTCGGCCTCTACACGCTCGCCCGGCTCGCCCTCGTCGTGCTGATCACGGCCCTGATCGTCGGGGTCGCGCGGCTGGTGGGGGTGCAGATCCCGGTGGTGGTGGCGGCGCTGTTCGCGATCATCGTCGCGATGCCGCTCTCGCTGACGCTGTTCAAATCGCTGCGGTCGAAGGTGAACGAGGACATCGCGACAGTCGACCAGAAACGTCGGCAGGACAAGGCCAGGCTGCGCGCCCGGCTGCGCGGCGAGGACGACGATCCGGCGTGACGCCGTGAAGATCTGCGATCGCAGCGCCCCCCGCGGCTGGGTGGACAACGCGGTGCGGCTGATCGACGCCGACGCCCAGCGCAGCGCCGACACCCACCTGCTGCGCTACCCGCTGCCCGCCGCCTGGCGGGTGCAGCTGTACCTCAAGGACGAGTCGACGCACATCACCGGCAGCCTGAAGCACCGGCTGGCCCGCTCGCTCTTCCTGTACGCCATCTGCAACGGCTGGGTCGGCGAGGGGACGACCGTGGTCGAGGCGTCGTCCGGGTCGACCGCGGTGAGCGAGGCGTACTTCGCCAAGCTGCTCGGGCTGGATTTCGTGGCCGTCATGCCGGCGAGCACCTCGCCGCGCAAGATCGCGCTGATCGAGGCGCAGGGCGGGCGCTGCCACTTCGTGCAGCGGCCGCCGGAGATGTACACCGAGGCCGCGCGGCTGGCCGCCGACTGCGGCGGGCACTACATGGACCAGTTCACGCACGCCGAGCGGGCCACCGACTGGCGCGGCAACAACAATATCGCCGAGAGCATCTACCAGCAGATGCGGCTGGAGGCGCACCCGGTTCCGGAGTGGATCGTGGTCGGCGCGGGCACCGGCGGCACCAGCGCGACCATCGGCCGCTACATCCGCTACCGCAGGCACCACACCCGGCTCGCCGTGGTCGACCCGGAGAACTCCGCCTTCTTCGGCGGCTACGAGACCGGGGATGCCGGGTACGGCACCGGCATGTCGTCCCGGATCGAAGGGATCGGGCGCCCCCGGGTCGAGCCCTCCTTCGTCGGGCAGGTGGTGGACCGGATGCTGGAGGTGCCGGACGCCGCCTCCATCGCCGCCATGCGGTACGCGAGCGCGGTGCTCGGCCGCCGGGTCGGCGGCTCCACCGGCACCAACCTCTGGGGCGCCTTCGCGCTGATCGCGGAGCTGCTGGCGGCCGGGCGCTCCGGCAGCGTGGTGACGCTGCTCTGCGACGGCGGCGACCGCTACGCCACCACCTACTACGACGACCCCTGGGTCGCGGCGCAGGGCTTCGACCTGGAGCCCGCGCAGGCGGTGCTGGAGAAGTTCGCGGCCACCGGGGTCTGGACCGGCTGAGAATCCGCTTCGTCAATTTTTGTTGACAAGCGCCCGGGATGTCAATCAAAATTGACGTCATGAGTGAGGCAACCACGCTGGCGGCAGCCGCGGGCAGCCCCGACCCCACGGTCGGGCTGCGCGCGGTGCTCGCGCTGCGCAGGCTGCTCGAGCGGCTGGAGGCCATCCAGGTCGCGAATGCCAGGGCGCAGGGCTGGTCCTGGCAGGCGATCGCCGACGCGCTCGAGGTCAGCAAGCAGGCGGTCCACCAGAAACACACCAGGAGGCGCTGATGTTCGAACGGTTCAGCAGGGAAGCACGGGTCGCGATCGTGCTGGCTCAGGAGGACGCCCGCGAGCTGCGGTCCCCGGTGATCGAGGTGCCGCACGTGCTGCTCGGGTTGCTCGGCAGCGCCGAGCCCGCGCTGACGACGCTGCTCGCGGAGTCCGGGGTGACCAGGGCGGGGGTGGCGGCGGCGCTGGCCGAGCGCGGGCGCGGCGAGCCGCTGGGGGCGGAGGACGCGGCGGCGCTGCGCTCGATCGGCATCGACCTGGATGCGGTGCGGGCGAGCCTGGCGGCGGGGTTCGGGGCGGACGCGCTGGAGCAGGCGGCGCCGGAGCCGCGCGGGCGGTTCGCCCGGTGGAGCGGCGGGCACATCCCGTTCACCCGGGAGGCCAAGAAGACGCTGGAGCTCGCGCTGCGCGAGGCGGTGGCGCGCCGGGACCGGTCGATCGAGTCCGGGCACCTGCTGCTCGGCATCGTGCGCGGGGCCGAGGAGGTCAGCACCGAGCTGCTCGGCGGCGCCGCCGCGCGGGACGCGCTGCGCCCCCGGATCCAGGCGCTGCTCGACCGGGCGGCCTGAGCGCCGCGTTGTGCCCCCTGCGCGACACCCCGCCCGCTTAGCATGGCTGCATGCAGCTAGTGCTCCGGTTGATCATCAACGCGTTCGCCCTCTGGCTGGCGGCCTACCTGGTCGGCGCCATCGAGCTCGTGAGCCCGGAGGACGAGGTGGGGTGGAAGATCATCGTCCTGCTCGCCGTCGCCGGGGTCTTCACGCTGGTGAACGCCCTCGTCAAGCCGATCGTCAAGCTGCTGTCGCTGCCCCTGGTGATCCTCACGCTCGGGCTCTTCCTGCTGGTGGTGAATGCACTCATGCTCATGCTGACCGCCGCCATCACCGAGATCACCGACTACGGCCTCCGGGTGGACGGCTTCTGGGCCGCGCTGGTCGGCGGGCTCATCATCTCGCTCGTGAACTGGGGGCTCGGGCTGCTGCTCGGCGACGAGATCTGAGCTCAGCCGAGCGCGAGCGCGGCGGCCGTCACCGCCGACCACGCCAGCAGGGCGAGGCCGGAATCACGCAGCGCCGGAATCAGTTCCCGGCCGCCGCGGCCGCCGCGCACCGGCGCGTTGGCGCGCAGCGCGAGCGGCACCGCGACCAGCGCCAGCAGCGCGAAGGGCGTGCGCAGCGCGAGCGCCAGCGTCATCACGAAGGGCAGCACCAGCAGCACCGCGTGCAGCGTCCTCGTCCGCGGGTCGCCGAGCTTGACCGCGAGCGTGGTCTTGCCGGACTCGGTGTCGGTGGGGATGTCGCGCAGGTTGTTCGCGACCAGCACCGCGCTGGAGAAGGCGCCGACCGCGACCGCGGCGGCCAGCCCGGCCCAGTCCACCCGCTCGGCCTGCACGTACTGGGTGCCGAGCACCGCGACCAGCCCGAAGAAGACGAAGACCGCGATCTCGCCGAAGCCGCTGTAGCCGTAGGGGTTCCGGCCACCGGTGTAGAACCAGGCGCCGGCCAGGCAGGCGGCGCCGAAGAGCAGCAGCCACCACGCGGTGAGCAGTGCGAGCACCAGCCCCGCGACCGCGGCGACCAGCAGGCTCGCGATGGCGGCGGTGCGCACCGCCTTCGGCGCGGCCAGCCCCTGGCCGACCAGCCGCACCGGGCCGACCCGCACGTCGTCGGTGCCGCGGATGCCGTCGGAGTAGTCGTTGGCGTAGTTCACCCCGACGATCAGGGCCAGCGAGACCACAAGCGCCAGCAGTGCTTTCCACCACACCGCGGCGTCCAGCGCGGCGGCGGCGCCGGTGCCGGCCAGCACCGGGGCGATCGCGTTGGGCAGGGTCCGCGGCCGGGCGCCTTCGAGCCATTGCGCTGCAGTTGCCATGCGCGCAGCCTAATCCGGCGCGGTGCGGCCCGGAGTTCAGGCGGGCTGTTCGGCGGCGGCCTTGAGCCTGGCCAGCCCCTTCTCGAAGTCCTTGCCGATGAACCTGTCCATCGGGATCACCCGGCCGACCACCCCGAGGAAGCCGGAGCGCTTCCCGGTCATCCGCCAGGTCACCTCGGTGCCGCTCGCCACCGTTGCCAGCTCGAAGCGGACGTCGTTGGTGGCGGCGATCGGCTTGCGGAACTCCACCCGGACGCCGATCTCGTGCTCGGTGCTGGAGGTAATAGTCATGGTGCCGTGGCCCGCCTTGCGGTTACCGTTCCAGGTGTAGGAGGCGCCGACACCGGACTCAGGGCCCGCGTACCGCCGGTTCAGCTCGGGGTCGACGTCCTCCCACGGCGACCAGTGCACCCACTGGTGGAAATCGTCGATCAGCCCGTGGACGCGGGCGGGCTCGGCGGCGATCACGGTGCGCCGGGCAACCTCGAAGTCGGCCATGGGCCGACTGTAAGCCGAGCGCCGGGGCCGCGCGGGACGCGCGCCGCATCGGTCGCGTGAACCCTAGGATCGATTCCGGAATGGTGCCGGAGAGCAGTGGCCCGATCGGGCGTGACCGGACGGTGGCTCCGCGCGACGGGGAGCCGCCGCGGGCGGTCGCGCGGGGAGTCGTCCTGCCGCTGGGGGTGGAGCCCGTGGATCTCGCCGCGGAGCCGGTGGTGGCGCCGGGGTCGGCCGGGGCGCCGGGTGAGCTGCCGACGCCGAGCGGGCCGCTGCCGGGCGCGGGCGGGGTCGCGGTGCTCGAGGTCGGGCTGCTCGGACCGGTCGCGGTGCGCCGGGAGGGCGCGCTGTGCCCGCTGCCCGGCGCGCGGGCGCGGGCGCTGCTCGCGGCGCTGGCGCTGCGGCCGGGGCGGAGCCGGAGCGCGGCGGGGCTGATCGAGGACGTCTGGGGTGCGGCGGCGCCGCGGGCGCCGATGAACGCGCTGCACACCCAGGTGTCGCGGCTGCGCTCGGTGCTGCCCGGCGGCGCGGTGAGCGCGGGCCCGGCCGGGTACCGGCTGGAGCTCGGCGCCGAGCAGGTCGACCTATCCCGCTGCGCGCTGCTGCTGGAACAGGCACGCGCACAGCGCGATTCCGGCGCCTACGCCGCCTGCCTGGCCACCGTGCTCGCCGCCCGCGCGCTCTGGCGCGGGGAGCCCGGCGCCGACCTGCCGCCGGGGCCGCTCGCCGACGAGCTGCGCGAGCGGGCCGCCGGGCACGCGGCCGAGCTCGACGCGCTGGAGATCACCGGCCGGGCGGGCACCGGCGACCCGGACGGGGCGCTCCGGCTGGCCGGGCACCGGGCCGCCGCGCTGCCGCTGGACGAACCGGCGCACCTCGAGCTGGTCCGGCTGCTCGCCGTCACCGGCCGCTCCGCTGCCGCGCTGGAGGCCGTCGCCGCGTTCCGCGATCGGCTCGCCGACCGCCTCGGCGCCGACCCCGGCCCAGAACTCACCGAGCTCAACACCGCCATCCTGCGCGGCGAGCGGATTGCCCCGCTTCCCGGCGGCCACCCGGTGCCGCGCGCCGGTGCGCACGGGTCCACCGCCGGTGCTACTCCGTCGCCGCGTGACGAGGAGCCCGGGCACGGCCCCATCGCCGGCGCTGCCCGCCGGGTGCCGCGCGCCGGGGATTCCGGGCTCGAATACGACGCCGGTGCTTCCCGGACGGCAGCGCGTTCCGGCCCTCCCGGCACCGAAACCGCCGGATTCGCGGCCGCCGGTCGCGCCCACTTCCTCGGGCTCGGCGTCCGCGCCGCACCCAACCCGCTACTCGGCCGCGATGCCGACCTGGCCGCGCTCGAAGAACTCCTGCGCCGCTCCCGGGTGACGACCGTGCTCGGCCCCGGCGGCACCGGCAAGACCCGCGTCGCGCACGAACTCGGCGCCCGCGAAGCCGGTGCGGTGGCCCTGGTCGAGCTGGCCTCCATCCGCGCCGCCGAGCCCGAGGTGGCGCGCGGCGAGATCGAGAGCGCGATCGCGGCGGTGCTCGGCGTCTCCGAGGCGCCGTTCGACAGCTCCACCCTGCGCACCGGCCCGGTGGAGCTGCGGCAGCGGCTCTTCGACGCCGTCTCGGCCCGGCCCACGCTGCTGGTCCTCGACAACTGTGAGCACCTGATCGACGCCGTCGCCACGCTCGTCGCCGAGTTCATCGCGCAGGTCCCCCGGCTCCGGGTGCTCACCACCAGCCGCGCCCCGCTCATGATCACCGCCGAGGCGGTGTACCCGCTGCCCCCGCTGCGCATCGACCCGGCCGGCTCCCCGGCCACCGAGCTCTTCGCGGCGCGGGCCCGCGCGGTCCGGCCCTCGGTGCGGATCGACCCGGCCGTGGTCGCCCGGCTCTGCCACACCCTGGACGGCCTCCCGCTCGCCATCGAGCTCGCCGCCGCCCGGGTGCGGACCATGAGCGTGGAGGAGATCGCCGAGCGGCTGCGCGACCGCTTCGCGCTGCTCCGCACCGGCGACCGCAGCTCCCCGGCCCGGCACCGCACCCTGCACGCGGTGATCGACTGGAGCTGGAACCTGCTGGAGCCGGGGCAGCGGGTGGCGCTGCGCAGGCTGTGCCGCTTCCCGGCCGGCTTCACCCTGGCCGCGGCCGAGGTGGTGGCGGCAGGCGCCGAGGTGGGCGAGGTCGCCGCCGCGGTGGACGGGCTGGTGAACCAGTCGCTGCTCACCGTGCAGGACACCCCGGCCGGGCTGCGCTACCGGATGCTGGAGACGGTGCGCGAGTACGGCGAGGAGCGGCTGGCCGCGAGCGGTGAGGGCGAGGAGATCATCACCCGCACCCTGGCCTGGGCCCGCGGCTGCTGCGAGGATCTCGGCGCCAGGGCCTACCGGGAGGACCAGCTGATGCTCGGCGGCGAGCTCGACGCCGAGCAGGACAACCTGCTGGCCGCGCTGCGCTGGGCCACCGAGCGCGCCGACGGCCGCACCGTCTACACCGTGTTCCCCACGCTCGGCGTGCTCTGGATGATGCGCGGCGCGCACGGCGAGGTGATCGCCTGGACCGAGCGGCTGCTGCACGTCCCGCCGCCCGCGCCGGAGGCCGCGCACCCCTCCGGCGACCTGCAGGTGATCGGCACCGCGCTGCAGATCCTGCACGCCGGTATGCGCGACCCGACCGAGCTGCGCACGCTGGCCCGGGTCCGGATCCGCACCCGGCGGCTGCTGGCCGTGCGCACCGACCTCTCGGAGTCGGTGGTGCTGGTGGCCCGGATGCTGGTGAGCCCGCCGCGCGGCACCGGCATCCCGCGGCTGGTCGCCGAGGCGGTGCGCTCGCCGGACCGGGATGCCAGGGTGAACGCGCTGATCCTGCGCGCGAACATCCGGGAGAACCTGGGCGACCTGCACGGCTCGCTGCGGGACGGGGTCACCACGCTCACCCTGCTCCGCCCCGGCGACGGCTGGACCCTGGCCTCGGCGCACCGGCACATCGCCCAGCTGCACGCCCAGGCGGGCCG
Source organism: Nocardia sp. NPDC050697 (assembly GCF_040654395.1). Lineage (NCBI taxonomy): Bacteria > Bacillati > Actinomycetota > Actinomycetes > Mycobacteriales > Nocardiaceae > Nocardia > Nocardia sp. NPDC050697. The sequence goes on from NZ_JBFAHY010000002.1 coordinate 841,593, forward strand.
GTACCGAGAGGCGGTGGAGCACTACGTCCGCGGCATCGGCCTGCTGGAGCGGATCGGCGCCTACGACGAGCTGATCGAGGCGCGGACCGCGCTGGTCGGCGTGCTGGTCGGCTGCGGCGAGCTGGACCGCGCCGCCGTCGAGCTGGAGCGCACCATGCAGCTCGCCGACCTCGACCCGGAGGCGCCGGACGGCACCGTCAGCGGGCTGCTCGGCATTCTCTTTCAGGCGCAGGCGGAGCTGCTCATCGCGCGCGGCCGGGTCGAGGAGGGGGTGCGCCGGTACCGGCGCGCGCTCGCCGTCTCCGGCTGGCCGGGCGCCTCGCACGGACCCGGCGCCTGGGTGCTCATGCTGGTGGCGGCCACGCTCGACGCCGAGGTGCTGTACGGCGACCCGGTCGCGGCCGGGAAGATCGCCCGCGAGCTGGCCGAGGCCGCGGGCCGGATCTTCCACACCTTCCAGGACGTCCCGCAGGTCGGCGCCATCGCCTGTGCGCTCGGCAGCAGGCTCATCGCATCCGGCGACGACCCGGAGACCGGGCTGCGGCTGCTGCTCGCCGCGCCGCGGCTACCGGCTCGGCAGGATTTCCCGTCGATGCTGGTGCGCAGGCACCTGGCGCTGGCCGAGGCCAGGCTGGGCGCGGCGGCGATCGCCGAGGCCGAGGCGGCGCTCGGCCCCGCGCGCCGGATGCGGCTGCTCGGCCGGGTGCTCGGGCTGATCGCCGAGACGACGTCGGGGGCGCCCGGCGAACCGGACACCCCCGACGGCGGCGCGGCTCACGCGCGGCGCATGTAGGCCCGCACCGCGAGCGGCGCGAAGATCACGATCACCACGACCGCGCCGAGCAGCGAATACACCGTGCTGCTGCCGAAGCCGTTGCCGTTCATCAGGTCACGGCAGGCATTGACCATGTAGTACACCGGGTTGGCGTGGTTGATCGCCTGCATCCAGCCCGGCATGGTGCTGGTCAGCGCGAAGGCGCCGGACATGAAGGTGAGCGGGAACATGACCATCATCGAGATGCCCTGCACCCCGGCCGCGCTGCGCCCGGTGACGCCGACCAGCGCCCAGATCCAGCTCACCGCGAACGAGCAGAGCACGATGACGACCCCGGCCGCGACCACGCCGACGACCCCGCCCGCGGGCCGGTAGCCGATGGCGAGCCCGACCACGACGGTGAGCACAGTGGCCAGGGTGTAGCGGAACATATCCGCGATGAGCGCGCCCGCCAGCGCCGCGATCCGGGCGATGGGCAGCGACTTGAAGCGGTCGAAGACCCCCTTGTCCATGTCCTCGCGGAGCTGGGTGCCGGTGACCACCGAGGTGAGCACCACGGTCTGCACCAGAATCCCGGGAATCAGGACCGGCAGGTAGTTCTGCACGCTGCCGCCGATGGCGCCGCCGAAGATGTAGGCGAAGAGCGCGGTGAACAGGATCGGCTGGATGGTGACGTCGAAGAGCTGCTCCGGCTTGTGCCGGATCTTGAGCAGGCCGCGGTAGGCCATGGTGAGCGAGCCCGAGACGGTGGCGGCCAGGCTCACGCTGTTGCTCGCCGGCCGCACCGCGGAGACGCGCTGCGCCGGACGGGCGAGGGTGTCGGTCATGCTGCGTCCTTTTCGGTGTCGGTCCCGTCCTCGGAGGGACGGCCGGTGAGGGTGAGGAAGACCTCGTCCAGGCTCGGCTTGCTGACGTTGATCTCCGCGATGGCGATCCGCTCCTCGCGCAGCCGGACCAGCAGGTCGGTGGTGACGTCGGCGTCGCGCAGCGGCGCGGTGATCCGCCCCGCCTCCGGGGTGACGGTGGCCTCGGCGTCGAGGAAGGTGGCGACCAGCTGCCGCGCCTCCGCCAGCCGCGACCGGTCCGCCGGGACCAGGTGCAGCGAGGAGCCGCCGACCGACTCCTTGAGCTCGTCGGCGGTGCCGTCGGCGATCACCCTGCCGTGGTCGATCACCGCGATCCGGTCGGCGAGCTGGTCCGCCTCGTCCAGGTACTGGGTGGTGAGCAGGACCGTCGCGCCCTCCCGGACCAGGCGGCGGATGGTGTCCCACATCTGCGCGCGGGTGCGCGGGTCGAGGCCGGTGGTCGGCTCGTCCAGGAAGAGCAGCGGCGGGGTCGCGATGAGGCTCGCGGCCAGGTCGAGGCGGCGGCGCATGCCGCCGGAGAAGTTCTTCAGCGGCTTGGTGGCGGCATCGGTGAGGCCGAACTCCTCGAGCAGGTCGGTGGCCCTGCGCCTGGCGTCCTGGCGGCTCAGCCCGAGCAGGCGGGAGAAGACGATCAGGTTCTCGGTGGCCGAGAGATCCTCGTCCACCGAGGCGTACTGCCCGGTCACGCCGATCAGCGAGCGGACCGCGGTCGGCTCGGCCACCACGTCGTGGCCGAAGACCAGGCCGGTGCCGCCGTCCGGGCGCAGCAGGGTGGCGAGCATGCGGATCGTGGTGGTCTTGCCCGCGCCGTTCGGGCCGAGCACCGCGTACACGGAGCCCTCCGGGACGGCGAGGCTCACGCCGTCGACGGCGCGCTGCGTGCCGAACACCTTGACCAGATCGATGGCTTCCACCGCGAGGGGTGCGGAATCTGTCATGGCTCCGAGGTTGCACCCCCCGGCTTGCACCGCCCGCACACCTCTTGCACGGCTCTTGCGTGCGGCTGTCGGCGGGTCAGTGCGGGCTGTCGGCCAGCAGGTAGTCGCGCAGGGCGGTGCGGTCCGGTTTGCCGGGGCCGCGGAGCGGGAGCTCGTCCAGGACGGCGAGTTCGCGGGGGGCGGCGATGGCGTCGAGCTCGGCGGTGACGTGCGTGCGGAGCTCGTCCAGGGTCGGCGGCTCGGCGCCGGGCGCCGGGACGATGACGGCGGCGACCCGCTGGCCGAGCCGCTCGTCCGGCAGGCCGAGCACCACGCACTCGGCGATGGCCGGGTGCGTGCCGAGCACGGCCTCCACGACCTGCGGCAGGACCAGCAGCCCGCCGGTGCTGATCCCCTCGTCCAGCCGCCCGGTCACCCGGAGCACCCCGTCCTCGAGCACGCCCGCGTCGTCGGTGCGGAACCAGCCGGGTTCGGCGAAGGCGGGGTGGCCGGGGTGGTTGCGGTAGCCGGCGGCGATGGTCGCGCCGCCGAGCAGCACCCGCCCGTCCTCGATTCGCAGCCGCACGCCGTCCAGCGGGACCCCGTCGTAGACGCACCCGCCGCAGGTCTCGCTCATGCCGTAGGTGCGCACCACGCGGATGCCGGCGGCGCGCGCCCGCTCCAGCACTCGGGCCGGCGTCGCCGCCCCGCCGACGAGCACCGCGTCCAGCCCGGCCAGCGCGGCCGCGGCCACGGGCGATTCGAGCGCCTTGATCAGCTGCGTCGGCACCAGCGAGGTGTACCGCCGCTCCCCGCGCATGGCCCGGATCGCGCCGGCCAGCGCCTCCGGCAGGAAGCCGCCGCCGACGTCGAGCACCACCGGCTCGGTCCCGGCCTGGATACTGCGCAGCAACACCTGGATGCCGGCGATGTGGTGCGTCGGCAGCGCCAGCAACCACTGCCCCCGGCCGCCGAGCCGCTCGTGCGTCGCGCTCGCGCTCGCCCGCAGCGCGGCGGAGCTCAGCATGGCGCCCTTCGGCACCCCGGTGGTCCCGGAGGTGGTGACGACCAGCGCCACGTCCTCGTCGATCGGCTCGCCGGGGGCGAGCGCGTCGCCGAGCCTGCGCGCCTCGCGGCGGTCGCTGTTCGGCACCGGGAGCCACGCCGGACCGGTGCCCTCCAGCGCCTCGCGCAGGTGCGGGAGCACATCGCCGACGCCGGACCCGGTCGGCATCGGCAGGATCCGCAGGGGCTTGCTCACGACAGCGATCGTGTCATGGCCGCGTGCGCGCACACGGAACGGGTGGTCCGGGAACCCGCGTGGCGGGCGCGGGCGGGGGCCGACAACGGCTCAGGTACGACAGGCATCGAAACCGCGATTCTCTCGTCCGACGGGAACGACTCGAGCGGGTCCCGGACGTCGGCGGTCGGGTCTCGCCCGAGTCGTTATCGTCCCTTTCGGTTTGCCTGCTGGCAACTCGAAGGCGACGGCCTCAGCGCGAATCCCGGCGCAGCGGGTGCTCGGCGGGCACCTCGACCAGCACGATCGGCACCCCGTCCGGGTCGGCGATCCACATCTCCAGCAACCCCCACGGCTCCCGCCTCGCTTCCCGGTCGATGCGCACGCCGGCGAGCGCGAGCTCGGCGGCGGCATCCGGCAGGTCGCGCACCTGGAGCCAGAGCGCGCCGCTGAACGCCGACGGCTCGCCGGAGCCGCCGTGCGCGGCGACTTCGATCAAGGACTGCCCGGCGTAGAAGACCGTCCCGCCGGGGTACTCCCTGGCGATCGCGAGCCCGAGCGCGTCCCGGTAGAAGGCGAGCGTGGCGTCGTAGTCGGCGGGGCGCAGGATGACCCGGCTGCTCAGGATCTCCATCAGAAGTACCAGGGGTACGGGGTCCAGTCCGGCGCGCGCTTCTCCAGGAAGGAGTCGCGCCCCTCGACCGCCTCGTCGGTCATGTACGCGAGCCGGGTCGCCTCGCCCGCGAAGAGCTGCTGGCCGACCAGGCCGTCGTCCGCCAGGTTGAAGGCGTACTTGAGCATGCGCTGCGCCTGCGGCGACTTGCCGAGGATGTCGGCGGTCCACTCCAGTGCGACGTTCTCCAGCTCGGCGTGGTCCACCACCTCGTTGACCGCGCCCATCCGGTGCATCTCCTCGGCGCTGTACGGGCGGCCGCGGAAGAAGATCTCCCTGGCGAACTTCTGCCCGACCAGCTTCGCCAGGTAGGCGCTGCCGTAGCCGCCGTCGAAGCTGCCCACGTCGGCGTCGGTCTGCTTGAACTTCCCGTGCTCCCGGCTGGCGAGGGTGAGGTCGCAGACCACGTGCAGGCTGTGCCCTCCACCCGCGGCCCAGCCGTTCACCAGCGCGATCACCACCTTCGGCATGAACCGGATGAGCCGCTGCACCTCCAGGATGTGCAGCCGCCCCGCGCGCGCCGGGTCGACGGTCTCCGCGGTCTCGCCCGCCGCGTACTGGTAGCCGCTGCGGCCGCGGATGCGCTGGTCGCCGCCGGAGCAGAAGGCCCAGCCGCCGTCCTTGGGGCTCGGGCCGTTGCCGGTGAGCAGCACCGCGCCGACGTCGGAGGTCATCCTGGCGTGGTCGAGCACGCGGTACAGCTCGTCCACGGTGTGCGGCCGGAAGGCATTGCGCACCTCCGGCCGGTCGAACGCCACCCGCACCGTGCCCTGCGACAGGTGCCGGTGGTAGGTGATGTCGGTCAGGTTCTCGAAGCCGGGTACCGGGCGCCACAGTGCGGGGTCGAAGGTCACCCCTGCGATTATCGGCGCACCGGCGAACCGGCCGGGGGCGCCCCCGGTTGGACGGTGTATACCGTGCAGGGATGAGCGAGAAAATAGAACCTGTTATCGACCGGAGCGCGATCGATCCGGAGCGGTACGAGCAGCACGCGCGGTTCTTCCCGAGGGTGTCGCGGGCGCCGATCGGGGCTGCCTTCGGGCCGGTCGTCGAGGCGCTGCGCCGGGTGCAGGATCTCGCGGTGAGCGTCGACGCGCCGGACGCGGTCTACGCCGAGGCGGCGGCGCTCGCCGAGCGGCTGGCCGCGCTGCTGGAGCCGCACCGGGCGCCGGAGCTACAGGGCCCGGCCGGGCGCGCGGTGGAGCTGCCCGGCCGCGGCAGCCTGCTGCTGCCGCCGTGGCGCACGGCCGAGGCCGGGCCGGACGGGGTCGCCATGACCGGCGTTTTCCGCCGGTTCCACCTCGGCGGCAACGGCGCCGCGCACGGCGGGGTGCTCCCGCTGCTCTTCGACGAGCTCTTCGGCTCGGTGCTGCACTACGCGGGCAGACCGCTCAGCCGGACCGCCTACCTGCACGTCAACTACCGGAAGGTAACCCCGCTGGAGCGGACGCTGGCCGTTCGCGGACAGGTCGATCGGGTCGCGGGACGGAAGACGTTCGTCACCGCGGAACTCCGTGACGAGCAGGGCGAATTGCTCGCGGATGCCAAAGGATTGATGATTCAACTGCTGCCCGGGCAGCCGTAGCCGGGTGGATGCGGGCGGCGGTGCGTATAGTGGCGCGTGCTCGTACAACGAACCGATTCCGGAGGAACCTGAAAGTGGTTGCAGCACTGTCTGAATCCCTGCTCGACGATGCCAAGCGGCCGGCCTTCCTTGCCGACGCTGTCGAGGTCCTGGATGCCGAGGTCTCGGACAAGGGTGGTGCGTCCGGCCTGGCTGTGAAGGGTGGCTACGCGGCGGTCAAGAAGATCGGCCCCTCCATCGTCCCCGACGCCCTGGAGTCCCTGGCCCCGCGCCTGGTGGCCCAGCTGGAGCCCTACTGGCAGGAATACACCGCGTCCGGCAGCACCGGCAGCTTCGCCGATCTGCTGGTCGCCAAGTCCGACGAGGTCGCCGAGGCGCTGCTCGCGGTGACCGACGAGCGGGCGCAGTCCTCGACCCGCCCCGCGCTGCAGAAGGTGTACTCCTCGCTGCGCTCCTCGGCCAAGAAGAACGTGGTCGAGGCGCTGCCGCGGGTGGGTGCGCTGGTCCAGCGGCACGCGGTCTGACCGATTCCACAGTCGCGCCGCCGCCGCTGTCGCCGGCGGCGCGAGCCGTTTCCCCCGCTGTGAGCAGGGTGACGCGGCGGCGGCGGCCCGCGTCTGGAAGTCTGGAGACGTGAATCCGTCAACAGCGCAGGCGCAGGTCGTCGTCGACGAACTGGTGCGCGGCGGGGTGCTGGATGTGGTCCTGTGCCCCGGTTCCCGCAATGCCCCGCTGGCCTTCGCCCTGCAGGCCGCGGATGCCGCGGGGCGGCTCCGGCTGCACATGCGCATCGATGAGCGCACCGCGGGGTTCCTCGCGGTGGGGCTCACCCTCTCCGGCCGCGCCCCGGTGCCGGTGGTGATGACCTCGGGCACCGCCGTCGCCAATCTCGGCCCCGCCGTGCTGGAGGCCAACTACGCCAGGGTGCCGCTGGTGGTGCTCAGCGCCAACCGGCCCTACGAGATGCTCGGCACCGGCGCCAACCAGACGGTCGAGCAGCTCGGGCTCTTCGGCAGCCAGGTGCGCGCCACCATCAGCCTCGGGCTGGCCGAGCTGGAGCGGGACCCGGGCTACACCAGGCAGAACAGCGTGTGGCGCTCGGCGGTCTGCCGGGTGCTCGCCGCCGCCCGCGGCACCCGCTCCGGCAATGCCGGACCGGTGCACTTCGACATCCCGCTGCGCGAGCCGCTGGTCCCGGACCCGAACGCCGCCGAGATCCCGCCCGGCAGGGCCGGCGATGCCCCCTGGACCAGGACCGAGCACGCCACCCTCGACGTCCCGCTCGCCATCGACCTCACCGCCGACACCGTGGTGATCTCCGGCCACGGCGCCGGGCTGCGGCCCGAGCTGGCCGCGCTGCCCACCGTCGCCGAGCCGACCGCGCCGCTGCACGGCCCCGCCCTGCACCCGTTGGCGCTGCCGCTGCTGAAGCCCGCGCAGGCCATCATCACCGGCCGCCCGACCCTGCACCGCCCGGTCGCCAAGCTGCTCGCCGACCCCGAGGTCACCGTCTACGCGCTGACCACCGGGCCGCGCTGGCCGGATGTCTCCGGCAATGTGGTCGGGACCGGCACCAGGGCCGTCGTCTCCGGCGCACCGGACCCGGCCTGGCTGGCCCGCTGCCACGACCTGAACGAGCGCGCGCACCACGCCGTCCGGGGCGAGCTCGCCCGGCACCCGAAGCCGACCGGGCTGCACGTCGCCGCGGTGGTCGCGGACGCGCTGCGCGAGGGCGACCAGCTGCTGCTCGGCGCCTCCAACCCGGTGCGCGACACCGCGCTCGTCTCGGCGCCGCGGCCGGGCGTCACCGTGGTCTCCAACCGCGGCGTCGCCGGGATCGACGGCACCGTCTCCACCGCGCTCGGCGCCGCCATGCGGCACCCCGGCCGCACCTTCGCCCTGATCGGCGACCTGACCTTCCTGCACGACGCCTCCGGGCTGCTGATCGGCCGCGGCGAGCCGCGCCCGGAGGATCTCACCATCGTGGTCGCCAACGACGACGGCGGCGGCATCTTCGAGCTGCTCGAACAGGGCGACCCGCAGTACGCCGGGGTCTTCGAGCGGGTCTTCGGCACCCCGCACGGCATGGACCTGGCCGCGCTCTGCGCCGCCTACCGCATCCCGCACCGGCAGGTGGACACCGCCGAGCTGGCGGCGGCGCTCACCGGCCACGCGCACGGGGTGCGGGTGCTCGAGGTCGCGACCGAGCGCTCCGGGCTGCGCGAGCTGCACGGGTCGGTGCGCGCCGCCATCAGCTGAGGGCTACTCCCGCTCGTCGTCGAGCGGGACCTCGATGCGCTGCTCCACCACGTCGGCCGGGTCGGCGCTCCACAGGTCGCCGGGTATCTCGGGGCTCGGCGCGACATCGTCCGGATCGACCGGGCGGGACTGCTCGGCCAGATCGGCCTCGGACACCTCGAACGTGGCGGGTGTGCTGCGATCGACCATCGTGCGCTCCTCTCCGCGGGGGTTTCCGTTCGGCACCGGTATACCCGCGCCGCGCCGATGAATCCAGCGCGCCCGCTCCGTCGGTATCGGTGAGAGCCGTTCCCAGGACAGGAGATCCGCCGTGACCACTGCCGCCCCCGCCTTCGATTTCGCCGTCGCCGCCGACCGGATGGCCACCGTGGTCGCCGGAATCGGCGACGACCAGCTCACCGGCCCGACCCCGTGCCCCGGCGTGCCGGTCGGCGCGCTGCTCGGCCACGTCGCCGGGCTCACCGAGGCCTTCCGGCAGGCGGCGACCAAGGAGGTCAGCGGCTCGCAGCCGCCCGAGGTGGCCGCGAGCGAGCTGCCCGCCGACTGGCGCACGCTCATCCCGGCCCGGCTGGACGCCCTGGTCGCCGCCTGGCGCGAGCAGGCCGCGTGGGCCGGGGAGACCGAGGCGGGCGGGGTCACCGCCCCCGCGCCGGCCATGGCGGCGGTGGCGCTGGACGAGCTCGTCATCCACGGCTGGGATCTGGCCAGGGCCACCGGGCTGCCCTACGACGTGACGCCCGGCGAGCTCGAGGTGCTGGAGGGTTTCCTCGCCGAGATGCCCGCCGAGGGGACACCGGGGCTCTTCGGCCCGGTCCAGCCGGTCGCCGCCGACGCATCCCGCTTCGACCGGGTGCTGGCCCGCACGGGCCGCCGGGCGGATTGGTCGGCGTAGCGACGGGTGCTCGCCCACACGGGCCGCCGGGCGGTGTGGTCCGCGTAGTGCGCAGCCGTTCGATTCACGACGGGACGAAGCGGCCCGCGGTCACCGCGTCCATCGCTGCCTCGGCGGCTCGGGCGGCGGCGGCATCGTCCAGCGGATCGCCGCTGATCAGGAGCCGGTAGTAGAGCGGCGCCGCGACCGCGGAGAGCACCGCGCGCGGGTCGGTGCCGACCGGCGCCTCGGCGCGCGCGATCCCGTCGGTGACGCAGGGCGCCCACTCGGCGAGCCGGACGTCGTAGAAGCGGCGCAGCGCGGCCTCGGTCGCCGGATCGGCGGTCCCGGCCGCGATCACGGCGCGGAAGAGCCGCCCCTGCCTGGCATCGGTGAGCGTGCCGAGCACCAGCCTGGCATTGGCCAGCAGGTCGCCGCGCAGGCTGCCGGTGTCGGCCCGTGGCACCGACTCCTCCGCCATGGCGACGAGGAGATCGGTCGCCAGCCCGGCGGGCGTGCCCCAGCGCCGGTACACCGTGGTCTTCCCGGCCCCGGCCAGCGCCGCCACCTCGGTGAGGTCGAGCGCACCGAAACCGCGCTCCGCGAGTAGGTCGCCGGCGGCGCGCAGCACCGCCGCGCGCACCCGGGCGGTGCGTCCGCCGGGCCGGACCGATCCCGGATCCGAGGTCATAACGGGTCTCCAGTTCCATTTGTAGCCACGAGGGCGTACTGTCGAGCGAGTTAACGGAACTATAGACCCTTTAGGAGTGGTCATGGAGTATCGGCGATCCGGCGCCTCCGGCCTCGTCCTGCCCGCGCTCGGCTTCGGCGCGGGCACCTTCGGCGGCCGCGGCGAGCTCTTCGCGGCCTGGGGCGACACCGATGTGGCGGCCGCGCGCAGGCTGGTCGATATCTGCCTGGAGGCGGGCGTCACGCTCTTCGACACCGCCGACGTCTACTCCGACGGCGCCTCCGAGGAGGTGCTCGGCGCGGCGCTGCGCGGCCGCCGCGACCGGGTGCTCATCAGCACCAAGGCCGGGCTGCCCACCGGCCCCGGCCCGGACGAGGCCGGTACCGGCCGGGCCCGGCTGGTGCGCGCGGTGGAGGCGGCGCTGCGCCGGCTCGGCACCGAGCACATCGACCTCTTCCAGCTGCACGCCTTCGACGCGCAGACCCCGGTGGAGGAGACGCTCGCCGCGCTGGACGACCTGGTGCGCGCGGGCAAGATCCGCTACCTCGGCGCCTCCAACTTCGCGGGCTGGCAGCTCATGAAGTCGCTCGCCGCCGCCGATCGCAACGGGCGCACCCGGTACGTCGCGCACCAGGTGTACTACTCGCTGGTCGGCCGGGACTACGAGTGGGAGCTCATGCCGCTCGCCCGCGATCAGGGCGTCGGCGCGCTGGTCTGGTCACCGCTGGGGTGGGGGCGGCTCACCGGGCACATCCGCCGCGGCGCCCCGCTGCCCGCGGGCAGCCGGCTGCACGCCACCGCCGCCGCGGGCCCGCCGGTGGCTGACGAGCGGCTGTACCGCGTGGTCGACGCGCTGGACGAGCTCGCCGCCGAGACCGGCCACGCCGTCCCGCAGCTGGCCCTGGCCTGGCTGCTCACCCGGCCCACCGTGACCGGCGTGATCGTCGGCGCCAGGAACGAGGCGCAGCTCCGGCAGAATCTCGGCGCGCTGGCGGTGACGCTCACGCCGGAGCAGCTCGCCCGGCTGGACGCGGCGAGCGCGACCACCCCGCCGTACCCGCGCTACCCCTACCACCGGCTCCCGGACTTCGCCCGGCTCGACCCGCCGCTGGCCGGCGCTCAGTAGACGTCCCGGACGTAGCGCTTCTCCGCCACCAGCTGCTTGCGGAAGGCGCGGGCCCCCTCGTCGTCGAGCTTGCCGTGCACCCGCGCGATGGTGAGCAGCGCCTCGTCGACGTCGGTGGCCATCCGGGCCGCGTCCCCGCAGACGTAGAAGTGCGCGCCGTCGCGCAGCCAGGACCACAGCTCGGCGCCGTGCTCGATCATCCGGTGCTGCACGTAGACCCGCTCCCGCTGGTCCCGGGAGAAAGCCAGGTCGAGCCGGGTGAGGAAGCCGGAGCGGAACATGTCCTCCAGCTCGGCGCGGTAGTAGAAGTGCTGCGCGGCGTGCTGGTCGCCGAAGAAGAGCCAGTTGCGGCCGGTGGCGCCGAGCGCGCGGCGCTCCTGCAGGAAGCCGCGGAAGGGGGCGATGCCGGTGCCGGGGCCGACCATGATCATCGGGGCGGTGCGGTCCAGCGGGGGGCGGAAGTGCGGCGCGCGCTGCAGGAAGATCGGCACCTCGGTGCCCGCCCGGTCGGCGAGGAAGGTGGAGCAGACGCCACCGCGCTCGGCGTAGCGGACCACGCCGACGGTGAGCTCCACCTCGTGCGGGCTCACCCGCGGGCTGGAGGAGATCGAGTACTGCCGCGGCTGCAGCTTCTTCAGCGCGCCGAGCCACTCCACCAGGTCGGCCCGGACCGGGAAGTCGCGCAGCACGTCCACCGCCTGCTTGTCCCAGAGGTAGCCGTCGAGTTCATTGCGGTTGTCCCGGCGCAGCAGCTTGGCCAGCTGGTTGTTGCCGGGGTGGTGCTCGGCGACGAAGGTGAGGAAATCATTGCTCACCCGGGTGATGTCGTAGCGGGTGGCGAGCGCCTCGGCCAGCGGGAGGTCGGCGCCGTCCACCTCGACCGGGCGGGTGCCGTCCAGGCCGGTGGTGGCGAGCCACTCGGCGACCAGGGCGTCGCCATTGCGCGGCCAGATGCCGAGCGCGTCGCCCGCCTCGTAGCGGACGTCGAGGTCGCGCAGGTCGAAGCCGAAGCGGCGGACCTCCTTCGCGCTGCCCGCGGAGAGGAGGTCGTTGCGTACCAGGGGGGCGTGGACCGGCGCGTTCCTGGTGAAGCGGGTGGCGCGCTGGGGTGCGGGGCGCACCGCCGTCGCGGTGCCGCCGCGCGCCGGGCCGTACCCGCTCGCACCCACGGGTACGCCGCTGACCGGGTGGGTGGGGAGGGTGCCGGCGCCCACCGCGAAGCCGTTCGACGCGGCGTGCGCGTTTGCCGCGTCGCTCGCGCCCGAAAGGCCACCGTTCGCGGGGCCGCGGGCCGAGCCTCCGCCCGCGGGACCGGCATCGGCCCCGCCGGTCCCGAGCGCCACCAGTACCGCCTCGAACCAGGCATCCGCCGCCTCGGCGTACTCCGGTTCACTGTCGACCCTGGTCAGCAACCGCTGCGCACCGCGCGCGGCGAAGGTCTCGTCGAGCTTGCGCCCGTGCCCGCAGAAGTCGTCGTAGGAGGAGTCGCCGAGCGCGAAGACCGCGTACCGCATGCCGCTGAACCGCCCCGGATGCTCGGCCAGCCGCTCCCAGAAGTCGCGGCCGTTGTCCGGCGGCCCGCCGTCGCCGAAGGTGCTGCTCACCACGAGCACGTCGCCGCCGAGCTCGGCCGGGTCGCAGGCGTCCATATCGCGCAGCCGCGGGGTGAACCCGGCCGCGCTGAGCCGGGCGGCGGCGTCGGCCGCCAGCTCCTCGGCGGTGCCGGTCTGCGAGGCCCAGAGCACCGTCACCGCGCGCCCCGGCGCGGCCTCGGCGCTCGCGCCCGCCCGCGAGTACATCCCGGCGAGCAGCCCGTCGATCCAGATCCGGCTGCCGGGCGAGATCGGCGCGGTCACCGGGAGCACCGGCTGACCGGTCACCGGGAGCGCCTGCAGCGCGGCGAGGTAGCCGGAGAGGTAGATCCGCTCGGCCTCGCTCAGCGTGGGCGTGGTGCCCTCCAGCCCGAGCACGGTGGCGAGCGGGTGCGCCTCGGGGGCGGGCTGCGGCGCGGGCCGCGGCGCGGCGGGGATCCGGCGCAGCGCCACCGCGCACGCCTTGAACTCCGGCTGCAGCGACTCCGGGTCGACGGCGTCGCTGGTGACGGCATTGATGGTCAGGTACTCGCCGTGCTCGTCGTTCCAGTGGAAGGGCGCGAAGCAGTCGCCGGGCCGCACCCGGTCCGAGATCCGCGCGGGCAGCACCGCCCGGCCGCGCCGCGAGGTGATCTCGACGCCGTCGCCGGGCCGGACGCCGAGCCGCTCGGCGTCGGCCGGGCAGAGCTCGAGGAACGGCTCGCCGGTGAGCTTGGTCAGCTTGCCGATCCGCCCGGTCTTGGTCATGGTGTGCCACTGGTGCTGCAACCGGCCGGTGTTCAGCAGGAACGGGTGGTCGTCGTCCGGCATCTCCTTCGGTGGCATGTGCGGGCGCGCGAGGAACACCGCGCGCTTGCTCGGGGTGGCGAAGGCCAGCCGCGGGGTGGTGCCGTCGGCGTCGGTGAAGAGCGTCTGGCTGACCCCGTCGTTGACGTAGCGGATCGGGTTGCGCGGCCGCTCCGGGTCCGGGCACGGCCACTGCATCGGCCCGCCGATCAGCGCCTCGTGGCTCATGCCGCGCAGGTCGTAGCCGGTGGCCGGGTTGGCGAAGCCGGTGATCTCGGCGAACACCTCCGCGGCGCTCTCGAACTCGAACCCGGGGAACCCCATGGCCCGCGCCACCTGCGCGATCAGCAGCCAGTCCGGCCTGGCGTCGCCGCGCGGCGGCACCGCCTGCCGGAGCAGCGTCACCGTGCGCTCGGAGTTCACCATGGTGCCCTCGGCCTCGGCCCAGAGCGTGGCGGGCAGCATGATGTCGGCGTAGGTGTTGGTCGCGGTCGCGGCGTAGGCGTCCTGGGTGATCACCAGGTCGGCGGCCTCCAGCCCGGCGATCACGGTGGTCCGGTTGGCCACCGTCGCCACCGGGTTGGTGCAGATGATCCAGGCCGCCCTGATCCGCCCCGCGCTCAGCTCCCGGAACATCTCGATGGTGCCCGGCCCGGCCTCGTCCCTGATGGTGCCGGGCGGCAGCTCCCAGGCCGTCTCCACGAAGGCGCGGTCGGCGGGGGAGAGCAGGCTGCGCTGGCCGGGCAGCCCGGGGCCCATGTACCCCATCTCCCGCCCGCCCATGGCGTTCGGCTGGCCGGTGAGCGAGAACGGCCCGCTGCCCGGGCGGCAGATGGCCCCGGTGGCGAGGTGCAGGTTGACGACCGCGTTGGTGTTCCAGGTGCCGTGCGTGGACTGGTTCAGTCCCATGGTCCACAGCGACATCCACTCGCCCGCCTCGGCGATCCAGCGCGCCGCGGTGCGGAGGTCCGGCTCGGCGAGCCCGGTGAGCTCGGCGACCCGCTCCGGCGGGTAGTCCGCCAGGAACTCCGGCATGGCCTCCCAGCCCTCGGTGTGCGCGGCGATGAACTCGGTATCGATGGCGCCGTCCGCGACCAGCAGGTGCAGCAGCCCGTTCAGCAGCGCCAAGTCGGTGCCGGGGGCGATCTGCAGGAAGAGGTCGGCGCGGTCGGCGGTCTCGGTGCGCCGCGGGTCGACCACGATCAGCTTGGCCCCGGCCTTGAGCCGGTCCGCCATCCGGAGGTGCACGATGGGGTGGCAGTCGGCGGTATTGGCGCCGATCACGAAGAACAGGTCGGCGGCGTCGATGTCGTCGTAGGAGCCGGGCGGGCCGTCGGCGCCGAGCGACTGCTTGTAGCCGGTGCCCGCGCTGGCCATGCAGAGCCGGGAGTTGGCCTCGATGTGCACCGTGCGCAGGTACCCCTTGGCCAGCTTGGTGGCGAGGTACTGCGCCTCCAGCGACATCTGCCCGGAGACGTACAGCGCGACGGCGTCCGGGCCGTGCTCGTCCAGGATGGCGCGCAGCCGGGCGGCGGCCTCGGCGACGGCCTCGTCCACCGGCACCGGCTCCGGCTCGCGGTCCCGCGCCGGACGCCGCAGCGCGGTGCTCATCCGCCCGTCCGCGCGCATGAGCTCGGCGTGCGTCGCGCCCTTGGTGCAGAGCCTGCCCGCGTTGGCCGGGTGCAGCTTGTCCCCGGCGACCTTCGCGATCACCGGCACCCCGCGCTCGACTCCGGTCGCCACGGTGATGCCGCAGCCGACACCGCAGTACGAGCACTGTGTGCGTACCGTGTCCGCTTCCCGCATGGAGTCCATGGTGCTGCGGCGCGGTTGCGCGGTTTTTACCCGACGTTATCGTCAGGTGACATTCCGCCTCACCGGCCCGAATTTTCCCGGTGAGCTGTGTCGGGGATCACGAAGGCGCAGGTCAGCCGAGGTTGAAACCGCGGTGCAGAGCGACTACGCCGCCGGTGAGGTTGCGCCACTTCACCGTGGACCACCCCGCCTCGGTGATCCGCCGCGCCAGCTGCCGCTGCGCGGGCCAGGCCCGGATGGACTCGGCCAGGTAGACGTACGCGTCCGGGTTGCTGCTCACCGCGCGCGCCACCCGGGGTAGCGCCTTCATCAGGTACTCCATGTACACCGTGCGGAAGGGGCCGAACACCGGCGTGGAGAACTCGCAGATCACCAGCCGCCCCCCGGGCTTGGTGACGCGCAGCATCTCGCGCAGGGCCAGGTCGATATCGGCGACATTGCGTAGCCCGAAGGAGATGGTGACGGCGTCGAAGGAGGCATCGGCGAAGGGCAGCGCCATGGCGTCGCCCGCCACCATCGGCACCCGCCTGCCGCGCCCGGCGGCCAGCATGCCCTGGGAGAAGTCGGTGGCGACGCACCAGGCGCCGGAGCGGCGCAGCTCCACCGTGGAGACGCCGGTGCCCGCGGCCAGGTCGAGCACCCGCTCGCCGGGGCGCGGGTCGAGCGCGCGCCTGGTCGCCCAGCGCCAGTACCGGTCCTGCCCGGCCGAGATCACGGTATTGGTGAGGTCGTACCGCTTCGCGACCCCGTCGAACATCGACGCGACCTCGTCCGGCCGCTTGTCCAGCGATGCCCGGATGGATTCGCGCTGTCCTGTTTTCGCCACACCGCGACCCTATCCGGTCACCGGTGTTTCACCCTTCAGGCCGTGTGTGACGTGCGCTCGGAAAAGCCGGTGACCGCGGTGTAGTGCGCCATGAGCTGGTCGCAGACGGCGGGCCAGGTGCGGTGCAGCACCGACCTGCGCGCCGCGGTGGCGTACCTGGCGCGCAGCGTCCGGTCGCGGAGCGCGGCGACCGCGCTCGGCAGCAGCTCGGCGAAGCGCTGCACCGGCAGCAGGTAGCCGTTGCGGCAGTGCGCGACGAGGTCGCGCGGGCCGCCGGCGTCCGGCCCGATCACCGGGACCCCCGCGGCCAGCGCCTCCTGCACGCCCTGGCAGAAGGTCTCGTGCTCGCCCGGGTGCACCATGACGTCCAGGCTCGCGTACGCCTCGGCCAGCTCCAGCCCGCCCAGCTCGCCGGTGAAGATCGCGCCGGGCAGCAGCTCGGCCAGCCGCGCGCGCTCCGGGCCGTCGCCGACGATCACCAGCTGCACCTCCGGGTTCCCGGCGAGCACCGCAAGCCGGTCCACGTGCTTCTCCGGCGCCAGCCTGCCGACGAAGCCCACCAGCATCCGCTCGGTGCCGCCGAGCCAGCGTTCGCGCAGCTCCCGGCTGCGCCGCGAGGGCGCGAAGCGGGCGATGTCGACGCCACGGCCCCAGCGGTGCACCCGCGGGATGCCGTGCGCGGCCAGATCGGCGGCGGCCGCGCTGGACGGCGCCAGGGTGCGGGTGGCGCCCTCGTGGATGCGCCGGGTCCAGCCCCAGGCGGCCCTGGTGGCCAGGCTCAGCCCGTAACTCTTGGCGAACCCGGCGACATCGGTCTGGTAGACGGCGATGCTCGGCAGGTCCAGCCGCAGCGCCGCACCGAGGCCGCCCGCGCCGAGCAGGAAGGGCGAGGCCAGGTGCACCACATCGGCGTCGAAGGCGGCGATGGCGGCGGTGATGCCCGGCTGCGGCAGCCCCACCGGCAGTGAGCTGATCTTCGGCACCATCACCGCAGGCACCCGGTGCACCGGGAATCGGCCCTGGTGATCCGGTGCGGGCGGCAGGCCGCGCACGGTGTCCGGCGCGACCACGAGGGCGTCGTGGCCGAGCCGGTCCAGATGGTCCAGCACCCGGAGGACGGAGTTCGTGACACCGTTCATATTCGGCGTGAACGACTCCGCGACGATGGCTACGCGCACCGCTCCAGCGTCGCAATTCCGGTGGCCGGAGGCGCCACGGCTTCGTGAAGGGCGCGGAAAGTTCGGGCGAACGCTCAGTTCTCGCCGCGCCTGCGGAGGTACCACAGCAACGGCAGGGCGATCAGCCAGACCACCACGATCACCGACCCGGCCGGGATGATCGCCACCCTGGCGTCGCGGCCTGCCACCCGCACCAGGTCCGGGTCGGCCCGGTTGTACTCGACATTGATGTTCTGCCCCGCGGTCAGGTTGGTCGGGTACAGCACCCCGACCTTGGGGTTGTGCGTGACCCCATCCGGCGTCACGTACATGACGGCCGAGCGCAGCCGCCCGGCGGAGAGCACCTCGGCCGTGGTCACGCCGCGATCCGAGCTGATCAGGTAGTCGTTGCGGAAGGCGGCGAGCACGAGAAGCACCATGAGCACGCTGATCGCGGCGGCGACGACGAGCACCGTTCGCCCGCCCCGCCCCGGCGAACCCGAACGCGCCACGCGGAGGCTGGTTTCCGACACCGGGCCAGGTTAATGGACGGGTCCGCTAGCGTGTGCGCCCATGTCCCGCACCTATAGCTTCACCGTGCCCTATTCCGCCCCGGTGACCTCGCTCCACCGGGCATACACCAACCCCGACGCCTGGCGAGCCCGGTTCGCCGCGGCCGAGTCGGCGAACTACGACCTCGCGCACCCGGAGGGCGAGGGCAGTATCCGCATTCACATGTCCGAGCGGGTCGGCGGCGACGCCGTGCCCAAGGTGGTCCGCTCGGTGCTCGGCCGCGAGTTCACCCTGGAGCGCACCGATATCTGGAATCCGCTGGTCGGCGCGCGCGCGACCGGCTCGTTCACCGCCGCCACCACCGGGGTGCGCGGCGAGCTCTCCGGCGACTACCTGCTCCGCGACACCGCCGACGGCGCCGTGCTGGAGATCAGCGGCGAGGCCAAGTTCGACGTCCCCGTCGTCGGCGGTGCGCTGGAGCGCATGGTCGAGCAGCTGCACCAGCGCGTGGTGCAGAACGAGCGCGAGTTCTTCGCGACCTGGCTCGCCGAGCACCCCGAGGGGTGACGCTCAGGCGAAGTCGGCGGGGGTGAATTCCTTCCGCTCCACCAGCACCAGCCAGTTCCCCGAGTTGTCCCGCATGACGGCCTCGATGCCGTAGGGCCGCTCGGCCGGCGGCTGCACGAACTCCACGCCCTTCGCGGTGAGCTCCTCGAAGGTCTTCTGGCAGTCGTCGGTCCGCAGGCCGAGCGCCCCGTGCGTGCCGTTGGCGAGCGCCCGGCGAATGGCGTCGGCGAGCTCCGCGTCGAGCGGCGGGCCCGGCACCATGAGCGTGATCTCCAGCTCCGGGTGGTCCGGGTGCACGATGGTGAGCCAGCGGAAGCCGTTCTCACCCATGCTGATGTCGGTGCCCTCCACGAAGCCGAGCTTCTCCAGGTACCACTGCTTGGCGGCGTCCTGGTCGGTGACGTACACGGTGACCAGGGAAACATTGGTGATCGTCATACCGCCGAGGCTAGGAGCCGGGCGGGCGCTCCCGCTTCTCCGGAATTGCGGATCTGTCCGAGAGCCCGTGCATGAACACGTAGCAGCCCGGGATGCGCGGCGCCCCGTCGGCGAACTTGGCCTGGTAGTCCGAGGGCGAGACCCCGACCAGCGCGCGGAACCGGCTGCTGAACGAGCCGAGGCTGCTGTAGCCGACCAGCATGCACACCTCGGTCACGGTCAGGTTGGTCGCGCGCAGCAGGTCCTGCGCCCGCTCGATCCGGCGCTCGGTGAGGTACGCGGCCGGGGTCCGGCCGTAGACCGCGGCGAAGGCGCGCAGGAAGTGGAACTTGGAGACGCCGGCGGCCGCGGCGAGCGCGGTCAGGTCGAGCGGCTCGGCGTAGTGCCGATCGGCCAGGTCGCGGGCGCGCCGCAGGTGCGGAAGCAGCTCCAGCGGCGGCCGGGCGGCCATGTCAGGCGAAGGGGACGAGGTCGTCGGCGCGCATCGAGCCGCGCCCCGCCGTGCGCCACAGCCGGGCGGTGAGGTCGGCGTCCTCGTCGGTCACCAGGTTGCCCATCACCCGCACCGCGGTGCGGCGCAGCAGCGCCGAGCGCATGAGCGGCGGCCCGCCGAGCGGCACCATGCGCGGGTGCGTCGCCAGCCCCGCGATCCGCCGCGCCACCGAGAAGGTGCGGCCGTAGCGGGCGCGCAGCAGCTCCGGCCAGAGCGTGCTCAGGTCGGGCTCGTCGAGCAGCGCGGCCAGCATGTGGCCGCCCTCCAGGCCGTAGTCGATGCCCTCGCCGTTCAGCGGGTTCACGCAGCCGGCGGCGTCGCCGACCAGCACCCAGTTCGGCCCGGCCACATTCGACACCGCGCCGCCCATCGGCAGCAGCGCCGAGGCCACCGCGCGCAGCTCGCCGGAGAACTCCCACTCGTCCCTGCGCTGCGCGGTGTAGTGCTCCAGCAGCGGCTTCAGCGCGATGTGCGCCGGCCTGCGCTCGGTGGCCAGCGAGCCGACGCCGATATTCACCTCGCCGTTGCCGAGCGGGAAGATCCAGCCGTACCCGGGCACCAGCGCGCCGTCGGCATTGCGCAGCTCCAGGTGCGAGGTGATCCACTGGTCGTCGCTGCGCGCGGAGCGGATGTAGGCCCGCGCCGCGGTGCCGTAGGCGAAGCGGCGGTGCCAGCTGCGGCCCAGCTGCTTGCCGATCGGCGAGCGCACCCCGTCCGCCACCACCAGGGTCTTGCAGGTGATGGTGTGCGTGCCGGAGCCGGACCGCACCGTGACCCCGCGCACCCGCTCGCCGTCGCGCAGCACCTCGACGGCCTTGGTGCCGTCGAGCATGCGCGCGCCCGATTTCACCGCCGTCTGCCGCAGCGTGTCGTCCAGCTCGGTGCGCGGCACCGCGCTGCCGTAGGTCGGGAACGACCCGCCCGGCCAGGGCAGCAGCTCCTCCCGGCCGAACCCGGTCATCCGCAAACCGTGGTTGACGGTGTGCGCGCGCAGCCACGGCCCCAGCCCGAGGTGCTCCAGCTCGGCGGTGGCGCGCGGGGTGAGGCCGTCGCCGCAGGTCTTGTCCCGCGGGAAGACCGCGCCGTCGATCAGTAGCACGTCACGGCCGTCCCTGGCCGCCCAGGCGGCCGCCGCGGAGCCCGCGGGGCCCGCGCCGACCACGAGCACCTCGACCGCGGCGGGGATGACGTCCGGTGCTTCCATGGCTCCATCCTCGCAGGGCCGCGCCCCGGCGCAAGTGACGGTGTTCATGGGCGGCCGTGACCCGACACGCTAGGTTCTCTACCGTGGGGTCGGACGCGTCGCTGGGAGAAGAGATGAGCACATCGGCTGTGAGCGCGGGGAACACGGTGGTGGGAGGGATCGAACTCGGCGACGAGAAACTCGCCGAGACCGTCCGCGCCGGCCTCGCCGCCGTGGAGAACCTGCTGGTCGAGGAGCTCTCCGACGGTGCGGACTTCCTGCAGGAGGCCGCGCTGCACCTGGCTCGGGCCGGCGGCAAGCGGTTCCGCCCGCTCTTCACCGTCCTCACCGGTCAGCTCGGCCCGCGCCCCACCGACCCGGACCTGATCACCGCGGGCACCGTGGTCGAGCTGGTCCACCTCGCGACGCTCTACCACGACGATGTGATGGACGAGGCGCAGATGCGCCGCGGCGCGCCCAGCGTCAACGCCCGCTGGGGCAACAGCTTCGCCATCCTGGCCGGCGACTACCTCTTCGCGCACGCCTCCCGGCTCACCTCCACGCTCGGCCCGGACGCGGTGCGGATCATCGCCGAGACCTTCGCCGAGCTGGTCACCGGCCAGATGCGGGAGACCATCGGCGCCACCGAGCGGCAGGACCCGGTCGAGCACTACCTGCGCGTGGTCTGGGAGAAGACCGGCTCGCTGATCGCCGCGGCCGGGCGCTTCGGCGGCACCTTCTCCGGCGGTGATCCCGAACACGTCGAGCGGCTGGCCCGGCTCGGCGACGCGGTCGGCACCGCCTTCCAGATCTCCGACGACATCATCGACATCTCCTCGGCCGCCGAGCAGTCCGGCAAGACGCCGGGCACCGACCTGCGCGAGGGCGTGCACACCCTGCCGGTGCTCTACGCGCTGCGCGAGGAGGGGCCGGTCGGCGACCGGCTGCGCGCCCTGCTCGCCCGCCCGCTGACCAGCGACGAGGAGGTGAGCGAGGCGCTCGCCCTGCTCGCCGGCTCCCGCGGCCTGGTGCAGGCGGGGGAGAAGCTGCGCGAGTACGCCGAGCTGGCCTACGCCGAGCTGGCCGCGCTGCCCGCGGGCCCGGCCAACGACGCGCTGGAGCAGCTGGTCCGCTATACCATCGAGCGCGTCGGCTGAATCACCCGGATCATCGGACCCCGCGCGGAACTCCGCGCGGGGTCCGGCTCGTTGTGGTCTACGACAGCGTGGATGTGAAGGGGGATCGCGGGGGCGAGGAGCGGAATGCACGGGCACGGTTATGCCAACGGACTGAAGACCTTCGGCCTCATGGTCGGGCTCTCCGCCCTGATCGTGCTGGCCGGCGCCCTGTTCCGGAATCCGACGATCCTGGTCATCGCGGTGCTCATCGCCGTCGGCACCAATGCCTACGCGTACTTCAACAGCGACCGGCTGGCGTTGAAGGCCATGCACGCCCAGCCGGTATCCGAGCTGGAGGCGCCGGTCATCTACCGGATCGTCCGTGAGCTGGCCACCATCGCCCGCCAGCCCATGCCGCGGCTCTACATCAGCCCCACCAACGCCCCGAACGCCTTCGCCACCGGCCGCAACCCCCGGCACGCCGCGGTCTGCTGCACCAGCGGCATCCTGCAGCTGCTCGACGAGCGGGAGCTGCGCGCGGTGCTCGGCCACGAGCTCTCGCACGTCTACAACCGCGACATCCTGATCTCGTCGGTCGCGGGCGCGCTCGCCGCGGTGATCTCCGGCCTGGCGAACCTGGCCTACTTCACCTCGTTCTTCGGCGGCAACCGGGACGGCGGGCCGAACCTGATCGGGGTGCTGCTGCTCTCGCTGCTCGGCCCGATCGCCGCGTCGCTGGTGCGCCTCGCCGTCTCCCGGTCCCGGGAGTACCAGGCCGACCAGTCCGGCGCCGAGCTCACCGGCGACCCGCTGGCGCTCGCCTCCGCCCTGCGCAAGCTGGAGCGCGGCACCCAGGCGGCGCCGCTGCCGCCGGAGCCGCAGCTCACCGCGCAGTCGCACCTGATGATCGCGAACCCGTTCCGGGCCGGCGAGCGCGGCGCGCGGCTCTTCGCCACGCATCCGCCGATCGCCGACCGGATCGCCCGGCTGGAGGAGCTGGCCGGCCGCCGCTAGCGGTAGTTCACGAACTGCAGCGCGATCCCGAAGTCCTCGCCCTTGAGCAGCGCGATGACGGCCTGCAGGTCGTCCCGCTTCTTGCTGCTCACCCGCAGCTCCTCGCCCTGCACCTGGGCCTTGACGCCCTTCGGCCCCTCGTCCCTGATCTTCTTGGTGATCTTCTTGGCGTGCTCGGTGTCGATGCCCTGCACCAGCGTCCCGGTGATCTTGTAGGTCTTGCCGGAGACCGCGGGCTCGCCCGCCTCGAACGCCTTGAGCGAGATGTCCCGCCGGATCAGCTTCTCCTTGAAGACCTCCAGCGCCGCCTTGACCCGCTCCTCGGCGTCGGCGCTGAGCACGACCTTGTCGTCACCGGACCACTCGATGGCCGCGCCGGTGCCACGGAAGTCGTACCGGGTGCCCAGCTCCTTCGCGGCCTGCTGCAGCGCGTTGTCGACCTCCTGCCGGTCGACCTTGCTCACGACATCGAACGACGAATCGGCCACGCTGTGCTCCTGTCCCCGAGGTATGTATGCGCCCTCACGTTAGCGCGTGTGACCTGGCGGTTTGCAATCCGGGGGGCCCCAGGTTGTATTCTGCTCAACGCACTCAGGTGCGCACGGCAGATTGCCCGAGCGGCCAATGGGAGCGGACTGTAAATCCGTCGGCGAAAGCCTACGTAGGTTCGAATCCTACATCTGCCACCCCCGAAGTCCCCGCCGATCCGATCGGCGGGGACTTCGGCGTTTACCGCCTCTCACCAGGCGATTTGGTGCGGTGACGGGGGAGTGTGTAACCTCGTTCAAGACTTCGAGCCACCGACTCGGACGCACAACCGGTTCGGTGCCAGCGCAGTCATGCCCCCTTAGCTCAGTCGGCAGAGCGTTTCCATGGTAAGGAAAAGGTCAACGGTTCGATTCCGTTAGGGGGCTCGCAATTCCCGTGCACATGGCGGTGTAGCTCAGTCGGTAGAGCAAACGACTCATAATCGTTGTGTCGCCGGTTCAAGTCCGGCCATCGCTACCATTAGAGGAACGCACCGAACACCGGAAAGAAGGCAAAGCCGTGGCCGCGAAGTCCACTGATGTCCGGCCGAAGATCACCCTGGCCTGCGAGCAGTGCAAGCATCGCAACTACATCACCAAGAAGAACCGGCGCAACGACCCGGATCGGCTGGAGCTGAAGAAGTTCTGCCCGAACTGCGGCACGCACCGGGCGCACCGCGAATCGCGCTGATCTGGCACGCGTGACCACTGCCGCGTGAACTGCCCGCCGGGGTCGGACATCTTGTCCGGCCCCGCTCGCGTTTCCGGACCGTGGCGGCAACCGTCCGACGAGATCCCGGCGTCCGGGGTCAGATAGGTACAGTCCCCCTCGTGACATCGAACACCGGCACCACCGAAGTGGCCTCCGAACTCGATCCAGCCGCGCACGCGGCGGCGATGGTCGGTCATCACTACCGCGTCGACGACTACTACGAGGTCGGCCGCGAGAAGGTGCGCGAGTACGCGCGGGCCGTGCAGGACTACCACCCGGTGCACTGGGAGGAGGATGTCGCCCGCGAGTACGGCTACCCCGGGCTGCTCGCTCCGCTCACCTTCATCTCGCTGGTCGGCATCCTGGCCCAGCGCAAGCTGTTCGAGAACGTGGTCACCGGGTACGACCTGAGCCAGATCATGCAGACCGACCAGGTGCTGGAGTTCCACCGCCCGATCGCGGTCGGTGACAAGCTGATCTGCGACGTCTACCTGCACTCCTTCCGGCAGGCGTTCGGCGGCGACATCATCGTCACCAAGAACATCGTCTCGGACGCGGCGGGCGAGCTGGTGCTCACCACCTACACCACGCTGGTCGGCCGCAGCGGCGGCGATATCGACCCGAACCTGAACGAGGCCGTGCGCAAGGTGCTCATGCACGGCATGGGCGACGACGAGCCCGCGCACCGCGCGCCCACCGTCGCCGCCGCGCCGGTGCCGCCCGCCGACGGCATCACCGCGAGCAAGCACGCGCTCTCGCTCGCCGATGTCGAGGTCGGTGCCGAGCTGCCGCCGCGCACCGTCCGGCTCACCCGCGGCGACCTGGTGAACTACGCCGGCGTCTCCGGCGACGCCAACCCGATCCACTGGAGCGACGAGGTCGTGAAGCTGGTCGGGCTGGACGACGTGGTCGGCCACGGCATGCTCACCATGGGGCTCGGCGGCGGCTTCGTCACCTCCTGGCTCGGCGATCCCGGCGCGGTCAAGGAGTACAACGTCCGGTTCACCAGCCCGGTCTTCGTCGGGGCCGACGAGCCCGCCGAGATCGAGTACACCGGTAAGGTGAAGTCGGTGGATCCGGAGACCAGGACCGCGGTCGTCGCCATCGTGGCGAAGTCGGCGGGCCGCAAGATCTTCGGCCGCGCGACCGCGACGGTGCAGCTGTCCTGACCTGCGGCTCGGTACCGGATTGGCTTATCGGGTGGACGGTAACGTACACTCGGGAATCTGGGATCACCGGTCGTAGCGCGCTGCTCTGAGGAGTGGCGCGCGTGTTGTGTGAGACCGAAGCGATAACTTCATATGGGAACTGTGGTCGGGCCCGAGCTCTCGGGCAGTAGCGGTCCGACCGAAGGGGCGTAGCTCAACTGGCAGAGCAGCGGTCTCCAAAACCGCAGGTTGCAGGTTCAAGTCCTGTCGCCCCTGCCCTGAATGCCGGCGACGAGAGAGGATCGACGTGAGCGACGAGCGGGATACTCGCCACGGCGCGCATGCGTCCGACGACGGTGAGGACACCGCCGCATCGACTCGGCCGAGCGGCAAACGGTCCGCGCGGCGGAGCCGTGCCGCCTCGTCGTCCGACACCGGCTCGGTGGCCACGATCGAGCGTCCGGCCGCCAAGCCCGCCGGCAAGGCCCGGCGCGAGGGAACGGGCAATCCGTTCAAGCGCCTGATCAAGTTCCTGCGCGAGGTCGTCGCGGAACTGCGCAAGGTGATCTGGCCCAACCGGAAGCAGATGATCACCTACACGATCGTTGTTCTGGTGTTCGTGGTCTTCATGGTCGCGTTCATCGCCGGGATCGATCTGGCGTTCATCAAGGGTGTCGACTGGCTGTTCGGCTGACCGGCCGTCCGGCCGGGCGGGACGACGCCGACACCGGGAGCCGATCCCACGGAAGCCGGGCGGCGTGATCCGCCGTGCCACTCCGGCAGGCAGAAGATGTTTGTGACGACACAGGAAGCGAGCGCACCGGTGACCACCCCGGAGAACGACACCAGCGACGAGTTCCCGGCCGACCCCGCGGAGTCCGTCGAGGATTCCGTCGTCGCCGGTGCGGACGAGCAGGACGCCGCCGCATCGGACGAAGCGGCCGAGCTCGAGCAGACCCCCGACGCCGAGCCGGAGCCGGCCCCCGCCGTCGACGAGGAGCCCGCGGACCCGGTCGCCGAGATGAAGGCCGCGCTGCGCCGCGCCCCCGGTGACTGGTACGTCATCCACTCCTACGCCGGCTACGAGAACAAGGTGAAGACCAACCTCCAGACCCGCGTGCAGAACCTGGACCTGGAGGAGTACATCTTCCAGGTCGAGGTGCCGACGGAGGACGTCACCGAGATCAAGAACGGCCAGCGCAAGAACGTCAGCCGCAAGGTGCTGCCCGGCTACATCCTGGTCCGGATGGAGCTGAACGACGAGTCCTGGGGCGCGGTGCGCAACACCCCCGGTGTCACCGGCTTCGTCGGCGCGACCTCGCGGCCCTCCCCGCTGTCCCTCGACGACGTGGTGAAGTTCCTGGTCCCGGCGGCGCAGCAGCAGAAGAAGCCGGCCGCCGCCGCTGCCGCGCAGAACCAGGATTCCGGCACCGACCTCGCGCCGAAGCCGGTCATCGAGGTCGACTTCGAGGTCGGCGAGTCGGTCACCGTCATGGACGGCCCGTTCGCGACGCTGCCCGCCAGCATCTCCGAGGTGAACGCCGAGCAGCAGAAGCTCAAGGTGCTCGTCTCGATCTTCGGCCGGGAGACCCCGGTCGAGCTGGCCTTCACGCAGGTCGCGAAGATCTAGTACTTGCAGAGCCGCTCTGTAGGAAAGCACGACTGACAACCCGAGGAAAGAAAGATGCCCCCCAAGAAGAAGAAGCTCGCCGGGATCATCAAGCTGCAGATCCAGGCCGGCGCGGCGAACCCCGCCCCCCCGGTGGGTCCGGCGCTCGGCCAGCACGGCGTCAACATCATGGAGTTCTGCAAGGCGTACAACGCCGCGACCGAGTCGCAGCGTGGCAACGTCATCCCGGTCGAGATCTCGGTGTACGAGGACCGGTCCTTCGACTTCAAGCTGAAGACCCCGCCGGCCGCGCGGCTGCTGCTCAAGGCCGCCGGTGTGCAGAAGGGCTCGGCCGAGCCGCACCGCAACAAGGTCGCCACGGTGACCCTGGACCAGGTGCGCGAGATCGCCAAGACCAAGCAGGAAGACCTGAACGCCAACGACCTGGAGCAGGCGACGAAGATCATCGCAGGCACCGCGCGGTCGATGGGGATCACCGTCGAGGGCTGAGCGCACCCCGCTCGCTCCCCGTGGGAGGGCCGGCCAGGCCCGATAACCACTGCTGACTTTTCGAAAGAGGACAGAGAAACATGGCAAAGCGCAGCAAGGCGTACACCGCCGCGGCCGAGAAGGTCGATCGCAACACGCTCTACTCCCCGCTGGCCGCCGCGAAGCTGGCCAAGGAGACCGCCACCACCAAGACCGACGCGACCGTCGAGGTCGCCGTGCGGCTGGGTGTGGATCCCCGCAAGGCCGACCAGATGGTCCGCGGCACCGTGAACCTGCCGCACGGCACCGGTAAGACCGCGCGCGTCATCGTGTTCGCGGCGGGCGAGAAGGCCGCCGAGGCCGAGGCCGCCGGTGCGGACGCGGTCGGCGCCGAGGAGCTGATCGAGCGGATCCAGGGCGGCTGGCTCGACTTCGACGCCGCGATCGCCACCCCGGACCAGATGGCCAAGGTCGGCCGGATCGCGCGCGTCCTCGGCCCGCGCGGCCTGATGCCGAACCCGAAGACCGGCACGGTCACCAACGACGTGACCAAGGCCGTGGCCGACATCAAGGGCGGCAAGATCAACTTCCGCGTCGACAAGCAGGCCAACCTGCACTTCGTCATCGGCAAGGCGTCCTTCGACGACGCCAAGCTGGTGGAGAACTACGGCGCCGCGCTGGACGAGATCCTGCGCGCCAAGCCGTCGACCGCGAAGGGGCGCTACGTCAAGAAGGTGACGGTGTCGACGAACACCGGCCCGGGCATCCCGGTGGACCCGAACCGCACCCGCAACCTCCTGGAGGACGAGGCGTAGTCCTCGCCCAGCACGAAACCGCCGCGGCGGGAACGCGATTCGCGTTCCCGCCGCTGTGCTTCCCCGGCCGTTTTGGGTTTTACCCAGGGGCTATGTAAACTGGAGAACGGTGTGCGACGCGTTCGCACCCACCCCCATTCGTTCTACCGAAGACCGTTGGTCGTCGATCCCGCACGGGATCGGTCGAAGGTCCGGCCAGAGTGCCGGCGGCCCACGCAGGGAGAGTCGAGGCCGGGATCCGCTGCCGGACACGTCCGGCGTGGTTTCTCCTGTGCGCCCCGGAACGCCCCGCGTCCGGGGCGCTTGTTCTTTCGCCGGCCCTTTCGTTCGGTGGTACGTCACGTACCGACCATCGAGAGAGGAGGCGAAGTATGGCGAATGCCGAGAAGATCACCGCGGTCGCGGAGATCACCGAGCAGTTCCGGAACTCGACCGCCACCGTGATCACGGAATACCGTGGTCTTTCGGTCGGCAAGCTGACCGAGCTGCGCCGGGCCCTCGGTTCCGAGGCCACCTACTCCGTCGCCAAGAACACCCTGGTCAAGCGCGCCGCCGCCGAGGCGGGCGTGGAAGGCCTGGATGAGCTGTTCGTCGGCCCGACCGCCATCACCTTCGTCACCGGCGAACCGGTGGAGGCGGCGAAGGCGCTGAAGGCGTTCGCGAAGGACAACAAGGCCCTCGTCATCAAGGGCGGGTACATGGACGGCGCGCCGCTGTCCGTGTCCGAGGTCGAGCGGATCGCCGACCTGGAGTCCCGCGAGGTGCTGCTGGCCAAGCTGGCCGGCGCGCTCAAGGGCAACCTGGCCAAGGCCGCCGGGCTCTTCGCCGCTCCCGCCTCGCAGGTGGCCCGCCTGGCCGCCGCGCTGGAGGAGAAGAAGCGCTCCGAGGAAGGCGCGCCTGCCGAGGCTGCCGCGCCCGCCGAGGCCGAGACCGCGGAGTGATCCGCCGGGTGGCCGCCGCCACCCACCCCCGAACCACCCACTTCGAAAGGAACCACAATGGCCAACGTTGACGAGCTGCTCGAGACCTTCGGCAACATGACCCTGCTCGAGCTCTCCGACTTCGTGAAGAAGTTCGAGGAGAAGTTCGAGGTCACCGCCGCCGCGCCGGTCGCCGTCGCCGCCGCGGGTGGCGCTGCCGCCCCGGCCGAGGCCGAGGCCGAGCAGGACGAGTTCGACGTCATCCTCGATGGCGCCGGCGACAAGAAGATCCAGGTCATCAAGGTGGTCCGCGAGATCGTCTCCGGCCTGGGGCTGAAGGAGGCCAAGGACCTCGTCGAGAGCGCCCCCAAGGCCATCCTGGAGAAGGTCGACAAGGCCGCCGCCGATGCCGCCAAGGAGAAGCTGGAAGGCGCCGGCGCCAAGGTGTCGGTCAAGTAGGACGGTCTTTTTCCGCCCCCAATCGGCGGAGGACACGCGGACGGGCGGTTCCCCTGGAGGGAACCGCCCGTTCGGCTTTTTCGGCCCGTCCAGCGCCCACCTGCACGGATATCGACGCCCGGACGGGTTACTCACGAGTCAGGTAGGGGTGTGCCCGCTCGGAGCCATGGGATACAGTGGCCCGACCCACTGTGATGTGACGCACCGGCCGCTCTTCGCCGGCTCCCACAGTGGACCGATCGCCGAAAACTGTGTGGAGGTACGCGTGGGCGTCGAGGTCAGGACCGAGGGAGTTACCAAGTCCTTCGGCTCGCAGCGGATTTGGCAGGACGTTTCGCTGACGCTGCCGTCCGGTGAGGTCAGCGCGCTGCTCGGCCCCTCGGGTACGGGTAAGTCGGTGTTCCTGAAGTCGCTGATCGGGCTGCTCCGCCCGGAGCGTGGCTCGATCTTCATCGACGGGGTGGATATCACCACGTGTTCGAACAAGCAGCTGTACGAGATCCGCAAGCTGTTCGGGGTGCTGTTCCAGGACGGCGCGCTCTTCGGGTCGATGAACCTGTTCGACAATGTGGCGTTCCCGCTGCGCGAGCACACCAAGAAGACCGAGTCCGAGATCCGGCAGATCGTCATGGAGAAGCTGGAGCTGACCGGTCTGGTCGGGGCCGAGGGCAAGCTGCCGGGTGAGATCTCCGGTGGTATGCGCAAGCGCGCCGGGCTGGCCCGGGCACTGGTGCTCGACCCGCAGATCATCCTGGTCGACGAGCCGGACTCCGGCCTCGACCCGGTGCGTACGTCGTACCTGTCGCAGCTGCTGATCGATATCAACGCCCAGATCGACGCGACGATTCTGATCGTCACGCACAACATCAACCTGGCGCGGACGGTTCCGGACAATATCGGCATGCTGTTCCGGCGGCAGCTGGTGATGTTCGGCCCGCGCGAGGTGCTGCTGACCTCCGACGAGCCGGTGGTGAAGCAGTTCCTCAACGGCCGCATGATCGGGCCGATCGGCATGTCGGAGGAGAAGGACGAGACCCAGATGGCGCGCGAGCAGGCGCTCGTGGACGCCGGGCACCACCACGGCGGCGCGGAGGAGGTCGAGGGGATCATTCCGCAGATGCGGGCCACCCCGGGCATGCCGGTGCGACAGGGCGTGCTGCGGCGTCAGGAGCGGGTGCGCGAGATCATGCACACCTTGCCACATGCCGCCCAATCCGCGATCCGGCAGTCGTTCGATCAGAGCGACGACACGCAGGTTATGGCATATAGCACAGCGGACACCGAGGAGTTCCGTGCTCAGTCATATGACGCCCCTGCTCGCCAGAACCTAACCAACGGGTAACATACGCCATCGTGAATTCCTCCCTGGCGCGACTGCGGACTCCGGTCGAGTCCGGCTTTGCACAGGCCGGCAATATCTTCGCCCTGATGCTGGACGTGTTTCGCAAGACGTTCCGGCGGCCTTTCCAGTGGCGGGATTTCATCGAACAGTCCTGGTTCATCGCCAGCGTTTCGATCCTGCCGAGTGCCCTCGTCGCGATTCCGTTCGGTGCGGTGGTGGCACTGCAGACCGGCTCCCTCATCAAGCAGCTGGGGGCCGAGTCCTTCACCGGTGCCACCAGCGTGCTGGCAACGGTGCAGCAGGCCGCTCCGGTGGTGACCGCGCTGATCATCGCGGGCGCCGCCGGCTCGGCGGTCGCGGCCGACCTCGGCTCGCGCACCATCCGCGAGGAGATCGACGCGCTCGAGGTGCTCGGCGTCGATCCGATCCAGAAGCTCGTGGTTCCCCGGGTACTCGGGATGACGCTGGTGGCGCTGCTGCTGAACGGTCTGGTCTCGGTCGTCGGTATCGCCGGCGGCTACTTCTTCAACGTCCTGCTGCAGGGCGGCACCCCCGGTGCCTACCTGGCGTCGTTCTCGGCGCTCGCTCAGCTACCCGATCTCTGGATCGGCGAGATCAAGGCGGCGATATTCGGCCTGCTCGCCGGAGTCATCGCGGCGTACAAGGGCCTGCATCCCAAGGGCGGTCCGAAAGGAGTCGGTGAGGCGGTGAATCAATCCGTGGTCATCACGTTCTTGGTTCTGTTCTTCGTGAATTTGATTCTCACCCTGGTTTACCTCCAGATCATTCCCGCCAAAGGCACCTGATCGATGGCCACTCACTATCGCCCCCCGGTTCTCGCCAAGGCCAGCCGCCGGGCGGGAGAGATCGCGCGCGTCCCGCTGAACGTGGTCGACCGCGCCGGCGAACAGATGTCGTTCTATTCACGCGCCATCGCGTGGATTCCGCGAACCGCGGTGCACTACCGCAAGGAAGTGATGCGGCTGCTGGCCGAGGTCACCTTCGGCAGCGGTGCGCTCGCGGTGATCGGCGGCACCATCGGCGTCATCGTCTTCATGTCCGGCTCGGTCGGCGTCGTCGTCGGCCTGCAGGGCTTCAAGGCGCTGGACGCGCTCGGCAGCTCGGTGCTCACCGGCTTCCTGACCGCCTACATCAACACCCGTGAGATCGCCCCGCTGGTCGCGGCGCTCGCGCTCTCGGCAACGGTGGGCTGTGGTTTCACCGCCCAGCTCGGCGCCATGCGGATCTCCGAGGAGATCGACGCGCTCGAGGTGATGGCGGTGCCCGGTGTGCCGTTCCTGGTCACCAGCCGGGTGATCGCGGGCTTCCTCGCGGTGATCCCGCTGTACGTGGTCGGGCTGCTCGGCACCTTCGTCGCCTCGCGGTTGATCAACGTCTGGTTCAACGGGCAATCCAGTGGCTCCTACGACCACTATTTCGGGTTGTTCCTGCCACCCGAGGACGTGCTCTATTCGTTCCTCAAGGTGCTGATATTCGCGTTCGTCATCATCCTGGTGCACTGCTACTACGGCTTCCACGCCACCGGCGGCCCGGCCGGCGTCGGCGTCGCCGTCGGCCGCGCGGTGCGTGCCGCGATCGTGCTGGTCATGGTGCTCGACTTCTTCCTCAGCCTCGCGATCTGGGGCACTACTACGACGGTGCGGGTGGCCGGATGAGCGGGACGCAGACCTGGCGGGCGACCGCGAAACTCCGGGTGCGGGTGCTCGGGATCGTGTTCTTCGTGCTGTGCGCGGTGTTCGTCTGGTCCACGATCGCGATCTACAACAAGACCTTCGTCGACACCGTCGACGTCGACCTCAAGACCGACAGCGTCGGCAACGCGCTCACCCGCAACGCGGACGTGAAGATGCGCGGTGTGCAGGTGGGCACGGTCCGGTCGAGCAGCGCCTCGGGCAGCGAGGTCACCCTCGCGCTCGCGCTCGACCCGGCGAAGGCCGAGCAGATCCCGGCCAATGTCACCGCGCGGCTGCTGCCCAAGACGCTGTTCGGTGAGCGGTACGTGGACCTGGTCGTCCCGGAGACCCCGAGCGGGCAGCGCCTCACCTCGGGGATGACGCTGCAGCAGGACACCGGCGGCCACGCCGTCGAGATCAGCAAGCTGCTCGACGACCTGCTCCCGCTGCTGCAGGCGATCCCGCCGCAGGACCTGGCGGCCACGCTCGGCGCGCTCTCCCAGGCGCTCTCCGGGCAGGGCACCGCGCTCGGCGAGTCGGTGGACAAGCTGGACTCGATCTTCCGCGACCTGAACGGCGTGCTGCCCGACATCCAGCAGGACCTGCGCAGCTTCGCGCAGGTGGCCGCGACCTACTCGGACGCGGCGCCGCAGCTGGTGAGCGCGCTGGACAACCTGCGCACGACCAACGCGACCATCGTCCAGCGCCGCACCGACATCGACGTGCTCTACCAGGTGCTGACCCCGGCCTCGGCGACCACGACCGACTTCCTGCTGGCCAACCGGGACAACATCATCGATGTGGCCGCCGACTCCAGGCACACGCTGGAATCGCTGGCCAAGTACTCGCCCACCTTCACCTGCGCGATGGCGAACTTCGCGCAGCTGAAGCCGCGCATCGACGAGCTCTTCGGCCCCGGCACCGGCAGGCCCGGCTCGCGGGTCAGCATCGAGCTGACCAACCCGCGCGGCCGGTACCTCCCGAATCAGGACGAACCGCGCTTCTTCGACGACCGCGGCCCGTTCTGCGTGCCGGAGTTCCCGCTCGGCGTCGACCCGGGGCAGTACCCGGGCGGCCCGGTCAACGACGGCTCCTACCCGATCCCGAGCCGGAACCCGGGTGACCAGGACAGCGGGTACTACGCGGAGCCGCAGTACAGCGCGTACCCGGCGACCGACATTCCGACCACGGCGGGCTCGCCGCTGGAGCAGCAGCAACTCGGCGCGATCTACGGCGCCGCGAACGCGGTGGCGCCCGAGCAGGTGCCCGGCTGGCTGACCAGGGTGGGCGCGCCCGCATTCCGCGGCAGCGAGGTGAGCATCCGATGAAGGCACTGCGCGGCGTCGGTGGCGCGCTGACCAAACTCGTCGTCTTCGTCGTGGTCACCCTGGTGGCCACCACGATCCTGGCGCTCTCGATCGCCAACTACACCGGCGGCGGGGAGGGCTTCAAGGCCCGCTTCACCGACGTCACCTCGCTGAACCCGGGGGACGAGGTGCGCATCGCCGGCGTCCGGGTCGGCAAGGTCACCAAGGTCTCGATCGTGGACCGGCGGATGGCCGAGGTCGAGTTCGAGCTGCAGGACCGGGACTGGCTGCCCGCCTCCACCATCGCGACCATCCGCTACCGGAACCTGGTCGGCCAGCGCTACATCGCGCTCGACCAGGGCCCCGGCCAGCAGGGGCGCAAGCTCAACGCGGGCGACACCATCGCGGTGGAGAACACCAGGGCGGCGCTCAACCTGACCACGCTCTTCAACGGCTTCCGGCCGCTGTTCCGCACGCTCACCGCGGAGGACGTGAACAAGCTCTCCTACGAGATCATCCAGGTCTTCCAGGGCGAGCAGGGCACCATTCGTGACCTGGTGGCGAGCACCGCGAGCCTGACCAACAAGATCGCGGACAAGGACGCCGTCATCGGCGACCTGGTGCGCAACCTGAACGTCGTGCTGCAGACCGTGAACGAGCGCAACGACCAGTTCGACCAGCTCATCGTGAACACCGAGGCGCTGGTCTCCGGGCTCTCGCAGGAGCGGGCGACGGTCGGCTCGGCGGTGAGCTCGCTGGCCGGGCTGACCGACGCCACCGCCGACCTGCTGGAGCCGACCCGGCCGTCGCTGCAGGGCTCGATCGCCGGGCTGAGCCAGCTCACCGGGGTGATCAACGACCGCAGCGCGGACGTCAACACCGCGCTGGAGAACCTGCCGGTCAAGATGGAGAAGCTGGGCCGGGTCGGCAGCTACGGCTCCTGGTTCCAGTTCTACCTCTGCGGCATCGACCTGGTGATCGGTCCTGGCGTCGCGGACGCGCCGCAGCTGAACCTGCCGGTCGGGCTGCCGACGGTCAATCAGCCCATCTACACCAACACGGCGCCCCGGTGCCGGGGGGAGGCCCGCTGATGGACGACCGGATTCTGCTCGGCAAACGCAGCCCGGCATTCATGGGCGTGCTCGGCCTGCTGCTGGTGCTGCTGGTGACGGTCTCGGTGTTCTTCATCGACCGGCTGCCGATCGTCGGCGCGGCGAGCCGCTACACCGCGGAGTTCACCGAGGCGGCCGGGCTCAAGCCCGGCAACGAGGTGCGCATCGCCGGCGTCAAGGTCGGCGCGGTCACCGGGGTCTCGCTGGACGAGGACCGGGTGCTCGTCGAGTTCCGCACCCAGAACGCCTGGATCGGCAACGAGACCACCGCCTCCATCCAGATCAAGACCGTGCTCGGCCAGAAGTACCTGGCGCTCGACCCCAAGGGCGCCGAGCCCGCCGACCCGGGCCAGCGCATCCCGCTGGCCCGCACGGTGGCGCCGTACGACGTGATCGACGCGTTCTCGGACGCGGCGAGCACCATCGACCAGATCGACACCGCGCAGCTGGCCACCAGCTTCCGGGTGCTCTCGGATGCCTTCGAGACCACGCCGCCGGAGATCCGCGGCTCGATCGACGGCGTCGCGCGGCTCTCCGAGACGCTGGCCAAGCGGGACGAGGAGCTGAAGAAGCTCTTCGCCGCGACCAAGCAGACCACGCAGGTGCTGGCCGACCGGAACACCGAGTTCGAGCGGCTGCTGAGCAACGGCGGCCAGCTGCTGGCCGAGCTGAACCTGCGCCAGCAGGCGATCTCCCAGCTGCTGAGCAGCGCGCGGCGGCTCTCCACCGAGCTCAGCGCCCTGGTCGCGGACAACGAGCAGCAGATCGGCCCCGCGCTGACCAACCTGCGGGACGCGATCGGGCTGCTCAACGACAACCAGCAGAACATCTCCAAGACGCTGGAGCTGGCCGCGCCCTTCTACAACCTCTACGCGAACGTGCTCGGCACCGGTCGCTGGTTCGACGCGGTCATCGTCAACATCCTGCCGCCCGCCCTGCCGGAGATCCCCGGCGACCGGCCGCCGGTGCGCACCCTGGGAGGGAACTGACGTGTCCGAACCGCAAGGCCGGCTCGGGTCGGCGAGCAAGGCATCGAAGTCGGTCATCGCGCTGGTCGTGGTCGCCGCGCTGATCGCGGCGGGCGTGCTCTGGTGGGTCCTCGACCGCGTCGGCCGGACCGAGATCACGGCGTACTTCGATCGCTCGGTCGGCATCTACGAGGGCTCCGAGGTGCGCATCCTCGGCGTCGCGGTGGGCGAGGTCGACTCGGTGGAGCCGCTGGGCGACCAGGTCAAGGTCGTCATGCACGTGGACAGCGGGTACGACGTGCCCGCCGACGCCAAGGCCGCGCAGATCACCCCGTCGGTGGTCGCCGACCGCTACATCCAGCTCACCCCGGTCTACCGGGGCGGGCCCAAGATGGACGGCGACGCCACCATCCCGCGCGAGCGCACCGTCACCCCGGTCGAGGTGGACGAGCTGTACTCCAGCATCACCGACCTCTCCAAGGCGCTCGGCCCGGACGGCGCCAACGCCGACGGCGCGGTCAACGACCTGGTGCGCACCGGCGCCGCCAACCTGGCGGGCAACGGCGAGGCGCTGGCGAACAGCCTGACCCAGCTCTCGCACGCCGCGCGCTACCTCTCCGACTCCCGCGGCGACATCTTCGACACCGTGAAGAACCTGCAGCAGTTCGTCGCCATGCTGAACCGCAACGACCAGCAGGTGCGCGAGTTCAACGGCCAGCTGGCCGACCTCACCACCTTCCTGGCCGGCGAGAAGCAGAACCTCGGCGAGGCGCTGCACCTGCTCTCCATCGCGCTCGGCGACGTCGCCCGGTTCGTGGACGCCAACCGCGGCCTGATCCAGGACAACGCGGCCGAGCTCACCACGCTCACCCAGACCCTCGCCGACCAGCGCGACCAGCTGGCCGCGGCGGTCGAGGTGCTGCCGGTGGCGCTGAGCAACCTGATCAACATCCACAACGGCGAGTCCGGGACCCTGGACATGCGGGCCAATATTCCCGAGCTGCAGGACCCCTTCGGCGCCGTCTGCAAGCTGCTCGACCTCTCCAAGCTGATGCCGGGCGACCCCAAGTTCGAGGCGCTCGGCAGGCAGCTGCGGCCGGTGCTGGAGAACTGCGCCGCCATCACCAGCCAGATCACCGCGGGCGTGCAGACCCCGACGCTGATCCTGCCGTTCGGCATCCTCAGCAACGAGAACCAGCAGCAGGCCCCCGTCCCCGGCACCGTGCCGCCCAACACGCAGGAGGGCGAGCGATGAGCCCGCGTACCCGCCTTCGCGGAGTGGCCGCCGCGGCGGCCGCCGGACTGACCGCGCTGCTGGTGAGTTCGTGCGCCGCGGACGGCATCTACAGCGTCCCGCTGCCCGGCGGCGCCGATGTCGGCGACAACCCGTACCACGTGGACATCCGCTTCGACGACGTGCTCGACCTGGTGCCGCAGTCCGCGGTCAAGGTGGACGGCGTGCCGGTCGGCCGGGTCGAGGAGATCGGGCTGGCCGAGGACGGCTGGACCGCCAATGTGCGGACCCTGGTGAACGCCGGCGTCGACCTGCCCGCCAACGCGCGCGCCGAGGTCAGGCAGTCCAGCCTGCTCGGCGAGAAGTTCATCGAGCTGACCAAGCCGCAGGAGGCCGACGCGGCCAAGCTGCAGAACGGCTCGGTCATCCCGGCCACCAACACCAGGCACGCCACCGAGGTCGAGCAGGTGCTCGGCGCGATGTCGCTGCTGCTCAACGGCGGCGGCGTGGCCCAGCTGCAGCCGGTGATCACCGAGCTGAACAAGACCCTGGAGGGCCGCGAGGACACCGTGCGCTCGCTGCTGCAGGAGGCGAACACCCTGATCGCCGGGCTGGACCAGCAGGTCGACGACATCACGCGGGCGCTGGACGGGCTGGACACCCTGAGCTCGCGGGTGGCCGCGCAGAACGACCAGATCGCCGGCATCCTGGACGAACTTCCGGAGGGTATCCGGATCCTGGAGGAGCAGCGGCCGCAGCTGATCGGGCTGCTGCAGCAGCTGGACCGGCTCGGCCAGGCCGGCTTCGACGTGGTCGACACCTCCAAGGACGACCTGATCCGCGACCTGAACTCGCTGCGCCCCACGCTGCAGGAGCTCGCCAAGGCGGCGCCGGATCTGATAACCGCGCTGCCGCTGATCCCGACCTACCCGTTCCCGGACGAGGCCATGAAGAGCACCTTCGGCGGCTCGGCGAACACCTGGCTCTCGGTGGACCTGCAGATCGGCACCACGCTGAGCAACCTCGGCGTCGGCAAGCCGGCGCCGACCTACATCCCGCCGCGCGGCCCGGCGATCAACGTCGACCCGAGCAACCCGTACTACAACGGCAACGGCCCGCGCCCGGGCTGGCCGACGGTCTCGCTGATCCCGCTGCCGCCGACGCTGGCCGCGGTGCCCGCGCCCGGCGCGCCGGCCGCGGCGGGCGCCCCGAACCCGCTCGGCTCGTTCCTCGAACAACTCGGAGTGGGAGTTCCGCGATGACCCGCCTGGTCCGTTACCAGCTGATCGCCTTCGCGGTGATCGCGGTGGTCGGCGTGATCTACGTCGGCGCCACCTACATCCGGCTCGACCAGATGTTCGGCTTCGGCAAGTACGAGGTGAAGGTCACCGCCGACCAGACCGGCGGGGCCTACCCCGGCTCCGAGGTGACCTACCGCGGCGTCCCGGTCGGCCGGGTCGGCGCCATCGACCTCGCCGACTCCGGCGTCACCATGCGGCTCGACATCGACAGCTCCGCGCCGGACATCCCGGCCTCGGCCAAGGCCGTCGTCGCGAACCGCTCGGCCATCGGCGAGCAGTACGTCGACCTGCAGCCGGAGAGCGCGAGCGGGCCCTTCCTGAAGGAGGGCTCGGTGATCGCGGGGGCGAGCACCCCGGTCTCGGTGGAGCAGCTGGTGACCAGCGTGGACGAGTTCACCCGCACGGTGGACCTGCAGGCGCTGAACACCACCGTCACCGAGCTCGGCAAGGCCTTCGACGGCAAGGGCGACGACCTCAAGGTCTTCGTGGACTCGCTGAACAAGTTCACCACCACCTTCCACGAGACCATGCCGCAGACGCTGCAGCTGATCCAGGACAGCAGGACCGTGCTCGGCACCCAGGCCGAGCAGTCGGACAGCATCCTGGCCTTCAGCGACGGCCTGGAGCAGCTCACCGCGCAGCTGCGCTCCAGCGACCCGGACGTGCGCAGGCTGATCGGCACCGGCACCGACGCGGGCGAGCAGGTCGGCGCGCTGATCTCCGAGAGCGGGCCGGACCTCACCACCGACCTGACCAACCTGCGGCAGTTGCTGCAGACGCTCGCGCCGAAGAACTACGTGCTGCAGCCCATCCTGGCCATGCTGCCCGGGCTCTCCATCGGCGGCTCGGCCACCGCGCCCGGCGACGGGACCACGCACTTCGGCCTGGTGCTGGAGACCAACAACCCGCCTGCCTGTACCGTCGGGTACGAGGGCACGCAGCGCATTCTCGAGCAGATGAAGGCGCAGAACCCGGATTTCGACGACACCCGCGACGATTTCCCGTTCAATACCGACGCCAAGTGCACCGTGCCCTTCGGCAACCCGACCAATGTGCGCGGCGGCGCGCGTTCCCCGTATGCCGACCCGAGCGTCCCGCAGCCGTGGGACGCGAATCCGAAAGTTGATCCGGCCCGGCTGGATCTGAGCCCGGTCGCCATTCAGATGGCCACCCTTCTGGGGGTCACTCCGAAGCGGTGACCACATCCGACGAGGTAGAGGTGTTGTCGCTGTGAGTCCCGACCCTGCCGAGCAGCCGAAGGTCTCGACCGAGCAGGTCGCTTCCGCGCAGGCCGAGCCCGCCGGTTCCCGGTTGCGCACCGCCGTCACCGCGGTGGCGGCGGTGCTGCTGGTGGTGTCGCTGGGCGCGGCGCTGTGGTTCGGGGTCGGCTGGGCCCGCGCGGCGTTCTTCACCGACGGGCCGCGCGCCGAGGCCAGGGACTCCGCGCTGGACGGGGCGCGGCAGGCCGCGCTCAATATGACGACCATGAACATCGACGACGTGCCCGGCTCGCTGGCCACCGCGCGCTCCTCGATGACCGGCGGGATCCTGGATTCGGCCACCAAGAACCAGCAGCAGGCGGAGCAGCTGGCCACCCAGGCCGGGGTCGGGATGGACGCCAAGGTTCTCGGGGCCGCGCTCACCACGCTGAACAGCGAGGAGGACAAGGCCACCGCGCTGGTCGTGCTGCAGGTGACCGAGCAGCGCAAGGACAACACCGCCGCGCAGTTCCGCTACACCTGGACGCTGGACATGACCCAGGTGGACGACGTGTGGAAGGTGGAGCAGGTGGCCTCGCTCGGGCAGCCCGTGCAGCTGGACAGCGGCGGTGCCCCCGCGGCGCCCGGCGCCCCCGGTGCCCCCGCCGAGACGCCCGCCCCCGCCCCGCAGCCGGGCTCGTAGGAGGAACGCGCATGAGCACGCCGAATCGCCCGGTCAACCGGGTCACGTCCAAGCGCCGCCCGGCCAAAGCCGCAGGCGAGTCCGCCGCGGGCGAGGCCGTCACCGGTGAGGCCGCTCCCGGTGAGTCCGCCGTCAGCGAGACCGTCGCCGGCAAGCCTGTCGCGAGCGAGGCCGGTGCGGCCACGCCCGCTGCGAGCAAGGCCGGCGCGGCCGCGCCCGTGGCGAGCAAGGCAGGCTCTGCGGCGAGCGAGGCCCGCTCTGCGGGCAGCGGAACCAGTCTCGACAAAGCCGCGGACAAGGTCGCGTCGGCGGGTGCAGGCGCCGCAGGCGACGAGCCCGCTAGCGCGGCGCCCGAGGCGGGACCCGCCGAGAAGCGCGGCCTGCGCGGGTGGGCGGTGCCGGCGGCATGCGTTCTCGCCGCGGCGGTACTGGCCGGTTTCGCCGCCATCGCGGCACTGCGCCCCGGCGTCCCGGACGGCGACGAAGCCTTCGTCGACACCGGCGCCACGGAGGAGGTCCGCGCCGCCGCGGACAATGCGCTCAAGACCATCTACGGCTACGACGCGACCGCCATCGACGGCTACCCGGACGCCGTTCGCCAGGTGGTCACCGGCGACATGCTCAAGGACCTCGACCAGTTCGCCCCGACCACCATCGACGCCATCAAACAGTCGCAGACCAGCGCGACCGCCGCCGCCGACCCGATCGGCGTGACCCTGCTCACCGACGACCACGCCGAGTTGCTGGTGAACCTCGTGGTGAGCGCCACCAAGGACGGCGCGGCGCAGCAGAGCGTCGCCGGCCCCGTGGTGCTGCGCATGACCAAGGTGGACGGCCGCTGGCTCGCCGCGGAGATCGTCGACAGGTAACCGGCGCCGGAACGCCGGGAAGACAGCCGATCTCGGCATCCGGGCCGCCGATCCTGCCACTTGACGAGGCCGGAAACAGCCGTCACCCTAGTGATTGAGCAGCGGCAGCTGACCACCCCCCGCCGGGTGTCACGGCATTCGCGCAGCCAGCGCGGCCGGCCCGGAAGGTATGCGGTCGAACCCCGGCGCCTCGGCGCGCCGGATGGGTCGACGATCACAGGGGTGGTACTTTGACTTCTCCGTATTCGTGGGTGTAACTTTGGAGGTTGCGCTGGCTGCCTCCTGTCCATACCTCGATTCGCACACGTGGGTTCCACCTTTCCGGTGTTGCTCCCGTTGGTGCCTGTTCGAGTCGCGTTCGGGGCGCTACCAGCGGAATTCGTAGCAGACAATAGCGACGGTCGCGGACCACCACGCGGCCCGCGTTAGGTGCTGGAAGGACGCATCTTGGCAGTCTCCACCCAGACAAGCGCCGGTTCGAATCAGGCTTTGGCGGGGTCCATTCCCGGTGCCCCGAGGCGGGTGTCATTCGCGAAGATCCGTGAGCCCCTGGAGGTGCCCGGTCTTCTCGATCTACAGACGGATTCGTTCGCCTGGCTGGTCGGTACCCCGGAGTGGCGGGAACGCGCCGCCGCTCGCGGCGACGGGGGCCTGACCGGTGGACTCGAGGAGGTGCTCGAGGAGCTCTCCCCGATCGAGGACTTCTCCGGGTCCATGTCGCTCTCCTTCTCCGACCCTC
Organism: Nocardia sp. NPDC050697; assembly: GCF_040654395.1. Taxonomy (NCBI): domain Bacteria; kingdom Bacillati; phylum Actinomycetota; class Actinomycetes; order Mycobacteriales; family Nocardiaceae; genus Nocardia; species Nocardia sp. NPDC050697. The sequence continues at coordinate 883,245 of NZ_JBFAHY010000002.1, forward strand.
GTTTCGAAGAGGTCAAGGCCTCGATCGACGAGTGCAAGGACAAGGACATGACCTACGCGGCGCCACTCTTCGTGACCGCGGAGTTCATCAACAACAACACCGGTGAGATCAAGAGCCAGACGGTCTTCATGGGTGATTTCCCGATGATGACCGACAAGGGCACCTTCATCATCAACGGCACCGAGCGTGTCGTGGTGTCCCAGCTGGTCCGCTCGCCGGGCGTGTACTTCGACCACTCGGTCGACAAGGGCACCGAGAAGGATCTGCACAGCGTGCGCGTGATCCCGAGCCGCGGGGCGTGGCTCGAGTTCGACGTGGACAAGCGCGATACCGTCGGCGTCCGCATCGACCGCAAGCGCCGCCAGCCGGTCACCGTGCTGCTCAAGGCGCTCGGCTGGAGCACCGAGGAGATCACCGAGCGCTTCGGTTTCTCCGAGATCATGATGTCGACCCTGGAGAAGGACAACACCGCCGGTCAGGACGAGGCGCTGCTGGACATCTACCGCAAGCTGCGCCCGGGCGAGCCGCCGACCAAGGAGTCGGCGCAGACCCTGCTGGAGAACCTGTTCTTCAAGGAGAAGCGCTACGACCTCGCGCGGGTCGGTCGCTACAAGATCAACAAGAAGCTCGGCATCCACGTCGGCGAGCCGATCACCGCGTCGGTGCTGACCAAGGAAGACATCGTCACCACCATCGAGTACCTGGTGCGGCTGCACTCGGGTGACCGGGTGATGACGGCGCCGGGCGGCGCCGAGGTTCCGGTCGAGGTCGACGACATCGACCACTTCGGCAACCGTCGCCTGCGCACCGTCGGCGAGCTGATCCAGAACCAGATCCGGGTCGGCCTCTCCCGCATGGAGCGCGTGGTCCGCGAGCGGATGACCACCCAGGACGTCGAGGCGATCACGCCGCAGACCCTGATCAACATCCGCCCGGTCGTCGCCGCGATCAAGGAGTTCTTCGGGACCTCCCAGCTGTCGCAGTTCATGGACCAGAACAACCCGCTCTCCGGGCTGACCCACAAGCGCCGCCTCTCGGCGCTCGGCCCCGGCGGTCTGTCCCGTGAGCGCGCCGGCCTGGAGGTGCGCGACGTGCACCCCTCGCACTACGGCCGGATGTGCCCGATCGAGACCCCGGAAGGCCCGAACATCGGCCTGATCGGCTCGCTCTCGGTCTACGCGCGGGTGAACCCGTTCGGCTTCATCGAGACCCCGTACCGCCGGGTCGTCGACGGCCGGGTCACCGACGAGGTCAAGTACCTGACCGCCGACGAGGAGGACCGCGAGGTCCGCGGCCAGGCGAACTCGCCGGTCGACGCCGACGGCAACTTCCTCGAGGACCGCGTGCTCGCCCGGCGCGGCAACGAGGAGATGGAGTACGTCGCCCCGTCCGAGGTGACCTTCCTCGACGTCTCGCCGCGCCAGATGGTGTCGGTCGCGACCGCGATGATCCCGTTCCTCGAGCACGACGACGCCAACCGCGCGCTGATGGGCGCGAACATGCAGCGCCAGGCCGTGCCGCTGATCCGCTCCGAGGCCCCGCTGGTGGGCACCGGGATGGAGCTGCGCGCCGCGGTCGACGCCGGTGACGTCGTGGTCAACGAGAAGCCCGGCGTGGTCGAGGAGGTCTCCGCGGATTACGTCACCGTGATGGCCGACGACGGCACCCGCAAGAGCTACCGGATGCGCAAGTTCAACCGGTCGAACCAGGGCACCTGCTCGAACCAGCGGCCGATCGTGGACGAGGGCCAGCGGGTGGAGCACGGCCAGGTGCTGGCCGACGGCCCGTGCACCGAGAACGGCGAGATGGCGCTGGGCAAGAACCTGCTCGTCGCGATCATGCCGTGGGAGGGCCACAACTACGAGGACGCGATCATCCTGTCGCAGCGCCTCGTGGAGCAGGACGTCCTGACCTCGATCCACATCGAGGAGCACGAGATCGACGCCCGCGACACCAAGCTCGGTGCCGAGGAGATCACGCGGGACATCCCGAACGTCTCCGACGAGGTCCTGGCGGACCTGGACGAGCGCGGCATCGTGCGGATCGGCGCCGAGGTGCGCGACGGCGACATCCTGGTCGGCAAGGTCACGCCGAAGGGCGAGACCGAGCTGACCCCGGAGGAGCGGCTGCTCCGCGCGATCTTCGGCGAGAAGGCGCGCGAGGTGCGCGACACCTCGCTGAAGGTGCCGCACGGCGAGTCCGGCAAGGTCATCGGCATCCGGGTCTTCTCCCGCGAGGACGACGACGACCTGCCCCCCGGCGTGAACGAGCTGGTCCGGGTGTACGTGGCGCAGAAGCGCAAGATCCAGGACGGCGACAAGCTGGCCGGTCGGCACGGCAACAAGGGCGTCATCGGCAAGATCCTGGCGACCGAGGACATGCCGTTCATGCCGGACGGCACCCCGGTGGACATCATCCTGAACACGCACGGCGTTCCCCGTCGTATGAACATCGGCCAGATCCTGGAGACCCACCTCGGCTGGGTCGGCAAGGCGGGCTGGAAGGTCGAGGGCAACCCCGACTGGGCCAAGGCGCTGCCGGAGGAGATGTGGGAGGCGCCCGCCGACTCCAACATCGCCACCCCGGTGTTCGACGGCGCCCGCGAGGAGGAGCTGACCGGTCTGCTGGCCTCGACGCTGCCGAACCGCGACGGCGATCGCATGGTCGACGACAACGGCAAGTCGGTGCTCTTCGACGGCCGCTCCGGCGAGCCGTTCCCGTACCCGGTGGCCGTCGGCTACATGTACATCCTGAAGCTGCACCACCTGGTGGACGACAAGATCCACGCCCGCTCCACCGGGCCGTACTCGATGATCACCCAGCAGCCGCTCGGCGGTAAGGCCCAGTTCGGTGGCCAGCGCTTCGGTGAGATGGAGTGCTGGGCCATGCAGGCCTACGGTGCGGCGTACACGCTGCAGGAGCTGCTCACCATCAAGTCCGACGACGTGGTCGGCCGCGTGAAGGTCTACGAGGCCATCGTCAAGGGCGAGAACATCCCGGAGCCGGGCATTCCGGAGTCCTTCAAGGTGTTGCTCAAGGAGCTGCAGTCGCTCTGCCTGAATGTCGAGGTGCTCTCCTCCGACGGCGCGGCGATCGAGCTGCGCGAGGGCGAGGACGAGGATCTGGAGCGCGCCGCGGCGAACCTGGGCATCAACCTGTCCAGGAACGAAGCGGCCACGGTCGACGATCTGGCGAACTAGGCGGTCCGGCCGGGCGCCGATTTCCGGTGCCCGGCCCCGCGTTCCATCACTAGTGAACTCTTTGCTCCATTTCGACCCGAACAGGGGAAAGGAAGTTACGTGCTAGACGTCAACTTCTTCGATGAACTCCGGATCGGTCTCGCTACCGCCGACGACATTCGCCAGTGGTCGTACGGCGAGGTGAAGAAGCCGGAGACCATCAACTACCGCACGCTCAAGCCGGAGAAGGACGGCTTGTTCTGCGAGAAGATCTTCGGTCCCACCCGGGACTGGGAGTGCTACTGCGGCAAGTACAAGCGCGTGCGCTTCAAGGGCATCATCTGTGAGCGCTGTGGCGTCGAGGTCACCCGCGCCAAGGTGCGCCGCGAGCGCATGGGCCACATCGAGCTGGCCGCCCCGGTCACCCACATCTGGTACTTCAAGGGCGTTCCGTCGCGCCTCGGCTACCTGCTCGACCTGGCGCCGAAGGATCTCGAGAAGATCATCTACTTCGCCGCCTACGTGATCGTCGCGGTCGACGAGGAGCTGCGGCACAACGAGCTCTCCACGCTCGAGGCCGAGATGGAGGTCGAGAAGAAGACCGTCGCCGACCAGCGCGACGCCGATCTCGAGGCCCGCGCGCAGAAGCTCGAGGCCGACCTGGCCGAGCTGGAGGCCGAGGGCGCCAAGTCCGACGTCCGGCGCAAGGTCAAGGACGGCGGCGAGCGCGAGATGCGCCAGCTCCGCGACCGGGCCCAGCGCGAGCTGGACCGGCTGGACGAGATCTGGACCACCTTCACCAAGCTCTCGGTCAAGCAGCTCATCGTCGACGAGCTGCTCTACCGCGAGATCACCGACCGCTACGGCGAGTACTTCACCGGCGCGATGGGCGCGGAGTCCATCCAGAAGCTGATGGAGAACTTCGACATCGCGGCCGAGGCCGAGAACCTGCGGGAGACCATCCGCAGCGGCAAGGGCCAGAAGAAGCTGCGCGCGCTGAAGCGGCTCAAGGTCGTCGCGGCCTTCCAGACCAACGGCAACTCGCCGATGGGCATGGTGCTGGACGCGGTGCCGGTGATCCCGCCGGAGCTGCGCCCGATGGTCCAGCTCGACGGTGGCCGGTTCGCCACCTCCGACCTGAACGACCTGTACCGCCGCGTCATCAACCGCAACAACCGCCTCAAGCGGCTGATCGATCTCGGCGCGCCCGAGATCATCGTCAACAACGAGAAGCGGATGCTGCAGGAGTCGGTCGACGCGCTGTTCGACAACGGCCGCCGCGGCAGGCCGGTCACCGGCCCGGGCAACCGCCCGCTCAAGTCGCTCTCCGACCTGCTCAAGGGCAAGCAGGGCCGGTTCCGCCAGAACCTGCTCGGCAAGCGCGTCGACTACTCGGGTCGTTCCGTGATCGTGGTCGGCCCGCAGCTCAAGCTGCACCAGTGCGGCCTGCCCAAGCTGATGGCGCTGGAGCTGTTCAAGCCCTTCGTGATGAAGCGGCTGGTCGACCTGAACCACGCGCAGAACATCAAGTCCGCGAAGCGGATGGTGGAGCGGCAGCGGCCGCAGGTGTGGGATGTCCTCGAAGAGGTCATCGCCGAGCACCCGGTGCTGCTGAACCGCGCGCCGACGCTGCACCGCCTCGGCATCCAGGCCTTCGAGCCGCAGCTGGTGGAGGGCAAGGCCATCCAGCTGCACCCGCTGGTCTGTGAGGCGTTCAACGCCGACTTCGACGGTGACCAGATGGCCGTGCACCTGCCGCTCTCCGCGGAGGCGCAGGCCGAGGCGCGCATCCTGATGCTCTCCTCGAACAACATCCTGTCGCCGGCCTCGGGCCGTCCGCTCGCCATGCCGCGTCTGGACATGGTGACCGGTCTCTTCTACCTGACCCGCCTGGAGGAGGGCGCGAAGGGCGAGTACCGGGCCGCCACCGCCGACGGGCCGGAGTACGGCGTGTACTCCTCGCCGGCCGAGGCGCAGATGGCGGTGGACCGCGGTGAGCTGACCGTGCGTTCGCTGATCAAGGTGCGCCTCACCGACCAGCGCCCGCCGCGCGAGATCGAGGCGGAGCTGTTCCCGGAGGGCTGGAACCGCGGCGACGCCTGGAACCTGGAGACCACGCTGGGCCGGGTCATCTTCAACGACCTGCTCCCGGCGGACTACGCGTTCATCAACGAGCAGATGCCGAAGAAGCGGCAGGCGACGATCATCAACGATCTCGCCGAGCGCTACCCGATGATCGTGGTGGCGCAGACCGTCGACAAGCTCAAGGACGCCGGGTTCTACTGGGCCACCCGCTCCGGGGTCACCGTCTCCATGTCGGACGTGCTCGTTCCGCCGGAGAAGGCGGAGATCATGGAGCGCTACGAGGCGCAGTCCGACCAGATCGAGAAGAAGTACCAGCGCGGTGCGCTCGATCACCAGGAGCGCAACAACGCCCTGGTGAAGATCTGGCAGGAGGCCACCGAGGAGGTGGGCCGCGCGCTGCGTGCGCACTACCCGGCCGACAACCCGATCATCACGATCGTCGACTCGGGCGCCACCGGTAACTTCACCCAGACCAGGACCCTGGCGGGCATGAAGGGGCTGGTGACCAACCCGAAGGGTGAGTTCATCCCGCGCCCGATCAAGTCCTCGTTCCGCGAGGGGCTGACGGTGCTGGAGTACTTCATCAACACCCACGGCGCGCGCAAGGGTCTGGCCGACACCGCGCTCCGCACCGCCGACTCGGGCTACCTGACCCGTCGTCTGGTCGACGTCTCGCAGGACGTCATCGTGCGCGAGCACGACTGCGGCACCGAGCGCGGCATCGTGGTGCCGATCGCGGAGAAGCAGCTGGACGGCTCGCTGATCCGGGACGCGCACGTCGAGACCTCGACCTACGCGCGCACGCTCGCCTCGGACGCGCTGGACGCGCAGGGCAACGTGGTCGTGGCCAAGGGCGCCGACCTCGGCGACCCGGCCCTGGAGGCGCTGCTCGACGCCGGCATCACCGAGGTGAAGGTCCGCTCCGTGCTGACCTGCACCACCGGCACCGGCGTCTGCGCCACCTGCTACGGCCGCTCCATGGCGACCGGCAAGCTGGTCGACATCGGCGAGGCCGTCGGCATCGTGGCCGCGCAGTCCATCGGTGAGCCCGGTACCCAGCTCACCATGCGCACCTTCCACCAGGGTGGCGTCGCCGGTGACGACATCACCGGTGGTCTGCCCCGCGTGCAGGAGCTCTTCGAGGCGCGCGTGCCGAAGGGCAAGGCGCCGATCGCCGAGACCTCCGGCCGGGTGCGGCTGGAGGACGACGACCGCTTCTACAAGATCACGATCATCCCGGACGACGGGAGCGAAGAGGTCGTGTACGACAAGCTGTCGAAGCGGCAGCGGCTGCGCGTCTTCAAGCACGACGACGGCAGCGAGCGGCTGCTCTCCGACGGTGACCACGTCGAGGTCGGCCAGCAGCTGCTGGAGGGCGCGGCGGACCCGCACGAGGTGCTGCGGATCATGGGCCCCCGTCAGGTCCAGGTGCACCTGGTGCACGAGGTCCAGGAGGTCTACCGCTCGCAGGGTGTGTCCATCCACGACAAGCACATCGAGGTCATCGTGCGGCAGATGCTGCGGCGCGTCACGATCATCGATTCGGGCGCGACCGAGTTCCTGCCCGGCTCGCTCACCGAGCGCGCCGAGTTCGAGGCGGCCAACCGCCGCGTCGTCGCCGAGGGCGCCGAGCCCGCGGCCGGCCGTCCCGTGCTGATGGGTATCACCAAGGCGTCGCTCGCCACCGACTCGTGGCTCTCCGCGGCCTCCTTCCAGGAGACCACCCGGGTGCTGACGGACGCGGCCATCAACTGCCGCTCCGACAAGCTCATCGGGCTCAAGGAGAACGTGATCATCGGCAAGCTGATCCCGGCGGGTACCGGCATCAACCGGTACCGGAACATCCAGGTGCAGCCGACCGAGGAGGCTCGTGCCGCGGCGTACGCGGTGCCGTCCTACGACGACACCTACTACAGCCCGGACGGGTTCGGTCAGAGCACCGGTGCCGCGGTTCCGCTGGACGATTACGGGTTCAGCGACTATCGGTAATCGGCTCTGTAGCAAGGCGTTCGGCCCCCGTTCCTTCAGGATCGGGGGCCGAACTGCTTGTATGGACTGGCGCAATTTCAGGAACTTCGGCGTCCCATCCGGCCCGGGTGGGAGCGCTGCTCCAGGCACGATGGCCCCGCGCCGTCAACGGTATATAATTACTCATATAACTGTGAGAGGAAGGGTGCCATGACACTCACCAGCGTCGATCTGGACCCGCGGTTGATCGAGCGTGCCAGGGCGCTTACGGGTGAGCGATCGAACCGAGCCGTCCTCGACCTCGCGTTGCGCCGACTCATCGCCTCGAAGCAGAAGGGCGCGATGATCGACGGTATCGCGGAGTTGAGCGACCTCGAGAACGAACTCGGCGCGCCGGTGGTCTCCCCGGACGAGTCCCGGCCGGCGTGACCGACTACCTGGTCGACAACTCCGTCTGGGCAAGGCTGGCCACTGGGGATCCAGGTATCACCGCCCGGCTGCGCCGCATCGAGCGGGCGCCGTCCGACCTGTTGGTCACTTGCCCGCCGCAAGTGCTCGAGTTCTGCCACAGTGCGCGGACGCCCGAGGAGCACACCCGCTACCGAGAGCAGATCTCACTCGGGTTCCCGCTCGAGCGTGCACCTGAGGAGTCGCTCGTGCTCGATATCCAGGCGGCGCTGTGGAACTCGGGGCTCGTTCGAGCAGCCGGATCGCTCGATGTCCTCATCGCTGGCTACGCCATAGTCAACGATGCGACCGTGCTTGCCGCCGACCACGACTACGAGCACATCGCAAAGGTATCCGACCTGCGGTGTGAGTACGTCTCGCCTTCGCCTTGACGTTTTTCGTGGCGGAAGTCGACCGGATTTCGACAACCGGGGTGAAGCGGGGGTTCAGCGCTCCATCTCGGCGCTGAGGCGGTGCAGGTAGCCGGCGAAGCGGTCGCGGTCCTCGTCCGACCAGGCGGCGGTGAGCTCGGCGAAGATGCGGCGCTGCCACTGGCGGGCGCCGGTGAGCAGGCGGGTGCCGCGGGGGGTGAGGTGCAGGGCGGTGCGGCGGCGGTCGAGGGTGGACTCGGTGCGGGAGACGTAGCCGGCGGCGCCGGCGTCGCGGACCATGCGGCTGGCGCCGGAGTGGTCGAGGCCGAGCAGGTGGGCGACGGTGCTGATGGTGGCCTCTGCGCCGTGCTCGGTGGCGGCGGCGACCGCCTCGACGACCTGGATGTGCTGGGTGTGCCTGAGCTCGTCGGGGAGCTGCGCGCTGCTGCGGTTGATCCAGCGGCGGGACCAGAACCGGATCAGGCGGAAGAGAGCGGGACCGCCGTCGGCGGAACTGTCGTGATCGGCGACGGCACTGCTCATGTTTCCAGGGTAATGCGCCCTTGACCGCGCCGCGGCGGCGCGCAATACTGAACTAGATGGTTCAGTATGACTTCTTGGATGCCTCCTTCGGCGCGCTGGCCGATCCGACCAGGCGCGGGATCCTGGAGCGGCTGCGCGCGGGGCCCGCCACGGTCAGCGAGCTGGCCGAGCGCTTCGGGATGACGCTGACCGGCGTGAAGAAGCACGTCGGGCTGCTGGAGGAGGCGGGCATGGTGACGACCGAGAAGCAGGGCCGGGTGCGCTGGTGCCGGCTCGGAACGGATGTCTTCGATCGCGAGGTGGCGTGGTTGCAGCGCTACCGCGAGGTGGTCGAGGAGCGCATGGACCATCTGGACGCGTTTCTGGAACGAACGAAGGAGCAGGAATCATGACAACGACCACCAACGACACCCTGGTCGCCGCCGACACCGATCGCGGCATCGATATCGAGCGCGTCTTCGACGCCCCGATCGCCAGGGTCTGGGCCGCGCACAGCCGGATCGAGCAGCTGGTGCAGTGGTGGGGGCGGGGGAATCCGCTGGATGTCGAGCGCTGGGAGTTCCGCCGCGGCGGGCACTGGCGGTTCGTGGAGCACGCCGAGGGGGAGGCGCACGGGTTCGAGGGGCGGTTCCGGGAGATCGAGCCGGAGCGGCGGATCGTCTGGTCCTTCGAGTGGGACGGGATGCCCGCGCACGTGTGCATCGACGAGATCAGCTTCACCGACCTCGGTGACGGGCGCACGCGGGTGCGGACGCACAGCCAGTTCCACACGCCGGACGAGCGGGACGGGATGCTGCAGTCCGGCATGGAGGGTGGGCTCAACGAGGGGTACCGCGCGCTGGACGCGCTGCTCGCCCGGGGGTGAGGAAAAAGGCCGCGCCGTCGCCACGCACCCGGCCGGCGACCGCTTCCGCGGCGTGCAGCTCGCTAGTGGTGCGGCGTGCCGACCCGGCGCTTGCGCGGGGTGAGTCGCAGGCCGGGTAGCGGGGGCGCTGGAATGCGCTGGTCGGCGGGGTGCCCGGGCACCGGGCCGAAGCGGCTCCCGTCCCGCGCCTCCCACTGCGAGCGCGCCGTCTCGATCTCCTCGTGGCTCCGCCCCACAAAGTTCCACCACATGACCAGCTCCTCGGCGAACGGCTCGCCGCCGATGAGCGCGACCCGCGCCCCCGCCGCGCTGCGCAGCACCACCTCGCTCCGGCCGGTGCCGAGGTAGAGCAGCGGCCCGGGCGCGAGCTCGACTCCGGCGACGGTGAGCTCACCCTCGACCCCGAGCAGGGCGTGCTCGAACGCGGGGTCCAGCGGCAGCCGCACCTCGGCGCCGGGCTCGATCGAGAGGTACGCGCCGACGATCGGGGTGTAAGCCCTGGCGGGCGAGGTGACCCCGCCCAGCGTGCCGATCAGCACGGTGGCCCGCACGCCGGGTGCGACGTACTCGGGCAGCTCGCGGTGCTGCTCGAAGTGCGGCTCGATCCCGGTGCTTTCGCCCGGCAGCGCGATCCACAGCTGCAGCCCGTTGCCCGCGGGCGCGCCGGGCACCGCGTACTCGGAGTGTGCGATCCCCCGCCCGGAGGTCATCAGGTTCAGCTGCCCCGGCTCGATCCGGACGTCGGAGCCCACCGAATCCCGGTGCCGGATATTGCCCTCCAGCGGCCAGGTGACGGTCTGCAACCCGATGTGCGGGTGCGGCTCGATATCCGGCGGCGCGCCGGTGGTGGTCACCGTCGGCGAGCCGAAGCGATCTAGGAAGCACCAGGCCCCGACGGTGGGCAGATCGCGCTGCGGCAGCACCCGCTCCACGAAGACGCCGCGGACCCCGCCGAGCGGCACCTCGCGCGCCGGGTACAGCTCGGCCAGCGGACCCGGCCCCGCCGCCGGGGTGCAGACCTCGGCGGCGGGGTTCGGGTCCAGGTCGCTCATCGCGTAACGCCCTTGCCGATCACGTGGGCGTCGTACTCCGCGTTCTTGTCCAGGAACGCCTTGATGAAGGGGCAGACCGGGCGGATCACCCGGTCCCTGGCGATGGTGTCCTCGACGGCGAACTTCGCGAGCGCCTTGCCGAGCCCCTTGCCGCCGAACTTGTCGTCGATCTCGGTGTGCGTGAAGACGGTCTCGTCCCCGCGCTCCTCGTACTTCGCGAACCCGGCCTGCTCACCCTCGTACCGGACCACGTAGCGCCGGTTCTCGTCCTCGCGCACGACCTCGACGGACTCCTGCGACATTGCCGTTCCTCCTTTTCGCGCCGACCCTCACATCATGCCGGGCGGTACGGTTCGCCGCCCGGTCACTCCCGTCCGGCCGAGGTGAACGACATGTCCGCGTAGCGTGCTCCGGCGACCTGCGCCGCCACCGGCTCGAGCGCCGCCAGTTCGGCCGCGCTCAGCGGCAGCACCGCGGCCGCCACGTTCTCGGCCAGCCGGGTGCGGCTGCGGGTGCCGGGGATCGGGACCACCGGCAGGCCGTGCGCCTCGGCACGGGAGTGCACCCAGGCCAACGCCACCTGGGCCGGGGTGATTCCGCGCTGCTCGGCGAGCTCCCGGATCGGGGCGAGCAGCGCGGCATTGTGCGCCGCGTTCTCCCCCGAGAAGCGCGGCATGGCGCGGCGGAAGTCCTCGGCGTCCGGCAGCGCGCCGGCATCGGCGAAGGAGCCGGTCAGGAAGCCGCGGCCGAGCGGCGAGTAGGGCACGAAGGTGACGCCGAGCTCGGCCGCGGCGGGCACCGCGGTGCGCTCGACATCGCGGGAGAACAGCGACCACTCCGACTGCACCGCGGCGATCGGGTGCACCGCGTGCGCGGCCCGCAGCTCGTCGCCGGTGACCTCGGAGAGCCCGATGGCGCGCACCAGCCCCGCCTCCACCAGCTCGGCCAGCACGCCCACCGACTCCTCGATCGGGACGGCGGGGTCGCGCCGGTGCATGTAGTACAGGTCGATGGTGTCGATGCCGAGCCTGCGCAGGCTGCCCCGCACGGACGAGCGGATGTACTCGGGGGAGTTGTCGATGCCGCGGAAGGCCGGGTCGGCCGGGTCGCGGCGGATGCCGAACTTGGTGGCGAGCACCACCCGCTCCCGGTTGGCCCGGACGAAATCGGCGAAGAACTCCTCGTTGTGCCCGGAGCCGTAGACGTCGGCGGTGTCGAAGAGCGTGACGCCGAGTTCGAGCGCGCGCTCCAGCGTCGCGCGCGATTCGGTGAGGTCCGAGCTGCCGTAGAACTCGCTCATCCCCATGCAACCGAGGCCCTGCACGCCCACCTCGATTCCGCCGAGCGCGGTGGTGGGCAGGGTTCCGCTGGTGGTCATACTGTCGTCCCTTCACAGTGCGTCCCGACCGCGCCCTCGTAGAGCCCGATCTTGTAGTCCAGAACGGCGACGGTCTGGCTGAGCTCCTCGATCCGGGCGAGCGCGTCGGCGCGGGTGGCGCGGAAGAGCGCGAGCCGCTCCGGGATGGTCGACTCGCCCGCGCGCACCAGCTCGGCGTAGCGCACCATGTCCGCCACCGACATGCCGGTGGTGCGCAGCCTGCCGATCAGCTGCAGCCAGTCCAGATCCCGCTCGGTGAACCGGCGCTTGCCGGTGTGGTCGCGCCCGACCGAGCTGAGCAGCCCGATCCGCTCGTACCAGCGCAGGGTGTCCCGGCTCAGCCCGGACCGCTCCGCCGCCTCGCCGATGGAGTACCGCGGACGTTCGATCGTCGCTTCGGTCATCGCTGCCGCCCTTTCCGAGGAACATCTACGACGCTAGCCACCTGGAGCACACTCCAAGCAAGGACGATTCTCGCCGGGTTGCGGCGGCGGCGCGCACCGCGACCTACCCTGGAGCCATGCCTGGAAAGGACATCGACCGGGTCAGGGCGCGCTCCGCCCTCGCCACGGTCAAGGAGAGCCCGGTGATCACCGCCATCGCGGTCGCGCCGTTCGTCGCCGCGCTCGGCGTGGTGTGGTGGCTGTTCGGCGGCTTCGCCGCGTTCGTGCTGCTCGCCGTGTTCGGCGTGGTCGCCGTGGTGAAACTGCGCTGAGGCTCAGCGCGGCACGTGGAAGTGCGTGAGCTCGCCGCTGCCCGGCCCGATCTCGGACCACGGCAGCGCGAACTCCAGCACCGCCAGCGCCGAGGTCGGGAACTTGCGCGCCAGCGCGATGGCGGCCGCGCTCGTCCGGTCGGCGGCCAGCTCCAGCGCCGTCTCCGGCATGCCGGGGAAGTGGCCGACCAGCAGCAGGGTCCGCACCGCGTCGCCGGTCAGCCGGACGAGCTCGACCAGCTCGTCCGCGTCCGCGTCGTAGATGCCGGATTCGTAGTGCGCCGGCGCGGTGATGCCGGTGGCCGCGAGGGTGCCGCGGGTGCGCTCGGCGGTGGAGCAGCGCACCTCGTCGACCGGGGGGAGGGTGGCGCGAATCCACGCCCCGGCCAGCGCCGCCTCGCGTTCGCCGCGCGGTGCGAGCGGGCGCTCGTGGTCGGCGACGCCGTCCGGGTAGGCCGATTTCCCGTGCCGCAGGAGGATGAGCGTGCGCGCCATGGGTTCACCGTAGACGCTCTCCGGTGCGAGCCCCGGATCGCGCTCGAGGCACACTGAAAGCGGCATCACAGTGCCGGGGGCCGCGAATGATCGTGTCCGCCTTCACGGTGGCGCCACTCCGCACGCACACCCCGAGGATCAGCACACATGGCCTACGTAATCACGCAGCGTTGTTGCAATGACGCGAGCTGCGTCTCCGAGTGCCCGGTCGATTGCATTCGTCCGACTCCGGATCAGCCGG